>JAEYPZ010000187.1:0-16914 GCA_023410275.1 Bacillota bacterium
ATGGTAATTTAGTTGCTGGCAAGATCGAAACAATCAATGGTAAGAAATATGCATTTGATGAGTTCGGAAGAATGAAAGATGGATTAAAGTTCATCAAATTTGCAGATAACAGCAAGACTAAAATTGCTGAAATTTTAGCAGATGATAATGATAGCCTTCCATTTGATACAGAAGACAACTTCAAGAAAAATGCTCCTCAGTTAGATGCTGATGGATATTACTGCTATTATTTCGGAAACGGCGATGATGGCTCTATGAAGACCAGCAAACAGACTATTTCTCTTGATGGAGAATCTAACACATTCTTATTCAACAAGTCTGGCGGCTGGAAAGGTGCTGGTAAGACAGGCGTAGATAATAAGAAATATTATCAGTCTGGTAGAATGTTAGCTGCTGCTAAAGATGATAAGTACTCTGTTGTGAAAGAGTATACTCTGGATGGCAAGACTGTTTACACTCTGTTGACAACTGATGATTTCCTTAATGAGTCAAGCTTAATTAAGACAGATAAGACAAAATCAGGTTATACTGATTATACAGAGATTGGCTATAAAGCTAATGCTCCTAAGTATTTCTTAGTAAATACAGCTGGTACTGTTCAGAAGAGCAAGAATAAAGCAAAAGATGGCAATGATAGATGCTATAAAGTTAATGGAAGTGGCACTATTGAAGCTATATTTGTAGAAGACTAATTTTATAAATAGTTATAATACAGAGGGAAGGGTAAGATTCTTAGAATCTCACCCTTCCTTTTTGAATTATAAAGTGGTATACTAAAACGATAATATTGGAAAGGAATATAAGGTATGTCGGTAAATACTTATAATGAGTCATGTAAAAAAACAAATTTTTTATCTATTCTGCTTGGGATTTATGTGATTGCGATTGGCGTAGGTCTTCCTCTCGTTTTCAGATATTATTATTATGATATTCTACAATTTAAATATTATTATTATTGCTTTTGCACTATAACTATGATTGTATTGGTTGTAGGGTATTTTATTAATGCAACATTAAAAAAAAATAATTTTAATGTTGATTTAAATAAATTATCATTAACAGATTTGTTTGTATTGATCTATTGGTTTATAGCTATGATTTCTACGTTTAGTTCAGATTACCTTTATGAAGCATTCTGGGGGAATGAAGGCAGATTTACTGGGCTTTTCTTAATAACTTGGTATGTTTTATCATATTTTTGCATAAGCAGATTTTGGAAATTTAAAAGTTGGTATTTAGATTTAATGTTAATTTCTGGTGTTATAGTATGTTTATTTGGAATAACTGATTATTTCAAACTCGATATTTTTAATTTCAAGGTTAATATGATTCCAGAACAAAAAGATATCTTTACATCAACGATTGGAAATATAAATACTTATACAGCATATATAGGAATAATTGCGGCTATATCAACAGTCCTTTTCGCAAAAGAAAACCGAGTTACGCAAATGATCTGCTACTATATTTGTATGATTATAAGTTTTTTTGCAATTATTATGGGAGTCAGCGATAATGCATATTTATCTTTAATAGCATTATTTGGTATTTTACCACTGTTTTTATTTAGAGATAATATGGGTATTCGAAGATATCTTATTATTGTTGCGTCTTTTTTTTCCGTATTGCAATGTATTGATTGGATAAACAATAAATTAAGTAGCCAGGTGTTAGGTATAGATGGTGCCTTTAAGATAGTGATTGGTTTTCGCTATTTACATTTCTTGGTTGCGTTTCTATGGTTATTGATTTTAATATGGACCATTTTTGAGTTGAAAGTAAAAAATAGTTCAAAAGACCATGGTAATATATTGATTTATATTTGGTTTGGTATAATGGGAGTTGTTCTGTTATCTATCCTGTACATTTTATATGATTGTAATATAGCTGGGCATGCGTCAAGATATAGTAGTGCTAGCAATTATTTGGTTATTAATGATGATTGGGGTACACATCGTGGTTATATATGGAGAAATGGCTTATTATGTTTTTCAAAGTTAACTCTTTGGAAAAAACTAATTGGATATGGCCCTGAAACTTTTGGAATTTTGATTTTGAGAGCAACAGCAAATAATAAATATAATGAATTATTTGATAGTGCTCATAATGAATACTTGCATATGTTGATTACAGTGGGTATTTTAGGCTTGGCTTCATACATGTTCTTCTTACTTTCATTTATAAAACGTTGTTTTAGTTCTAAAAAAAATTATTATTTAATTGCAATTATGTTCGCTGTAATCTGCTATAGTGCTCAAGCATTTGTAAATCTTAATCTTCCAATTACTACTCCTATATTTTGGCTTCTACTCGGAATGGGGAGTACAAAGTCGATTTTAGAACAGGATATAACTAAGATATAATAAATTTAAACAACGCAAGGTCGTAGCAAGATCTAAGTATGCTATGACCTTGTTGATTTTATACTTATAATTAAAAAAATGAACGTGAAAAAAATAAATCGGCTTATGGGTAAAAATGATTATATCTACAAAATTTATTACTGTCATTGCTGAATAATCCGGCGCTAATTACACCGTCTGTCCGGTGACAGGAAACCGCTTTTTCCGGTTTGGCGGAAACCATCTTTCCGATGATGGAAACCGCCTATATTTCTCCTTTGTAATGTATCCATGCACCACACGGTGTAAATACATTGTAAGGAGGTCATCACATGACCAAATACCGCGAAATCCTTCGCCTCTCAAGTCTTGGATTCAGCCAACAAAACATTGCTTACAGCTGCAGTGTTTCCAAAAAAACAGTTAATAAGGTATTGAAGAAAGCCCAAGAACTTGACATTTCTTGGCCGATTTCTGAAATCCAGACCGATGCTGTACTAGCAGAGTTGTTTTTCCCCTCTACTAAATCTATGGATTTTTCTAGCCAACACAGTGCAAGAATTCAAAACGAACTATACTATTGAATGTCTTAATCATACAAATGTTACTTGCATATTGAACAACTAAAAGAATTGGATCTCGCGAAACATAGTCGGCTGACTGTCGCACTAATATTAACCATATGGAATCTGAAAGACCTAAGAGTTACATTATAAGCATATAACAATAGCTTAGTGTAATTATGTACCATATTTTTACAAATTTAATAAAATGTTAAAGAATTACCATTGTTTTTAAGATGACTAAAGTTGCGTATTTTATTGCTTAATGGTATACTTGTACAGTGATTATAGTACATAAATGTTAAATTTTATTGACAAGCATTATAAATAGAAATTTTGCATTTGGTAATTTGAAACTAGTAAATACAACAATATAATAAATGATGGGTGATATGATTAAATCTAAAGAAAAATACAAAAGATTAATAAAATTATTATTTTCTACTGTTGTGATGACTGGATTAGTTGGAATTTATGCATATGTATGGATTGAATATTACAATCGATATGTGTTGCAAATACCTTTCTTTAGAAGAGGTAATTGGATGATTATTCTTCTATATGCAATATTACTTATGTTTTTCATGTATACATATGGAGGCTTTAAGATTGGCTATTTAAAAAACACTAATTTATTATATTCTCAGTGCATCGCAATTCTTTTTTCAAATATATTTGCTTATTTTCAAGGTGCGGTCATTGATAAAAGATTTATTACTCCACTCTATATTCTTTTAATGACCTTAGCAGATATACTATTTATATTTATATGGACGTTTTTATTCCATTTTATTTATAAGCAGATGTTCCCGCCACGTAAAATGTTATTGGTTGCTGGAGATCGACGTGATTACCATCTACGAGACAAAATTAATTCCAGAGATGATAAGTATGAGATATGCAAGGTGGTTTCTTACCATGAAGGTATAGGGACAATAGAAAAAATGATTGATCTATATGATGGTGTTATTATTGGTGACATGCCATCACATGAGAGAAATCAAATTATAAAATACTGTTTTAACGTAGGTAAGCGCTCCTATAGTGTACCTAAAATTTCAGACATTTTACTCCGAAGTTCTGATGAAATGAATCTATTTGACTCACCACTATTATTATCAAGAAATCTAGGGTTGTCTATTGAACAGCAATGGATAAAGAGGTGTGAAGATATTGTTGTTTCATTAGTAATGTTAGTTCTGTTTTCACCTATTTTTTTGATTGCTAGTATTGGAATAAAGTGTACAGATGGAGGTCCTATTTTTTATAAACAAGAACGTCTTACAAAAGATGGTAAAGTTTTTATGATTTATAAGTTTCGGACTATGGTTATAGATGCAGAAAAAAAATTAGGTCCTGTTTTAGCAAGTCAGGATGATCCTCGCATTCTACCGGTGGGCCGTTATTTGCGGGCTACTAGACTTGATGAAATTCCTCAAATTTTAAATATATTAAGAGGAGAGATGTCAGTAGTTGGACCAAGACCAGAACGTCCGTTACTGTTTGCAGAGATATCTAAAGATATTCCTGAATTTAATTATCGTTTAAAAGTAAAAGCTGGCTTAACCGGTTTTGCACAAGTATATGGAAAATATAATACTACTTCGTATGATAAACTAAAACTTGACCTTTCATATATACAGAATTATTCGTTGTTTTTAGATTTAAAACTTATTATTATGACACCTAAAATTATGTTTTTAAAAGAAAGCACAGAAGGAATAGATAAAGGTCAAGATATTCTGTAAATAAAGTAGTTACATTATAATCTATTAATGAGGTAATAATGAACGGATCAATCAAGGTATTACATGTATTAAAGTCTTCTACATATTCTGGAGCAGAGAATGTAGTAATTACTATTATTAAAAATCTTCCTGGAAATTATGAATCAGCATATGCAGCATCAGATGGTGAGATCAGATTTGTATTAGAGAAAGAGAAAATAAAACATTATCTTTTTGATAAATTTACTCTATCAAACTTAATTAAAGTTGTAAAGGATTTTGACCCTGATATTATTCATGCGCATGATTTTTCTGCTACTGTTGCATGTGCGAATTTACGAGGGAGATTTCGCATAATTTCTCATTTGCATTATGACCCCCCATGGGTTAAAACTTGGAATTTAAGAACCATGGTATATGTACTCAGTACTAGCAAAATATCTAAGGTTTTATCAGTTTCAGCTAAATCTTTCGAAAATATGGTTTTTTCAAAACTAATAAAAAAAAAGTATGAAAATGTTAGGAACCCTATTGATATCAAAAGAGTATTGGCGTTGGGGAATCTGGATGAACAAGTTGGAATCTATGATTTGCTTTTTGTAGGTAGATTTGTTGAACAGAAGAATCCACAGAGATTTATTAATATTGTAAATTTATTGGCACAGAAAGGACAGTATCTAAAATGCGCAATGCTAGGTGTTGGTGATTTAACAGAAGAGTGTGAACAATTAATTGCACATTATGGATTGCAAAAACAAATTGAATTACTAGGATTTAAAAAAAACCCATACATTTATATGAAATCAGCTAAGTTATTATGCGTGACATCAAAATGGGAGGGATACGGGCTTGTAGTTGTAGAAGCCAATATATTGGGGACACCGGTTCTATCTAGTTATACTTCAGGCGTTGTTGAAGTTTTGGGGGAGAACGCAATAGAATTGTGTGGTTCAGATCAGGAATTTATTGATAAAATACAATTATTACTAAATAATTATAGTGAGTATGAGGAATGGAAAAACATGACTTTAAAGCGTGTAAAACAATTGACGAAACTTGACGAATATATACGGAAGATTGATCAAGTTTACCGTAATATATTATGAGGAATAAAAAGGTGAGAAATGTCGTTTATGCTTGTAATGACAAATATATTAGGCAAACTATAGTATCAATAGTTTCTTTACTAGAGCACAACCCATACCAATTTAATATATGGGTGGTTTCAGATAATATCACCAAATCAAATAAAAATCTTATATTAGAAAAGATAAGGGATTATCAAGTGAATTTGACTTTCCTTGAATTGGAAAAGATACTTGATGGTATAGTATTGATTAATGGCCAACGTCATCCAAGAACAATTTATGCTAAACTTTTTTTGGAAGATGTTTTAAATGTAGATAAAGTACTTTATCTAGATAGTGATACTATAATTAACTGCGATTTATCTGAATTATGGACACGTGATATGATTGTAGAGTTAATTGCGGGTGTAAAGATGCCTTATTCTAACTGTAAAAAAGAATCTTTAAGAATATCATCGAGCAAGCCGTATCTTTGTGATGGGATCGTTATGATAAATTTAGAACTATGGAGAAAGTATGAAATTGGTAATAAGTGTAAAACGTATATAATAGAACAATTTGGTAATCCACCAATGATGAGTGAAGGCGTATTAAACTATGTTTGTCAAGAAAAAATTGGGGTACTACCACCCAAATTTAATCTTATGCCATTTATGATAATATATTCACTAAAAGAAATTAGAAAGCTGTTTGAAATAAATGATTATTATAATGAATACGAATTAGCTGAGGCTAGAAATCAACCAGCGATTATTCATTTTATAAAGGAATTATACAATAGGCCATGGTTTGAGCCTTGTGATCATCCGTATAAGGGCTTTTATAGAGATAAATATGAATTACTGTTTCGTGAAAGCAATTATGAACAACTACATTTAGAGAATCATACAAAATTTACTCGGTTAACATTAAGATTATTGCCATTTAATATTTTTGCTTTTTTATATCATCTTAAAGAGCGAATTAGAAGAGTCCTATGAAAAAAAACGTATATACGGCATATTGCCCCAATATTTTAGTTGAAAGTCCTGTTATGCTGCCTTCTGTGAAAGTTGGAGTACTGGATATTCTAGAAAGATTACAAAATCGAGGTTTGTGTACTGTTTTCTTTATGAAGACATTTGATATAACAAAGAATGATATATTATTATGTGATATATTAATAACTGTCCGCGGATGCGAAAGTATGTCTTTAGAAATAGCACGAGCAGCAAAAAAAATGAGTAGATTTATAATATATTATTTAGATGATGATCTTCTTAATCTTCCTAAAACAGCAATATCTAGTGAATTTTACAGTAGAGAAAGTAATAGAAGCAATCTAATAAAACTGATAGGGTTAAGTGATATTTTATGGAGTAATAATGATAAAATAATTAATAAATATTCTAAGTATGGAAATAATATCAGGTGTGTTAGAAACGATACAATAGCAAAGAAATTAATATCGCACAATCGAGAAACTGAAGGACTAACTAAAATATTGTACGCAGGTTCAGTAGATCACTCTTTTTTAGTTAGAAAATATGTTTTACCAGCTATAAAGAGAATTGTTACTGAGTATAAAGATTCTATAGAAGTGACATTTATTGGTATAGACTTAAAAAATGATGATTCCCCTCAAATAAAGACTTACGAATTTATTGATGATTATGAAAAATATAAAGAAATTGTCAATAATGGAAATTATGATATTGGATTAGCCACAATTTCAACATCTGAATTCTTTCAATGTAAATATTATAATAAGTTTATAGAATATACCTCGATAGGGGCCGTTGGTGTTTATACAAATGCATTTCCATATAAATCTATTGTGAATAGTGGAGTAAATGGTATTTTAGTTGAAAATTCAGTTGACTCTTGGTATGAGGGAATAAAGTTATTGATTGATTACCCAAGTAATAGGGCTCAATGTTTGGAATCGGCTCAAAAAGAAATTGAGGCACATTTTAATGAAGAATATATATTAAATTATATAGAAAAACAAATACCAGAATTTATATCATATAAGGTGAACAATAATAACTTGTTTAGAGCAGTTCATTTATGTAATGGTAGGTGGGTTTATGCAAAACAGCGTTTAAACGATTATTGGAGGAAGAATAAATTGCTATTCGTACCGAATGTTTTAGCTGCTGGGTTCAAAATATTGAAGAAAAAAAGCAGAGGAAGATAAAATGGATATATATAAAGAATATTTTTCAGGTATATGGAAAGACCGATATGTTTTATGGAGTCTGGTAAATCGTGATTTACAGCAGAAGTATAGAAGATCCAAATTAGGTGTATTATGGTCAGTAATTACACCTACAGGATTAGCGCTTATTATAGGTTTGGTATACGCTACATTGTTTTCAACTGATCCTAGAGAATTTATTCCGTTATTGTTTGCTGGATTAAACCCATGGAATTTTATATCTAACTCAGTAACTATAGCAGCAGTCTCATTTATGACAGCAGAAAGTTATATTAAGCAATCTACCGTAAATGCGCAAATTTTTCCTTTACGAAATGTATTGGTTTGTTTTGTTGATCTGCTGTATAGTATTGTGGCTTTTTTAATAATTTATTTGTTCTTACAACCGGCTTTATTCGGCCCTAAAATGTTACTAGTAATTCCAGGGCTTTTAATAATGTTTGCATTTGTTTTATCAATTGCCAATATTGTATCCGTAATTAATTTGAATGTAAGAGATTACCAGCCGTTACAAACTATAGTTCTCCAAGGACTTTTTTATGTTACACCTGTAATATACTCAGAAGATATGATGGCAGCCAGGGGAATGGACTTTATATTTAAGTGGAATCCATTTTATTATATTTTGAAAGTGGTAAAGGTTCCATTACAAGGAAGGGAAGTCTTAAGTATTGATATCTATATTATTGCAATTACCATGACGGTAGTATTATTTGCTTATAGTGTAAAAGTAATAATGCATGCAAAGAAGACAGTAGCTTTAAAATTATAGAAAAATGGTGAGAACAAATGAGTTTAATTCAACTTGAAGATGTAAATCTTATTTTTAAAGTATGGCGTGAAAAGAGAATAAAAGATATTTTAATACCTGGGAGTACTAAATTTAATGATTTTAACAATGATGGTTCTGTTCACGCAATAAATAATATGAATTTATGCATAAAGGATGGAGAGCGAGTTGCAATTATAGGACACAATGGTGCTGGGAAAAGTACATTTTTAAAAATGATTTCAGGTATTTATCCGATTACTTCCGGTACAATGAAAGTTGATGGATCTATATCCAGTATGTTTGAATTAGCGACTGGTTTTGAAATGGAACAAAACGGTTGGGATAATATTTATCTACGAGGATTAATGTTAGGAGCAAAACCTGATGAGATTCTTGCTAAAATGAAGTCTATTGCAGAATTTTCAGAATTAGGAAAGTTTCTTAATATGCCAGTTAAGTATTATTCGTCCGGTATGTTTGTACGTCTTGCTTTTTCGGTTTCCACAGCAATAGAACCTGATATTTTATTACTTGATGAGGTTGTTGCTGCAGGAGATGCTGGATTTATTGAAAAGGCTAAACAGAGGATGTATGAGATGATAGAGACATCAAGAATTTTGGTATTTGTCACTCATAGTATGGATATGGCTATGGCACTCTGCAATCGTTGCATTTGGTTAGAAAAAGGTGAAATATTGCTGGATGGATCACCAGAAGAAGTTACTAAAAAATATATTGCTAGCACAGTTAAGGGGGAATGAGATGAAAGTACGAGAAATTATTGAGAATAATGAAAAATGGATACCGAACAAAGATTATAATAAGAGTGAACCTGAAGTAACGGTTATTTTGCCAACTTTTAGACGAGCTCAGAATGGATACTTTGAAAACGCTGTTTTATCTGTTATTAAGCAATTATATACTAATTGGGAGTTAATAATTGTAGATGATGCATCCACAGATGGGACAGAAGAGTTAATACAAGAATTCATGAATATGGATCCTAGGATCAACTGTATTCGGCATATTAATAATGTTGGCTTGCCAGCAATAAGCGAATATGAGGCATATAGGAAAGGGAGAGGAGCTTATTTCGCGTTCCTGTTCGATGATAATGTATGGGAGAAAGAGTTTCTATATAAAAGTCTGATAATGATGAAAAGGCTTTCCGTAAAAGCAAGTTATGGTGTAGCCAGAGGGTATGCTAATATAGAAAATAATGATTATGTAGAACTTGGTAAAGCAGATGCTTTTGGTGTGGCTAATTTAGCAATGCACAATTTTATAGCTAATGGTTCAGTTATTCTACATAGAGATGTAATAGAGAATGTTGGACTCTACGATCCGCACCTTACATTAACTAGACTGTGTGATTGGGATTTATGGCGTAGAATCTGTAGAAAATATGAGTTTTTACAAACGAATATATGGGCAACTAGTGAAATGGGAGTATGTTTAAATGACTCTTTAGGAAATTCTTATATGATGAATTACTGGTGTGCCCTTGAAAGAATGGCTGAAGCGCGGGATGAAGAATTACGGCCAGGTGAATATGAGAATGTTGATATTGTAGAGATTAAAGAAAATAACACAAGTTATTATCACGATACAATCAAAATATTATTAAATCAATTTAATAAAAAAAGTTGGTTTTCGGATAAGCATAATATAAATAAAGTTAAAGATGAAATTAAAAAGAAAAAAAGAATTGTGGTTGTTCATGATGGTATGTCTGCGAGCATTACATTGTATATGGAAAGATTATTTCAGCAGACAGATGATTTTGTTGTTAAATATTTTTATGGATCTGTTAATAAGAATGATTTAATTCTTGCGGATGCCTTGATTACAACGAGAAGCGTTATTTTGAATGAGTTTTTAGTTGAATGGTGTAATAAACTAAATATTCCAGCGTATTATTTTGTAGATGATAATTTTGTTGAAATGTCAAAAGAAAATCAAGATGATATAGATATAGTTCGGGTTGCAAAAAGTACTAATAGAACAATATTAAGGAAATATAATGGCGTTATAGTATCCACACCAGCTCTCAAAAAATATTTTGAGAATAGTTTAATACATAATAAGATTTTATTGATGGAACCACTTGTTGATATTGAGAAAGTAGAAACATTTGAACTTAATTCATGTAAAGAAGAACTGAATATAGGATTTTTAGGTGGAGGCTGGCGAAGTGAATCTTTTATAAAATATGTTATGCCTGCAATTAAACGACTAACAAAAGATACTAAAATTGTAATTTGTATGCCGGTTAATTCTGCAGATCCCTCAGAAAAAAAGAAATACATGGATTTTGCTGATAATAATTTAGTAATAGAGTTTATTGAAAAAACATTATCTCTAGATGCTATATTACAAAGAGCAAAAAAGAAAAGTATAGATATTTTAGTTCACTGTGGTGAATCTAACATAAATAATGAATTTAAATCTGAAAATGCATTGATAAATGCCGTCCAGATTGGTGCTGTTTTAGTTGTTAGTGAAGACCAACCATATGTTACATCTCCTGTTGCAAATGAGGCATTTCTTTTAGCCGAAAATACAATAGATGACTGGTACATGAAATTAAAGATTCTAAGGGAAAATAAAAAACGAATTGAATTATATAATAGAGCTAAAGAATATTGCCTTAAAAGATATTCAAATAATGAAGATAATCAAGATTTTATAAAACAAATTTTTGAAACAAGTAATGCTGATTATTACGATTATTTTGAAAGGGCCTCAATGTTAGTAAATTCTAGTCGTACACCGAATGTTGTTATTGGATCAGAAAAATCATTTAGGAATGTACGATTAGGACTTGCTTCATTAATAAATAGAGAAATCTCGTATAATTTTACCTGCTCCGTAAATGACTTAAGGGAATTGGGGGTATTGTTTGGTTCTTATGAGCTATCATGTAATGGCAGAGTTAAAATCAGTATAATGATTACTTCAAAGGTTCTTTTTGAACAATGGTTTCCTATTTCATTTTTTGTGAGAGATGATTGGACTTACATTGATTTGGGTATAATACCAAATATGAATGGAAAAATATTAACAGTAAAATTTGAGTGTGAGTATGATAAAGGCTCTGCTAAAATTGGATTTTTTGAAGACTTGGATAAACGCACATTTTGGTACAAGGTATTTAATAAATTAGGGCACCATATCAATGGTATTGATGCGCTCGTTACAGACTGCCGCTAGGAGAATTATATGAAATTTAAAAAAATAATCAAATATTCAACAGTTTTATTAGTTGCAATAATTATTGAGCTTGCATTTTTTGATTTTGCTGATATATCAAATATTATATCTAATAATAAATTGCAGATACATGATAAAACTTTGTTTATTGCAGATGCACAATTGATAAATTGGGATGTGGATGAAGGAATATATATTTCAAAGAATGATCCTATAATTTTGTTTGAAGGAATAAACAACAAAATAAATAATTTTAAGATAAAAGTTGATTCTAAACAAAAATTAGAAAATATAACAGTTTTCTATACAAAAAATAAATCAGGATTAGCTGGAGAACCATATCAATTATCTCCAGTAAAGTTAATTAATAATGGAGGAAATGTAAAAATAGATGATTACATCTATTCATTAAGAATTGACTTGAGTGAAAATGAAGGATTAAAAATAGGGGATTTTTCTATTATCCTTAATCCTACTAAATTGGATTTTTCAATTTCGCGGGTTGTGGCAATGTTAGTAATTTATTTTTCAACCGGTGCATTATTTCGATTGCACAAAAGTCCGGAATATGGAATCGAATAATATTATGAAATATAATAAAAGGAGGAGCACTTTTGAAAAAATCATGCATTAATGATTATGAAGATATTCGGTTAATTCCTATTGGAAAAGATGATATCGAGAATATACGGTTGTTACGTAATGCTAATAAAGAATATTTCTTTTATGCTGAAGAAATTACTGTACAAGAGCAAATTAAATGGTTTGACAAATACTTGAATAATGAAAATGATTATATGTTTAAAGTGGTTAAGATATCTAATATATATGATATAGTAGGTGTAGTTGCATTATATGACTTCCTTCCGGATATCAAACAATGTGAGTTTGGAAGAATAATTATTGATCATGGGAAAGTTAGTGAGAGAGGTATCGGCCTTAAAACGACAAAATGTGCGTGCCAGATCGCATTCGATCAGTTGGACGTTAACCGGATCGTATTAGAGGTATATGCTGATAATTTACGTGCTTTTAAGACCTATTTAAAAGCTGGTTTTAAAGAAATACGGAGAGAGCATAAATCTAATGATGAAAGGGAAATAATATTTATGGAGATATTAAGAGAATGGTAAGCTTTGCTTAATATCTTTGTATTATAATAAGTTGTTAAGAAGTGATTTATATGATAATATATTACATAATAAAGGTAAAGAGAGGCGAATTAATATGGCTATTCAGTTATTTAAGGCGACGTTTCATGTTGACGAGTGCTTAGAAGAGATTAGAGATTGTCTTGAAAAAGGCTGGACAGGTCTTGGATATAAGACTGTGGAATTTGAGAAAAAATGGTGTGAATATACTGGTCATGCCAATGCTCATTTCCTGAATTCAGCTACAGAAGGTTTACATATGGCAGTTGAGATATTAAAGATGCAAAATGGGTGGCAGGATGGAGATGAAATTATTACTACTCCTATTACATTTGTATCTACAAACCATGCAATAATGTATGAAAATCTTGTTCCTCGTTTTGCTGATGTAGATGAGTATTTATGCCTAGATCCAGAGGATGTTGAACGAAAGATTACAGAAAAAACTAAGGCAGTAGTATTTGTCGGTTACGGCGGTAGAGTTGGGCGTTTAGAAGAGATAATAAAAATTTGTGAAAAACATAATTTGAAATTAATTTTAGATGCTGCACATATGGCAGGGACAAGATTAAATGGGTTATGTCCAGGTACGCTCAATGGTGTAGATGCGACAGTTTATTCATTTCAGGCGGTAAAAAATTTACCCACTGCCGATAGTGGGATGCTCTGTTTTGCAGATGCTGAAAATGATGCTATTGCAAGAAAAATGTCTTGGCTCGGAATTAATAAGGATACTTTTGCCCGGACATCTTCAAAAGGAAATTATAAATGGAAATATGATATAGATTATCTTGGTTATAAATCACATGGTAATTCCATAATGGCGGCTATTGCTTTAGTTCAGTTGCAGTATCTTGATGAGGGGAATGAATATCGTCGCAAAATGTGCGCATACTATGATGAACTATTTAAAACCAATCCAAATGTTAAACCAATACCAATGAATTATGCCAATGAATGCTCTTGCCATATCTATGAAATAGAAGTTGATGAGAGAGATGGATTGATGGAGGCATTGAATGTAGCAGAAATTTATCCAGGTGTTCATTACCGTGATAACACAGAATATGGATTATATTCTTATGATCATGGAAAATGTCCTAATGCACATCGAATGTCTAATCGTATTATTACGTTGCCTTTACATTTACAGCTCACAATGGATGATATTAAGTTTATTGCTGATGAAGTTAATAAGTTTACATCGAAATAATATTTTTAAGATTGGTAATAAATATTAGAGGTGAGATTATGAATAGTGGAAATATATATTTAAGACCGCTTACATTATCAGATACAGATTTTATTGTTAAGTGGAGAAATACAGAAAGTGTAAGAAAAAATTTGTTTTCACAAGATTTAATAAACCCTGAAAGCCATAGAAAATATTATAATGAATATATAGAAACCCATAAATGCTACCAGTTTATTTTAGAACAAATCATATATGAGAATGGCAATATTTATAGCTGCTCAGTCCCAGTCGGAACTGTATACTTGAAAGATATAGACTATGAAAACAGTAAGGCTTTAATGGGAATATTTATTGGCGAAAGTGTTGATAGGGGTAAAGGGTTTGGTAAAGAAGCAGTACAACTAATATTGAAGTATGGTTTTCTACAGTTGGGATTAAACAAGATTTATCTGCAAGTGATTTGCAATAACGAGAAGATGATGAGTTTATGCGAAGAAATTGGGTTTATAAAAGAAGGAAGACTTAGAGAAGACTATTTTCGAGATGGTTCGTATCATGATATAGAACAATTAAGCATTTTGAAAAGCGATTTTGTTAATATTATGGAAATTGATTAATATTATATCAAAATATAATAGATCTGGTAAATTATCAATTTGCTGAGCTTATTTAGGATAAATATTATTCTAAATAAGCTCATATTTTTGATTTCCATTGTAAATGAGAAATTATAAACATCAAAGATAGGGAGGTAATATATGTTTGTTCCTATAATAATGACATTAGATCCAACATGTGAGTTATCATGGATGTGGGTGTTTCATAAGATGGCATCCATTGGTAAAGGATATAGGTGGCCGATAGTCGCACAAAAAGAATATTTTGATGGGTACAAAACATTTGAAGTTCCACCTATATCTAGAGAATTATTTGATGTTTCTTTGAAAACTGATGGTGTACTTGAAAATATTATTTCTATTGAAATCCCTGAGTATATTATAAATAATTTTATTGATCGATTTCCATCTCAAACAGATGCTTATATAAAATCATTTGTGGAAGAATGGACAGAGCTTGTAGACTATTTGTATACAGTACTAAATGAGACAGTCTTAAAGGAACAGAGAGCGATAGAAGGACTGATATTATTTAAATATTATAAATGTTTTGAGGATTTAGGAAAGAAGTTAGGCGTACCGACTTTCTACTTCGAACTAGGACCGCTGCGAGTACCTGAGTATAGAAATACATTTTATTGGTCTAAAGAGGGCTTAATGGGAAATGCTGGTCTAGATAAAAGGTATGCTAAATTTTATGAAGAGTATATAGAAAATCCTGTGATGGTTTTAGAAGCTAAAGAAATATTAGCGCTTTTTTTGCATGTAGACAAACTGTCATACTTGGACATGCCTGTATCTAAAGACTACGAATTTGGTATTTTGGGAGGGTATAGTGTTCCGATACCAAGTACATTTTTTAATGGAATAACTTTGCCTGAAGAATTAATGTTGGTAAGAAAGCTTTGTTCTGACGATAAAATAATTATAAAAACGCACCCTGGAGACCCCCTGGTAGCAATCCCACGTTTTCCTAATATTGAAGAAGTCGGAGTTACTTCTGCTCAATTTATTCAAAAATGTAGACGTATCGTGTGTGCTGGTTCTAATTCAACATTTGAGGCAGCTCTTTATGGAGTGCCAGCATATGATTTGGGCTGGTCGCAGTATTCATTTATCAGTAATTCATTAAAAGAGTTAAAGGATATCATACCAAATAGTATAATGTTGAGCTTTGTTGCATTTGGGTGTTTGGCTCCATTAGAGCTGCTAAAAGATATAGATTATATAAGGAAAATAATTTTGCTGAGTTCAGAAACAGATATTTATAAAATGAACTTGGAATATTACCTGAGAGATTATGGATTAACATATGATGAACTAGCAAAATCAGAAAATAGATTAGATATGATAATAAAAGCAAGATTGCAAAATCGTTATGAGTATCTTACATTATTGCCTAAAGGCAATCTATCTCCTGTTGCAGAACTTCAAATTGAATTGAATAATTTAGAGGCAAGACTAAAGAGTCAAATAGAGAAGGGAGAAGAAAAAGAGCAAACTTTTAATAAATTAAGTTCAGAGTATACAAACCTTAAAGAGACTTACAAAGTTTTAGAAGAAGAAAATAATTTGTTAAAAACATCGAATGCATCAATGAAAACAGAGTTACAGGATTTGGAATATAAATGTTTTGAATTTGAAGAACTATATCATAGGATTTTAGAATCTACTATTTATAGATCTACCAAACCTGTAAGGTTATTTATGGATATTCTAAAAAAGTATATAGGCATAAAATAAATAAAATAAGCAGAATCTTTAAACTCAGTATAAAAAAACTTATTAAAGGAATATTATTATGAAGGCTGCATGCTTTATACCAATCAAGGAAAACTCGGAAAGAGTACCTGGAAAAAATTTTAAATTGTTAAACGGTAAAAAGTTATATGAATATATCTGCGAGCATGTGAAAGAGGCTAATGTTTTCGATGATATATTTATTGATACTAATAGTAAAGAAATAATGAAGTATGCTAATGATAATGATTTAAAAATTATCAAAAGGGATGAGAGATTGACACTAAATACAGCGAATGGAAATGA
>JAEYPZ010000180.1:0-2587 GCA_023410275.1 Bacillota bacterium
TACTACAATACTGCGACCGCCTCAATCTCCACTCTGGCATCCTTTGGAAGGCTGCCTACCTGGAATGCCGCTCTGGCAGGGCAGGTACCCGTGAAATATTGTGCATAAACCTCATTCATTTCTGTAAACTCCCCAATATCCTTTAGTAATACGGTGGTTTTCACCACATTCTCCAAACTGCCACCGGCAGATTCTAAGACAGCCCGGATATTCTCCAGAGACTGCCTGGTCTGAGCCTTAATGTCATCTCCGGCAAATGATCCGGTAGATGGATCAATGGGAAGCTGTCCCGATACATAGATCATTCCAGATGCCATAACTGCCTGAGAATAAGGTCCAATCGCAGATGGAGCTTTGTCAGTACTCAGTTCTTTTTTCTGCAACAAAACATTCCTCCTTTTAATAATTTTTTTATCTTTTTGATTGTAAATTTATCATATCACATTTTTTAATTTTTGACAATATTTTTATCAACGTGACAAAATTTTTATATATTTTTTTGTTTCATAATTGATTCTTCATGGAAAAATGATATAATGAAAGAGAGTATGAAAGGAATGTGAGTGATAATGACAGATAACGAATTATTAGATATGTATAAACCAATGGTTTCTTTTTTATCCAGCCTGTGCGGTCCTGGCTGCGAGGTTCTGCTTCATGATGTGTCAAAATCAGACAGCGGCACTGTAATAGCGGTTGCCAATGGCCATCACTCCGGGCGTGGGATTGGTTCTCCCATGACTGGCCTTGCCAATCAGATCAGAAAAGATCAGATTTACAAAACCCAGGATTATCTTACGAATTATCATGGTGTGAGTAAAAGCAAGAATTTTATATCCAACACCTATTTTATTAAGAATGAGGACAGGCTGATCGGTCTGCTCTGCGTGAACCGGAACACAACAGCGATTCATGAATTGGATCTGGCTTTGTCCAATTTGAAAAAACATTATAATCTGACAGAAGGAAGAATGGATATACAGGAAGATTTAAGCACTCCGGTAGAGGAGATGCTTTCCACCCTTGTATCCCAGGCAGTAAAAGACGCGGGAGTCTCACCCCAGCGTATGTCCAGACAGGAAAAGATTAATATTGTTAAACAGTTGAATGAACAGGGGATTCTGACCATGAAAGGGGCAGTTTCTGAAATCGCAAGGCAGCTTTTTGTTTCTGAGCCCACTGTTTACCGGTATTTAAACCACAAATAACCTTTTGCACACAAAAAGAGAGTTATACCAGTAGATTTCTGCTTAAGCAATAACTCTCTTTTTAATGCCTCTTATATTTCAAACATTTTTCTGGCTTTTCCCTTTATGTAAGCCACTTCCGCCTCTGTCAGATCCAAAAAGTCACTGTTTTCCATAGAACAATTGGAATCCTGCACATACATCATCTTGGTATCCTTCTGTGTGATGGAATAAAACCATACCTCCTTTGGTACATTGTATACTTTTCCCTGCTCCATAAGAGTTAACTCAATTTTAAACTGATCATTTTCTCTTTCTGCAATAATTAAAATTGCCTTTCCAGCCGCAAGTATAAACTGCTCATCAGTTGTGTGATGAATTTCCAGATGTGCAATACCTTCAATGTCATTATCCGGCTTCCAGTTTTTAATGCTTACCAGCCATTTCTCGTTTTTGTATACACATAAGATTCCTTCATTATTATTTTCATATATATCTGGTCTCATGTTAGTTAACCTCATACTTTCTTATTTTTTGACTTTATAGCTGTGTCCTTCCGGCAATTGGTACCCCGTAACCAAAAGCACCTTCCATAGCGCAGACCTTTGCAGCAAATGCTGCTCCCTGTTTCATTGCGTCCAGTAATCGCAACTCCATTTTACGATCATCCTCTTCTATAAGTTCAGCTGTTTCAGAGCTTTCTAATAAGGAACAGAGAAATGCGGAAAAATAGGAATCTCCAGCACCCATTGTATCAATCACGTTCTCAGCCTTCACTGCTTTGGCATAATAAGTCTTATTTTTGTATAACACGTAAGACCCTTCCTCCCCCACGGTTCCCAGTACAATTTTCACGCCATTCCCCTGTACTTTCCGCATCTCTATTTCCCTGTCTTTTTCATCTAAATGGGCACAGGACAGTATTGCAATTGTAACATATGGGCACACCTTTATCAGATATTCATCCGTCCATCTGGTAGAAAAGTCAAATGCTATTGGCACACCTGTCTCTTTCAGATTTTCCAGATCATCCTCAATATAACTGTTCAGGTTTGTATAAATCAGCTGGAAATTCTTAATATAACGAAAATCCTCATCTGTAAAATTAAATGGATTCTCCTTTGCTATTCCTCCTTTATTGGAACCAAGAAATACTCGGTCACTATTATTTAAAGTGACAAGTGCAAATCCATTTTCACCTTCAAATTTTCTGCAGCGGCTGTCATCAATACCAATTTTTTCAAGTGTATTATGAACACAATCAGCTACCTCATCAGTTCCGTACTTTCCAAGATATGCGCATTCCAATCCATTCATTGTGGTATAGACACAGGTATTCACGCATTGTCCGCCCGGATACATCGTTCCTCTGGAAAGATATTTATCACAGACATTATCTC
>JAEYPZ010000031.1:0-84431 GCA_023410275.1 Bacillota bacterium
TTGTTTCCAAAAACCAGGTTGTAAAGTTCGCAAGTTACTCAATTTTGAAATCGTTTTACGATTTCGGAATTTTTCGAGTTCCTTTACATGTTTATCACTGTTTACTTTTCAAAGTCCATAAAGCCTTCTTACGACTGCTTTGTAAGGTTTTGCTGTTTGCTCGTCGCAAGCAGCTTAATTATATTAACACTTTGCTATCCTGTTGTCAACACTTTTTTTATTTTAAGTTTCTGGTCATTCGTACTACCCTTAACTATTTAAGTGTTGTTAACAGCCTGACTATATTAACATGTGTGCTTTCACTATGTCAACACTTATGAGACAGTAAACTTCAATTTAATAATTTTTTAGAATATTATTCTATTATATAGAAACAATAGTAACGGGTGATTAATTATGTTGTTATTTTATTTAATTTTACTTATTTCATTAAAAGTATTTCTTGTTACAAAAGATTGTCTATACAAAAGAAAGATAAACGAACTTTTAAAAGATATCAACTCTAAAGAGGATTTATTATATTTAAATTTTCGTGATTATATGTCTGTTATAATCGAAGTTTTGAAAAGAAACGGCTATAAGATTAAGTCGACACGTGATTGCGGAATTGACGGAAGCGGTCTTATACTTAATAGTATACAATTTGCCGAGATATGGAAGCATGGATTAAATCAGATTATAGATGTTGAACTTGCTATGAACTTGGCTAAATGTATGCAGAAGAATTCCGTGTATAGGGGAATGCTTATAACTTTAGGCGATTTTAAGCCTTGTGCTAAAGCTTTTTGTCATAGAAATGTTATTGAATGTGTAAACGGCGACCAGTTACTAAATATGTGTAAAGCTGTCCAAAAAACAAAAGCTATTTTGCAACCTGCAAAATAGCTTTACAATTAAAATCATATATATTACGTTTGCAGCAGTCAACTCCCTTTTTTAGAAAAGCTATGGATACTGCGGTAATGATGCCTATTGCCGCAATTTTACAATAAGTATAAGTTAAGAAGTTTTATTTATTAAACCAAATCATTCAGTAGGTTATAATCATCTGAATTAATTTGTCCGTCACGATTCATATCTGCCAGAACGTTATAATAGCCATCTTGCCAATACATGGAGTAGCTCCGGATTTCATTCTGCATGGATAATAAATCCTGCTTATTAAGTATCCCGTCCTTATTAATATCTCCTATAATTCCATCACACTTCGGCAAAACTTTCGCATATATGTTCTTATCCTTGCCATAACTATAATCAGTGAAATTTGAATTACATAAGTAATTATATTTTGGATGCCCCAATTCTGTATACTCCTTGGCTGTTTTTAAGAAGTAGCTGGTACCAGCTTGATCTCCCTCATCATCCCACGTAGCATCAATTTGTAGCCATGTATCATTAATATATACAAGATTCCATGCATGATTTCCTCCGGAAACAGGACAATTTGTTATTCCTGCCTTATCCAATAGTAAAGACATGCCAAGAGTGTAGCCCTCACAAACTGTGGAATCACCAAGAAATATTGAGCTTATGCAGTGATTTTTTGAGTCTGATATGCTTCCACTTGTAATATAAGATACTTTATTAGTAACATAATTATATAATGCCTTGATTTTTTGATAATCATTCATACCAGCCTGAATATAATTATCAAAAGCATATTGGACTTCCTGCTCAACCAGAGATTTTAAGAAGGGCTGCCGTTCAAAAACATTTAAATTATTTTGGAATACGGACTTGATTGAAGTATCCCAGTTAATATATTCTTCTCTTGTTTTAATATGATTGATAGATGTTAATTTACATCCTGAAAAACAAGATTTTATTGTATCTATATTTGATGTCAGATTTACATTTTCTAGATTTGTTGCATTTTCAAATGCATTATTTGATATGCTTTTAACACTATCGGGAAATGTAAAATCAGTGGCAAACCTTTTGGCAGGATACCATACAAGCATTGATTTATCATAATTGTAAAGGACACCATCTTGACTTGTGTAATTGACATTTCCCTGTGAAACCTCAATATTCTCTAAATTTGGAAATGATTTGTATGTTAATGTATCCCCTGAACTACTTGCTTTTCCGCTGTAGCTTGCAGGTATTTTTAACATATGTACATTTGAGCATTTTTCTAAAGCATTGATATTACACTCTACAAATGTATCCGGTAACTCCAAAACCTCAGTGGAATTCATTTGGGGAAATCTCATCAATTTTGATTTTCCCTTATTGTATAAAATGCCGCTTATATCACAGTAATTTGCATTTCCAGAACTTACCTTTATATCCTTTAGGCTTGTCATATCTACAAATGGCGAATTAGCTATGTACGTAATGTTAGAGCCAATGTTAATCTGAGTAATATTGTTATTCCAGCTTAATGCATTCCAAGGTATCTTTGTGATATTATACGTGATACTATTTGATGTAAGCTGCTCAGGTATTGTTACTACAGTTTCACTACCCAAATAGTTGCCTATTTCGCCTGCTTCAGTAAAATTCCATAACCCGTCATCAGAGGTTAAGGTAGTTGCTGCGTATACCGTATTTGATAGGAAGCCCAAATTGATAATACCATTATCATTAAGGAATCCTGCCACAGTAAATAGAGCTAATGCTAACGCTACAAATTTGACTTTCTTAATTACTTTTCTCATTTTACCCTCCTAATAAATAAATTTAAAATGTATGTAATTCCATTAAAAACATTATTTTACATTATAATCAATAATTATACAAAAAACAAGAATTTGGTTGCAAGTTTATTTTAATTTAATTTAGCTTTATAATGCAACTAAGGGGCTAATACCTGTTAATCAGGCATTGCCCCAAAATCAAATTTAAAATTTAATATCATTTTACTATTTACACAATACTTGAAACGTACTCTTATTATACAACGACTATTTATTCTTCTGCTGTCTTCCCTGATCATCTATGTAATAATTTTCTTTCATTATTAATTGGGATACAGGTAAGAATTCAAGTCCCTGAGATTTAAGTCCTTTTATAATCTCAGGGAGAAGCAGTGCAGTATACTGGGTGTCATTATGGAAAAGCAGTATTGCACCCGGCTTGGTTCTTTTGAGAATTCTGTCTAATATAGCCTGCCTGCTCATTTCCTTACGCCAGTCAAGACTGTCAACATTCCATTGAATGGGGTAACATCCCATTTCATTACAGGTATCAACAACAGTATTATTATAATCTCCGTATGGTGGTCTAAAGAGGTTTATTTTAATACCTGATATTTCTTCCAGTTTTTGGTTGCATAGTTCTATTTCACTTTTACACTTCTCCTTACTGATTGTACTCATACGTAGATGTGAATACCCGTGGTTAGCAATATCATGACCGTCATTTGCTATAAGTTTGACTGCATCAGGGAACTTTTCTGCCCACTGTCCAACCATAAAAAATGTTGCTTTTACATTATCTTTTTTAAGGGTATCAAGTATTTGTGGTATGTCGCCTGCTCCCCAGGCACAGTCAAAAGTGATTGAAACAGCCTTTTGTTCTGTTTCAACACTGTAAATCGGAAGGTGCTTTGCCGGGTTAAAAACGCCAACTGTGTTGGCGGTATAGCCTATTGTAGCAAACAGTGCAAACGTAAGTATAAACATTATTATAACTTTTTTAGGTATTTTTTTTGCCTTTAACAATAATAATCTTATTTTCATTATCAAACACTCCCATATATAGATTTGCTCTTAAAAAGTGCTTTCAATCTCTATATATGTTTATTTTTGAAAATTAAAAATATGATAACCTGTCTCTCTTCCACCACTCTATTATTTTAGTGCAAGGGTTTTAGTCAGCTTCTTTATATCCACTCCTTTACATATCGAAAGGCAAGTACTAATAATAATTTCTCTGGACTCTTCAACATTAGTATTACAGGTTTTTTCAATCCATTCCGAAGGAGCCCAGTTTTCTACCTTGTCATATATATTTGCCGGCCAGCCATAGGGCTCTCCCTGCTTATTAATCTTGTATCTGTTACCTGCAACTGTAATGAAGTATTCTTTCTGAAGCTCTACAATGGCTCTGTCAAGCTTGCTTCCCCCACTTTTTGCAGTAACACCCATTTCTTTTCTTATTTCAGCTGTGTCCATAAGAGCCTTATCAGTAAACAACTTCCATAAATTCCATAATTCAGGAAATATCATCCCTTGTTCCCATCGTTCTTCCATTGATAAGGTTGGCCTATATGCTCTATAAAAATATGGATACATCCTAGCAGAAACAAAGCCCTTGTTCCCTCCAAGAATGCAACCAAAAGCAAGCTTTTTTTCCTCTGCAGCCCTATCCTTCCACTGCCAAGGATCAGAATCAATTTCTCCCGTATGCCACTGATTTTTTGAGGTTTCTGAGGAAAGTGACGGAAACCCTTCTTGTATATTTGAAAGTGCCATAAAGCCCAACTCGTTAACTCTATCTATAAAATCATTGTATCTTTTCAACATAGCCATAATATATCCCCATCCTACACTAAAATAATGTCTCTCTCTCCTCCTGTAATGCACTCGCCGCCGTCAGGAGTAATAATATATGTGTCTTCACCGCCTACCATACCCACTTGCGGTATACCTTTTTTCGGTTCAAGGGCAAATACCATATTCTCTTTTAATGGATTATCAAAACCCTTTGCAATTACAGGGAGTTCATCAACATGAAGACCCACTCCGTGGCCCAAGAATCTCACTTTTCTGTCCCCAAAGCCCATAAAGTTCTCTAAAAACGATGATTCCAGACAACTCATAATACTATTATAAATCTCAGAGGGTATATTCTCAGGCTTGAGAAGGGAAGCGGTCTTTTTTTGTATCTCAATACATTGTCTGTGGGTTTTTTCTACTTCTTCTGTAGGTTTACCTCCAAACATATATACCTGTGTTTTGTCACTATGATATCCCTCAACACAGAAACCCACATCAATAAATACCAAATCACCTTTTTTTAGAAGAGTATTACGACTGCCAAACAGCGGTACTGCCGGGCTTAACCCTTTCATACCTCCGGGTCCGTCAAAATTGGTAGGATACAGGGAATTTACACCAAAAGCAATCTGCCCTATTATCATTTCAGTTTGATAGCTGCTGAACCGTGAAACGCCCTGATGTCCAAGCTTCAACATTTTTTCAAACAGCTCTGCTGATAATTCAACCTCACTCATTCCTTCCCTGAGAATGCCCGGTACAACCTCCTCAAGCAGGCATTTGTGTCGCTTTCCGGCCTCCCTTATAGCATCAAGTTCATACGGACTTTTAATTGCCCTTATCTCAGACAATATCTTTTTTAGTGGATAGATTCTACCTATCTCAAATTTACTCTGAAGTCTTTCCAGTACTTCAATAGTTGCAATATCAGTTTCTATAAGCGTGTTTCCAAACAACTTACCGCAAACCGCTGCAGCATCGGAGTACTTTTCCATAGGATATATGCAATCGGATATGGGTGACTCTATTTTCGCCCTCTCATAGCTTCTTCTGGCAAAATACATTAATTTTCCATCTCTTTTAACTATGAGTATCCCGTCTTGCATAGTCCCAGTGAAATAATATTGATTAACACGCCCCAATATTATTATTGTATCCCAATCCGGATATTTTTCAGTAGCCACAGCACACAGCCGTTTCGCCCTTTTCTCCAGTTCTTTTCCAGTCAAAATTTCTTTCATAATATGTAAACTCCAGTTTATTAAATGCTTTTTGTTTTAGTACTTATGCAAAAAAAGATATTATCCATTTTATTATTAAAAGTTCAACTACAACAACTACAACACAGCTGAATATAAAAGCTGTAAGTTTTGCTTCACTCACCCTGTCTTTCCAATACTCCCCTTTAAAAAAAGAAAACAAATCAGGGGTAAATGAGTACTTTATTGAATTATTTATGTCCTCCCGATCCCGAAATATAAACCACAATATTTTCTTATAAACCGGTATATTCGCTATAAGTAATACTATCGCAATTATTGGCTCCATCTTATTCCGTCTCCTCCAGTAAGTTTCAATACTTTCTAACCTAAAAATATTATAACATATCTGGTAAAGCCACTATATTAATTCCATTATTTTTCATAATAAATTTTTGTCCAGTCATGCACAATAATAAGTGAATAATAGTAAAAGGAGAAAGCTTATGGTTAATCACTATCATTTTTACAAATTTAATAGTTTAACTGGTGAAAAGCATTCTCACAGACTTACGGGATATACTGAATATATGTTTGGTATAGGGTTATTCCACTTTCATATATATTTTGGAACAACCTCTTTTAACGGGCATTATCATGTATATTCAGGAATAACGGGATTACCCATTAAGACTTCTCGAGGGCACAAACATAAAATTGCCGGAAAACTAAATGTGTCAGATTCACACTGTCATTACTATGAAAATTATACCCATGAAAACATAGAATATACGGGAGGAAAAATTATAAAAAGGGTGTTATCTTAATTATTTACCATTCTTCCTGTACCCGGTCACCTTTGTGATCTAGATTGAATTTTGAAGAATTAAAATAGTTTCCGGTTACGCCAAAGGTGCAGTCAACATTTATCCACTTTTTCCCTTTGCTGTCATAGAACTGATTCCACGCATGATCTCCCCAGGCTAATCCGCTATAACCAAGACCTGTAACCAGCCTTACTTTTATCCCGTTTACTCTGCACATTGAAATAAACAGACTTGAGTAGTCAAAGCAGATTCCTTTTCTCGTCTCATAACATATTACAGACCCTGACTTTGTTCCCTCTGTCTTAATTGCAATCTGTTTTGCCTTTGGGTAATCATATTTTATATTTTTAGTAATCCATTTGTATATTGCTTTTGCTTTATCATATTCTCCAGACTTTCCAGCGGTTAATTCAAGGGCCAGCTTATCTATTTCATCATTTGATTTTACTGCATCATCAAGAGTCACACCATTAAAATACTGAATAACCTTTATATTGTAACTGTCAAGAGTATCTCTGATATTTTCGGCTATTTTAACTTCCTGTCCGTTCATTGTAGCGCTTACAAAACGATCATTGATTATTACAGGGATTTTCTTGGCAATATCCGATTCAATTACCGGCTTTAAAGCGGTCCTGTAAACTCCCTGAAGCACCACTGAGTCGTCAATCCAAATTGATAAACGAGGTACTGTAAAATAGTACGAAAAAAAATATAAAATAAAGCAGATAGAAATTAGTGAAACTGCTGCCTTTGGTACACTGCAAACAAATGCAATGATTCTTCTGGTCACAGAATTCATTGAACTCATAACCTTGTATATTCCCTGAGCCATAGCTCCAAATATATGTTTATACAAAGGATACATAATCAGCTTTATTAAAAGTACTACAATTAATAGTACAACAAAGGCAACACATAAATAGGTATATATATTGTTTGCGGCAAGACTTTCTTTGGCAGTTTCAGGCATATGGTTGTGAATGTACACAAAAAACTGATTGCTTTTGTCAAATAGAATTCCTCTTGTTAAAAACAATGCAATTAATAAACCTGAGATTAACTCGACACTGTTTATTATCGAATAAAAACTCTTAATAACTCTTTCACGGGTATATCTTGTTACAAGAGAACTAACCAAAGTTATTAAAACAGGTATAATTATAATTAAATTAATCGGATTTGTGAGTATATCTATCAAATGGGTCACCTACCTATGCCTGTTATAAATTATATTATTTCCAAAATTACTCAGTAAAAGAAGTGTATCAATTATATTATATCATAGGGACAACTTTCTTTTTCAATTTCCCTAAATTACCTAATAAAATGTACTAAATATTTCATTAATTTTTGAATTAAAATTATTAGTATAATGCAATTTTTGTCTTCATAAGAAAAGAATATAACGGTTTTAGAAGATTTTATAAATATTTAGTCTTGGAAAAGACGCCACACCATTTTATGCTTGCAATTAGTATGGAAAAATTGTATCTTTATTAGGTAATATTAATAATTATTGGCATCCGGAATTAAAAGCCGGTTGCCTTAAAAATATTTTATGAGGTGATTTATGAGTCTGATAAGCCAAATATTCGGTTCAAATGTATACAATGATTGCGTAATGAGAGAACGTTTGCCTAAAGCAACATACAAGGCATTGAAGAAAACTATTGACGAGGGTCTTCCTTTAGATCTCGAAATAGCTGAAGTGGTTGCCAGCTCAATGAAGGATTGGGCAATCGAAAAGGGTGCTACCCATTATACCCACTGGTTTCAGCCAATGACAGGTATTACCGCTGAAAAACATGATTCCTTCATTAATCCTACTGATGATGGAAAAGTTATTCTGGAGTTTTCCGGTAAAGAGTTGATTAAAGGTGAAGCAGATGGCTCATCCTTTCCTTCGGGAGGTTTGAGAGTCACCTTTGAAGCACGAGGCTACACTGCTTGGGATTGTACTTCACCTGCATTTATTAAAAATAACACTTTGTATATTCCAACTGCCTTCTGTTCATATACAGGTGAAACCCTTGATAAGAAAACACCTCTTTTAAGATCTATTGAAAGTCTGTCTAAAAATGCGGTAAGGCTGCTAAAGCTTTTCGGTAATGAAAACGTTACGAAGGTTACTCCTACAGTTGGTCCTGAGCAGGAATATTTCCTAATTGATAAGAAGATGTACGATAAAAGGAAAGATTTGATTTTTACGGGACGTACTCTGTTTGGCTCTAAAGCACCAAAGGGGCAGGAAATGGATGATCATTACTACGGAAGTATAAAGCCTCGTGTTTCAGCATTTATGGAGGATCTTGACCTTGAATTATGGAAGCTTGGTATTTCAGCAAAAACCGAGCATAACGAAGTTGCTCCTGCACAGCATGAGCTTGCTCCAATTTTTACGACTTCCAATATTGCAACCGACCATAACCAGCTTGTTATGGAACTTCTGAAAACAGTTGCTCTAAGACATGACTTGGTGTGCCTGCTTCATGAAAAACCCTTCGCAGGAGTTAACGGTTCCGGTAAACATAATAATTGGTCACTATCCACAAATGACGGGCAGAACCTTTTTGACCCCGGTAAGACCCCCCATGAAAATGTTCAATTTTTGATTTTCCTGAGTGCCGTTATAAAAGCTGTAGACGAGTATGCGGATCTTATAAGGTTATCTGCCGCAAACCCCGGAAATGATCACAGATTAGGTGCAAATGAAGCTCCTCCTGCTATAATTTCCATTTTCCTTGGTGATGAACTTACAAGAATTCTTGAGCAGATTGTATCGGGAGAAGATATTGAAGCAAATGGTATTGAAAAACTCATGGTGGGTGTTAAAACTCTTCCTGCCTTAAGAAAAGATACAACGGACAGGAACAGAACTTCCCCCTTCGCCTTTACCGGAAATAAATTTGAGTTCAGAATGGTGGGGTCTTCTGCCTCCATTGCATCACCGAACTTCTTCCTCAATACAATAGTTGCCCATGTGTTGGAGCAGTTTGCCGACAGACTTGAAAATGCAAAGGATTTCTCAAAAGAAATAAACAGCATTATAAAAGATGTTGTAAAAGAAAACGGACGAATAATATTCAATGGTAACGGATATTCCGATGATTGGGTAAAAGAAGCTGAAAAAAGAGGCCTTCCAAACATTAAAAGTTATGTTGAAGCTATTGCTTGCCTGTTAAAGGAAAAAAATATTGCTGTCATGGAAAAGCACAAGGTCTTCTCCAGAGTTGAAATGCATTCCAGATATGAAATTTCTCTTGAGAAATATATTAAGACTATTAATATAGAAGCCATGACTATGCTTGAAATGGCAAAAAGACAGTTTCTCCCGGCTTGCATCAAATTTGAAACTGAGATTGCAAAATCCATAAACGAGATTAAGAACTGCGGAATTGAAGCAGATTTAAGTGCTAATACAGACTTGTTAAAAGAAACGGCTTCCTTTGTTTCGCAATTTAAAAAAGAAATTTCTCTGTTGGAAAATAGCTTGAGCAAAGCTCAGAACTCTTTTGAAGATACATTTGAGCAAGCTATGTTCTACAGAAATGATGTATTTGCAAGAATGGAAGCATTAAGAGCGGTTGTTGATGAACTGGAGCGTATAGTAGATTCAAACATCTGGCCTATCCCAACTTATGCGGATATTCTGTTTAATATATAATTTAAACAGACACTATAAAGAAGAACCCGGCATACCGATTATAACATTGGTATGCCGGGTTCTTAAATTTTTCAGCTTGCCAGAGGCAAAAAAACCGAAAAAGTACTTCCCTTTCCTGATTCGGACATTACTTTTATATATCCGTCCTGCATTGATATTATCTCTCTTGTGAGATAGAGGCCAATGCCAACTCCGTCTATCCCTTTAGAATTCTTTCCCCTGTAGAAACGCTTGAATATATCATTGACTTCCTGTTCGTCAAATCCTGTTCCATTATCTACTATGTCAATTCTGGCAAATAACTCGTATTTATGGACTTGTATTTTTATTTTCCCGGATTCCCGTGTGTACTTTACAGAATTATCCAGAATATTTGTTATAGCCTCCGCCGTCCATCTAAGGTCAATAGACAGCCTCATATCCTTTTCTGATGGAATGAACAATATATCTATATTCTTTTTTAATGCTTTCTGGTATATCTGTTTTAAGGATGTCATCAGTACATCATTCAAACTGTTCTCTTCTCGTATCAACCGGATAATGCCGCTTTCAAGCCTGGTCATTTTTATCATACTTTCCATTAACCAATTCAGCTTATCCAATTGGTTGTCGATATTTTTCAGATATTCCATTCTCATTAACGGCTCAATATCTTCGTCCATTATGAGTGATACATATATTTTTAGGTTTGCTAGTGGGTTCTTTAACTGATGGGATATGTCTGAAATCAGGGATTTTATTTCATTTTTCTCATTTAGCAGCTTTGTATTTTGCAGCTTCAGCATCCTTGAAAGTTTGAGCACTTGTGATTGAAGCTTTGACAGTAAATCATCGTTGAGTACTGAAAACACTTCTGTTTCCCTCATGTCTATAAGTGACGCTACCATGTCTGAAAGCCGAACCAATACACTTTTTATTTCCCTTTGAAGCAATAATATAAGTGCTGTAATCATACCGACTAACACAACTGTAAATATAATACAGATTATAACCGCCCGAATATTTTTCGCAATCAGCAGTTGGTATGTCATAAAAGCAATACAAACACAGTATATCCCTGCTATTAAAACAGCTTCTCTTTTTTTTATCCCCTTCATCACCTGCAGGACTCCTCTCCCCAGGTATAGCCTATCCCGAAAACAGTTTTTATATATTTTGGATTTTTAGGGTCATCCTCAATTTTTTGTCTAAGTCTCCTCATGTTAACACTTACTGCATTTTCATCAACAAAAGCTTCATCCGTGTCCCAAAGTCTCTGAAGAATAATGTCTCTGGTCAGCACCTGCCCGCTGTTTTGTGTAAGCAGTGCCAGCAACTTGTACTCTGTTGCGGTGAGTTTAATTAATACTTCCCTCTTTGAAACCACCATTTTATCATAATTTATTGATATTTCACCGGAGCGGAAAGTGTTTTTGTCTTCTTGTGTGGTTCGTCTGAGTACCGCATGGATACGCCGGTTCATTACTTCCAGAGAAAAGGGCTTTGCAATATAGTCGTCACAGCCAATCACAAAACCATTAACAATATCCTGCTCAGTGTCATTTGCAGTGATGAATATAATGGGAATATCGGATTTTTTGCGGATTTCATTACAAAGCTCAAGGCCGCTTCTGTCAGGAAGATTTATATCCAGCAATATTAATTCAAAGCTGTTATTTAAAAACAAACACAATGCTTCATTGTAGGAAAACCCTGACAAAACCGTATGTCCGCCCTTTTTTAGAGCAATTGATATCCCGTCATTGAGAAGCTTATCATCTTCAACAATAAGTATTCTGGCCATATTACCTCACTGAAAGAAATTTATATCCATGTATATATTTATTTTATCCTAACCGTCAACGCTTCTCAACCTCTCAGTAACTGTAGCTTTTGTAGTTGAAACGTATGCAGCCACCGGAACTGAAGAACACACTGCAAAAACTATAGTTACAGATAAAATTAGAGGAATTGCAGGAAAGGTAAAAATGGCGTAGTCAGCTTGCTTCTTAAATAGTTCAAATATCCAAACATTGAGTGCAGTTCCCATAGTAGCAACCAGTCCACAGGAAATAATCGCATATGTGAGTCCTTCAAGAGACAGCATATGTTTTACCTGTTTAGAAGTCATACCGATACTCTCTAAAACGGCAAACTCATGACGTCTAGTATTTACTCCAGTAACCATAACGTTCACAAAATTGAGAATACCTATAAGTGCCAATATCAAGGATATTCCACCGCCCAAAATATATAGCATTGATTTTGAACTTTTAAACTGCTCCAAAGTCTCCAGCCTTGATTCAATTGATATTTCATTATCGTTTGCTGTCATACTCTTTAGCTGCTTTAACACATTTGCCTCTTTTTCACCTTTAGAATTTATTGTTATAGAACACAATACAGGGTCCGTGAATAACTTTTTCATGTAGTCATTACTAATATAAACAATTGGTGCGAGCCCCGTACCTCCTTTAAATGCAGTTCTTTCAGGCAAAAACCCTCCCAGCTTGAGGGAATATTCTTTTTTATCTGCTGTAAAAACAACATCAGAATCCATCTTAAAAAGCTTTGGATTATTTGTTGAAAATAGAGCTATCCGTCCGTCTTCAAAAGCTTCCTCATCAATAGGCTCTTTGAGTGTCTTATTCAGCTTCTTTATATATTCGGTGTCAAGGCCTACCAGACTTGACCAAAAAATCCTTGGGTTTTTTTTCATTTCCTCACTTGTAGGCATTGGAGAATTAAATCTTTTCACAAATTCTTCAACATGTCTTTTATAGAGTGTTTCATCGTATTTGAGAGTAACTATCTTTTGGGATACCTTTCTTATTTCTGTAACTCCTTCTATGCTTTTAAGTGTTGACATAAAATCATTATCAAACTTTTGCTTTACTCCTGTGCCATTTTGAAAAAATGTATTATTGGTTAGTGTAAAATCATTTTCCACATAGCTGTTTACATAATTTTCTGTATCCATACTCAGCACAAGTGTATTTACAAGCATAAAGGTGGTTAGTCCCATAAACAGTGATAAGAAAACAACTGCTGCCCTTCTTCTGTTTCTAAAAACATTTCTGAAAGCCATTTTGTGTACCTTACCACCTGTTGACCCTTTTATTAGTTTTCGGGACACGGTTGTTCCTGTGTATCTTACCGCCTCAATTGGTGAAATAGAAGCAGCCATTCCGGCAGGTTTTATACTGCTGATAAGTGTAGTTACAAGTGAAAAAATTGCTGCTCCAACATAAATAATAGGATTGAAGGAAACTTTTATACCTGTATCTATTGATGCACCGCTTAGTGCAAAGGGAACGGCAACAAAGGAAATTACTGCCCCCAGCGCAAGTCCGAGAGGGACTCCCACGGCAGTAAGCCTCATTGCCTGACCGGTTACTATCTTTCTTATCTGCCTTGGTGTAGTACCCACCGTTTTTAATAACCCGTAAAAGCGTACGTCCTTTGACACCGAAATATATAATACATTATATATCAGCAGATAGCTGCTGAGCATTATAAACAGTATAAGCCCTGACAGACCCACTATTGTTGACAGCCTGCCTCCATTGTCTGTTTCATACAGCGGAACCGTTTTCCACTTCTGAGTTTTGGATGAAGGGACCTCCCTGCTAAGTTTTTCAAACTGCTCCTCAATATTCTTATTGCTTTTAAAATGGACAGTAACAGTTCCTGATTTCTCCGGAGTAATCTCCTTACTGTCAACAAAAGCTTTTGAGACATACATCGTTCCCACATTTCCTGAGCGTAGATTGGAGTATTCAGTGTAATATGCAGAGAGTTTAAAGTTTTCACTTGAAGCTTCAGATTTAGGTTGGTTGGGCTTTACATATTTTATTTGTATATCCATTCCTATTTTAGGATTGGTTATTCCCATCCTTTTTAGAATCCATTCCGGTATCATTATCTCATTATACTCCTGAGGATATTTTCCTTTAATATTACTCATGGCGGGAATTCTGAGTTTTTCCCATTCAGTTTTGTCAAACCAGAACAAGGACAGAGATAAATTTCCCATTTCAGGAGTTTCTGTTATTTCACCGGCATGTGCCATTATTCCTACATCTTTAATATAATCCAACGATTTAAGCTTTTTTATCTGTTCAGCCGTAGGACAAGTCAATCCTCCATGCTCTATTGTTCCCATTGTTCTTATTTTCTGTAATTGAATGGACTCTGTACCGCTTATGCCTATGCTGAAAATGGTTGACAGAAGTAAAGCAGTTAATGCTATTGCAATAATAACAAATATATTTCTGACTTTGTTTGCTTTTATAGTTCTTACAGTTAATTTTTTTATTACAAGCTTGTTATCGGTAGGGAACATCATTTGGCCTCACCTCCGACTATTTTACCGTCTTCAATACGGATGACTCTATCCGCCAGTTGAGCAATTTCTTCGTTATGTGTAATCATAACAATTGTCTGCTGAAATCTTTTACTGGTCATTTTAAGTAAGCCCACTACCTCCAGTCCTGTTTTGCTGTCAAGATTTCCTGTTGGCTCATCTGCAAGAACTATGGCAGGTTTTGTAGCCAGAGCTCTTGCTATGGCTACCCTCTGTTGCTGACCTCCCGAAAGATTATTTGGAAGGCTTGTAAGTTTGCCCCCAAGGCCAAGAGTTTTTATTATATCGTCTATAAAGGCTTTATCAAGGGTTCCTCCATCGAGTTCAACAGGAAGAGTGATATTTTCATAAACATTAAGTATGGGCACCAGATTATAGTTCTGGAATATAAAACCGATATTCCTTCTGCGAAAAACAGTTTTCTGCTCATCATTCAAATCAAAAATTTCCTTACCCGCCACCGTTACTTTGCCCTCAGTAGCCTTGTCAAGCCCACCCAGCATATGTAAAAGCGTTGATTTACCACTTCCTGATGTACCGACAATTGCTACAAACTCGCCTTCTAAGATTTCCATATTTATTCCGTCAAGTGCTTTAACAAGGTTTTCCTCCTTGCCATAGTATTTTCTTAATCCCTCTGTTTTCAATATACTCATTAAATCATCTCCAAACTAAAAAATTCAAGCTATACACTAATCAATCAGATAGTCTATAGCTTGAATTATAAAGCACACTTCTTACAATCTTGTGACAAAACCTATAAAGTTAATATACATTTTAATCTTAATAATCATGTCCCATATCAAGGGCTTTCATTTCGTCAGGAATCATGTGATGCTTCTTTTGAGGAAGAACTTTCTTCAAAGCAGCCTCAAAGCTTTCCTTTGAAATAATTCCGGTCTTGGCTAACAGTTTACCCAGAATTACAATGTTTGCATAAGTAAGATTACCCATATCAGAGGCTATCTGTGTTGCAGGAACGCCTACAAAGTCAACGTCCTCTCTCTTTGGCTTGGATTCTACCAAAGAACTGTCAGATATGATTAAGCCTCCGCTTACTACTGCTTTCTCAAACTTCTCAAGAGAAGGGCCATTCATTACAACGAGTACGTTGGCTGTATCCAATATAGGAGAACCTACAGGCTCATCAGAAATAACAACACTGCAGTTTGCAGTACCGCCTCTCATTTCCGGTCCGTATGACGGCAACCATGAAACATTTTTCCCTTCAAGCATTCCAGCATATGCTAACAATCTTCCTGCGGATAGTATACCTTGTCCGCCGAAACCTGCAATTATCAATTCAAGCTGCTTCATTTCTACACCTCCAAATCCTTTCCTTTGAAATTACCCAAAGGATAGAAGGGCAACATGTTGCTTTCAAGCCATTTTAGTGATTCTACCGGATTCAATCCCCAGTTTGTAGGACATGTTGACAAGACCTCAACTATTGAAAATCCTTTGTTTGCCTGTTGAACCTTAAAAGCCTTTTTAATGGCTTCCTTGGTATTTCTTATATTTTTAACATCATGTACTGATGTTCTTTCAACATAAACAGCACCTTCCAATTGTGAAAGCAGTTCACAAACCTTTATGGGAAATCCATGAATCTCAGGTTTTCTACCGAATGGTGAAGTAGTTGTAACCTGATTCATAAGTGTTGTCGGAGCCATCTGGCCTGATGTCATACCGTATATTGCATTATTTACAAATACAGTCGTTATTTTTTCTCCTCTTGTAGCAGCATGAATTATTTCAGCTGTACCAATAGCAGCAAGGTCTCCGTCTCCTTGGTAAGTAAATACGTTACTGTCAGGATGAACTCTTTTTATTCCGGTTGCAACCGCAGGAGCTCTACCATGTGCAGCCTGTACCATATCTACATGAAAATACTCATAATTATTGTATGCACATCCTACAGGTGATACTCCTATGGTAGTGCCTTCAATATCTAATTCGTCAATTACTTCAGCTATTATCCTATGAATAATACCGTGAGTACAGCCGGGACAATAGTGAAGAGATAAATCCTTTAAAGCATGTGGTTTTTTAAACACAGTTGCCATTTTTTCCCCTCCGTCTGAATCTTATTTATTTAAGATTTCCTTTATTTTATCAAGAACTTCTTTTTGGCTTGGAACCATACCGCCCATACGTCCATAGAAATGAACAGGTCGTTTTCCGTTAACAGCAAGGCGAACATCCTCAACCATCTGTCCTGCACTCAGTTCTACACTGAGGAAAGCCTTTGGTGTTTCCGCATACTTTTCAAATTCGGCATTTGGGAATGGCCACAATGAGATAGGTCTTATCAAGCCTACCTTTATGCCTTCTTTCTCAGCCATTTTTATTACGTTCTTTACTATTCTCGCTACAGTTCCGTATGCTGTTACAATTATATCTGCATTTTCGCAATTATATGATTCTACTCTTGTTTCATTCTCTTCAATCTTCTTATATTTAGCCTGAAGCTTCAAGTTATGATTTTCAAGGATTTCCGGTTGAATATATATGGAGGTAACATCATTACTTTCCCTCTCCATCTTTGTTCCTGTACAGGCCCACTTTTTATCATCCTGATATATATCTTCTTTATCCTTGAATTCAACTGCTTCCATCATCTGTCCCAGCATACCGTCACCCAAAATTATGGTGAGTATTCTGTATTTATCTGATATATTGAAGGCTTCTACTGTCAACTCGTACAGTTCTTGAACACTTGACGGAGCCAGAACTACGTTTTTGTAATCTCCGTGTCCTCCGCCCTTGACTGACTGAAAATAGTCGCACTGTGCAGGAAGTATACCGCCAAGACCGGGACCGCAACGAACGATATTTACCATTACTGCCGGTAACTCTGCTCCGGCTATGTATGAAATACCCTCCTGCTTCAAGCTTACTCCGGGGCTTGAGGATGATGTCAGAACACGTGCTCCTGCTGCTGCTGCACCATAAACCATATTGATTGCTGCAACCTCGCTCTCAGCCTGAACAAATGTACCGTTTATTTTTGGCATTGCTTTTGCCATATAATGTGCCACTTCAGTCTGTGGTGTGATAGGATATCCAAAATAATGCCTGCAGCCGGCTCTTAAGGCAGCTTCTGCTATTACCTCATTACCCTTCATTAATAATTTTTCTGCCATATTAACCTCCATGAGCCACAAAAGCGGCTCCAAAATTTTTATTATAACGCATCAATTAAGAGAAAAATTTTTGCCTCATTATATTTTGCACTTCAGTTATAACTTACGGATGCTATTACTTCTCAACCTCTATAACGCAATCAGGACAAATCGTAGCACAGAATGCACATCCTATGCATTTGTCCATTTCTTCGACCCCTGCAGGATGAAAACCCTTCTGATTTAATTTATCAGATTTCATTATGACAATTTTTTTAGGACAAACTGTAACACACAGTTTACAGCCTTTGCATCTTTCCTCATGGAATATAACTTTTGCCATTATCAAAACCTCACTTTATTTTATTAACTTTATTCTTATGATTTTTAGTAATTTAGTGAACTAAAACTATTGTTTATTATAAAACTCTTTGTATTTATTTGCAAGTTGTGTAACCAAAAACTTCAATTTTTACACCTTTGGCCAATATCCGTTTTGAGTAAATTCACAAGCTCTTTGTTCGGCACTGTCAACAATGCTTTCATCATAGCCAAGTATTTTTAATAGTTTTATGGCATTTCGGGTAGTTGATTTACCTGTATATATTTTATAATCGAACTTTATGTTGTCATCCTCAAAGAATTCCTGGAAATGGTAATTATCAACTTTGTCTGCCAATATTTGAGTAAGCTCTATATCATGGGAAGCACAAAGAGATATACAATTGTTACCAGCAATATAGTTCAGTATTTCAGAGGATGCTGCAATTCTTTCAATGGTATTCGTACCCCTCAGTACTTCATCTATGACACAGAGACATGGAATATCGTCATTTAGACCCTTCAAAATACGTTTAAGGGATTTTATTTCGACAATATAGTAGCTCTCATTCATTTCAAGGTTGTCGCTCAGAGCCATAGAACTGTATATATTAAAGTAACAGGAAGAATACTCCTTTGCCAGACATGTGTAAATTGTCTGAGCAAAAAGGGCATTTATTGCTACAGACTTTAGAAAGGTTGATTTTCCGCTAGCATTTGAGCCTGTTATCAATGCCCCTCCTGCTAAAGAAAAGGAGTTTGTAACAGGATTTTTTATCAAAGGATGATACATATCTGTAAACTCAACCTTTTTGCTATTGATATTTCCTTTTTCAAGAACAGGAGTTACATAGTAATCCAGACTATCTCTGTAGGAAGCCACTGATATCAGACTGTCAAGAAGCCCAACTGTTTTAATTATAGATTCTATTTCCTCACTGTGCTTTTTTACAATATTAAAGATACTGTGAAACGCAACGGGTTCTCCAAGAAGAAATATTTTTATCAGTTCAAATAAATAGTTCTCACTTGTATAGAATAAAAAGTAAAAAGCATTTAGACTAACGCCCTTTACTTTAGCAGTACATTTTCTCAATTCAGCTAAATATGTATCCAGTTCTTTTATATTGAGCCTTGATATTTTTCGTGAAATTCCAAGCAAATTCACAATATAACCGAGAGATTGCAAGTGGCCTATTATCTGATCCCTTGCCTTAAAATAAACTGTTACATTAACAGCCAGTGATATCATAAATACGGCTATGGCCGGGGGATAAAATATTGTGGTAACCATTGATGCTATAAAGAATAACGACAAAAACTTATAGTACATTCCATTTATGCCGCCACCGCTTCTTTTACCGTTTATGTATTCTGATATACTTAAAAACCTGAGTTTTCCCAAATCTGATAAGACTAACTGAATCTTTTCACGTTCTGAGGGGTTTTTTCTAAAGTACTCTATCAGCCTGTCCCTCTCTGCCAGCTCACTCTGCTCATAGAGTAATTCCCTGAGCATATTGTATAGATACTCTTCTCCTACATCTGTTCGGGTTATGTTTAACCTTGAAAATATCCTGTTCATATCTAGATCATTCCAGGTTATGTCGTCTATAAAAAAGTTTTTCCCCTGATTTTTATGGTTATCAAAATAATTTCTAACAGAGTTATATATATCCTCTGTATACTTAATATCAGGTACTTTACCCCATTGAGCTCTTATTTGTTTTCTGTTTTTATTTGTACGGGATATTTTACCTGTTATACTCATAATTATACATCCCGTAGCTATGGCCAGAATAATATAAAAAAATGTCATAATGTCACCACCTAGCCTCTATTCCACGGAAGATGTATCTGTTTCCTCATGGATAATGTTTCTGTATTACCCATATCACTGTTTTTCATTTTATTTACAACTTCTTCCATGCCGGCAGTGATAGCAATGGGTATTCCTGTTTTTTCTGAAACCTGAGCTATAATGCGGTTTCCTTCTTGAATTATTTCAGGGGTTGTTTCCTCTAACAGGTTGCTGTTATTCACCAATTTTGTAACCTTTATGTTTGCTCCGTCTTCAATAATGGCAATCATCTCAGCTATCTTCTCAGGTGAATCTGTCATAATTCTTTTTGTATTTACTACAAAAAACATTTCGTAGTCGTCGCTTACTATTTCTTCCTTGAACCTTGATACAGCTTTAGCGCCAAGGTCGTCTCCTCCTACATCCAAAACCACTTTTGTATTTTTGTCTTCAAACAAAGAGTATATTTCCGGCGGTATGGCAGGTATATCAACATTGGTGTTGGCATACATAGGAAGTATTACTTTAATATTTTGCTCTTCCAGCGCATCTTTTGCATCTGCTGTTCTGAAATAGGGGTTTATTATGTCAAAATCTACTATAGCTGTTCTATACCCGGCTTCTGCCATTTTCATGGCATAATTGACCGCCACCTCTGTTTTCCCGCTTCCGAAGTGCCCGGTAAATATGTTGATACGTTTATCAAACATTTGTAAAATCTCCTCTTATTTAAATACTCTTTGAATCCTTATTGAATCCGATCAAATCTTTTATAACTTCTCCTCCAATAATTAAGCCCATTACTGAGGGAACAAAAGAAAGACTTCCCGGTATCTGATGCTTTACAGTACACTTTCTGGCTGTTCCTTTAGGACATATACAACCCGCACTGCAACTGGAAGTCTCTGTTTCAACAGGTTTTACAGGTTCTTCCGTAGAGTATACTACCTTTAACTTTTTGATTCCTCTGTTTCTAAGTTCTTTTCTTACCACTTTTGCAAGTGGATCAACTGTTGTCTTAAATATATCCGATACCTGAAACCGTGTCGGGTCAGTCTTATTGCCTGCTCCCATTGCACTTATTATGGGTATCCCCAACTCATTTGCCCTTACGACCAAGTCAATTTTTGCGGTTACAGTATCAATTGCATCTACAATATAGTCAAAGCTGCTATCCAATATCTCTTCAGCTACATCCGGCATATAAAACTTCTGAATTATGGTAACATCACATTTTGGATTTATTTCAAGAACTCTGTCTCTCATAGCTTCAACTTTGGGCTTTCCAACGGTTTTTCTGGTAGCATGAAGCTGCCTGTTGAGGTTTGTAAGGCATACGCAGTCATCATCGATCAGTACAAGATGCCCCACCCCTGTTCTGGTAAGTGCCTCTACAGTAAACGAACCTACTCCTCCAACCCCAAATACTGCTACTTTGCTGTCTTGTAGTTTTTCTAGTCCTTCTAATCCTATAATTAATTCGCTTCTGGAAAACTCGTGCAACATATTATTGTCATATCCTCCGTAATCCGCACCTGCGGTATAAAATTTAAATTAAAATCAGCTCTGTCTAATGTTTTCAGTTGCGCTGCATACTTCTATAAGCCGTTTTGCAGACATTACTGCTCTTTTTACTGCCTCTTCATCATCTTTGGCAGGACGGGTAGCACATACACCCTGATGTCCGCAATTGTCGTCAATATATCCGTCACCTACTATTATCATTCCATTTATAAGCATCATATCATGCATGGCTTTTATTGTTGTTTCTTCTCCTCCGTATTGAGAGGCTCCTACTGCCATACAAAGTCCTACTTTATTGTACAGACCTTTGTTTGCCCTGACCTTTCTTGTTTTATCAAACATTGCCTTTAGCTGTGCGGAAACACTGCCAAAATAAACAGGGCTGGCAACTACTACACCATCTGCATTTCTTAATATTTCAAAAGCTTCTTCAAGCTTTGTACCCTTATAGCAATTTCCAGTACATGGATTTGAGCAAACGGTACAGAAACCGCACTTTTGCTCCTGCATTATTTTTCCCACATTCAGAAGAATGGTTTTAGCACCTCTTGCCTCACATTCCTCCAGAACCTTTTTAACCAGGAAACCTGTGTTTCCTTCCACATTTGGACTCCCATTCAAACCTACTATATACATGCTCATCACTCCACAACTTTTAAAAATTAACATTACTAAAAGGATACACTAAATGTACTATTAAAACAAGACGAAGAACAATTCAAAAAAAGACGGTAAGCATCTTGTAATGCCTGCCGCCTTAATACCAAACCAATTACCTATTTAACTTTTATTTTGTTTTCTGCTACATTGTAATAAACATTTTGTACATGTATTTTACAAGAACCATCCTTTATTTCTGAAATCTGCTTCAATAAACAACTTTGAGGATTTTCCCATTTAATAAAGTCGTATTTGTAAATATATAGGCCACTGTCCTGACCAATGGTTTTACCGTCAATATCCTTATCCCCATTTAAAATAATCTTATCATCTTCACAGCGTATTATTACTACCTTATTTTTTGTACCTTTGCTCTTAGAACTTTCCGAATTACTCTGATATGCAAAAGCATTATATTTACCATCCGGTGATAGTTGAAAATCACTAAATTTACCTACATCATAAAATAACTTATGGGTTCTGAAAGTTTTCAAATTATATGCGTACAGCCAAGTTTGAGTTAGACTTCTGTCTTCTCTTCCGCTAACATAAAAGTACAATTTATTTGCCTTATCATTTACCAGTATTTCGTCAATTTGGTAGCCTTTTTTAAAATTTTTCCTGAATCTCAGGAGATTTCTGATTTCGGGTACTTTTGATGTATCTATTGTTTTATTTATTTTTTTCCCTTCAATTTTGTATGAAATATCTATAGTTACCTCACCGTTCATATTTTCAATGAGGCTCGCTTGTAAATCCAGTTTTTTCTGGTTATTTACAATTTTTACATCTTCTTTACAGTTGATTTCACTTTTATATGCAAGAATACCATTGCTAAGTTTTTCCTCAGTCAGAGGGCTTTTTTTAGGTATATTATTACTGTTATTTGATGGCTTGCTAAATAAAATTGCACCTGCTATCAACAGCGAAAGCAATACTACATATGAAATTGAAAGAAATAGCTTTTTGTTCTTCATATACTGCCTCCTCTTTGAATACCATTTTATGATATTTTGTACAAAAAAGTTTCTTGTATACCTTTTGACAAAAAAACCTCGCTTTTTATTATATTAAGCGAGGTGGGTAATGTTACATATTTGTTTTTTGTTAAAATTTAAACATTATATCCTAAAAAGACGTTTAGCATTTTCACTTAGAATAGTTTTTTTCTGACTGTCAGTCAGTTTTAATTTCATAAACCTTTTTACGTCATGGACTGAGCTTCCCCATGGAAAATCAGATCCAAAAAGTATTTTTTCCGCTCCTGCTTCATTTATAATATCAACCACTTCACTGTCATCCAACCAGCTTGGTTCATTGACACGGGCTATTTCAGGGTAGCCTGTTATAACTATGGATGTGTCAAAGTATACATTTTCATATTGTTTTGACACTTTAAGTACACATTCCTTGTCTCCATCTGCCATGTGAGCAAGAATTATTGGTATATCCGGATATTTATCTATTATAGGAACTATGGACTCAAAGTCTGAAAATTCGTTTAGTCTTGCATTTGAAACTCTGCCGCAATGTATAAGGATAGTAAACTTGGACTCACTGCACTTTTTATATAGTTCGTCCATTCTGGAATCATTTATATCAAACCCTTGAGCCATTGGATGAAGTTTTATGCCTTTTGCTCCAAGCTCCACATACTTTTCAAAATTCTCAGCCAGCCGCCCTTCCATGTCAGGGTGAAAGTTCACCAGTGGTACAAGTCTACCTTCTGAGGAATTTGCAGTATCTATAGTCCATAAATTATTGCCGTCTAAAATCTTTGGCGGTGCAAAATTTGCCATTATCGTACGGTCTATCCCAACCTCGTTCATATTTTTTAATACATTTGGTATGGTTCCGTTACCGGGATTTCTAAACTCTATATCATATAATTTATTAAAGGAAGCCATAATTTTAGCTGCTATATCATCATTGGCAAATGTATGAACATGGCAGTCTATTATCTCAAAATTATCATTCATATTTTTATGTTTCTCCATTTATATTTGTATTTAATATAACTCATGTCCCATGTAAAATCAATAATCAAACTCCATAATATTACATCTGATTTCCCCTTACATTTTTTGTATATTTATTTGTTTTGGGAGAATAATAGTCTATAGTTATGGATTAATAATTTTAAGGAGGACTGCAAATGAAAGCATCTGTAGATCAGGACGGTTGCATTAGTTGTGAATTATGTACTTCTATATGCCCAGCAGTATTTAGTATGAACGAGGACAATAAGGCCGAAGCTATTGAAGAAGATATACAAGAAGAAAATCTTCAGGAAGCCGAGGATGCCAGAGATGCCTGTCCTGTAAGCGTTATTGACCTGGAGGAATAGAACATATTAAAGACATCCCCTAAGTCAAGTAATTAAAGGGATGTCTTTTCATTTTTAATTCGGTTATACTCTTCTTGATATAATTCTTCCATTTCCTTGTATTCAGACTCCAATTGCTCAAACTTTTTCGTTAAATCGGCAATTGTCTGTTCTTTGGCAGCATTGTCATCCTTCAACTTAAATATTTGCTCTTTTAGTTCTTCTCTATTTTGAGTATGCTCATTTGACAGTTCTTCCAACTGATTTGCAATAGCTTCATCCTTGTAGTCGGCTTCAACCATCAATAATTCGATTTGATCTTTAAGACTTTTTTCTTTCTTTTCATACTCATATTTTAAAACTTCCAAATCGTTGGTCTGAGAAGTCATAGCTTCTTCCATGATAACTGCATCAGACTTAAACTTTTGGATTTGTAAGGTCAGTTCTTCAATTTTTTGTTTGTATTCTTTTTCAATTAATTCAGCTTTTGTATTTTGGTTTTCTGTGATATTTTGTAATTTACCTAATGTCTTAAAATAGTCATCTGCAATATTTATTGAAGCCAATACTGAAATCATCCCGGAACTAAGTGCATTATTAACTTCAGAAAACTCCCTCATTTTTTTATCAACGTACAGAGAAAGTTTATGCATATATTCCTCGGATTCCGCTCCTGAAATCGTGTACTTGCTTCCATATATGTAAACTTCAGTTTTATTCCTGTTTGTCATTACCCGTCTCCCCAATATAATAGATATATAAGTTACCATAACAAAATGAATGAGAAAAACACTTGGATTTAATATTACATTATTCGCAAATTAAACTCAATACTAAATTTAATGTCAGTAAAAATATCAGGGGCTGCAAAATTAAGACTCAACTAATTTTTATTTATTCTGTACCTCTTTTCATATTCAACAGGGGTCATATTTAACACATCTTTAAACACCTTGAAAAAGTATGTATAGTTATTAAACCCTGCCTCTTTTACAACATCCTTAAGCTTCATTCTTCCTGACTCTATTACCTGCTTTGCATATCCTACACGAATTTTATTCAGATATTCTACAAACCCCATTCCGCAGTCTTCCTTAAAAATTCTGCTAAGATATGAGCTATTAACGCCTATATGTTCTGCAGCTTCATTTAGTGATACATTGTTCTTGTAATTTTTATGAATATAACTAATGGCTTTTTTAGTATACTCTGAATAGTTGGGGTCAAATTTTATCTCTCCTATAAGTTCTGTCAGCTTAGTATATGACTTTAAAATCCACTCCCTCATTTCTATTAAGGTTTCAATCTTTTTCATACTTGAATACGGAATATCCTTATCATTATAAACATTTTTAATATCTATTCCGGTCTCTCTGGCTACCCGATTAACAATATTTATCAGCTCTGCACATATCATCTGAATTGAATTGTAACTCGCACTATTATTCGTAAGTCTTGCAAATACTTTAGTCAGACATTTCTCGATATTATCGTTATCCTGAGTTTTTAAGGCCTCAATTATTGTCTTTTCTTCGCTGATTTCAAGATTCAGATATTCGTTGGAAGTACTGTTACGAGAAGCTTCTTTAATTATCCTGTCTTTTCCCATAAAAAATCTGTCTTTTAGTAAAAGTTCGGCCTCTTTATAATATTTATGTATAAAGGTAATATCACTGAAAACTTTACTGTAGCTAAAGCAAGCAGTAATATTCAAATATCTTTTTATACTTGACTTAATTCTGTTTATGGTTGTTACAATTAAGTTATAAATATATAAATCACTGCGCATATTTCCAAAAGAGAATATAATTACAAACTTGCCGTCACTAATATGAGAAATAACTCCTTTTACCGAGCCCTTCAATATTTCCGCTGTAATTTCTTCTACCGAGGATATTAACTTGTTTAGTTCTTTTGGTGAAAACTTTTCGCAGATACTTCCAAAATCATCCACCTCAAATAATACCAAAGAGATATTTTTTGTCTCAATATCAAGTTTTAAATCCGCTATCTTCTGCTCAATTTCCGTCAGTTCAATTATGTCAGCCAGCACCAGCTGTTTAATGAATTTCTGCCTAAGCACAGTTCTGCTTTCATTTATCTGCATTTCAAGCATTGCATTTTTGTTATGCTCAAATATTTCAGCCATTATTTTTATTCTTGCTGCTTTAAGGGCTTCCATCAATGATTTGCCGTCAAGAGAATGCTTCAATATATAGTCTAAAGCACCGTTTTTTAAACTCCTTCTGACATATTCAAAATCTTCATATCCGCTGAGGGCAATAACTTTTATTTGAGGAAAGTTAAAATTCAAATGCTCAATTAATGCTATCCCATCAATTATAGGCATACTCATATCGGTAATAACAATTTCAGGAATGGTTTCATTTATCAGGTTTATGGCCTCCTGTCCATTTGACGCCTCTCCGCATATCTCAAAGCCGTCATTTTCCCAGTCAATCATTATTTTAATATTAGTTCTTGCTATCGAATCATCATCTACTATCAAAACTTTGATCATTGTTTAACACTCCTTAAGAAATAATGGGTAGAGTCAGTTCAACAGTAGTGTACAATTTAGGAACACTTTCTATGTGTAAACCGAATTCATCTCCAAAATTAATTTGTATTCGTTCATTTACATTATTTATTCCGATACCACTGAATTTAGATTTATTCTCATAATCATCCACTGTTAAAATTTTGCACAGTCTTTCTCTTGGTATTCCTTCACCATTATCAGTTACACGAATTTTTAAAACATCATTATATTTAAATCCCTTTATAGAAATCAGACCTTGTTCCGTCATAGGTCCGATACCATGAATTATAGCGTTCTCAACAACAGGCTGTATCAGGAATCTTAAAACCTTATAATCAAGGATATCCTCTTCAATTTCAAATACAACTCTGAATTTATCATAATATCTGTATTCCTGTATATTGATATAACTTTTTATATATTCAACCTCTTCACCCATAGTGATAAAATCGTCGCCCTTACCCATACTAACATGCAGCAGCTTAATCAGAGATGAAACCAGAGCTTCGATATTATGTGCTTTTTGGGCCCCTGCAAGCCACTTGACAGTATTGAGAGTATTAGATAAAAAATGAGGATTTATCTGTGCTTGTAAAATTTTTATTTCTGCTTCTCTTTTCTGTTTCTCGTTAAGCTTCACACTCTCCATGAGATTTTTTATCTCATTAAGCATTGTATTAAAATTGCCTACTACTTCACCTATTTCATCGGTGCTGTTATCTATTATACTAACAGAAAGATTGCCTCTTTTCACTTCGTTCATAGTATTAATAAGACGCTTCAGCGGTTTTGATAAAGTCAGTGTAAATATGTAGGACAATAATACTGCCAGAACGGAACATCCCATAACCAGCAACATAATGTTAGTAAGTATACCCTTTACCTCTGCGTTCAGATATGAGTACGGTATTGTACTTACCACAAACCAGTCGGCATCTTTCAGATACGAAAAAGCAATCATATACTTTTTGTCATCAATAGACATATTGAATGTTTTATCTTGGCTGCCTGTTCTGTTCAGCAGCTCCTTTATCAGCATTTGATCCTTGTATTGCTTTGCCACGGGTATTTTTGTATTTCTGCTTGAAACAACAATTCCATCAGAGTCAACAACAAAGATATCGGCATTTTTTCCCATGTCAATATTTCTGTATATGTTTGAAAAATATCTCTCATTTGTGCGAATAAGCAGTGTTCCTATTATCTCTCGTGTCTCCAGAGAAAGAACTGCTCTTCCAAGTAATATACAATCACTTTTATTCATCTGTTCAGCACTTGTTGCAAACTTTACTAATCTTTCTTCAACATCAATGTTGGAGCTTTTCCAAACCGGTGTGCCCTCTTTTTCTTCCAACTCTTTCAAATAGGTATCTAAAAATTCTTTTTTAAGATTTAGCTTAAAACTCCTGTCACCATAAGCTACTATCCTTCTGCGGTCGTTTGTATATAGCAGAACATCTGAAACATCATGCAAAAAAGAAAACTTTTTTACCAAGTTTTCTTTCATAGTGAGCTGTACGATTTCTATTTCCCAAGCAGACATATTTTTGATATTCGTCAAAACGTTTTGGGTTAATGAGGAGAATTCAATTTCTATGCTGTCATTTTCCAATCTGTTAAGTTCTCTTTCAATATTAACACCAACCTGGTTCATTACCTGAGATGAATATGTACTGGTTTTGCTTCTTATTGCAGAGCTTGATTGGTTATATGAAAAAATACTTGTAATAACAAGGGGTACAACTGAGAGCATAATTAATATAAGAATTAACCTCTGCTGAATCTTTATGTTTCTGATTATCGAAACGATATTAATTAAAACCGAATTGAATATTTTCTTCAATCTCCTAAGAAATGCAAAAAAGGAATACATAAACAACCAACTTTCGCAATTATTTAGAAAATAAATAATATACTATACATTATATATCAAGACTAATATATAACATATAGTATAATTATCCAAGCTAGATGTTAACCTTTTACACCACCAACTGTAAGACCTTCAATAAATGCCTTTTGGTTACAGAAAAATACAATCATAATTGGAATAATTGACATTACTGCTCCGGAGAGTAATAAGTCATAATTGTTTCCATAAGGTGTAATCAGAGACTGAAGTCCTATGGGCAAAGTAAGCATTTCATTTGAGCGAAGTACTATTAACGGCCAAACAAAACTATTCCAGTTGTTCATTGCAAGTAGTATTGTCATTGCACCAAAAGCGGGCAGCATTAGAGGCATCATTATTTTAAAATACATTCCAAACTCACTGCAGCCGTCAATTCTTCCTGCATCTAAGAAGGCCTTTGGAAGCCCTATGGCGTATTGTCTGAAAAAGAACACTGCAAACGGTGATACTGCAAACGGAAGTATTACGCCAAGATACGAATCAATGAGTTTAAGTGAAATTGACATTTTGTACAACGGTAAGATTAGTATCTCAACAGGAATCATCATAATTATAAGAACAAGAACAAAAATAAGGTTTCTTCCCTTGAATTTATATACAGCCAGACCATAGCCAACCATGGATGTCATAAACAGTGAAATGACAGTTCCAAGTACAGTAATAACTAAACTGTTTCTGTACCAATACAGGTATATGCCCTCTTTACCTTCCCACAACAATTTGTAATTATTTAAATTCATGTTACCGAAATCAGGTTTAATGCTTATACCATTCCTAATCATTTCAGAACCGGGTTTAAATGAGGACAAGAATAAGAAGAAAAAAGGTGCTAGGCAAAATATCGCAACTGCAAGCATCAATATAATTATTGCTACTGTTAAAATATTGTTTTTTAATTTATTTGCTGCCATTTAATCATCCCCCTCCTTCTTGAAGAAACCTGTTAGTGCAAGTTGTATCATGTTTACAGCCATCAGTATAATCAATAAGGTTATTCCGATAGCTGAACCCGCTCCAAAATTATTCTCATTAAATCCCTGCTGATAAATCAAACTTACCATAGTAAGACCTATGTCACCCGGTGATCTTGGACCAAATAAAGTATATGATTCGGCAAACATTGAGTAACCGCCGTAAATACTTATAGTAACTACATAAGTAATTACCGGCTTTAATCCGGGAACAGTTATGCTCAGGAACTTTCTCCATTCACTTGCACCGTCTATTGATGCTGATTCATACTGCTCCACAGGTATATTCTGAAGTCCAGATAAGAAATAGATTACATTAACGCCCAACCATCTCCAAGTACTAAGAACAACCATAACAAACATTGCTGTATGTCCTCGTTGAAGCCAGGTCGTTTTAGGGATTCCAAAAAACCCTAATATCATATTAACTAATGTAGTATCCTGCTCACCAAAAGCCAATCTGAAAAATAATCCCGCAACTATTACTGATGTTAGCGCAGGCAGAAAAAAAGCTGAACGAAAAATGTTCCTGCCTAAAATATTTTTACGGTTCAAGACTATAGAGAGCAGCATTGGTATCGGTACCAATACAAGAATAGTCCAAAAAGTATATCTTGTGGTTACCCATAATGCATTAAAGAAGTGTTCATTTATCATATTTCTATAGTTTTTAAGACCTATAAACTTGGCATCACCGGGGCCCAGCACTTCCTGAAAGCTTGTTAATACCGTTGAAATTATCGGATATAGGAAAAAAACTAAAAAGGTAAGGATAAATGGTAAAACAAAGATATAAGGAGCAATTTTTTCTTGTTTAAGATGAACTTTTCTCCTTGGTTTTTTAGGCTGCAATTTCATAGTATTTGTCGTGTTGACAGTCATCTTATTCCCCCCTAATTCGGAAGAAAAGATTCAACCTAGAGCACCAGTTGAATCTTTTACTCCTAACTAAATATAGTTTTATTTCTTAACGAGTTCTTCGTTAGCCTCTTTCAATGCCTGCTCCGGAGTCTCACTCTTTTCCTGCAATACTTTGAACAATACGTTCTTCTGTACAAGTGATAAAGCTGTAGGATAAAGATCCCCATAGTTTATTGGTCCAACATCGGACACTATGCCTTGAAGTGTACTAAATATATCATTACCAAAATATTGTGTGTATTGATTGTCAGATTTCATAGCAGGGTCAGCCCATGCATCGCTTCTTATAGGATCAAAGCCAAGAATAGTCCAAGTCTTAATACTACCTTCCAATGAAAGTTTTGCTTCTGCAAGGAAGTCTACAGCAAGCTCTACATTTTTGCTTTGTGCTGTAACTGCTGTTCCTGTACCACCCATACCGGCTGACTTCTTTCCTCCCGGGAAAGTAGGCATAGGTCGGATTACTATTTTGTCTTTCAAGTCAGGCATATATTGTGTAAATCTACCCATATACCACATTGGCATCCAAACGGAAGCAGCATTACCCTTGTTCATCCATGACCAGTATTCTTCGGCATGATGAAATCCTCCGGGAGCTAAAACTGCAATCTTGTCTTTGTTCAGCATATCATTTAAGAACTGCAAGGATTTAACATTAGTTTCATTATTTAATTGTGGTTTTCCATCTTTTGTTAAGTAATCTGACCCTTGCATTGTCAGTATAGGATAGTAAGACCAGTGATCTGTTGCTTCTATTGTAGTCATTGGCTTACCTGTTTTCTCCATTACAGTTTTTCCTGCTGCAATATAGTCATCCCAAGTTTTTATGTTATCAGGATTTACCCCTGCTTTACCTAGAATTTCTTTATTGTAAAACATAACCTGTGCGCCAACATGGTAGTCTATACCGTAGTATTTACCGTTTTTCGCATAGTTTTCCATTCTACCCATTATCAATTTGTCTTTCACCGGTTCAACAACTCTGTTTAACTCAGCCAGTCCCGGTTTGCTGCCCTTTAGAAAATTAGGAAACTTTCCACATTCAATATCAACAATATCCGGTGCTCCTGTTCCGGACTGTAATGCAATCAGAAGTTTATTATGCATTTCGTCAATCGGATATACGTCAATCTTAAGCTCTACCGGCTTATCAGTATGTTTTTTGTTCCAAGTAGCTGCTGCATCATCAAAGAAGCCCTTGTGTAATTCCTGAAATGTCCAGAAATTTAAGCTCGTGGTTTTTACAGTTCCTGAGCCTGCTGTTGATGTAGAACCGCCTGTGGAGTCCTTTGATGTACTTCCTGAACCACATCCTGTTAGAGCAATTGATGTTGTCATAGCAAGTGCCAGACACAATGAAATAGTTTTTTTCAATGTTAATTCCTCCTTTTTCTTTTACAATTCTAATGGCTTTTTTGAATCTATTATGTAAACTCAAAAAAATAATTCAAAAATTGCTGCAATGAATTGTTTTTAATAAGGTTATTATAAATCTATAGTGTATAATTTACGTATTAAATATTTTTACATTTACTTAATTATTTTTACTTGAATTTTAGATAAAAAGCACAAAAACACCCGCCGTATAAGCGAGTGTTTTTGGTAAATGTTATGAGTAAGTCTATAAGCCGGGTTCTGTATTCGACGATCATCTATCTAGGCCGTACATTTCTGCATGGCTCAAGCCACCTCCCCGGGACTGACGGGCAGTCATTGCGTCCCTCCACGGTGTTGCTCCAGGTGGGGTTTACATAGCCGACAAGTCGCCAAGTCGCTGGTGAGCTCTTACCTCGCCTTTCCATCCTTACCCGCAAAAGCGGGCGGTTTCTTTCTGTTGCACTTTCCTTGGAGTCGCCTCCACCGGGTATTACCCGGCACCTTGCCCTGTGGTGCTCGGACTTTCCTCATCCGCACTTGTCGGACGCGATCACCTGTCTTACTCGCAAAATATATCTGTTATTGGTTTTCTCCCGCATACAGGATGCGGCCGCAGTTGTCGCACTCCACGATGCTGTCGCTGTTCATGACACGCTTGACGACAACCATGGGCAGGGACATATTGCACCCGCCGCATTGGTTATTTTCCACCTTGGCCATAGGCACGGTGTGGTTGCGTTTGACGCGCTTGTATCGTTCCAGAAGCTGCGGGTCCACATTCGCTGCCTGCGCCGCGGCAGTTGAAGCTGCGGTTGCTCGTACGGACTCACTTTCTTTAAATTCCTTTTCCGTTACCTCAAGAAGCTGGTCGTATTCTTTCTTTGCCTTGCCCGCCTTTGCGCGGGTCTCTTTATAGTCCCGAAGGGCGGTTTCCAGCCATTTCACCAGGTCGCTGATTTCGCGGCGCATGGAGGCAAGCTCTTCGAGCAGCTTTTCGTGGTTTTGACGGCACTCGGTCATTTCTTCCGCAGTGACTTCTTCATCCCGCTGCATTTCGTCGAACTCCGAGCGTTCCAGCTCCACGCGGTTTAAAAGCTTTTCCAACTGCTCCTGCATTTTATCAAGCGAAGCCTGACGGTTTGTGATTTCCTTCTGGGTTTTCGATATCACGTTCTGCTGCTCCGTCAAAAAGCTATGCAGCCTAGTGAGCTTTGCGCGCGCAGGTGTGTTGAGCGTCTCCCGCTCCACCGCCTCTTTTTTTAGCTCCAAAACTTGATATTCCCAAAGCGCATCCAGCTTTCCCATGGTATAACCTCCCTCAAAGGCCGGTTGACGGCGGAGACACGAGCGGCGTGCGCCCGGATTTCGCGTTCAACAGGTCCACATTATATTGTATCTCTTTGAGCGCCGCCTGTAAACCCGCAATCAGGGGGCCCAATACTACGCATTCTGTTTCATAATGCCCCGCTTCGATTATTCCCAAACCAAGCGTAAGGGCCTCAAGCGCCTGATGGTGCCTGACTTCCCCGGTAACGAGCACGTCCGCGCCCGCCGCCTTGGCGGCCTTTATATAGTCCCCGCCGCTTCCGCCTACGACCGCGATACGCCGGACGATCCGTTCCTTTTGCCCGCCCATACGCACTGCGGCGTTGAGGTCCGTTCCAACCTGCCGCGCAAACGCGCCAAGCGAAACCGGCGTTTTCAGGTCTCCAACACGGCCGAGGCCCTGCGTTTCTTCCGTTAATGGCAATTCGGGTGCCATCAGCGGGCGAACGTCCGTCAAGCCAAGCGCCGAAGCGAGTGCGTCGTTTACGCCACCAAGGGCACTGTCCAAATTGGTATGCATGGCATATAGGCCGATACCGGAGCGTATCAGCGCATATGCCGCGGCGGTATCCGGGTCGCTATGGGCAATGCGGCGCACAGGCTTCATAAACAGCGGATGGTGCGTGAGTATGAGCTGCACACCCAGTTCCCGCGCTTCCATTGCAACATCCACGGTGCAATCCAGCGCCACGAGTATGCGCGTCACGTCAGATTGCTCCGGTTCGATCAGCAAGCCTACGTTGTCCCATTCCTCCGCAAGCCGCAGAGGCGCGATACCGCTCAGTACGGATAAAAGCGCTTTAAGCTCCATTCGGGTTTCCTTTCCCCAGCTGCATGACGCTTTGGATGTGTTGCTCCGTTTCCCGGAGCGCAGCCTCGCCGCGCGTTCCCTGTGCACTCTGCAGTCGTACCTGAAGTTGTTCGAGCAGCTTTTGCGCCAATGGCAGGAACAATTCGTCCCCCATCGCGCGCGGCCCTAGGGCAAAAAAACCTTCCGGCCAAGCCTCCGGCAGCGCGTCCTGCCCTAAAACAACAGAAAACACCTGATAATACCGCCCCGCGTCGTAGACGATTACGTCTTCCTCGACCCGGTAACCCGCGGTATACAGGTAATGTCTTAGCTCCTCTATGCCGCGCATGGGCTGCAGCACCGCTTTTTTCGCGCCCACCAGCGGCACACTGGCTTCTTTTAATATCTGTGCAATCAGCGCGCCGCCCATGCCGCAGATGGCAAGCGCGTCCGCTTCCTTATTCTCTAAAGCGGTAAGTCCGGCGGCGCAGCGCGTTTCCATTCGGTCCTTTACGCCAACATAACTTGCAAGCACGCGCGCTTTTTCCACAGATGGCGCACTGATATCCGAGGCGATCACGCGTGCTGCAATACCGCTTTGCAGCACTGCGATGCCCAGGCGGCCATGATCGCAGCCGATATCCGCAAGCGTATCTGCGGAACCAACTAGCCTAGCGGCAGCCGCAAGCCGCGGCCGCAGATGGATGCGCCGTTGTTTTTCCATAATACTAGTGTAGCCGAACAACGTTCGGATTGCAAGTTAATGGGATTACGCTTAGGGCTCAAGCCCACAGTTCGCAATGGTTGTATAGATGCATTCTGTGCTTCCTTGCGGCGGCCCGCAGGCCTGTGCCGAGGGATATCCCGCCGAAGCTAACGAACCCGCTTTCGAAAAGCCCCTGAAAAAGGCTTTTCAAAACAAGACTACCCCCGTAAACCTTTTGGATAATGATTTTTCAGCACACCCTGCACCGCCTTGCCCCAGCCAACCGGATGGCCCTGTGCGAGCACTGCGGCGAAACCTGTCCCTTCTTCCGGAATGCTCAGCGTATTTCCCAGGAAATAGCTTGCCAATTCTTCCTCATTCAATTCTATTTTTAATCGGAAGGCTTCCGCTGGGTAAGCGAGCGCCAACGCATGCGCAGGCGTGAACCTGCCATTTTTGTAATCCGCCGCATGTACGCCCGCGCAGCGCAAAAACAGGCGGTCAAAATGTGCGGGCGTTTCTTTGGGCACCAACATCAGCCTGCCGTCCCCCAATAGCAAAGGAATGCCTTCGGGCATTTGCGCCATGGTCTGTGTCACAAACACCTCCCATGCGGCTTTCGCTTCTTTAGGAAGGGGTTTCACAGAAGCGGTGGGAGCATTGTGTTGTTCGCCGCCCTCTTTTTGCAGCAATGCAATGAAATGGCCTTCCCCCACGCCTGTATGCGGAAAATGGCGCTCCTCGTGCAGCAGTGTAAACGCAGGATTTCGCTCGATGAACGCGCGAACGGTATCCTCGTTCTCTTCCTTGGAAAATGTACAGGTGGAGTAAACCAACGTACCACCAGGACGCAACGCGATTGCCGCAGCGTCCAATATCCCAGCTTGACGCAGCGCGCACGCCTCCACATGCGCCACCGACCAATCCAATACTGCCTGCGGCTCTTTGCGGAACATGCCCTCACCGCTGCAAGGTGCGTCCACAAGCACCGCGTCAAAATACCCTTTTAGTGTGTTGCACAGGGGCTCGGGCTGCATGCTGGTAACAAGCGCGTTCCTGACGCCCAACCGCTCCATTGTCCCTGAAAGCACCGCTGCGCGGCTGGACACGACCTCGTTTGCAATGAGTATGCCTTTCCCCTGTAAATAAGCTGCAAGTTGCCCGGCCTTGCCGCCGGGCGCCGCGCAAAGATCCAGCACCCGCATGCCCGGCCTAGGCGCAAGCACCGCCGCCGCGCGCATGGCGGAAGGCTCCTGCATATAGAAGAGCCCTGCGCGGTGAAGCGGATGCGCCCCTATCCGGGGCTGCTCCTCCGTCAACAAAAAGCCCTCCGGTATCAACCCCGTGGGCGCAAGCGGGAGCTCTGCCTTTTTTAGAAATTCCTCCACGCCGATTTTGAGCGTGTTCACGCGCAATCCGCGTCTGGGCGGCTCTTCCGCCGCCGCGCGGTAGGCGGGATAGCTTTCGCCCAAAAGCGCCTGCATACGGGCTTCAAATTCCGGGGGTAGCTGCATGAGATATCCTTTCTAAAGTTGAATTTCTTCGGGGATAAAAGTATGCCCAAAAGCACGCATCGCCCGATGATAGAATCGTCGGGCGACCGAATAAGTAAGAACGGAGAGACTATCCGTCCAACCGTACGAGGCGGCCTGCGGGGTTAGCGGCCTGCCTGCCCATGGCGCGCAGCGTTCCCCAGCTTCCCGCGGCCAAGAAGATCAGTCCCAGCACCGAGTTCCCAAGAAACACCCTGGTAAGATCGCTGTCATAAAAGGGGATCTCAAACGTCGCCAGCAGAATAGTCCCATAGTCCGGTTCGTACCCTTGGGCGATGATATCCCTGATGAGCGTAACGTCCATGCCTATAAACTGGGCAAGTGCGAACACGACCAGACAGATTGTGCAAATAATCGCGACGGCAACACGACCGAGCTTGCCCTTCATCATTCCGTATCCTTTTGCGGCGAATGCGGAAATAGCCATTCCCGCGATGGCAGCAATATATCCGAGCTGTCCTACGGCAATCCAGATCACGCCGCCCAGCAGCGCCCCTAAAAGCGCGCCGACAGCGCCACGGCCGTAATTGCTGGGCAGCTGGGCATAAGCGTCTTCCTGACTATGGAGGGATTCCTGAATCTGCGCCTGGCAGTCTTTGCACATACTCAAAGGTATATCGTTGTACTGCATAAAAGAGAGCATTTGCGCGCTGCCCCCGCAATGAGTGCATGCCGGAACGGCGGCCTGCTGCCGCAGCGACTCCGCCAGCATGGATAATCCGCGCTTTATTTTCTTAACCGAATAGCCGGTCAGAAGGTTTTGTTTATAAATCATCTCAAAGCCGTAATCCGTAACGGAGTAGGAATGGATCGTTTTTTCCGCCTTTGATGCTTCCAACGTCGCAACGACGGCGCCTTTGTATGAATCATCGGGAAAATGAACGGAGGTGAATATATGCATCTGGTATGGCTGCTGCTGGAGAACAATGCCGAACCGATATCCCTCAACTGTGCCCCATAGAATGTTTCCTTTGGCGGCAAACCCGATGCGCTGGGCCAAGGCGTGATGATAGACACTTTCCATAGACTCCTCCTGATTCGTATTAGTTTCATTATAGATACACACGGCTATGAAGTAAACATTCCGTTTCTTCAAAGCGATACAGGCTTACCCGGGTTTAACGCTCCTTTTTACATGGGCTATGCCATACGATGTTTGCGCCCCCCACAGCTAGTCCGATTTCTTCGCCCTCAGGGCCTTCGGGCAAAAAGCCGAAGGCCTGAAAATAGGCACAATGCCGTTCAGCCACGCGTGTGAGAACGCGCGCCCCCATCAACTGCGCCTTATACAGCGCCTGCCTCACGCACAGGTCACCAAACCCCTGCCTTCGATACGCGGGCAGCACCGCGACAAAATCGAGCCGAACATCCGCGCCCTCGGGCGAAAGCCGGGCAGTCGCCACCGGGACCCCGTCCAATTCCACCAGCAGCTGCGCGGCGTAATCGTCCGCAGAATCGAACACCTCGTCCTCGGGCATGCCGAGTTCCTGCACGAATACTGTCCGGCGAATTGCCAGCGCGTCAGGGTCTTTTCCCATGCGCCATTGCGAAGCAAACATTTTTTTGCTCTCCCTAAATCTTTTTGTGGATTCTATAGGAATCCCCTTGCGAAAGCGGCTTTATGCATGATATAATATCACAGAAGCAACTACAATTGAAAATTTGACTGATAGCTGAAAGGAAGTGCCTCGCGCACGGGCTTTGACTATCACTCAAGCTGAGCCCTACTGAAGGGTTTGCGGTGAGTGTTCTCCTCTAAATGGGGCGGCGCTCTTTTTTCTTTCTTAGGCCAAATCATTTTATTGCATCCGGACCTGAGCGAATAAATTCATTTCATTCGGAGCATTCAAAACAAAAGGAGGAACGGCTATGCTTCTGATCGGCAACGGAAAGCTTGTAACAAGGGACCAAAATGGAACCTATTTTGAAAACGGCGCGGTCCTGTGTGACGGACGCCTGATCAAAGCGGTGGGGGATACCGCCACGCTCCGGCAGCAATATCCGCAGGCGGAATTCCTGGATGCGCGCGGTGGCGTGATTATGCCCGGCCTCATCAATGCGCACAGCCATATTTACAGCGCGTTCGCGCGCGGGCTTGCCATAAACGGCCACAACCCCACGAATTTTTATGAAATACTAGACGGCATGTGGTGGAACATCGACCGTCATCTCGATGTGGAAGGTACGCGGTACAGTGCCTATCAGACGTATATCGACAGCATCAAGAACGGCGTAACTACGCTCTACGACCATCACGCGAGCTACGGGGAAATCGAAGGCAGCCTTTTTGCAATCGCCGAGGTCGCAAAGGAACTGGGCGTGCGCACCTGCCTGTGCTATGAAGTGTCCGACCGCGACGGCGAAAAGAAATGCACCGCCGCTATCAAAGAAAATGCGGACTTCATCCGTTATGCGCAAAAAGACGATACCGACATGGTCAAGGGCATGTTCGGTCTCCACGCTGCTTTCACCCTTTCCGACAAGACGCTTGAAAAGTGCGTGGCGGAAAAACCCGCAGGCGCGGGCTTCCACATCCACGTTGCGGAAGGCATGAACGATGTATACGACAGCCTGCAGAACTACGGCAAGCGCACTGTACACCGCCTGCACGATATGGGTATCCTGGGTGAGAAGACCATCGCCGGTCATTGCATTCACATGAGCCCCGCCGAAATGGATCTGTTGAAGGCAACCGACACCATGGTGGTCAACAACCCCGAAAGCAATATGTCTAACGCCGTCGGCTGCTCCCCTGTACTGCAGATGTACGCAAAGGGCATTCTGCTGGGCCTGGGCACCGACGCCTACACCAACGACATGATCGAAAGCCTGAAGGTCGCCAACTGCATCCAGAAGCACAACGCCTGCCTGCCCAACGTGGGTTGGATGGAAGTGACCTCCATGCTGTTTGACGGCAACCGCAAGATCGGCGCGCGTGAGTTTAAAACTCCCATCGGCGTGCTGGAACCCGGTGCTGCAGCGGATGTGGCGGTGTTTGATTACAAGACCTACACGCCTTTTGGTTCCTATAACGCGGATGGCCACATCATGTTCGGCATGTGCGGCAAACAGTGCATCCACACCGTCGCCAACGGCCGCGTGCTGATGAAGGACCGTGAACTCCTCTGCTGCGACGAGGAAGCCGTAAACGCCAAGACGCTGGAGCTGACCACCAAGCTTTGGAAGCAGCTGAACGGCTAAGTTTATGGGGCGCTGCCCCAAACCCCGCTTAGGGCCGCAACGGCCCTAAGAACCCATCCTCTGAAACATCCTTAGGATGTTTCAGAAAAAGGGATTCCAAAGGGACGTGTCCCTTTGGTGGGAGTTTGAGGGCAAAGCCCTCGAAAAATCTTATTTGGAGGCTCTGCCTTCAACGCACTTACCGACATAAGGAGGAAAAACCGCCATGTCCGAACGAATGACGCCCATCCCCTTTGGGGAATTAATGACCTGGATTTTAAAAGAACGCGCGCAGGAGAACGCGGTATTCGGCGTGGAACGCCCGTATAACGCGCCCAAGGAGAAGATGCTGCCGCTGTTTGGCGAAACCGTGGAAACGCCGTTTGGCCCCGCGGCGGGTCCCCATACCCAGCTTGCCCAGAATATCGTGGCGGGCTATTACGCGGGCGCGCGGTTCTTTGAACTCAAGACCGTGCAGATCATGGACGGCGAGGACTTGAGCCGCTGTGTGCCCCGCCCCTGCATACTGGCAGAGGACGAAGGCTACAACTGCGAATGGTCCACGGAACTGACCGTGGAGCAGGCGCTTGACGAATACATCAAGGCCTGGGTACTATGTAAGCTGCTTGCCCGGGAATACGGCCTGGGTGATGAAAACGGCTTTGTGTTTAACATGAGCGTGGGCTACGATTTTGCGGGCATTACCTCCCCCAAGATTGACCGGTTCATCGAAGGGCTTAAGGACGCATCCAATATCGAAGCCTTCCGTGCCTGCAAGGAATGGGCGCTTTCTAACCTGCGCCTGTTCGAGCATGTGAACGCCCGCTATATCGAAAGCATCAGCCCGCACGTATGTACGTCGATCACGCTTTCCACGCTGCACGGCTGCCCGCCGCAGGAGATTGAAAAAATCGCTTCCTACCTGATTTCGGAGAAGAAGCTGCATACGTTCGTCAAATGTAACCCGACCATTCTGGGGTATGAGACCGCGCGGCGGACGTTGGACGCCATGGGGTACGATTATATCAAGTTTGACGATCACCACTTCCGCGAGGACCTCCAATATAAGGACGCGGTGCCCATGTTTGAGCGCCTGCGGGCTTTGGCCGGGAAACACCGTGTGGAATTTGGCCTGAAGCTGTCCAACACGTTCCCGGTGGACGTTGCGGCAAACGAGCTCCCCAGCAGCGAAATGTATATGAGCGGGCGGGCGCTTTACCCGCTGACCATTGAAATGGCCAACCGCCTCACGGCACAGTTTGACGGGCGCATCCGCCTTTCCTTCTCGGGCGGTGCCGACGCGTTCAACATTGCAAAGCTGTATGAAGCGGGCATATGGCCCATCACCATCGCCACCACGGTGTTAAAGCCCGGCGGTTACCAGCGCATGCTGCAGATCGCTGAGGAGCTTTCCCGTCTACCTTACCGGCCGTTTACGGGGGTGAGCGTTTCGCGCGTGCAGCGGCTTGCGCAATCCGCGTTGACCGATCCGCACCATACGAAGGACATCAAGCCCACGCCCACCAAGAAAATAGGGGAGCGGCTGCCGATGTTCTCCTGCTTTACCGCGCCCTGCACATACGGCTGTCCCATCAATCAGGATATCCCGGAATACGTGTCGCTCGTGGGCCAGGGCAAGCATTTGAAGGCTCTGCGCGTGATTACGGAAAAGAACCCGTTGCCCTTTATCACGGGGCGCATCTGCCCGCATCACTGCATGGACAAATGCGTGCGCGGCCATTATGAGGAAAGCATCCGCATCCGCAACGCCAAGCTGGAAGCCGCGCGCGGCGGCTATGAAGCGCTGCTGGGCGAGCTGGAAACGCCGGTCATGACGTCATCGGAGCGCGCGGCGGTCATCGGCGGCGGCCCCGCCGGGCTTTCCGCGGCGTACTTCCTGGGGCGCGCGGGCATGCCCGTAACGCTCTATGAGCAGAAGGACGCTTTGGGCGGTATCGTCCGCCATGTGGTGCCGGAATTCCGCATTTCCGCGGCGAGCGTGGAGCGGGACGTGCAGCTGGTGGAAAAAATGGGCGTGAAGTTCAAGCTCAATACGGCTGCGCCTTCCATTGCGGCTTTACGCGAGCAGGGGTTTGATTATGTCGTCATCGCCATAGGCGCATACGCGCCCGGCGAACTGAAGCTCTCGGAAGGCACGGCCATGAACGTGCTGGATTTCTTAACCGCCTGCCGGAAGGAGACCATAGGCGTTGTCGGCAAGGATGTCTGCATCGTGGGCGGCGGCAACACCGCTATGGACGCGGCGCGCGCCGCAAAGCGTCTGCCGGGCGTTGAAAGCGTACGCGTGGTTTACCGCCGCAACAAGCGGTACATGCCCGCGGACGAAGAAGAACTGCTGCTGGCCATACAGGAAGGCGTGGAGTTCTGTGAGCTATTGAGCCCCGTTTCGGTTTCCGGCGGCGTTCTAACCTGCAAAAAGATGGCGCTGGGTGCGCCGGACGCTTCCGGTCGTCGTTCTCCCATTGAGACCGATGAGATCGTGAAGCTCCCGTGCGACCTGCTGGTCGCCGCCGTGGGCGAGCGCGTGGACAGGACACTCTTTGACGCGAACGGCGTCAAGACGGACGCCCGCGGTAAAGCCGTGGTGGATCCGTCATCGCTTGAAACCAACATTCCCGGCGTGTATGTCGTGGGCGACGCCAATCGCGGCCCCGCCACGGTTGTGGAAGCCATTGCGGACGCGCAGCGCGTTGCGAACCATATTTTAAGCGCGCCCCATACGTATACGATACCCGAGGTCGCCTACCAAAGCCCCGCCGCCTGCCGCGAAAAGAACGGCACGCTTGCGGAATATGAGAATGCAGGGCGCGAAAACGAGCGTTGCCTGTTCTGCAGCGTATCCTGCGAGCTGTGCGCGCAGGTTTGCCCCAACCGGGCCAATCTTGCAATCAGCGTGCCGGGCATGAGCTCCCGCCAGATCCTGCATGTGGACCGTATGTGCAACGAGTGCGGCAACTGCGCCGTGTTCTGCCCGTACAATGACGCGCCGTACTTGGTAAAGCCCACGCTGTTCCACACCGAAGCGGATTTCAGGGACAGCGAAAATACAGGCTTCCTCTCCTTAGGTGGCACACGCTATCTCGTGCGCGTGGACGGCGTTGTGAAGGAAATTGACCTGGACGAACCCCACGTAGATATTCCTCGTGAATTGGAAGCGCTGATATTCGCGGTGCGCCAGCAGTACGGCTACCTGCAATAACCTTTAGGCTGCAAAAAGAATCCTTATATCGAAAAAGTGCTTGCAGTTTTTCGATATGGCTACGCGCAGTAGCCTACCCCCCATGCCGGATAAGGGCATCCGGCAGGACGGGTTCATATATCTTTTCTTTCTTCTTCAGCAAAGGGGCTGCATATTATATGCGGCCCTTTTGCGTATGCCAAAAAACCGCATTATAAAAGAGCTGAGGCAATCGCCTCAGCCTTTTCAGTCTCATGAAACCCCTTGGGGGTTCGGGGGCCTCAGCCCGGAGGCTAAGAACCTCCGCCAGCGACATGTGGCACAGGTTGTTCCTGTAATCCTCGAGAAAGACAAATAAAAAGGCTGAGGTATATACCTCAGCCCTTTATTTGCCGCACACCATCCTTTGACCAAACGCCTCCGGGCGGAACCCCGGCAGGTAGCTCCTGCCAGGCATACCCGCGGCACACCGAGTGATACCGCTTAATGCTGCTTCCGTCAGGACCTGACATATTTCACAGCCATCGGTTGCACAGGGCCCGGCGCTCAACACCCCTTACCGGTACCAGTACCCCACAGGATTTGGCCGGGGGATGGAATTCAGCCCTGCTGTAGCGGATTGCAGGTACAGGGCACCGCTATCTCCCCGCCTAGCGCGGCATATAGCTATTGTACAATGCACCCGGTCATTGCGCAATGGCAAATATATCTTCGCTCGTTTGTCATACGGAATAATTAAAAACGCTGAACAAAAAACTTTCCGGGAGAGTGCAAAATTTCCGCAAATCCCGCGAGGGAGATCATGCCCATACGTGTAACCCTCTGCCGTTTAAATGCGAATGAGGGGATAATGCCGTGCCTTTTGCCAAATGATTTGCCCCAGGTACGCGCGCCGGTGCGACAATGTTCACAAAACAAAGGCGGTATGCTCAATTGACATTCCTGTCTTCGAGGAGGTGTCTCCTGTGGAAAGCCAGCGCATACTCGCCCCCTTCTTTAACAGCGTACTTCCCTATATTCGCCGCCGAGCATTTCTAATAGAAGTGGCAACGTTCGTGCTTGCGCTGCTGATGGGGCGCGTGGAGCTCTTCCGGCTGCTCCTGCCCTTTGGCGTGGCATTTGTGGCGGCCATGGATATCGCCGGGCAAAATGTCTATTATCCGTTTGCCGGGGCGGTGATCGGCTCGCTTCTTGCAGGGGAGGCGGGGTACCCTGCGCTTCTGGGAACGGTGCTCTACTTTGGATTTAGCATGCTGTATAGCTTGTGGAAAAAGCGCGCAAGGCGGCAGGACAAGCTGTTTTTGCTCACTGCGGCCGAGATTGTGCTGCTGCCGCTGTTCTATATGGGCAGCGGGGCGGATGCCTTAAGCGGGCTAGCAAACCTTGCGCTGACACTTCTGTTGTGCATCGCGTTCCAGAACGGCATACGTGCGCTCCGCGCTATTTCCATACGCAATACCCTACGCGAGGAAGAGCAGATTTCCCTTTGCATGCTGTTAGGTGCTTTGTCGCTTTCCGTATCGGACGCCACGCTCTACGCGTTTTCGCTGGGGGTGGTTGTGGCTGCATGGTCTGCGATGTTTATTGCATACGCCAAGGGCCTGCCTGCCGTGGCTGCCGCTGTGGTCTTAGGCGGGATGCTGATACTGGGCGGCAAAGCGCAGCCTTTGCTTTTGGCGAACCTCGCGGTGTGTACGCTCGCGGGGGTGTTTTGCCGCAGCATGGGCATATGGGGCATCGTCGCGGGGTTCGGCGTCGCTTGCGCGGTGACGGACGTATATGGCAGCGTTTCAGGCATGCAGGTGGGTATGGCCAATTTTGTACCCGCCGCGGTCCTGCTGCTCATCCTCCCCAAGCCCATGCTGCTTTCCCTGCGCGCTGTGGTCGACGCCGGGGCACGCGAAGAGCGTACGGCACGCGCGGCGCTACTATCCCTGCAGTCCCGCACGGCAGAGGACATCACGCGCACCGCCTCCACCGTAGAGCAGATTTCCTCCCTGTTCCCGGAGGAACCCGTGTGGACCTATTCGCTCCTGCAGGAACAAACCGAAATGATACGGGCTGCCATGCACGTGTGCGCGGATTGCAACTGCCGCGGCGCATGCTGGAAGGATAAGGAAGCCGCCGTGGAAGCGCTCAACGCCATGCTGCCCGCCGCAGCGCAGGGGCTGCGCCCGCGAGCGGTAAAACCCTTCCCGCCCGAATGCCCGCGCACCGCGCCGCTTGCAGCGGCGGCGCTTCAGGCACAGGAAAACTACCGCACGCGCTGCATGGAGCTGCACCGCGCAGCCTCCCGACACGCCTTTGCCCACAGGCAGTTGAAAGGGGTTTCACGAGTCATGCAGCGTATCGCAGCGGATGTGACCCAGGGGGAGTGGCCTGCGGAGGGTGCCGCTCAGACTCTGACGCGGCGCATGAGCCGCGATGGCTACCCGCTGCGCGGGGCCCTTGTGCAAAAGCGCCATGGCGCGTTGTTCGCGCAGATTAAACCTATAGAGAATATGCCGCGGCAGGCCGTACAGTGGGAGGAGGCCGTATCCCGCGCACTGGACGCGCCGATGCGCCTTTTAACCGAGCGAAAAGAAAGGCGCGGGGTGGTTCTGGAGTTTGAGCAGGCGCAAAAACTAAAGACCAGCATGGCGGCGGCGACTTTGCCCATGCACCAAAGTCCCGTCAGTGGGGACAGCACGGCGGAAGCGCGTCTGCCAGGCGGCCGGGCACTGTTTGCGCTTTCAGACGGTATGGGGAGCGGTACTGCCGCGCGTGAAGAAAGCGCGCGCACGCTTTCGCTGTTGCTTCGCCTTTATCAGGCGGGCTTTGAGCGGGACGCGGCGCTCGAATGCGTCAACCGCATGCTGATGCAGCAGAATGAGACGGAAATGTACGCAACTGTGGACGCGTTGCATATCAATCTTGGGACGGGAGAAACGGAATTTATCAAATTCGGCGCGCAGCCCAGCTTTGTGCTGCGCGAAGGGCGTGTACATACCGTATACGCAGAAGCGCTGCCCGCGGGTATACTCGATGAGGCGGCCCCGGCCGTGCACACCGCGACGCTAAGGCGTAACGACGCCGTAGTGCTTTTAACCGATGGCGCGCTCGAAGCCTTGGGAGAGGACACTGAAGCGGAGATACTCTCCTGCGTGGGAGGTGCTAACACCTGTGAGGACGCGGCGCGCGCGCTTTTGTATGCAGCCCGCGACCATGGCGCAGAGGACGATATGACGGTGATGGTGGTCCGCCTGGCGTGAATAAATGATGAGGCGTGTGAATAGGGAATAAGAACAGTATTCTATTCTTCACGCCGCCTTTTTTTGGCGGGATTGGGGGACGCATGTTCAAAGGTGCCGTCATCGCGCTGCGCACCGTTGTGGCCGTGGCGCTCATCGCTTTTTTGGTTCTCGCCCCGCCCCGCTTGCTGGAGGCATTGGGCCGCGAATATTATAAGGAATGGCTGGCGGGTGAGCGGGAGGATTGGAGCGGGGTAATAACGCTCTGGCACGTGGTGGGGTTCAAACCTGCGCAGGGCAGCATTACCGCGTATATCGAAAGCATTGCCGCCAAGTACGAAAAGGCGCACAAGGGAATTTATATAGAGGTACTCGGCCTTTCCCCCGAGGCCGTTACAGAGCGCCTCTCGCGCGGGGAGCGACCTCATCTTTGGTCCTTCCCCGAGGGAGGGTTGGACTTAGCTGAGCTCGCTCCGCTTTCCGTTTCTGCGCCCGCATTTGCGGGCGACCTGGCGCCGCTTGCAACCGATGGCAGGACACGAGCGCTGCCGTATTTATACAGCGGCTACTTCCTTTTGGGCAATACCGTATTAATTCAGGAACTGGGCCTTGCGTGGCCGGAATCCAACAACCCGGACGTGCTGCGTGAGACGCTGCAGGCGGCGATGAACGCGCGTTCCACCGGGCGCTACGGCGCGGTTTGCGCGCCCGAGCATATCGCAAAGCGTTTGTGGCTTAAGGGTACACTTGCGCAGGACGGCGATTTTAAAGCGGGCCAGGTGCCATTTTTGATTGGCGATGCGCGGGCGTTTGGAGACCTGACGCGCAAAATGGCCAAAGGCGGCTTCACGTTTGATGCCATGCCGCTCGGCGGATATACCAACCTAGTGCAATACATGGGCGTGGATAAATCCGCTTCGAGTGGATATTTTGACCACGGGCAGGCTTTTTTGCAGCTTCTGCTCGAACCAAATTCTCAGGCGAAACTTACCTCGCTTGGCGCACTTCCCGCCGTAAAGCATACCGAAAAGCTAATTTATGCGGACGGGCAGCTGCAGAGCCTCTACGACGCGTACCGAGAGCCCATCACCGACATTTCGGAGCCGGACGGCGATTCCTGATACATGTGAGAACAACACGGCATTATCTATAAGCGGCGTCAATATCGACGCCGCTTGTTCGTATGCGGAATGCGTCAGACGCCTTTTAAACTGTTCCCCGAAGTGGTATAGTGGATGGACAAATTTAGAGTCATCAATAGAAAGGAGCGGCATGAGCAAAGTCTATATATTCGGCCACAGGAACCCGGACAGCGATACCATCTGCGCCTCCCTCGCCTACGCAGGCCTCAAGCGGGCACAGGGAATGGACGCGGATGCCGTAAAACTAGGGCCGTTGAACAATGAAACCAAGTTTATTTTGCAATATTTTCATGTGGACGAGCCCCGAACGCTCGATACCATCCGCACGCAGGTGAGCGATCTTTTGATCGATGATGCCGTATGCGTCGCACCTTCGGCCTCCGTGCGTACCGCCTGGGAGCTGATGCAAAAGTATGAGCGCAAGACGCTCGCCGTTGTGGATGAAGACCGGCGGCTATTGGGCGTCGCCACGCTTTCGGACATCACGCGCAACTTTATGGAAACCGTAAATGATACGCTGCTCTCTGTCAGCGGCGCAACATACGAAAACATTCTGGAAACGCTGGAAGCCACATTGCTTGTGGGGGAGCGTTCCACGCATGTTTCCACCGGACGCCTGATCATTGCCGCGCAGGAACGTTCTAAGGTGCGCTCCCACCTGCGCCCCTGGGACATCGTCATCGCCAATATTCCGGAAAACATCCGCGAAGCGGCGGCAAATAAAGCGCAGCTTATCGTATGCACTTGCGGCCTTTTTCCGGAGGAAGCGGATATCGCCTACGCCAGGGAGCACGGATGCGATATCATGGTGACCGCGCACGATACGTTTATCGCGGCCATGCGGATAAAGCAAAGCATACCCGTTTCATTCGTTATGTCCAAAGAACACATTGTGACGGTGCGGCAGGACGAATTTAAGGACGACGTGAAGGAACGCATGACCAAGACCCGCTATCGGAACTACCCTGTGCTGGACGGAGAGGGCAGCGTCGTCGGTATGATTTCTCGCTACCATCTGCTTTCCAAAAACCGTAAGCAGGCCATACTGGTGGACCATAACGAGCGCAGCCAGACCGCGCCGGGTATTGAGGAAGCGGAAATATTGGAAATCATCGACCACCATCGCCTCGGGGATATCCAGACGAATAATCCCATTTTAATGAAAAACGAGCCGGTGGGCAGCACCGCGACAATCATCGCCTCCCTGTATGAGGCAAATCAAGTTCCCATTCCGCACGATATGGCGGGGCTGTTGCTTTCCGCCATACTTTCGGATACGCTCAACTTCAATTCCCCTACCTGCACCCCGCAGGATGTTCAAACCGCGCAAATGCTTGCGCCCATCGCGGACGTCGTAGTTGACGATCTTGCAATCAAAATCATCAATGCCGGGTCCAACATCAGAGGCAAGAAGCCGGATGAAATCATCACGGGGGATTTCAAGGAATTTAAAGTCGGAAAATACCGCATCGGCATTGCGCAGGTGTACTCCATAGAATCCGAAAGCCTGAACGACCTGATGCCGGAGCTAACGGAGCGCATGGAATATCACTGCAGCAAGAACGGGCTGAGCCTATTGATGTTGCTGGTGACAAACCTGCACCTCGGTGGTTCGCTTGTGCTGCTTGCGGGTGATCGCAGGGACATATTCTTTAAAGCGTATTCGCTGGAGCAGACGGAGGACGCGGTATTCCTGCCGGGCGTATTGTCCCGCAAAAAACAGGTGGTCCCGCTGATTATGTCAATGGAAGAAGAGCTGTAACATACCACTGAAAAAGTTCTATGGACGTTGTCGGCAGGCTTTCAAACATATACTAACTTTCGATAAAAAAAGCATGCTGGAGGCTGCAACCACCTGCATGCTTTTTTCATCTAAATAAATGTCGATCAACGTTTCCTGAACGTACTCCAGCCGATACTAAAATCCTTCCAGCGTCTTGCCTTCGCGCAGGCGCGCCGCCATCTCCCGGCCGGTAGGCGTGGCCGCAAGCCCGCCCAATGCGGTTTCCCGAAGCTCCGGCCGCATTACGGCGCCCACCGCGCGCATCGCGTCCACTACCTCGTCAAACGGAATATGGGATACAATGCCTGCAAGCGCGAGATCCGCACTAAGTATCGCGTTGACAGCACCTATGGCGTTACGCTTGATGCAGGGACACTCCACCAATCCCCCCACTGGATCGCACACAAGGCCCAGCACATTTTTTAAAGAAATCGCCGCAGCATGGAGCGCCATTTCCGGCGTTCCGCCATTTAGCTCCACAAGCGCCGCAGCGGCCATCGCCGCTCCGGAGCCCGTTTCCGCCTGACAGCCGCCGTCGGCCCCTGCGATGGTGGCGTGGCTGGCGATCAGCATGCCGACCGCCCCTGCGGTAAACAGCGCGTCGATGAGCGCTGCCGCCTCCCATCCGCGTTTTTCGCTTAGCGTAACAAGCACGCCCGGCAATATACCCGAAGCGCCGGCCGTAGGCGCCGCGACGATGCGGCCCATCGAAGCGTTCACTTCCACGACCGCCATTGCGGCGGCAACGGCACGCGCTGCGTCCTCTCCCAAAAGAGAGCCCGGCGCATATTGGTATAGCCGCGCCGCGTCGCCGCCCGAAAGCCCGCTTAACGAGCGCACGTCCCCGCGAAGCCCGCGGGCGACGCTTTCCTGCATGACAGAAAGGCTCTTTTTCATTTCCTTGCGGATAACGTCGCGGTTAAGCTCGCTTCTGTGTTCCTCCCGTAATTGCATGGCCTCCGAAATGGGAATGCCGCGCTCCTTGCAAACTGAAAGAAGTTCCGTACCGGTACGAAAGTCTACCATTGTGCCTCCTTAAACGGCGTATACGGCCGTAATGCCGTCCGCAAGACCCATGATGAGATTGCGGGTAGAAAGCTCTACCGCCTGATCGGTCTCGATTATCATGTATGCGTCCGCGCCCTTGCCATGGCGGAACACGCGCATAAACGCAATGTTGATGTGGTGTTGAGCCAGAACATGCGTCACTACCGCCACAACGCCCGGCATATCCTGGTACCGGATAATGAGCGTGGGATAATCCCCCGTAAGTTCCACATCCAGGCCGTTGATTTCTACAATGCGGATATTGCCGCCGCCGATGGATTCGCCCACCACCTCGGTGACTTTGCCGCTTTTGCCCGTTATGCGGATGCGCACCGTGTTCGGGTGATGCGCGCTTTCTTCACTGAAGGAAATGGAAACACCAACGCCTGCTTGTTCCGCTGTTTCGTATGCGTTGATTATGCCCGGGTCGTCGGGCTGCATGCCCAATATCCCAGCGATAAGCGCTTTATCCGTTCCATGGCCCGCGCCGGTCTTCGCAAACGAACCATAGAGCGTGAACGTTGCGGCTAAAACTTCCTCCCCGGCAATGCGCCGGGCAGTGTTGGCAAGGCGGCACGCGCCCGCCGTATGGGAACTACTTGGCCCTGTCATCCTAGGGCCTATGATGTCAAATACACTATAATCTGCCATGTCTTCCTCCTGACATTCCTTTTCCCACTATACCGCAAATACTCTGCCCGGACAAGCCTGCGTCAGGGGGAATTCAACCGTATTCGCGTGAAAGTTTTTTGTGTGTGGCGCATTGCGTTTTCATACGGCAATTCTTGCAAAAATGATGCAATGCCGACCTTGTATTAATTTAACAAAAAAGGGTATGATGGTTGTAGAACAGGTTTCCACAAAAGCCAAATAACTCTAAGGAGTGGAGCACGTGAAAAAGACTGCCTGCCTGATCCTCGCCCTGCTGCTTTTGCTTGCCGCCTCTGCGTGCAAGCCTGCCGCCTCTGTGGAAGAAGCCACTCCGTCACCGACTGTCGCTGCGTCTGCGTCACCATCTTCGGCCCCCGTCGCGGCTCCCGCCTATACGCCGGTGCCCGCGCCCACACCCGTCACATTCCCTGCCAAGGGTTACTGCAACGGCGAGGGCGTGAACCTGCGCGCGGAGCCGGCAACATCTGCGGATGTGCTCGATATCCTGGGGGAGAATGTCGCGTTTGACGTGATGTCCCTTCAGGAAGGCTGGTACATGGTGCATTATGAGGGGTTGACCGCATATATCAAGGAGGATCTTGTCACGCTGGGCGAGCCGCCTCGGCCGCACAACATGCGCTGGGCCAAGGTATCCGTACCCGAAGCGCAGCTATACAAGTCCCTTTCCGAAACAGACCTTTCCGAGGTCAAACTCAAGGAGGGAGACCTGGTTAAGGTTCTGCGGGCGATGAACGGTTACCTTCATATCGTTTATAACGGCACGCTGCAGCGCTACATGAAGGAAAACACAGTAACATTCATCACAGCGGAGGAAGCTGTGGCGCTGATGACCCCCGCACCCGGAGGCGAGGGCACGTTCCCCACACCGGCGGACACGCCCAAGCCCACCGCTACCCCATAAAACAGGAGAGCGCCCATAAATATGCCCCCGCAGGGTTTCCTGCGGGGGCATACCTATATTTTTCCCTTCTTACTTATTTTACATTTTAGGCTGGCCGCCCTATACTGTTCATTGTACTTATCAAGTAAGGAGTGGGTCTATGTTCCGGTTTGACGAAACACATTTGCAATGCCCGCCTGCCTATACAAAAAGTGCTACAAACTTCTGGACCGAACCGCACTGTTCTGAACGCTTGTTGGAAGCCCACCTCGATCCGGATTTTGAAGGCGCAAGCCGAAAACATGCGTTTATGGAGCGTTCGGTTGCATTTATAAAAGAGCGGATTCCACCCGCCATATTCCCGCAGCTCATTGATTTCGGTTGTGGTCCGGGCCTTTATGCGGAGCGTCTTGCCGCTTGTGGGTTTGTGGTAACTGGAGTTGATTTTTCTGAGCGGTCAATTGCTTACGCAAAAGCGTCGGCAGCGCGAAAAGGGCTCGATATCCACTATATCTTTCAGGACTACCTCTCTTTTGCGCCCGAAAAAAGCTATGACGCAGCAACCATTATTTACTGTGATTATGGCGCACTCTCTGACCAAAGCCGCAAGGACTTTTTAAGGACTGTTTACAACAGCTTGCGGCCCGGCGGCGTATTTCTTCTGGATGTGTGCAGCGCTGCATACTATGAGGCGTTTTCTGAAACGCGGGCATGGCAGCATTGGCAAGATGGCGGGTTTTGGCGAAAGGAGCCTTATGCAACGCTTGATATCCAAAAGAAATACGTAGAAGAGCAGATTGCATTTAGGCAGACGGTTGTCATGACAGCAGACAACACAAGCGTCTATTATTTCTGGGACACCTGTTTTACAAAAGAACGTCTCCAAAGGGAAGTGGAAAGTGCCGGATTCGAGCTGCTGGACTTTTATGCAGATGTGGCAGGAGTCCCCTTTCACCCGGAGAGCGGCACGGTTGCAGCGCTTTTTCAGAAGCTATAGCAATGGATATGAGGCAAACAAAAAGCGCAAGGCATTATAAATGCCTTGCGCTTTATTATACTAAAAATTTACGGATGGCGGGGGTTGCTGCGCACAGCGGCAATGGCTTTGAGGACTGCTGCGGTAATATCCGCCTGAAACTGAGTGCTCATCGCGTGAAAGCGCGTGAATATATCCCCGCTCAAACTGCTGGTATACTTGGCGGGAAGGTTATTGAGTGAGAGCGCCATGACATCCATACGGCACTGCTCGCAGCAGCACATTTCTTCCTGCTGCATCAGTTCCTCAAGCTTGCTTTCCACCAGGGATTCCATAAGATTGACGGGTACCACTTTTGTTGCCAAGACAGACCACCCTTTCATAGAATCGCGCTTCTGTCGCTCAGTCTTGCGATTATTATATCATACTTGATATAGCATACCATATCATTGTATACAATAAAAACCGAAAAAACGGCTTTAATGTGAAAAGATTTGATTTTATACAATCGCTGCTGTTTGTTATAACATTAGCATACCACAGCCATAATTCATGCGCAAACCGAATATTACCGAATTTTGTAAAGTTTCATGAATGCGCGGTATTTTTCGTGTATTTTTTGCTCTTTTGCCTGCCATCTGCTATACTATAGGAACGATTTTTAAAGTGTGAGGTAGCATCCAAAATGGAGTTTCCCCAAAAGCTCTCTCAAGCGTTAGCCGCCTGCAGCGGAATGGACGCGGAGCAACTGGAGAGCATGATAGAGATCCCCCCCGACAGCAGTATGGGAGACTTTGCTTTCCCGTGTTTTAAACTTTCCAAGGCCCTGCGCAAAGCGCCTCCGGCCATCGCCTGCGAGCTTTGCGAAAAGCTGGAGCTTCCCTCCTTTGTGGCGCGCACAGAGGCAGTGGGCGGATATATCAATTTCTTTATCAAGCCAGAAGCCTACGCGGAGGCGGTTCTTAGCGCCGTGCGTGAGCAGCATGAGAATTATGGCGGCAGCACGGAAGGCGCTGCGCGCAATATCTGCATCGACTATTCTTCCATCAATATCGCAAAGCCGTTCCATATCGGCCACTTGAGCTCCACCGTCATCGGCCATTCTCTCTACCGTATCTACCAGCACCTGGGCTACAACTGCGTGGGTATTAATCATCTGGGCGATTGGGGGACGCAGTTTGGCAAGCTGATTGTAGCCTACAAGCGCTGGGGCAATCGCGCGCAGGTGGAGCAGGACTCCATACGGGCGCTGCTGGACCTATATGTAAAATTCCACGACGAAGCGGAAAAGGACGAGCGGCTTAACGACGAAGCGCGCGCCTGGTTTAAGCGTATTGAGGACAGCGACGAGGAAGCGCTCTCCCTGTTCGAGTGGTTTAAGGCGCTTACGCTTCGGGAAGTGGGCCGCGTCTACGACCTCTTGGGTATTGCGTTCGACAGCTACGCCGGCGAAAGTTTTTATAATGATAAAATGAGCCGCGTTATTGAGGAGCTTGAGGAGCGCAGTCTATTAAAGCTGGATCAGGGTGCGTACCTGGTAGACCTTTCCGAGTACAGCATGCCACCCTGCATCGTGCTGCGTTCAGACGGTGCGACGCTCTACGCCACCCGCGATATCGCCGCAGCACTTTACCGCAAGGATACTTATGATTTTGCCAAGTGCCTGTATGTGGTGGCTTACCAGCAGGATCTGCACTTTAGACAATGGTTCAAAGTGGTAGAACTTATGGGCTACGCTTGGGCAAAGGACCTTGTTCACGTTTCATTCGGCATGGTCAGCCTTGTGGATGGCACGCTTTCCACGCGTCGGGGCAAGGTGCTCTTTTTAGAGGATGTATTGAACGCCGCCATTGAAAAGACGCTGGAAATCATCACTGAAAAGACCCCCGATTTACAGGACAAGCCCGCCGTAGCCCGACAGGTGGGCGTGGGCGCCGTGGTCTGGAACGCGCTTTACAACAACCGCATCAAAGATGTGGTGTTCAGTTGGGACAAGGCGCTTAATTTTGAAGGCGAAACCGGCCCGTATGTGCAGTACACCCATGCACGCTGCTGTGCGGTGCTGCGCAAAGCGAATGTTTCCGATATTCCCGAAGAGCTTAACTACAGCCTGCTTTCGGATGAGGACGCCATGCGCGTCATCCGCGCCATGGGGGATTTCCCCCGGGCCGTGCGCGAAGCCGCACAGAAGAACGAGCCATATCTCGTTTCCCGTGCCGTCGTTGCCGTGTGCCAAGCGTTCAACAAGTTCTATTACGAGCAGCGCATCATAGGCGAAGAGGAGCAGGTGCAAAAGGCACGGCTCGCCCTGACGTCCGCCGCAAAGACCGTGATTTCCACCGGTCTGTTCCTGGTGGGGCTCGCAGCGCCGGAGCGGATGTAAAGAGGGATACGATGAGGGCTCTGCTCTAAAACTCCTGCAAAAAGGGTCGTAATGACCCTTTTGAAATAATTTAGTACGCTACTGCTGCAAGGAGGAACCCCTTCCATGCTGGATATCAAACGAATCCGCGAGAACCCTGAAGCACTTCTGGTTGCCATGAAGAACCGGCGCAGCAAAGGCGCCGACGTGTCCGCCTTTTTGGAAACGGACGCCGCCAGAAGAAAGCTGATGGTGGAGGCTGAAACATTAAAGGCCCGCCGTAACGCCGTAAGCGCCCAGATCCCGCAGTTAAAGCGCGCGGGGGAAAGTACGGACGCGCTGATGGAAGAAATGAAAGAGGCTGCTGCCCGTATCAAGGAACTGGACGCCGAGCTTGCGACTCTGGATGAGAAGATGGAAGCGTTTTTGTATTCCATCCCCAACATCCCGCACGAAAGCGTGCCGGTGGGCGCCGACGACAGCGAAAACGTGGAGGTGCGCAAGTACGGCGAACCCACCAAGTTCGCGTTTGAGCCGAAGCCCCATTGGGAGCTGGGAGAGCAATTAAAAATTCTGGACCCGGCCACAGCGGGGAAGGTGACCGGCGCGCGGTTTACATTCTATAAAGGCCTGGGGGCGAGGTTAGAACGCGCTGTCATCAACTTTTATCTGGATACGCATACCTGCGAAAGCGGGTATACTGAGGTGTTTCCGCCGTTTATGGTCAACCGCGCCAGCATGACGGGTACGGGCCAACTCCCGAAGTTCGAGGAGGACGCCTTTAAGGTGGCAAATACGGAGTATTTCCTTATCCCTACTGCCGAAGTGCCAGTGACCAATATGTTCCGGGACAATATACTTGACGCCGCGGAGCTTCCCATCAGGTACTGCGCATACAGCGCGTGCTTCCGCGCGGAGGCGGGCAGCGCCGGGCGGGATACGCGCGGGCTTATCCGCCAGCACCAGTTCAACAAGGTGGAGCTTGTGAAATTCACAAAGCCGGAAGAGTCTTATGAGGAACTGGAAAAGCTGACTCTGGATGCGGAGCTTGTGCTGCAACGGCTTGGTATCCCCTACCGTGTAGTGGCTCTTTCCACCGGCGACCTTGGCTTTTCTTCCGCCAAGACCTACGATATCGAGGTATGGATGCCGAGCTACGGCCGGTACGTGGAGATCAGCTCCTGCTCCAATTTTGAGGATTTTCAGGCCCGCCGCGCCAACATCCGCTTCCGCAGAGACCAAAAGAGCAAGCCCGAATTGGTGCATACGCTCAACGGCTCCGGCGTGGCGGTGGGGCGCACCGTGGCCGCCATACTGGAAAACTACCAGCAGCCTGACGGCACTGTCAAAATCCCCAAGGTGCTCGTACCGTACATGGGCGCGAACGTCATCGAATAGCAACCCGAACATCAGAGGCCCCGAAAGGGGCCTTTAGGCTATGTTCCGGGGCCGTTGCCGCAGGGCAGAAAAGGGGTTTATTGATGGCTGAGGCCCCGAACGGGGCCTTTCCAATATCCATGCGGGGAGGAACGGACATGTTTTTTGACACCAGGTTTCTGCGGAATGAAGAAATCATACTGCGCCTTGCAAAAACCGCACCGGCGGATTCGGAAAAAGGATATGTTCCGGCCTATTATTTTGACATCTGCTCGGCACGGACCGGCAAAGCCATGGGCCGGTGTGACCTGCGCATCGGCCATACGGAGAACTTGTATTATGGCGGTAATATCGGCTATTCCGTGCGGGAAGAATACCGTGGCCGGCATTACGCGGGCAAGGCCTGTCTGCTGCTCTTCGAGTTAGCAAGGCTGCACAAAATGGAGTACCTCTACATCACTTGCAACCCCGAGAACATCGCGTCCCGAAAGACGTGCGAATATGTGGGTGGGGTGCTGGAGGCCACAGTTGACCTTCCCACTAACAACGAAATGTACCAAAAGGGCGACCGCAGGAAGTGCGTTTATAAAGTGCTGCTCACGGAGCCGGGCTTAGAGAAGGAATGAATTGTGTGAAAGGGAAAGGCGCATGGGGAATATCGCTTTATTGGTGGTGGATGTACAGAATGCTCTGATCAGCGAGCATCCATATCAGGAACAGCGCGTTATTAAAAGCATTCAAAAGCTGATCGATACCGCAAGAACCAATCAAAAAGAAGTAATCTACGTCCGGCATGATGACGGGCCGGGCACGGAATTTGAATACGGCACGGTCGGATGGCAGATCTATGAGGCGGTTGCTCCCGAAGAAGGAGAATTCATTGTGGATAAACGTTACAACAGCGCGTTCCACAAAACCGATCTGAAAGGCTATCTGGATAGTAAACAGGTTGATGCAATCATGCTCACGGGCCTTCAAACGGAGTACTGCATCGACGCAACATTGAGGAGCGCGTTTGATCATGAGTACAGCATCATTGTTCCCGAAGGAACAAACTCCACGTTCAGCAATGAATACTTAACGGGCGAAAAGCTGTACGAATATTACAACTTTAAAATATGGAACAATCGGTACGCCAAAGTGGTGACGCTGGAGGAAGCAATCGCGCTTTTGAAAAAGTAACCCGGCAACCTGAACCCAACAATCGGCGCTCGAAAGCGCCGATGCGATAAACTTCTTAATTGCATAATCGGATATGCGGAGGCCTTGCTTTTAAAAAAGCCAGGCCTTTTATATTACGGCCTATACCAGCTTTGCCGGTACGCGTTGGGCGTTATGCCCTCGTGCTTTTTAAATAGGTTGATAAAGTGGCTCGGGTTGTCCACGCCCACCTCGCTTGCGATCTCGGAGACGGAGCGGTTGCCGGTGCGCAGATACTCTTTGGCGTGGTTGAGCCGGGAGAGTATCAGATATTCGTTGGGCGTAAACCCTGTGTGCCGTTTAAAGAGTTTTTGAAAATAATATTTATTGATGGAATAGCGGCGGGCAAGGTCATCGAGCGTTATGCGTTCGTTGTAATGGTCCAGCAAATACGCCCGCGCCTGCTGAACACAATCGGGTACGCCGGAGAAGGCGCGTTCAGAAAGCGCCGCGTTGATGCATTCCACCATGATCACGGTAAGAAGGCCCGAAGCGCGGATATCCGAGGAGACGCTGTTTTCTCCCGACCGGTAGAGCGAAATCAGCGAGCGTATGGCGGCGGTTACGCCGTTCGCGGGCGGCAGGGCGGCGACTGGGCTGCCGTTGTTCTGCTGCAAAAACAGTTCATAATAACGCGCGCTTGTCGCGCCGTAAAAATGCACCCATAAGACCCGCCATTCTTTTGTGCGGGGGGAGGTGTAGTAATACTGCGGTTTCGCGCAGTCGATCCAGAATATCTGGTTGGGTTCGACCGTATATTTTTCATCGTTGTACTCCAGCACGCCTTCCCCGCTCAGCGTGCATTTAATCAGAAAGGACGCAAGATCTTCGCGGCGGGTGTAGTACCTGTCATGGGCGATAAAATCCCCCAATTCCTGCACATACGCAACCGACCCCTTGATGGCCGTGCCCGGCGTTACGGTAAGCCATATGGATTCTGGCTCCAAATCCAATTGGTAGCTGAGTTTGACGTCTGCCATGCGAGTCTCCTTTGTCAACATTCTGTGATAAATACACAACATAGGGGGATGAAATTGTCCCAATGCAGCGATATAATCATTATAAAGAAGCTAAAAACAGTGTGCAATATCATATTACAAAGTCCCATTTGCGGGACGTAATCTTACTGCATGGCAACCGGGGCGCTACCCGGGCTCTCAGTTTTTAAAGACCAATTCACAGCATAGGCTATGCCGCAGGGGATAGCAAAATAGTGTTGTCAAACAAAGGAGCAGTCTATGGAACGGTTTGCATGGAAGGCGCGCATACTCCCCGGTAAACTGAACGAATACGTCCGCCGGCACGATGAAATCTGGCCGGAAATGACGGCGGTCCTCAATGCGGCGGGAATTCGCAACTATACCATATGGACCACCGGCGAAGAACTCTTTGGCTATTACGAGTGCGACAGCGTGGAGCATGCCGCCAAAGTCCAGGCCACAAGCCCGGTGGTGGACAAATGGAACGAATATATGAAGGAAGTCATGGTCATGGAAATTGACCCGGACACAGGCACAGCGGTGCAGCTGAGGCAGGTCTTTTTTCACGGTTGATTTCTTTCAGCGGATTTGACTTTTTGAAAGGGTAAATTTATGAACGAGAATAGAGTTTTACAGGGCTTTGCGTACGCAAAGGAACAATATGCGGCACAGGGCGTGGATGTTGACGCCGCAATTTTACGTGCAGACGCCGTTCCGGTCTCCATGCACTGCTGGCAGGGGGACGATGTCATCGGCTTTGACGGCGTTGGGGAATTGACGGGAGGCATCGCAACCACGGGCAATTACCCCGGCCGCGCACGCACGCCCGAAGAGCTCAGGCAGGATATCGACACCGCGCTTACCTTTATACCCGGCGAAACCAAGCTGAGCCTTCACGCCTGCTACGCCGAAAAAGGCGGCAGGGTGGTGGATCGGGACGCGTACACCATAGCCGAGTTCCAGAATTGGGTAGATTGGGCGAAAGAAAGGGGGATGGGGCTGGATTTTAACCCCACATTCTTCTCCCACCCGATGATGGACGAGAACTTCTCCCTTGCAAGCCGCAACGAAAGCGTGCGGCGCTTCTGGGTGGAACATGGCAAGCGCTGCCGGGAGATCGGCTACGAGATTGCCAAGCAACTGAATAAAGCCTGTGCCGTCAACTACTGGATGCCGGACGGCTATAAGGATGTCTGTGCGGATACGGTGACCCCGCGTACCCTTATGACAAAATCGCTGGATGAGATTTTTGCACCGCCTATGGATGAAACGCTTGTGCCGTGCGCCATTGAAAGCAAGCTCTTCGGCGTAGGGGTGGAAAGCTACACCGTAGCCAGCCACGAATACGCGCTTTCGTATGCGCTCACCCGCAACAAGATATATACGCTCGACGCCGGGCACTTCCATCCCACGGAAGTAATCAGCGCAAAGATTTCCGCCGTATTGAACTTTATGGACCGGATCCTGCTCCATGTCAGCCGCGGCGTCCGTTGGGACAGCGACCATGTGATCGTATTCGACGACGAACTACAGCGCATTATGGATGAGATCCTGTTGAACGGTTATGAAAACCGCGTATTCATTGGCCTTGATTATTTTGATGCGTCCATCAACCGCATCATGGCTTGGGCGGTTGGCATGCGCAACGCAAGAAAGGCGATTTTAGGGGCGGCACTTGCGCCCATCAGCGCAATGCGCACGGCTGAAGCCGAGGGCAATTACTCAAAGCGCCTCGCTTTGCAGGAAGAAAGAAGAACGCTGCCCTTTGGCGCAGTGTGGGACTATTATTGCATGACCCGCGGAAAGTCCGTGGGAGAGGACATGATCGGGCATATCGCCGCTTACGAGCGCGAGGTACTTGCAAAGCGCTAAGAATGCGCTTCGCGTGGAACAGGAGGAAAACATGGAATACCTGCTGGAACTGCAGGGGATCTCAAAAACTTTTCCGGGCGTAAAGGCGCTGGACAACGTCCATTTCCGCCTCAAACCCGGCGAGGTTCACGCGCTGATGGGTGAAAACGGCGCGGGGAAATCCACATTCATCAAGGTGATCACAGGCGTGCATAAGCCGGACTGCGGCAACATGATACTCGACGGCAAGTCCGTCTCCTTCAACGATCCCAAGGAGGCGACGGCGCTGGGCATCGCCGCGATCTACCAGCACGTGACCTGTTATCCAGACCTGTCCGTTACGGAAAACATATTCGTGGGTCACGAGCTGATCCACCCAAAAACCAAGCGGATCGACTGGAAGCGGATGCACAACCTGGCCGAAGGCTTTTTAAAGCAATTGGGTTCGGATATCGACCCGCGCATCACGATGGGTGAGCTTTCGGTTGCACAGCAGCAGATTGTGGAGATCGCGAAGGCGCTCTCCATCAACGCGCGCATTATCATCATGGATGAACCCACGGCGGCGCTCACCAAGCGCGAAAGCGAGGAGCTTTACCGCATCACGCTGCAGTTAAAATCCGAAGGTAAGGGGATCATATTCATCTCCCACCGCTTCGAGGATATGTACCGCGTGGCGGACCGCGTGACGGTGTTCCGGGACTCGAAGTATATCGGGGACTGGGAAGTCAACGAGATCAGCAACGAAAAGCTCATCTACGCCATGGTGGGCCGCGAGTTAAAGCAGATGTACCCGCCTAAAGTCAATACCTTAGGTGAAGAAGTCCTGCGCGTGGAGGGTTTGCATAAGACCGGCTATTTTGCGGACATCAGCTTCGATGTGCGTGCGGGCGAGATCATAGCCATTTCGGGCCTGGTTGGTGCCGGGCGTAGCGAGGTATGCGAGGCGATATTTGGATATTGGCCGTATGACGCCGGGCACATTTATCTGCACGGCAAAGAGGTAAAAATCAGGTCCCCACGCCATGCCATGGATTTGGGCATCGGTTATCTCCCGGAGGACAGGCAGAAGCAGGGTTTGATACTGGATTGGTCCATAGGCAAGAACATTACTCTTGGCACGCTCAAGCAGCATTCTACCAACGGCATATTGAGCATCAGGCGCGAGGAGGAAACGGCCAACCGCTTATCGAAGCTCGTGCATGTCAAGGCGCAGGGCATAGAGGACCTCGCAAGCTCGCTTTCGGGCGGCAACCAGCAGAAAGTCATTGTAGCGAAACTGCTTGCTTCCGAACTCAAGGTAATACTGCTTGACGAACCCACCAAGGGCGTAGACGTAGGCGCAAAGTACGCCATATATGAGATCATGCGCGAATTGAGCGCGCAAGGCATCGGCATCATCATGGTTTCCTCCGAAATGCCGGAGGTGCTGGGTATGAGCGACCGGGTCGTGGTCATGCGCGAGGGCAGGGTGACCTGCACCCTCAAGACAAGCGAGACCACGCAGGAGGCCATACTCGAGGCGGCCATGGTGGCTCCCGGCAAACGGGATCGCGCCGTTTAAGGGGGAAATATGAACGAAACAAAGCTGAAAAAAAGAGGGCTTTCTAGCTTTCGTGAACTGGGGCTGGTTCTGTTCATCCTTGCGCTATGCGCGATTGTGCAGGTACTGAACCCCAGCTTCTTAACGCCCAAAAATATAGACAACCTTCTGACCAATACGGCCATCATCATCATACTTTCCATCGGCATGATGGTGGTCATACTCACCGAAGGCATCGACCTTTCCATAGGTGCTACCATCGCGCTTACGGGTATGGTGGTGGCGCTGCACATTAAGAATGTGCCGACACTGAGCCCGGTTATCGCGGTGTTGGAAGGCATTGCCGCGGGCATACTCTGCGGCGCGGTAGTGGGCGTTCTGGTGGCTAAGGTAAACGTGCTTCCAATTATCGCGTCACTTGGCATGTGCTATGTGTACCGCGGCGCGGTATTCCTGATTTCCGGCGGCCAGTGGGTCAGCGCGCACCAGATGAGCGCGCAGTTCAAGAACATGGCCACGGGTAGCGTGCTGGGAATAAACAATCTGGTGCTCATCGCGTTTGTGGTGTTCCTCATTGCCGTTTACTTCCTGGGGTATACGCGTACCGGCCGCAGATTTTACGCAGTAGGCTCCAATGTGGAGGCGGCTCGCATATCCGGTATCAGCGCAAGCTCCACCAAGTTGCTGGCCTACACCATCATGGGCGGTCTGGCAGGCTTGGCGGGCGTGCTGTGGGTCTCAAAATTCGCTTCCGCGCAGCCCGATACCGCAACGGGCTATGAAGTCAACATCATCGCGGCATGCGTGATCGGCGGTGTCTCCATTTCCGGTGGTTCCGGCAAGGCGGTGGGCGTGCTGCTCGGCTCGCTTCTGATTGGAATCATCAACAATGCGCTGCCGCTGATCAACATTTCGGAATTTTCCAAGAACGCCATTCAGGGCACCATCATACTCGGCGCCGTCATACTCAATACCCTCGTCAAACGCAGGGCGGAATGGCAAACGCTTGTAAGGAGGAAACTCTAATGGAACACAAAGCGTCAGTCGCCCTCTCGCTTCAAAAAAGCCTCCGCAACTACGGCTGGGAGTGGATGCTCTTAGGCATATTCGTGATCATTAATATCATGAACGCCCTGATTTCTCCGTACTACCAGCTCGGCCAGATGCTCGACGCCAGTAACGCCTTCCTGGACAAAGGCTTCCTCGCAATGTCCATGGCGTTCATCATCGTAACGGGCTACATCGATATCTCCGTCGCCTCCATCGTAGCGCTCTCTTCCGTGGTCATGGCCGTATCGTTTAACGCAGGCGTACCGATGGGACTTGCGATCGCGATCTGCCTCTTAACCGGCGCATTATGCGGCGCGTTCAACGGGTTCCTGCTCAACAAATTCAAAGAGCTTGCGCCCATGATCGTGACGCTTGCCACCCAAATCATATACCGCGGCATCGCTCTGATCATATTAGAGGACCAGGCTTCCGGCAATTTCCCAGATTGGTTTGATTTCCTGGGCTGGGGCATGGTAGGCCCCTTCCCCTGCATGCTTGTCGTGTTCGCGGTGATATTCGTGCTGTTCACGTTCGTCATGCACAAGACCAACTACGGCCGCATGCTCTACGCCGTGGGTAAGAATAAAGTGACCTGCCGGTTCTCCGGCATCAATGTGGATCGCGTGGTGTTTATAAACTTCCTGCTCAATGGCCTGATGGCCGGCGTCACCGCGCTGTTTTTAACAAGCCGCATGGGCTCCACGCGCCCCAACGTCGCCATCGCGTATGAAATGGACGTCATTGCCATGGTGGTATTGGGCGGCGTGTCCACGGCGGGCGGCAAGGGCAAGATGGGCGGCGTGCTCATCGCCATATTCATTGTCGGGCTCATCCGTTACGGACTGGGGCTTATCAACATCAACGCGCAGGTGCTGATGATGGTGGTGGGCGGCCTGTTGGTGCTTGCGGTTGCCCTCCCCGAACTGTTGCAGGATTACAAGCGCAGGCAGCATGAAAAGAGCGTGGAACGCGCGCTCGTCAAGCCGGAATAGTTCCGGCGCTAGGTTTGAACTATGTTTCGCGCCTTGCGGCGTGATAAATAACATCAGGAGGAAACATTCATGAAAAAGGTTCTCGCATTCTTGCTGGCACTCACCATGGTGTTCGCGGCGGTCGCGTGCGCGCCCGCGGGCGGCGGCGCTGGTGGCGCGAAGAAGTACGCCATCATCGTGAAGAACACCGGTAACCCCTACAACGATAAGGAAGCACAGGGCTTCCAGGATGCTTGCAAGGAAATCGGCGTAGAAGCCATCGTCAAAGCCCCCGCGAACCCCACCGCCGAGGACCAGATCGCCATGATCCAGGAACTCATTTCCCAGAAGGTCAGCGGTATCGCCATCGCCGCCAACGATTATGATGCCCTGGAGAACGCCCTCAAGAAGGCTATGGACGCAGGCATCGTCGTTGCGACTGTCGACTCCAATGCTAACCCCAACAGCCGTATGACGTTTGCCAACCAGGCTGATACCGTGCAGATCGGCAAGACCCTGGTTGAGACCGCGTTTGATCTCACCGGCGGTTCCGGCCAGTTCGCCATCCTTTCCGCCACCGCACAGGCCGCTAACCAGAACGCCTGGATCGCGGAAATGGAAAAGACCCTCACCGACCCCAAGTATGCCGATCTTGAGCTCGTGAAGATCGCCTACGGCGATGACCTCCGCGACAAGTCCGTATCCGAAACCGAAGGCTTGATCCAGAGCTTCCCGGATCTCAAGTGCATCATCGCGCCCACCACCGTGGGTATCGCGGCTGCCTCCAAGGTCGTTATCGACCAGGGCCTCTCCGATAAGATCAAGGTCTCCGGCCTTGGCCTCCCCTCCGAAATGGCCGAGTACATCGAGCAGGGCGTCTGCCCCTACATGTACCTCTGGAACCCCATTGATCTGGGCTACCTCACCGGCTACATCGTAGACGCACTCGCCAACAAGACCATCACCGGCAAGGAAGGCGATGCCTTCAAGGCTGGCAAATTGGGCGATTACAAGGTCACCGCGGCTGCCGACGGCGGCACCGAAGTCCTCTTAGGGCCTCCGTTCGCCTTCACGCCCGACAACATCGGCGAGTGGAAGACCGTCTATTAATCTACAAAACTTAAGTTACTAACCATGTGGGGGCGGGCTTTCAGCCCGCCCTCAAGTGTATCAAAAGGTCTGCATATATGCTTTGTATTTCCTTAAGGTATCGCCGCTTGCGGCGGTGCGGAAACAATGTTTCCCGCCATCCTTGTACCGCCTATGGAGGGGCAGCGGAGCGCTACGTCGCACCGCTAACGCAAGAGTTTGGAGAACGGCTTAAACTTACGCAAGCGGCTTTGCCGTGTGAAGCTTGCAACCTCCCACCCACAGATTTATACTGATTGTAAACAGCCCCACAGGTTTATAGAAAGAATAAATGAACTGCAAGAGGAATATGCGATAATGGACCAGTTTTTTCTGAAGAATAAGCAGGCGCTCGAAGCCTTTTCAAGAATGTCGCAGCAGGCCGGTGCGCGGGCGGACTATGTCCAGGGCGGTGGCGGCAACACCTCCGTAAAGCTTCAGGACGGTTTGATGGCCATCAAGGCCTCCGGTTACCGCCTTTCGGATGTCCATGTGGATTCCGGCTACGCTGTACTGGATTACGATGCGTTAAGAAAGTTTTATTTCTCCCACGAACCGGATGAATTCGAGGATGTGGAGAAGCGCGGCTCTGAAGAAGCGAAGGCTTCCATCCGCAGCATAGAGGGTCTAAAAGAGCTCCGCCCGTCCGTTGAGGCAGGCTTCCATTCCGTGCTGCCCACGTTCGTGCTGCATACACATAGCGTATACGGCAACCTTGCCGCCTGTACTGTGGAAGGGCGTGAGATCGTAAAAAAGGCGTTTGCGGATGCGCCGTATACCGTGGGCTTCGTGCCGTATACCGATCCCGGCGCGCGCCTGACATTCACCATACGGGATGAATGCGCACGGGTGGAGAAGGAAACGGGAAAAGCCCCGAACGTCATATTCATGCAGAACCACGGACCCATTGTCATGCATGACGATTCGGAGGAATGTACACGCATCCACGCGGACGCGAACGAACGCATCGCGAGAGCGTTCAAGATCACCGGGGATTCCTTCCCCAAAGTGAAAATCAAGCCAGCCGGCAACGGCATGTTTGAAAGCGATACGCCGTATCTATCTGAGCGCCTCAGGGAGTGCGGCTTTACCGAGCGGTTTCTTATCGAAAAGCCGCTCTATCCGGACCAGATGGTGTTCTTCGTGGGCACGCTCGCGGTGGGAGATGGCTTGCCTGGCCCCGACGCATGCGTGTGCGATATGAAAAAGGGCACTGTTCGGTACAATATGCCCGAAAGCAAGGCGCTTGTTATCGAGGAAACGCTTACCGCCGTGCTCTTTATCACGGAGCATATCGCAAAATGCGGCTATACGCTTTCTACCATGGGCGAGGCTGCGCGTAGTTTTATTGCAAACTGGGAGAGCGAGAAATACCGCAAGTCACTTGCGGGAAGATAAAAAGCAGAGAAAATCCATGCGGGACGGGAGGGAAAAACATGAAGCTCTTGTTTGCCGTCGTCCAGAACGACGACGCAAAAAGCCTGGTGAAAACCTTAGTCGAGCATGAAGTCAGCGTGACGCGCATATCCAGCACAGGCGGGTTTTTACGGGGCGGCAACACCACGCTGATGATTGGAGTGGAGGAAAGCCGTGTATTGCCCACGCTGGATCTGATCCGGTCGCATTCATCGCGCAGGGAGATCCTGACCGCCGCCTCCTCGGTGCTTCCGGCGATGGGGGTGGACGCGGTGCATACGCCGGTGCGTGTCACAGTCGGCGGGGCCACAGTGTTTGTGGTGGACGTGGAGAAGTACGTAAAACTATAGGAAAGGCTGATTAATTCGGCACGCTGTCTTGATGGCCGATTTTGCGCCCTGCCGCGTCGCTAAAATCTCGAAATAGCGCTGCTATTCCTTCAATTTTTCTCCTTGCAGGCCACAAAATCTTCTCACCAATTCCAGCATCCCTCATTTAATTAGCTTTTCCCCAACAGGTGAAAATGGAACAAATACAGTTGGGGACGCAGCGCCAGCTTTTTTCTTTGCGTGCGCTGTTTCGGCTCATTATCCCTTTGGTGATTGAGCAGGCGCTTTCCGTTGCGGTGGGCGTCGCGGATATCCTGATGATCTCCGTTATGGGGGAGGCTGCGGTATCCGGTATCGCGTTGGTCAATGAGATCAACACGTTAATGATCCAGCTTCTGGCGGCGCTCGCGACGGGCGGCGCCGTTGTCGTTTCTCAATATATCGGGCGCGGGGAAGCAGCCAATGGCCGTACGGCGGCAGGGCAGCTCATGCTGGTGGTGTTGGCGCTGTCATCGCTGTTAACGGCCGTATCGCTTGGGTTTAACGGCGGCATATTGCGCCTGATTTACGGCGATATCGATGCGACGGTGCTGCAGGGCGCGCGTGTATATTTTTACTTTGCGGCGGCTTCCTATCCGTTTATCGGGCTTTATAATGCCTCCGCCGCTCTGTTCCGTTCCATGGGCAACAGCAAAGTTTCCATGATGACGGCGCTTTTGATGAACATCCTGCATATCGGCAGCAACGCCATATGCATCTATGTGTTGCGCCTGGGCATAGCGGGGGTGGCGATTTCCTCCCTGTTTTCCAGAATAATGGCTGCCGTGGCCATGCAGCTTCTTCTGAACAACCGCCACAACGCGATCTACCTGGACTACCGGCAGATGTTCAAATTTGTGCCGGATATGGTCAAGCGCATCCTGCTGATCGGCGTACCCAACGGGCTCGAGAACGGCATGTTCCAGATCGGCAAGTTAATGACGCAGAGCATTGTGGCGTCTCTGGGTACCGTTGCCCTTGCGGCGCATGCCACAGCGGGCAACATTATGAGTGTGGCAATCGTGCCGGGCTCGGCGATTGGCCTTGCCATGATTACCGTGGTGGGGCAATGTATGGGTGCGGGGGAACAGAAGCAGGCCGTCCAGAATGTCCGCCGTATGATACGCATGGCTTATGCCGCAAATATCCTCTTAAGCATCGTGCTCTATGCGTTTGCGGGGCAGGTCCTGGGCCTTTATGGGCTGGAGCAAGAAACCATAACCATGGCAAAATCCCTCATCCCGTTGTTCGCGCTCGCAATGGCGCTCATCTGGCCAGTTTCCTTTGCGCTTGCGAACGCGCTGCGCGCGGCGGGAGACGTGCGGTATACGATGCTGGTATCCATGTTTTCCATGTGGGTGTTCCGCGTGGGGCTTAGCAGCGTGTTTGCGGCTTTCTTCCATTTGGGGATCAACAGCGTCTGGTACGCTATGTATATCGACTGGATCGTGCGCTCCATATTCATTTTCATCCGCTGGCGCAGCGGCAAATGGCGAACAAAGCACGTCATTTGAATGGGACAGGCATAGCGTATTGGTGATTTTTGTTTTTTAGAATCTCTCGAGTTCTCGACGGGCTTTTTATTATGCCATTCTTGCAACAGGCTTATTTGAAGTTGTGCAAGGAAATGAGTGGAACGATGCAATTTCGGGCAGCGAAGCATAATCTGATTGTCAATTTTACTACGAAACATTGCCCTTGGCGCGGTAGCTGGCTGACTGGGCAGTTTGGTATCGTAAAGAAAAAAGAAAGATGTGATAGCGTATGTATTGCCCCCAATGCGGCAGCGCGGTTGTTGAAGATGCGGCGTATTGTAATGTCTGCGGATCTCCTGTCGAAAAAGCTTTGCCAAACGCGGCCGCCTCAAAGCGCTTAACATCCAAAGAAAAATGGAGGCTTCCGCTTTCTACGCTTGTGACCGGGCTGGTTGCTGTTTTTGCCATTCTTGGGCTGTTGTTTGTGCTAGTATCCCGCGCGGAAGGAACCACAGGCCAGGGGGCTGCCACAGCAGAGGGTGATTTTGCAAAGGAAACGCCAACTTTTGCGACGCCTGAAGATGCTGTCCGTTATTTTTACGAAGCGCTTGTGGCGAACGATTTTGGGATGGCTCTGGAGGCCTGCGCTGTACGTGAGCAGGCCGAAGGCTATGATTTCCTCGGTTGGGTAGACCGCCTTAAGACTCATATGCCGCTCGTCCATATGGCACCCTCAACGGGTGCAATGTTTCGGGATATGAACGATGCCGCTGCTGCCGGAACCTTTGCCGGCCAGATTAAAATTTTGATATTTAGCTTTTTTGTGACCGAGGGCTTGGATGGAACGCCTGTGGTACCGGCAGACAGGGAGTACGCGGAAGCCTTCCAGACAACGGTCGATCCGCAAATGCTCAAGGATTTAAAACTTTTACGTATTGATCCGCCAATGGTATCATTGCTTGAAAGTGATAAGAACAAAGAGAATTTTAATAAAGCAGCAAAGGTGTATGGCGCTGAAGAACAGACCGAGCGCATCGTGCTGTACGAATGGAACGGCGAATTATATATGGGCGGCTTCGGACTTTACCGTTATGCATCCGGCTGGAAGATATGCCGGTTCCATTCCATTCTGGCGGGGCAATCCACGACCGGAGCCACAATAAAAATGACATTGCAGGAATATGAAGACATGCTCCAATAAAGACGCCACATCAGGCCGCCACGAGGCGGTCTGATTTTTTATATAGCATTGCCCGCAATGGCCGTGCTATGATTTTGAAAAAGCCACAGGAGGCCAATATGGAGACGATAGAAAGCATATTCCACAACATTGTGCAGCTTGGCATATGGCTCATGGAGCTTTCTGGCGTGGTGATCGTCATATTCACCGGCATCACGGGAATCATCGCCTTTATCCGCCGGGACGCGCATGTGCGCCTCAAACTCGCGCAGGGAATCGCGTTTGCATTGGAATTTAAGTTGGGCAGCGAGGTGCTGCGTACCGTCATTGTGCGGGATTGGAGCGAGCTTGGCATATTGGGCGCCATCATCGTGCTGCGGGGTCTTTTGACATTCCTCATCCAATGGGAAATTAAAAACGAAGAAATGCGCCTGCGCTGCAAAGACTAAATTGGCAGGAGGAAATCGGGACAAAGCACGAATTGACAATACATTACAGGAAATTTACCAATATTTTCAAAAAGGATGGTTGACAAATTCGGGAACCCGGCATAGATTATTAAACAGATGTTCACTGAACATCTGTTTAATAATGTTAAGGAGAACGGGTATGTCGAAGCGTGTGGCGATCATAGGCGCAGGGCTGGCGGGAATGAGCGCCGGCATCCATTTAGCCAGAAAAGGGTTGCAAGTGGACGTATACGAGCTTGCTCCCTGGCCGGGCGGCATGTGTACCTCCTGGCAGCGCGGGGGGTATTGGTTTGACGGTTGCGTCAACTGGATGGTAGGGTTAAAGAAGGGGGACGGCTTCTACAGGCTTTACCGCGAGGTGGAGGCGTTGGAAGAGAATACGCCGCTGTATTTCTGCGAGACCATTACAAAAGAGATGGATGGCGTCGTCTACCGCATTCCTATGAAGGTGGAACCGTTCCGCGCATATTTGAAAGAGCTTGCGCCGCAGGACGCGAAGGAAATCGACCGCCTGTGCGACGATATCAAACGCGTGGCGGAGTGCCTCGTTCCTGTCAACATCCAAACGGTTCCCCAATTCTTTTCGGCATTCAAAGGTTTTGGCGGTCTGATGGCCATAGGAAAGTACATGTCGCAAACGCTTGGCGAATACATAGAGAGGTTCCAAAATCCGGTTATCCGCAAGCTGATTTTGCAGATGATGGGGCCGGAATTTTCCGCGGGTGGCATAGTTATGATGCTTGGTACCCGCATGGGCAACAACGCGGGCTACCCTTTGGGCGGCGCGCGGGATATCATGCGCCGCATGGAAGCGACGTTTTCTGAGGCGGGCGGGCGGCTGCATGTAAACTCCCCAGTGGAAGAAATACTGGTGGAAGACGGCAAGGCTGCGGGCGTACGCGTAAAAGGGGAAGTACACCGCGCCGACGCCGTGATCGCGGCGTGCGACATGCATACGGTGCTCAATAAACTGCTGGGCGGCAAATACCCGCATCCGCAGCTGGATAAAATGCTGCGCGAAGCAAGGCTGTTTGAGCCGCTTGCGCTCGTTTCCTTTGGCGTAAAGAAGAAATTCGGCATCTCTTATGAGGAAATATGGGAGTGCGAAATCGCGACTTCCCCGGATACTGCGGCGCGCTCGTTCATGCTCCGTTCCTTCGACTTTGACCCGTCCGCCTCGCCGGAGGGAAAGAGCAGCGTCATGGCCGTGTTTGAAGCCCCGCTTGCGTACTGGAAGACGCTGCGTGAAACGGATAAGGCGGCCTACAACAGGGAGAAGCAGCGTATGGCGGACGCCGTTGCCGCTGAAATCGAACGGCGTTACCCGGGCTTCACGCAGGAGATCGAGGTGACGGACGTCTCAACCCCCGTGACCTACGAGCGTCTGACCAACGTCTACCGGGCATCCTATGAAGGGTTTTCCCCAACGCCCGGGGCGATGAAGACACGCATTCAAAAGACCGTGCCCAATATAAAGAACCTGCTCTTGTGCGGGCAATGGACGATACCCGGCGGCGGCATATGCACATGCGTCCAGAGCGGCAAAGAGGCGGCCGGCGCTGCCGCACGGCTGGTGGGCCGCGCATGAGCAAGCGGGAGCAACAGCGCGAGTTCCGGCGGGAGCAGATCCTAGCCTGCTGTATGGACCGGATCCTTACACACGGTTATGCGGGCATGAAACTGAGGGATATCGCGGCGGAGCTTTCCATCAGCCCGGGCCTGATATTCAATTATTTTGAATCCAAGGAGCAGATCTACCTGGAACTCATCCGGTTAGGTATCAGCGGGCCGATGGAGCTGATCGGGCAAAACATCGGGGCGGGTTTGGCCGCCCCTCTCAAGCTTTTTGAAGATATGGCGGAGGCCATATTCCGGTATATGCAGCAAGATGCATTTGTCGCCAAGATGTTTTTGCTTATGAACCGCACGTTCAGTAGTATGGATGTGCCGCCTTCGGTAAAAGAGGCGCTTTCGGGCATGGATCCTATTGGGCCGCTCCTGCCCGCCATCCGCGAAGGGCAGGGGCAAGGTAGTATCAAGCAGGGGGATCCTGAGGCTCTGTTGTGGGCATACTGGGCGGCTATACAGGGAATTGCGGCCAACTACGCATTGAACCCGACGCTGCCTGTACCGCAAAGCAGCTGGATTGTGGATATCCTGCGCGCCTGAAACTTGACGCAAAACTTTGTAGGAGGTATCCTCTGGCGCATTGCGGGCAAACCCAAAAGGTTGTATAGTGTTCCTATCCGCTTTTGTGATTTTTGTGCCAAAAGAGATAGAAAGGAAAGCGACTACATGGATTACGCGAAGGAATCCCTGAAAAAGCACGCCGAGTGGAAGGGAAAAATTGAAGTCATTTCCACGGTACCGGTCCAAACAAGGGAGGATCTGTCCCTTGCTTATACGCCGGGCGTCGCCCAGCCCTGCCTGGAAATCCAGAAGGATGTGGATTTGAGTTATGAGCTTACGCGCCGCCACAATCTTTGCCTCGTCATATCCGACGGCACCGCTGTACTTGGCCTCGGCGATATCGGGCCGGAAGCGAGCATGCCCGTTATGGAAGGCAAGTGCGTGCTGTTTAAGTCCTTCGGCGATGTGGACGCGTTCCCCATGTGCATTAAATCCAAGGACGTTGATGAAATCGTCAACACCGTATACCTTATTTCAGGCTCTTTTGGCGGCGTGAATCTTGAGGATATCGCGGCCCCGCGCTGCTTTGAGATTGAAAAGAAGCTCAAGGAAAAGTGCGACATCCCCATATTCCATGACGACCAGCACGGTACCGCCGTGGTTACTTTGGCAGGGCTTGTGAACGCACTGCGTGTGGTGGGCAAAAACAAGGAGGATGTGCGCATCGTCATCAACGGGGCGGGTGCGGCTTCCATTTCCATCACGAAACTTCTGCTTTCGGACGGCTTCCAATACGTCACGCTGTGCGACAGAGCCGGAATCATATACGAAGGCCGCAAGGAAGGCATGAACGGCATCAAGGAAGAAATGGCGCTTGTCACCAACCGCGAAAAGAGACAGGGAACGCTTGCCGATGCGCTCAAAGGCGCTGACGTATTTATCGGCGTATCCGCGCCCGGCACGGTGAATGTGGACATGGTAAGGTCCATGGCGAAAGACGCCATCGTGTTCGCCTGCGCGAATCCCACGCCGGAAATTTTCCCGGACGACGCGAAGGCGGGCGGCGCTAAGGTCATCGCCACCGGCCGGAGCGATTTCCCGAACCAGATCAATAATGTGCTCGCCTTCCCGGGCATATTCCGCGGAACGTTCGACGTGCGGGCGCGCGACATCAACGACGAAATGAAGCTCGCCGCCGCCTACGCCCTGGCTGCGCTGATCCCGGAAGAAGAGCTGTCTTCGGAGTACATCATCCCCAAGGCGTTCGACCAGCGGGTGGGCAAGGCGGTAGCTCAGGCGGTCGCCAAGGCCGCGCGGGACAGCGGCGTCGCAAGGCTGTAAAAATAAAAAAGAGTTACCGTTACTGGGGCTGCCGGATATGGCGGCCCCATTATGTCAATAGCCTGATTGAAATTTAAAGGTATCGCGCGCTATATGCCTATCATCCAACCTATAATAGGTGTATGCTTTTTATGGAAATCACTGAGGAAGGGGAAACCAAATATGATTTGTTTTGAATATGTAATTTTCATGGAGGCTGCCGGCCAGTCTTTTCAGAAAGGGGTTGATGTCCGCTAAAACAGCATAAGGAGTACTGAATATGAAAACATCTCATCCTTTGTGGCAAACAGCGCGCTCGCTGAAAGGAAACCAGCGGGCATGCATTGTGTCCGAACCGTTATGGGCGGTTCCAAATAACCTTTTTTTGCCCTTTGCATCCGTATATATGGCCGCGATCGGCCTTCAGGATGTACAGATAGGCATGGTGGCTAGCCTGGGCCTTGCAGTGCAGTTTCTATGGGCGGTATTCTCGGGCGCAATTGTGGATAAATACGGCAGACGCCGGACATTGCTGATATTCGGCCTGCTCGCATGGACCATTCCCTGCATGCTTTGGGCAGCGGCGCAGGAATATTGGTGGTTCATGCTCGCGGCTTTCTTTAACGGTATGTGGCGCGTGACCGGCAACAGCTTCAGCTGCATGATCGTTGAGGATGGCGATACCGATCAGCTTATCAATATTTATACAATTCTCAGCCTGATCGGCTTACTGGCGGGATTTCTCTCGCCTGCAATAGGCCTTTTTATTGACCGATTTTCATTGGTGGATACCATGCGCGTGGTATATACGGTGGGTATGATCATGATGACTGTAAAGTTTCTTTTGCAGTTTCGTATGTCGCGGGAGAGCGAAATCGGCGTATATCGCATGAGCGAATGCAAAGGGCGTCCCTTGCTGTCGTTGACTTTCGGCGGCTGGAGTACGTTTGCATCCGCGCTCAAAGAGACCCGCCTTGTGCAGTATGTGGCGCTAATGGCTTTTATGACCTGCTTTAATACTGTGCAGGCAGCGTTCTGGCCGCTGTTTGTTACAACCGCGTTTCAGGTGAACGCATCCATGCTTTCCGTATTTCCCCTTGTGAAGGCCGTTACCACCATAGCGGTTTACCTGCTGATTACCTCATATATCAGCATGCGTTCTATTCGGAGGCCCTTGCTGGCCGGTTTCGGGGCGCAGGCGCTTGGGTTGGCGGTGCTGGTTTTGTGCCGTCCGCTCGGCGCGGTGGCAGTCGGGGCGGTGTTTTTCTCGGCAATCTGTGAGGCGTTTGCGATTGCCATTTTAAGCCCTCTGTGTGAATCGTTGCTTTCAGTTACAATTCCCGCACAGGAGCGGGCCCGAATCAACAGCCTGATTACCGCTATGATTTTACTGATCAGCATGCCGATCGGGTGGATTGCGGGGCAGCTTTCCCAGCATAACAGAATGCTTCCGTTGATACTGAACCTCTGCCTTTTGTCGGCGGAAATTTTCGTGGCGTTCCGCATTACGCAAACGTCAAAGCAAGGAAAGCGTGCGGACGTTTCCGGGCCAGAATAAGACGCGGCCATGCTGGCAGAAAAGAGGACTAGAAGCGCCGGTGTATCCTGCGGGCTCTTCAGGATACGCTGGCGCTGATTCTGTCCTACGTGCCGCACAATCTTTTCTGTTGGAATTGGTCGTGGTACAATAACGGAAGCGCAACGCCTTCAACGTGCAAGGGATAACGAGATTTACCGCGGTCCCGGCCGCTCAAAATAATATTAAAATATGTTAGAAAGAAGGTTTCCCATGAAAACTGCAAGAGCACACGCCATCGGCGATTTTCGCGTGGATGAAATTCCGGTGCCCGTTCCGAAGGGAAAAGAACTGTTGTTAAAGGTTGGCGCCTGCGGCGTCTGCGGGTCGGATATCCCGCGCATATTCGAGCTGGGTACAAGCAAACAAAAATATCCGCTTACCATCGGCCACGAAATTGGCGGGACGATCGTCGCCGTGGGGGAGGAGGCGGATCAGTCCCTCATCGGCAAGCGCGGGGCGGTGTTTCCGCTGATCCCCTGCATGAAGTGTGCGGCCTGCCTAACCGCCAACTACGCCCTGTGCGAGGATTATGATTATCTGGGTTCGCGCAGCGACGGTGGGTTTGCGGAATACTGCATCGTTCCGTCCGCGTGGCACTTTGTCGAGTCAAAAAATCCTGCCACCTCGATGGATGCCTTGGGTATGGCGGAACCCTGCACGGTCGCGCAGCATGCCATACGCAAAAGCAACCTGCGCCCGGGATATTCCGTACTCATATTGGGTGCGGGGCCCATCGGCATTATGGCGGCGCGCTGGGCCCGGCTGTTTGGCGCACAAGTTGTGGCGCTGGTGGATGTGGTGGAGGAAAAGGCCGCGTTTGCCCGCGAACGCGGAGAAATCGTGTTCAATTCCAGGACGCAGGACGTCGCGGAGGAGTTCAAAAAGCTCACAGGCGGCACCTTAGCCGATGTCGTCATCGAAGGCACGGGCATCGCGGTCGGCCAGGCGGCTGACTGCGCAAAGACGTTCGGCACGGTGGTGCTGCTGGGAAACCCGCATAAGGATACCGTCATTGCATTAAAGCAACATAGCAACATCCTTCGCAAGGAACTGCTGCTTACCGGCGTTTGGAACTCCCATTTCGCTGCGACGCCCGTCAACGAATGGACATATACCGTCTCCATGCTGGACGCGGGAAAAATGGTTGTGGACGATCTCATCACCCACCGCGCTTCGCTTGATGAACTGCCCGGTCTCGTCAGGGATATCCATGAGCGCCGCGTGACCATCTGCAAGGCGATGTATAGCGCGGAAGGCCTGTAAAACATATAGAGAACTGAGAATATCGGATGATCCGCCAACGGTCAATACTGGATAAGGAGAGCCATGAGTAGCTATTCTGATATTCTGGGCAAACAAATTACCATAACCGTTGACCGTCCGTTGGGGAGCGTGCATCCCGATTATCCGGAGCACTATCCCATTAACTATGGGTTTGTGGAAGGAATAACTGGCGGGGATGGCGAAGAACAGGATGTTTATCTGCTGGGAGTGGATACGCCGGTCGCTTCCTATGAGGCCGTAGTCATTGCCGTGATGCATCGAACGGATGATGTAGAGGATAAATGGGTTGCCGCCCCTCTGAATATGTCTTTTTCAACTGAGGATATCCGGCGGCTCACATACTTTCAGGAGCGCTTTTATCATTCCGAGCTATTTGTTTTCAATTAGCATATTCACCCGCTCAAGCGCATGCATTGCATGCGCTTTTTGCTGCCCGGTCAAACTAGTCTCACTACAGTTTCAGGAGGCAGTATGAAGCCGGAACGCGTCTACTTTGAACCAAAAGCGCTCGATTATCCGCTGGGGCGGCAGCTTCGCGAGCAGTTTGCGGATGTGGAATGGATTCCAATCGATAACCACAACAACATTGAGGAACTTCGCACCAACCCCAACGACGCGTTTGCGCAGATGAAACGCTTTTTGATCGTAGGGGTGCGAAAGTCCCTCCGCTATACGCCCAACCATAAGGTCTCGGATTATCTGGTGCCCTACACGTCCTCGGGCTGTACGGCCATGTGCCTGTACTGTTACCTTGTCTGCCATTACAACAAATGCGCGTATCTGAGGCTGTTTGTCAACCGCGAGGATATGCTGAAAAAGATGATCAAAACAGCGGCTTCACAGGAAAAGGAGCCGGTGTTTGAGATCGGCTCCAACAGCGATCTTGTGCTGGAAAACACAATCACCGGGAATTTGGTCTGGACAATCGAGCAATTCTGTGTGTCGCAAAGGGGAAAGCTGACGTTCCCCACAAAGTTCGATATGGTGGAGCCGCTCCTTGAGCTCAACCACAACGGCAGGGTCATATTCCGCATGAGCGTGAACCCGCAGGAGGTGATCAATGCCGTAGAACTCGGCACATCCCCGCTCAAAGCGCGCATACGCGCGCTCAACCGGATGTGCGAGGCGGGCTATGAGGTGGGAATTTTGATTGCGCCCATCGTGCTTTTGGAGGGATACCGGGGAAAGTATGCAAAGCTCATCGAGCAGCTGGGTGCGGAACTGACGGAGAAGGCAAAAAAGAAACTTGTGATCGAAATCATATTCATGACCTATAGCTTCGTGCACCGCGCCATCAACAACGATGCGTTCCCCAAGGCGGTGGAACTGTACGATACCTCGCTTATGACGGTCCGCGGGCGTGGCAGGTACTGCTATAAAGAAAACGTGCGCGCGGAAGCGGAGGCGTTCTTGCGCTCACAACTTGCGGAGCATCTTCCCGAAGTCCCGATTTTGTATGTGGTTTGACAAGCCAAAACAATCTTTTTTATGGTTACAACTTGCTGACCGGGATCCAGATTTCGCTTTTATAGTTGGGCAGGCTGGTGTCCTTGCTTTCATTCCACAAAAGCTCCGGCCCGCCGGTCGATTGATACCCGGAAGTCGGGAACCATTCGGCATAAATCTGTGCCCATACATCCTGGAGCGCTTTGGGGAATGGACCGGTTGCGGTAAACACTGCCCAGGTTCCCGCGGGGACGGGCAGGACCTCCCACCGCTCCGGCACGCGTTGGGCGGTGGCTACGCCGATATATTGGTCCAGCGTGGTTCCTTCCGTCCTGCCCTCCTTAAAGTTGGCAGATGCGCACAGAATGCCTCTAGGCTCCATATCGGAGAGCTCCTTAAGTTCCTCAAAGTCATGTTCAGTAAGCCTTGCCCACATATCGTCCATTTGGGGGTTTGCGCCCTCATAGACCAGCGTGATCCGCTTTTTGATTCCCGCGATCTGGAACGCGTCTTTTTCTAGAATTCGATACTGCATATCGTGTCCTCCTTTGATTGTCAATTGAAACGTCATGGGCGGGAACGCCTTAATATTGGCGCCGTCCTGTCGCGCCTGGGTCGGCGTAACGCCGTGGAACGCATGGAATGCTCTCGAAAAAGAATCCGGCGAGTCGTATCCGTATTGTACGGCAAGGTCAATCACTTTCACGCCGCCTGTTTTCAGCGCAAGCGCTGCAAGGGAGAGTCTTCTGCAGCGGATATACTCGCTCAGCGGGAAACCGGCAAGGAAAGAAAACATCCGCTTCAGGTGGTATTCCGAGCAGCAGGCGATGCCCGCAGCTTTTTGCAAATCAATTTCTTCAGCCAGATGCTCCTCAATATAGCGCATCGCTAGATTTAAGCGTTTGAGCGCATCCATGTCGTCCACTTCCTTCCTTGTTTTGAATTGTATCAAATTTCAAATGGAGTTGCCCGGCTTTTCCGGCTGCGGTTTTGTCGGCTTGCCCTATCATTTTTTACAGTGGCAGGAAGCCGCTTCGGAGGTTGTTCCCCATGTATACCCTCCACAGCCTCCGAATATACTTGATTCGGATGGCGCCAGTCGAGCGTAGGGAGGGATGACCATGGAGACCACACAGCAGCTGAAAAAGAAATTGGAACAGCAGCCCTGCCTGGTTGCGGCGGCCGCATATATACTGATGGTTACAGTCAATATTCTTGCCGAGACTCTTCCAATCAACCGGGTGACGTCGGGCGAGGTTTCCGCCCGGTATCAGACGCTCATTACCCCTGCCCCCGGCACGTTTGTGATCTGGTTTGCAATTTACGCATTGCTGCTGCTCTATACGCTTTATCAGTGCGGCGTCTTTCAATGGGGAGAGGGTAGAGGCCCGTGCGCCACGAATTTAACAAAAGCCATTGCTCCGTATTATACGCTTTCTTCCGTATGCAACGCGCTATGGATCCTGAGCTGGCATTACGAGCTGATTTTGGTATGTTTCGTATTGATTGTGGCGCTGGTCTATTGCCTGGTCCGCATTATGATAGTGCTTGACAGGGAACGGCTATGCATGAAGGAAAAACTGTTTGCGTTCATTCCTTTTTCCGTTTATGCGGCATGGGGCATATTCGCGACTTTTGCCAATGCGGCTGCGCTGCTTGTAAGCCTTGACTGGGACGGATGGGGGATCCCGCCGGAGATATGGGCGATAATCGTGCTTTTTGTTTGCGCTGCACTTGGGATTTATCTCATGTTCCGGTGGAAGTCCGCCGTAATGGGCCTTGTGTTTGTCTGGGCGTACGCCGGCATACTTGTTGCCCATACATCCCCGGAAATCTGGAACGGAGCGTATCCGTTGATTATCATGGTACTTATCATATACCTCATTGCGCTGCTGTTCTCGTTTGCTATCCGCATTTATCAAAAGAGGCCATAATGCAATCGGCGGCAATGGTGCTATTTTGTTGAAATATTTACATTCTGCACGAAATTTCACACTAGTAATAATTGGATGCCGATGATACAATAAGGAAGCCTGAAGTGAAAGATACATATCGTGTGCCATACCTGCCGTTTCTGCCCCATACGGCGGGCTGTTTACCGTATAGTGCCCGGAGGTTCCCGGGTAAAAAAGGGTCTTGGTGCATGGTGAACAGGACCGCAGAAGCCATGCTGCTTTATTGCCATCCTTCAGGGCCTGGGCTATAGCCTGGACAAGCTTAGTGGAACGGGAGCGGAACGGGTGGAAGGCCAGGTACGCCGTATGGAAGTAAATGAAGCGCTGATCCGTTTTAACGCAAAGCGTATGGCGCTTGTCGCGGGCTTTGCGTTGATGTTTCAGGCGGTTAACGCGGTTACCGGTACGCTTTTCACAAACCCTCAGCTTATCGCTGGGGCCGCACCGCTTGTTGTGGCGTGTGTCGCCTATCTCGTGCTCTATTCGTGCGTAAATAAGCGAAAAACGCGGCTATATGCCCTACGCAGGCTTTGTTGGATATTTGGAGTCACGCTTGCACTGTGCATGTTGCCGTTTTTGATAATGGACGCGACGCTTGGCGTACCCAAGAACAACATTTTGTTTTACGCGCTGCTCCTCGTTGTTCCGTTGTCCTCACCGGAAAAGAAAGCGCCCGTTTTCCTTGCAGCACTTTACCCCGTATTGGTGGCGGCGTTTTGCGGGCAAGGCTGGTTATACGTTCTGAACGTCGCAGCCCTCGGGGCAGCGGGGGCGGTCCTCTCCTATTCGCTGCACAGAGGCTATTATGATATCATCTCTTCGCTTCGGACCGAAAGCGATATGGATGACCTTACCAAGCTGCTCGGCCGGAGAGCCGGGCTTGTGCGCATGAACGCCCTGGTTGCACTGTGTAGGCGCTTGGGGCGGCCGGCCGCCGTATTCTATATCGATATTGATTGCTTTAAAAGCTATAACGATACGTTTGGCCATCCGGCGGGAGACCATGCGATACTGGAAGTGACAGCCTGTATGCGGCGCTGCTTTGCGCGTGAAACGGATGTGCTGTGTAGGCTGGGCGGAGAGGAATTTGCGGCTCTAATTCCGGTTGCCAACGCCAACGCGGCGATTATGATGGCCAAGCGCCTGATCCGTATGGTTTCGGATATGGGCATGCAATCGGGCAAAGGCGCGAACGCGAACGTGGTGACGGTGAGCATCGGCGTCGCTGTCATGGAGGAAAAAAACAAACGCCGTGTTACCCTGCAATCCCTGATCGATGAGGCGGACAAGCAGCTATACATTGCAAAGACATCCGGGCGCAACTGCATTGCGTACGGCGGGAAGGTTGTTTACAGGAACGCGTGGGCGTAGACACGTTTTTCAAAGCCATTGGCGGAGTGAATGAAGCATGTTCTTGATAAAACCGAGCAGAAAGAATAGCGCGAGCATTGTGGTATTGCTCATAGGCCTATTATGGTGTGTGGCAATGCTTTTTTTCTTACGTTCGGCCCGCATTCAGTTTGAAAACCATACGGTACACCGCCTTGACGCTACAAAAGACCGGCTTGTGGCGCTTCTTCAGGAAGATCTGCTGGTGGCTTCAGGGAGTTCCGGCCAGCCTTTGAGTGGGAACGACGCCAGCGGCGGCTATTGGATGGTACTGGATAAGAGTTACCGCCCCATGGCGGACGGTGGAGCGCTTTTCTGGTGGGGGAAACGCGGCCTGCTCAAACAGGATGGCACTTTGGAAGCAGAGCTTCAGAAACGGCTGGAGACAGCGGGTTCTGACGGGCTTGCCACCGCGCTTATTCAGACGGATGGCAAGGAAAACTATGTCGCATCCGCTCCGCTTTCTAACGGCCTTCATTTGCTCTACGCGGGGGATATTGCCCAAATGGAAGAAGGGTACCGCGTATTGATCAACAATTATCTGCTGCTGGGCCTTACCATGCTTGGCATACTCGCGCTGGGGCTCGTGCTGCTGTTTGTCTGGCGCTGGCGGGACCGCCGCAACGTAAAGGAAGAAAAGGACAGGCTGGCCTGGCTGGAAGAACGCTACCGCATCATTGCGCGCGAATCGGAAGACGTTATATTTGAAATCTCCCTGAAGGATAAATGGGTTGAAGCCAACGAGAACTTCCGCAAACTCTTCGGCTACAATGTGGTGAAGTGGAACAAGGAATACAGCGGGCAGATACATCCGGACGATATCGGGAAGTTCGAATCCTTATACCGTGACCTAAAAGCCGGCAAACGCACCATGAAGGATGATCTGCGCTTAAAGCGCGCGGATGGCAGCTATATCTGGTGCAGGGTGCTCATTGCCGTGCTTCTGGATTCGGCCGGCAAGCCGACACGGTTGCTGGGGAAACTCACGAATATCGATACGCAAAAGCGTGAAGCGGACTGGCTGCTTCAAAAAGCGCAGCAGGATTCGCTGACCAACCTTTATAACAACGAAACAACGAAGTACATGGTCAACCGCTATCTGGCGTCGGAAGGCGCGGACGGCATACACGGCCTGATACTCATCGACGTGGACGATTTTAAGTCCATCAACGATACGCGTGGCCACCTCTTTGGGGACTCCGTGCTCACTGCGGCTGCGGGAAGGCTCAAATCGCTCTTCCGCTCCACGGATATTTTGGGGCGCATCGGCGGGGACGAGTTCATGGTGTTTTTAAAGAATGTCAGCGATAAGTTGCAGCTTGAGGCGCAGGCCCGCACCATATTGGAAGCCTTCCGCATCAGCGGGGACTCGGAAAATGGAATTACCTGTTCCATAGGCGCAGCCCTTTATTCTGAGGATGGGAAGACGGTGGACGAGCTCTTCAAGCACGCGGATATCGCGCTTTATCGGTCCAAACGAATCGGGAAGAACCGGTATTCGGTCTACGACCCCGCCATAGATGTGGGCGTTGGGAAGCATGGAGACAGGGTATAAATGGCGAGGACAAAACCTATGGGTTTTGTCCTCGGATTTCTGTAGGTTAAAAGTGCGTTAAGCGCACTTTTTTCCGCAAATCTGACGCGCATGTCGTCAGATTTGATTGAAGTATGGGGGATTGCGATCCCCCACACCCCCTAAAGGTAAGTTCGTGAGCAAAAGGAAGGGGTGTGGGGAAACGCATTTCCCCACAATTTTTATGCAGGGCTTGAGCGTTACTCTACGTTGAACTGCTTTTTTAGCCGCGCGATATTTTCTTCGCTGAGTCTGTTTCGCGTGTCATGCATGACGTAGCATACGTTCATTGTAACGGTGGCTAGGTGCTCCAATATCTCCATGCGGAAGCAGGCTTCCTCCAGGTTGCTTCCCCAGGTGAGCGGGCCGTGGTTACTTAGCAGCACCGCCTTGTGGGTTTTGCAGAAGGGGGCGACGGAATCTGGCACCTCCTCGGTGCTGGGCAGGGCAAAAGGGGCAACCGGCACCGGCCCCAGGCCTACGATTGCTTCCGTAAGCAGCGGTGTATCGAGCGCGATGCCCGCCGCCGCAAAAGAGGACGCGACGGGAGGATGCACGTGCACCACCGCCATGACGGCGGGGTTTTCTTTGTAAACGCGCAGGTGCATTTTTGCCTCGCTGGAGGGGGGTAAATGTCCCTGCGAAACCACCGCGCCGTCAAGCGTCATTTCTACCAGCATGTCGGGCGTCAGGCAGCCCTTGGATACGCCGGTGGGCGTGCACAGAACGGTATTGTCCGAAAGCTTAACGGAAAGGTTGCCGTCGTTTGCCGCGGCGTAGCCCCTGTCATATAGGCGCTTTCCATAAGAAACAATTTGTGCCGCCGCTTCCGCTTTTGTGGGATAATTCATAAGAGCCTCCAAAATACTTTTATTGTACGCATCTTCCCGACGCGCGTCCATTCGTTTTCCTTTTACCTGTTCATACTAGCATGCCAGGCATGCAAACACAATCTGGCTTTACAAAAGCTACATATTGCGATATGCTCACCTCAAACGCGCTGCACCGCAGCGAATCCAAACCATTGTAAAGGAATGCGAATATGCGATACATTGATCTTCGGAGCGATACCGTAACCCAGCCCACTCAGGCCATGCGGGAGGCCATGGCAAACGCCCCCGTCGGGGATGATGTATACGGCGATGATCCCACCGTAAACGAGCTTGAACGCCTTTGTGCGGAGCTTCTGAACAAGGAAGCGGCTTTGTTTGTGCCCAGCGGAACAATGGGCAACCAGCTTTGCATCATGGCGCAGACCAAACGCGGCGACGAAGTGATCGTCAGCGACGATGCGCATATTTTCGTACACGAGGTGGGCGCCGCTGCCGTGCTTTCCGCCGTGACGCTGCGGCAGCTGCATTTCGAAAACGGCATATTTAACGCGGATAAGATCGAGCGGGCCATCCGCGAGGAGGATATCCACGAGCCGCCCACAACGCTTGTCTGCATGGAAAACGCGCTCTCCAACGGCCGTGTCGTGCCGCTTTCGGTCATGGAGGAGATCTATACGGTAGCAAAAAAACATAACCTCAGGGTGCATCTGGACGGCGCGCGCCTCTTTAACGCAGCCGTGGCGCTGGGCGTGGAAGCAAAGGACATCGTGCGTTATACGGATACCGTGTCCTTCTGCCTGTCCAAGGGCCTGTGCGCGCCGGTCGGCTCCGTGATCGCCGGAGATAACGCGTGCATACAGAGGGCACGCAAATACCGCAAGCTGCTGGGCGGCGGCATGCGGCAGGTGGGGATATTGGCTGCCGCGGGCATTTTGGCACTTACGGATATGACCAAGCGGCTTTCTGTTGATCACGAGAACGCCAGGTATATGGCACAGGAATTAAAAAAGCTCCCCGGCGTCACGGTGGACCTCGACGCGGTGGATATCAATATGGTATTCTTTCATGTAAATAGGGAACGCAGCGTATTGGAAGCCGTCCAGG
>JAEYPZ010000052.1:0-160904 GCA_023410275.1 Bacillota bacterium
AGTGCCACTGTTTGAGCTCGTTAACTGACACAGCCATATTTGTCACAGCGAGTTTGGCGCTGATTTACCTGCCAGTTACGTTTTCTGCCGCTTTAGTGGAATAAGGGTTCTCGCGTAACAAAACTCCCAAACAACCTCCTTGGTCATCGTCCGTTTCCATAATGCATTTCCCGTGGCCTTTTTCAGCTTTGAGCTTTACAAATGACTGTCTTTCTGCTATCATATTGGTATAGTTATTATTCTAATATATTATTCTTCCGGTATCTCGCCGGGTATTCCACAAAGCAATACCATATTGGTCAATTACTGCCTTTGAATCAAAGGATAAAAAGGGGGAGGATACGGGCTGTTGGATTGAATATGAAATAAGGTGTATTTTTTAGTGCAGATAATTAATTTTAGATTGACAAACAGTATAAGATAGGCTATTATTAAAACAAGAACATAAGTTCGTGTAAAGGAGAGGAAAAATGTCAAAAGAAGATAAAAGCAGAGCATTGGAATCTGCCCTTGCGCAGATTGAGAAACAGTATGGAAAAGGCTCCGTCATGAAGCTGGGTGATACGGCAGCACACATGAATATAGAAACCATTCCTACAGGCTCCATCAGTCTGGATATCGCTTTAGGATTAGGGGGAATTCCGAAAGGAAGGATTGTAGAAATATATGGACCGGAATCCAGTGGTAAGACAACAGTAGCTCTTCATATGGTGGCAGAAGTGCAGAAAGCAGGAGGAATTGCAGGCTTTATTGATGCAGAGCATGCACTGGACCCTGTATATGCCAAGAAGATTGGTGTTGATATTGATAACCTTTACATATCCCAGCCGGATAACGGGGAACAGGCTCTGGAAATCACCGAAACCATGGTTCGTTCCGGCGCTGTAGACATCATTATAGTGGACTCTGTTGCTGCGTTAGTTCCCAAAGCTGAAATTGATGGAGATATGGGAGATTCCCACGTGGGATTACAGGCAAGATTGATGTCACAGGCTCTGCGTAAGCTGACAGCTGCTATCAGCAAGTCCAATTGTATTGTAATATTTATCAACCAGCTTCGTGAGAAGGTCGGTGTTATGTTTGGTAATCCGGAGACTACCACAGGTGGACGTGCACTTAAGTTCTATTCTTCCATCCGTTTGGATGTACGTAAGATTGAATCTTTAAAACAGGGCGGAGACATTGTAGGAAGCAGGACACGTATAAAGGTAGTAAAGAATAAGATAGCTCCTCCTTTTAAGGAAGCAGAATTTGACATTATGTTTGGACAAGGTATCTCCAGAGAAGGTGATGTGCTGGATTTGGCCTCTAATGAAAATATAGTAATAAAGAGCGGTGCATGGTATGCTTACAATGAGGCTAAGATTGGACAGGGCAGAGAAAATGCAAAGCAATTCTTAAAGGATAACCCGGAGATCTTTGCAGAGGTTGAAAAGAAGGTCAGGGAGAAATATAATTTAATTAGTGAGGAACTGCCGCCTCAAAAGGAAGCAGATGAACAGTAATGATAGTAACTGGTTTGGAAGAGTGTGGTAAGAATAAGTTAAAAGTGTATTTGGATGAAAGATATTACTTCACTCTCTATGATAAAGAGATTTATAGATATGGTATAAAGGTAGATGAGAAAATTTCAGATATTGTTGTCAATGAGCTATCCAGCAATGCGATTAAGAAAGCAAAACAAAAAGCCATGGCCTTATTAAAGAATATGGACCGTACTGAAATGGAGCTGAAGCGTAAGCTTGAACTTTCCGGTTTTACAGGTGAGGTAACAGAGGAAGCAATTGATTATGTAAAGAGCTATCATTACATTGATGATTTGCGGTATGCTGTCAACTATATACGCCTGAAAAAGCAGAGTAAAAGCCGAAGGCAGATTATAGGAGAGCTTAGACAAAAGGGAATATCCGATGAAGAGATGGAAGAGGCCCTTGCAGCTGAATATGACAATGAAGAGGAAGCAATACAACGGGAAATCTCCAAAAAAGTAAAGAATGTGGATGACTTAAGCAAAGAGGAAAAGCAAAAGTTAGCTGCGAAGCTTTACCGGAAGGGATACGGTATGGACCTCATCAGATTGTATGTAAAGCTGGAATATTGATTCTTTCATTTAAATAAAAATCCGTAATAAAATAAAGGAACTATATAAAACAGGAGTGCTTGCTCCAGGGTATGTTTTATATGGTTCCTTTTATTGTAGTTTTATAAAAGAGCTTATAGTTCTGTAAAATTGCAGCAAGTACAAAATAAAATTGTAAATTGTAATAAGCATTTTATCTTGTGTTAATGAAAAAATTGTTGTATAATGCACATGTAAAGCAATAACTATGCAATATTACACATATAATTATGCACATATTTGCACGGTTTATAAAAGAGGCTGATCTGAGAATGCATTCAACCAGTTATCAAAACGACCCAATTATAAATTGGATATTAAGAAAATTGATTACTATAAGAAGGAAGCCTTTTTTATTTTGTAATGCATTTTAAATACTATTTTGAGCAATATCGCATGCGGACTTGTGATAAATTTTTGCTTTCTAATTAGGCAGGATTGCAGGTAATAACTTATTTGTTATTTGGGCAGGATTGCAAGTAAATTTGAGAAATATATTGGAGGAGTAATATGGACATTAAAGGATTTACTTACGGATGGGATAGTAAACGGGGTGCCTGTTTGAAGGAAGGAGCATTCAAATCCCAGGATTTACTGTTTGACACTGGTATCAACTGGATGTGCCTTGCTTTTTCCATACACCAGGAGAAGTTTTCGTCAACGGAGATTTATTTTGATTATAGAAACTCTTTAACCGACAAGGAAATTATCCACACAATTAACCGGGCACATCAAAGAGGAGTAAAGGTCTGCTTAAAACCGGTTATTAATTCACGAGACGGAGTTTGGCGGGCATTGATTAATTTTCCGGATGAGGATATGTGGGGAGAGGATAAATATTGGGATACCTGGTTTGAGTATTATACCGCATTTTTGTGCCATTATGCAGAAATTGCTGCGGATACGGGATGTGAAATGTTCTGCGTCGGATGTGAAATGAGCGGAACAGAAAGAAAGGAAAAGCATTGGAGAAATACCATACAGGAAGTAAAGAAGATTTATACAGGTCCTCTGGTATATAATGCCAATCATGGAAGGGAAATGGAAGTTTCCTGGTTTGATGCCATTGATTATATCGGTACCAGTGCCTATTATAAAGTGGGGAAGAAACCTGGTGATTCAAAGGAAAACATGGTGACGGAGTGGAAAAAGGTAGCAAAGAGATTAAAAGAGGTAAGTGAATATTTCAAAAAACCTGTTATTTTTATGGAAATCGGCGTTCGAAGTGCAAAGGGATGTGCTATGATGCCCTGGGATTTTAACCATACGGAATTTGAAAGAAGCGAAGACGAGCAGGGGAATTTTTATGATTCCTGCCTGGAAGTATTTTCAGGAGAGGCTTGGTTTAAGGGCATCTTTTGGTGGGATTGGAGTACCTGTATTTATGATACGGTGGAAGAGGCAAAGCAGGATACCGGGTTTAATATCCACTTAAAGAAAGCCGAAGAGATAATGAAAAGCTGGTACTTAAGGCTGTAATCAAGAATGTATATTTTTTGCATCTGCATATGGTATAAGGATGCAATTAATTTACAAAAGATTAATTTATAGAAGATTAATTTATAGAGGTTAATTTATAAAGATTAATTTATAGAAATTAATTTATAGAAGATTAATTTATAGAGATTAATTTATAGAGATTAATTTATAGAAGATTAATTATAAAAGATAAATAGAAGATAAGGGAGGAGCATTAACATTATGAGCATATTAGCAAAAACACCGCCTATGGGCTGGAATACCTGGAACACCTTTGGGTGGAAGATAAACGAGGAGCTGGTAAAAAAGGCTGCTGATGCTTTTGTAGAAAGCGGATTAAAGGATGCGGGCTATGAGTATATTGTGATTGATGACTGCTGGAGCTTAAAGGAAAGGGATGAAGGGGGCAGGCTTGTCTGTGATCCTGAGAAATTTCCCGGTGGTATGAAGCAGCTGGCTGATTATGTGCATAGCAAAGGATTAAAATTCGGAATGTATTCCTGTGCCGGAACCCATACCTGTGCCGGACACCCGGGAAGCTTTGAACACGAATTTGAAGATGCCAAGACCTTTTCGGAATGGGGAGTGGATTACTTAAAGTATGATTATTGTTACAAACCGGACCATATTCCCGGAGAGATACTATATAAGAGAATGGGTACGGCTCTAAGAAACTGCGGAAGAGATATTCTGTTTTCTGCCTGCAACTGGGGAAATGACGAGGTGTACCAGTGGATCAGAGAAACGGGAGCCCATATGTTCCGCTCCACAGGTGACATCCAGGATAACTGGGAATCGATTAAGAACATTGTGCTTTCCCAGATTGGAAAAGAAAGTCATTCCGGAACCTATTGCTATAATGATATGGACATGCTGGTGGTAGGTATGTATGGAAAGGGAGATAATAATGCCGTAGCATTAGGCGGATGCTCAGATATCGAATACCGCAGCCATTTTTCCCTTTGGGCCCTTATGAACAGCCCGTTGATGATTGGCTGCGATATTCGGAAGATGAATAAGGAGACTGTTGAAATCTTAACCAACAAAGACATTATCGCTCTTAATCAGGATGAGGAGGCAAGAGGACCTTACTGTATCAGACAATGGAATAATCCGGAGAAGGTCATGGCATTTGTAAAGCCCCTTTCCAATGGTGATTATGCCATTGGAATGTTTAACTTCAGTGAAACAGCCAGTGAAATGTCCCTGCAGTTCTGGGATATCGGATTATCCGCTGCCGCCGGTAAAGGCCTTTCCATCTATGACTGCTGGTCCCATGAGGAGGAAGGTACTTTTAAAGAGAGATATGTATGCACCATTGAACCTCATGGCTGCAGAGTATTCCGTGGAAAGGTGATTGATTTCGAATGACAGCCAACTATGATTCCTGCATAAAGTGCGGTAAAGCTCTGGTTTCCGATGAAATATCCTTAAACCGTAAGCTGATTAACCGGAATGCAGTCACATTTCTTTGCATTGACTGTCTGGCGGAATATTTCAAGGTGGATAAGAATGTAATTGTGGACCGTATCCGTTTTTACCGGGAAAACGGATGCAGCCTGTTTAATTAGCCTTCCAGCTGGCATTGGCCATTTCAACGAACTGCTTGGCGGGAACCAGAAGAGCTTCCAGTTCTCCTTTTGTTTCGGGAAGGATGCAATGATGCTTTAATAATTCTGCTCCGGCTGTTCTGACGGAAATAAGATAGGAGTCTGTCCTGGGTTTCAGTTGAGGAATCTGGAGTAATTCTCCCTCCGGACAAAGAATTTTCGCGTAATTCCCTCCCGTTAGGATATCAAACTGCTTTAATAAAGCTTCATAATTGTTTTCGGTGGAGCAGAAGCCGCAGGTGGATATCAGTACATGCTGCTGTTTTGACAGGTCATAGCGGGAGGGGTGAAAATTGGAGCCATCCTCCTTTTCGCCTATATAGGGCAGATTAAGCGGAAGTAATCTGTCCATAAATGCTTTCAGGAGCGAGGGCATGCCAAAATAATATAAAGGAAAGCTCCAGATGATATAATCTGCCTGGATATATTTATGCAATAATGCTTTCATATCATCCTTAATGATACATTCACCGGGGGTATTCTGCCAGCAGCAAAAGCACCCTTTGCAATGGTCAATATGGTATTTGGTGACAGTGACAAATTCAGTTTCCAGTTCCTTTTCACTGCCCAGCATTCCTTCCAGAAATGCTTTGGTTACAATTAATGTATTACTTCTTTCGCCCCTTGGGCTTCCGTTTAAAATCAAAACCTTCATATGTTATTCCTCCAATCTTTTTATTGAATTTTCAGCCCAGGCCGCACACATTTTCATAAATTCCCTTCCAAAATCCGAAGTGAGGCTCCAATAGAGCGGTGCATTCTCATCATCAACCAGTGAACTGTAATACTCAAAGCTGTCTTTGGTTTCTTCCAGCTCTTTCAAGGCTTTCAGGGTGAGGTTACGGTATTCTTCAAGAAGTGTTACGGTTGCCTTTTTATCTGCCGAACTGGAAAAGAACAGTTTCATAAGAAAACTATTCCGTATCAGAAAATCCTTCCCATGGCTGCTTTCCAAAAGCCATTGATTTAATTCTTTTTTACCCTCCACTGTAATAGAATATAATTTTTTATTGGGTTTGTCCGTCTGTATAACAGTTTCGGAAGTCAGCCAGCCGGATTTCTCCATAGCATTTAATTCACGGTAAATCTGGCTGGTCTGGGCCTGCCAGAAGAAATTTAAGGAAGCTTTAAAGGCCTTATCCAATTCATAGCCCGTCATTTTTCCGTAGCTTAAAAGCCCCAGTAAGCCATGCCGCAGTGACATATTTCATCCTCCAGTCCGTCTTTCATTTTTTCTGTTATCCTCCTTTATATTATAAATGTATTATATTATACAAGTGGAATATAATGCAAGGAAAAAATTGAATAAGACAGCTTACCTTTTTACTGAAAATCTTATTGAAAATAAACCTCCCATTGCAGATAAAATTTAAAAAAGAAACCCTTGTAAAATACAAAATTTATGCTACTATAAAGGATAGAAAGGCAGTATTCGAAGGCTTGCAGACAGTTTGGTCTTAATACAGCATAAACATAGGATTTAAGAGACTTTCACGGAGGATTTCTTTCATGAATAAACCCTTGCGGCATATAACTGCAGCTGCTTTCAGTAAAAGATTTACATCTCTTTTCAGGCCTGATAATAATGCCTTACTTTGTTTTGCCCTGGAGGGAATATTATTTGCCACAGCAACAAATATCATTAATAATAACAACAATCTGTTTGCCCTCCGCCTGGGAGCTACGGATGCGGAAGTCAGCCTGATTACTTCCATCCCTCAGTTTGTGGGAGTACTTGTATTGCTGCCGATCGGAATTCTTACGGACCGTATGAGGAATAAACAGCTTATGGTGACCATGTCACTGTTCCTCCTGTCTTTTTTCTATTTCCTCATTGGCTTTGTTCCCTTTTTAAGTGAGTATAAATTTCTTTTATTTTTATTGTTTTTAAGCCTTTCAGTGGGGCCTTTAACAGGATATAATGCTTCCTGGCAGGCGTATTTTTCCGATGTGGTGCCCTTTGAAAATAGAAACCGGATACTGACTGTCAGAACCGGAGCGATGTTTTTTGTTAACATAGCCCTGCCTTTTGTTACCGGTGCCTTACTTGCCTCTGCTCCTGAGGTGAGCTCCAAACTCAGGATTCATCAGATATTTTACTGGTCCATTTTCATTTTGTTCGTACTTCAGATATTTACGGTTAAGAGGATTAAAGGCGGTTACTCACAAAGGCAGGAAACTCTTAATCTTACAGCTTTATATTCGACGCTGAAGGAACTTATCCATCACAAGCCCTTTATGAAATTTTTGTCAGGCGCTCTTTTCTTTTATCTTTTCTGGCAGGCAGACTGGACGCTGTATTTTCTGGGGCAGGTCAATTATCTTAAGATGAACGAAGCCTGGTTAAGCTACGCCGCTATAGGAGCCGCCCTTGCCCAGTTTGTAACAATCGGCTTTTGGAGCAGGGTCAATGAAAGAATGGGACCCAGATTTGGCATTATTTTCGGTAATTTAGGACTTGCTCTTTGTCCCATATGCATGATCGTATCGACCAGCCTGCCCCTGTATTCAGGGCCTGTGGTATTCCTTATATTAAATACCCTGGCGAATCTGGCCTTTGCTACCGTACCTTTAAATATACCCCAGTACCTTCTGTCCGTGATACCGGAGAAGAATAAGACCTTAAGTATCTCAATCTATACAATCTTTATTACCCTTGGCAATGCCATAATGCCAATGGCAGGGGTAAAAGCTTATCATTTACTTGGTAATAACCTTAATGCGTTCCGGGGAGTCTTTGCAATACTGTTCCTCTTAAGAATATTGTCCTCCTTACAGTGGTATTTAAGCTACAGAAGCCATAAGAGGGAGCTGGCAGGAATGAGATAAAGGTTTACATAGCCCTGTTTCTTGGACGGGTATGGAAAGAAGAAATTTACAGAGGCAGAAAAGGTAAGAGTTTTATGGTATGACCTGTATTTGTTTGCAATAAACTCCATGGAAAGCGATTATAGAAATTATCCGGATAAAGGTATGTATATCTGGGCAAAGGAGAATATAGAAAAGACCATGGCGCAGTTAAAGGCAATTCCGCTGTCATGGACTAAATGAGAAGAATGTTGAAGTATTTTGTTACATTAAAAGGATTGCCGTCGCATTAAAAGTGGCATATGAAAAGTTTCCTGAGAACCCATTCAGGAAACTTTTCTTTATTCATCCTTGAAATTACCGGTAATTTATCCTATAATATAATAGGCAGAAATTATGAATTTATGTTTATAATATAGAAATAAATGGAGGGCAGAAGATGAATACGGCTAAACAATTGTCAGCAAGAGAACGAATTAACGCTCTTCTTGACGACAACAGTTTTGTAGAAATTGGTGCTTTGGTCACGAAAAGGAACACAGATTTCAACTTAAATCAGAAGGAAATTCCTTCCGATGGAGTCATAACCGGATACGGAATCATAGATGGAAATCCTGTCTATGTTTACAGCCAGGATAGTTCAGCCGGAAATGGCACTATCGGAGAAATGCATGCAAAAAAAATAACTGCACTTTATGATTTAGCACTTAAGGTAGGGGCACCTGTTATCGGATTAATCGACAGTGCCGGCTTAAGATTACAGGAAGCCACCGATGCATTAAACGGCTTGGGAGAAATCTACCAGAAGCAGGCAATGGCGTCGGGGATAATACCTCAGATTACCGCAATATTGGGTCCGTGCGGCGGAGGGCTTGCTGTACTTGGCGCCTTAAGTGATTTTTCTTTTATGACGGAAAGCAGCGGAAAGCTGTTCGTAAATTCTCCTAACGCCCTGAAAAAGAATTTTACAGCGAAATGTGATACCACATCAGCAAAGTTTCAGGCAGAGGCAGGTAATATAGATTTTGTTTTAGAGGATGAAGAAGCAGTCATAGAAGCAGTCAGAAATCTGATAACCTTGCTTCCTGCAAGCTTTGAAGATGATGCTTCCTATGACGAATGCTATGATGATTTAAACCGTCTGGTTCCGGAGGAGGTCTTTACGGATAAAGATACCTCCCGTATACTGAAGGAAATATCCGATGATACCTATTTTCTTGAAGTAAAAGAAGAATATGCCAGAGAGATGGTTACAGGCTTTCTCCGGCTGAACGGGATGACGGTGGGTGCCGTTGCGAACCGCAGGGCCGTAAAGAGCGAAGAAGGAGAGCTTCTCTTTGAGCATGACGGAACATTGACAACGGAGGGCTGTTTAAAGGCTGAAAAGTTCGTACGCTTCTGTGATGCTTTCCATATACCGGTATTATCCTTAACGGACACGGAAGGCTTTCAGACAGAGGTTTCAGAAGAAGCATCCATTGCAAGAGCGGTAGCCAAGCTTACCTTTGCATTTTCTTCTGCTACAGTTCCCAAGGTGAATTTAATTACGGGAAAGGCTTATGGAAGCGCTTACCTGGCTATGAATTCCAAGCATATCGGTGCAGACATGGTATTTGCACTGAATAAAGCCTGTGTCGGGATGATGGAAGAAAATGAAGCGGTTAGCATTATTTATGATAAAGAAGAAGTTGATTTAAAAGAAAAAGCCCTGGAATATAAGGAGCTTCAAGTCAGTACCATGTCTGCTGCAAAACGCGGCTATGTGGATGCTGTTATCGAAGAAAATTCCGTACGTAAGCATTTGATATATGCCTTTGAAATGCTCTTTACAAAGAGTATACCTGCAGGAAGCGGAAAGCATGGTACGGTTTAAGGACATACAGAAAATCGGAAAGAGATTAAATTCGTACGGACGTTAAGCTTACCGTGCAGATAGGAGCAGATATGAGTTTAGTAGGATTCAATGGGCTGACAGGCTTTCTTATGGCAGTCAGTGCCTCAAAGATATCCGATAAAATTCCCGGTGAGTATTTGGATATTGTTGTAATTCTTGGACTGGTCTTTATCGGTTTGATTGTGGTAATGGGTATTCTAAGTATTATAAGGCTGCTGGTATCCTTTACAAAAGGCACGTACAAAAAGGATGACCGGGATGAGGCAGCTTACAGTAAGCCGTTAACGGGATATACAGGGCAGGAAGCGGTACAGGGTCCGGAAAATGACCCGCAGCTGGTGGCAGTTATAACAGCAGCTATTATGGCGTCCATGGAAGATACCCCCGCAGACGGATTGGTAATCCGTTCAATCAGAAGAAAATAATATTTCACATTGTTTATTTAAAGGAGGAAATAAAGATATGAAAACTTATACAGTTACGGTAAACGGTATCGCTTATGATGTTGCGGTAGAAGAAACCACAGGACGTCCGGTAAGAGAATACAGAGCGGCAGCCCCCGCTCCTGTTGCAGCTCCTGCAGCAGCCCCAGCTGCATCCCCTGCACCATCTGCAGCTCCAGCTGCTGCCCCGGTTGAAGAAGCTGTATCTCCCGCCGTTACGGCAGGCGGAACAAAGGGAAGGCTGTCTGTAGAGTCACCCATGCCAGGAAAAATTTTATCAGTTAAGACTTCCGTCGGACAGGCTGTTAAGAGAGGCGATGTTATTCTGATTCTCGAGGCCATGAAGATGGAAAATGAAATAGTAGCGCCGGAGGATGGAGTTATAGCCAGCATTGATGTTTCTTCCGGAGACAGTGTGGAATCAGGTACACTGCTTGCAACCTTAAACTAATGATTTGCATAGAAAGGAGGCATACCGATGAACGAATTGTATAACAATTCGGAACAGATGAAAAGGCCGGTTAAGATAACCGAAACCATATTGCGTGACGCACATCAGTCACTCATAGCCACCAGAATGACTACCGACCAGATGCTGCCTATTATTGAAAAAATGGACAAAGTCGGATACCATGCGGTAGAATGCTGGGGAGGTGCAACCTTTGATGCATCCCTCAGATTCTTAAAGGAAGACCCCTGGGTCAGGCTGCGCAGGTTAAGGGATGGTTTTAAGAATACAAAGCTTCAGATGCTGCTCCGTGGACAAAACCTGTTAGGATACCGCCATTATGCCGATGATGTGGTGGAGTACTTTATACAAAAGTCCATTGCCAACGGTATTGATAATATACGTATTTTTGATGCATTTAACGATGTCAGAAATCTAAGCACAGCAATTAAGGCAACGAAAAAGGAAAACGGACATGCACAGATTGCCATAGCATATACCTTAGGAGAAGCCTACACAACAGAATATTATACAAAGCTAGCCAAAACAATCGAAGAAATGGGAGCCGATTCCTTATGTATTAAGGATATGGCAGGATTGCTGGTGCCTTATGAGGCTTCTTCCCTTATAAAAGCTTTGAAAGAAACCATAAATATTCCTATTGATGTTCATACCCATTATACCAGCGGTGTGGCATCCATGACTTATATGAAGGCAGTGGAAGCCGGTGCGGATATTATTGACACGGCAATGTCACCTTTTGCCATGGGTACCAGCCAGCCGGCTACGGAAGTAATGGTGGAAACCTTTAAGGAAACTCCTTATGATACAGGGCTTGACCAGAAGCTTCTGGCTGAAATAGCGGATTATTTCCGTCCGATCAGGGATAATGCCATGGAAGAGGGTATCTTAAATCCCAAGGTAATGGGCGTTGAAATCAAAACCCTTCTTTACCAGGTACCCGGCGGAATGCTGTCAAACCTTATGTCCCAGTTAAAGGAACAAAAGGCAGAGGATAAGTATTATGAGGTACTGGAAGAGATACCAAGAGTGAGAAAGGATCTCGGAGAACCTCCTCTGGTTACTCCCTCCAGCCAGATTGTAGGAACCCAGGCAGTATTGAACGTAATTGCCGGTGAGCGCTATAAGATGGTAACAAAAGAAACAAAGGCTATCCTATCCGGTGAATACGGTAAAACGGTAAGACCCTTTAATGAAGAAGTAAGAAAAAAGGTTATCGGAGATACCAAGCCCATAGAATGCAGACCTGCGGACCTGCTGGAACCTGAGCTGAAGGCAATGGAAGAAGAGGTGAAGGACTGGAAGGAACAGGAGGAAGACGTATTATCCTATGCATTATTCCCTCAGGTTGCCATGGAATACTTTAAATACCGCCGAACACAGGAAACCGGCGTAGACCCTTTGTTTGCAGATTACGAGAATAAGGCATATCCGGTATAAATAACGGCTGTCATAATAGAAAGGTACAGAGTCAGCAGGGAGGCTTAGGTAAAGCAGAAGATGTTTTACTTAGGTCTCCCTGTAAAGTATCTGAAAGGAGTTTGGGGATGAAGATTGTATATGAGGAAGAAAGAATTGCAATCAGGGAGCTGGAGATAACGGATTCTGTGATATTTGCGGAATGGTGGAATAATGGGGATCTGATGAAGGATGTGGGCTTCCGAAAGGGTATGGGAGTTACTCCTGAGTCCTTAGAAAAGGATTTTGCTGCCGAGATTGAAGATAACGCTCCTTTTCGGGAGAAAAGAAGGTTCGTGGTGGTTGATAAGATAAGCCACAGGCCCATAGGAGAGCTGGTTTATGGAAATCTGAATATGGAAAGAAAAAGCTGCGGCATAGGTATTAAAATATGCGATTTAAGTCTGCAGGGAAAAGGCTTGGGTTATGAGACCTTAGTTGCTTTTATGAAATATCTGTACAGGGAATTCCGGCTTGATATTTTTGAAATTGACACTTTAAAGGATAATGTACGTGCCTATGGACTATATAAAAAGGTGGGGTTTAAAGAAGTCAGAGTCATGGAAAACTTCTGGTCCGATCCCGATGGGATTTCCCATGACTTGATTTTTATGGAGCTTGGGAAGGATGAATTTTTTAACGGGCTGCATTAAAGGTGCTTGGAATAATTATCTGTCAAGCTGGAGTTTTAATTGGAATTCAAATTTTAACTTAGGTAAGAAATATATGGAAATATGCAATATGCAATATCAGGCTTGTTGAATGTAAATTGGGGGTATAAAAATACACTCAGCTCCGTGAAAGTCACTTCGTTGCATTTTTATACCCCCAATTTACTTAGGTGAAGGCTGAGATTATCTTATGATACGCAAATTATATCTATAATTTTATTTTAAGTTTCTATTTCAATGTATTAGTATTTAATTGTAAGAGTAAAGGAGTCGAAGGCTAATTATTTGCAATACTTTCTTTGTACATAGAAATGAAAAACAGATTACTTAAAATCATGAAAAAATAAATAATTAATGTAAAATCATAAATTATGATAAAACAAAGATATTCATAATTATTAAAAATAGGATTTGAAGTACTAAAAAACAGGATATTTAAAGTTTTACAAAAAGGAATATTTGAAATACTAAAAACAAGATATTTAAAGTGTAAAAATAAAATATTTGAAGCATAAAAAATAGAATGATTAGCCCGACAAATGCCCTGTTTCTATATAACTAAGGCAGTTTGCACAAAATAGAAAGCTTCCTGCGCCTATGGAAATGTATTAGAAGTCCTTTTCTCTGAAGCTTTTGTGCTATATCCTCAAACAGATTGTCTGAGCGAAGCGAGTTATCTGTTTGAGGATATGTCCAGCGCAAAAGCTTCAGAGAATTAGGACTTCTTATACATTGGAATGAAGCAGGAAGCTTTCTATTTTGTGCAAACTGCCGTCCCCTTGCGAAAGACTACCCATTTGCCATACTAATCATAGTATATTTAAAGTATAAAAAGCCTGGGATACGTTAAATTATGAAAAAATCCGGGATATTCTGAATTATCAGTTGACGTTTTATTTAGCAGGCTATAATATGGTGAAAGAGGTTTTTACTAAAAGGTAGTATATAAAAGCAGTAAAGAAATGAGGTTAAATATGGAAGCTGTAAAGCCATATAAAAAAGGAGCAGATTATTCCTATACTCTCGGTGCCTTTCCGACCTATGAATTAATAGCAGGAAAGAAAGAGAAGATAAGAGGTGTCTATGTACACTCCCAATATACGGATAAAGAGAATATTGTAAGTACCTGTAAGGCTGGTAACATACCGGTTCTTACGGATGACAAGCTTTTTAATAAAATCAGTGATAAAGAAAACTGCTATGTTATCGGAGTTTTTGATAAATACGAGGATATCTTAAGGGAGAATACCTCCCATATTGTGCTTGTAAATCCAAGTAATATGGGCAATCTGGGAACAATCCTCCGGACAGCCCTGGGACTTGGAATACAGGATATTGCCCTCATAACTCCCTGTGCTGATGTGTTTAACCCAAAGGTGATCAGAGCATCCATGGGAGCCTTGTTCAAGCTAAGGGTGCAGATGTTTGAATCCTTTGAAGAATACCGCAGCAGATATAAGAAGCAGGAGGTATTTACCTTTATGTTAAACGGGGAAAATACCCTGGAGGTACAAAATTGTCCTAAAACAGAATTGTTTTCCCTGGTATTCGGCAATGAAGCAACCGGCCTTGACGATTCCTATCTTTTGGCCGGCACCAGTGTCTGCATACCCCAGTCTCCCGAGGTGGATTCCCTGAATATCACCATTGCAGTAGGAATCGGAGCTTTCTTATTTACTCACATTGGGAAATAAATAGAATAAATTGGGTTTTTGAAAAATAAAATTCAACTTATATAGTACTTATTTATTAAATCAACATAGGAAAAGAGGCAGGCAATGAAAAAGACGGAAATCAGAATGGCTTATTTAGAGGATGCAAAAGAAATCTATGGGATTTATGAACCTTATATCCTGAATACGGTCGTTTCCTTTGAATATGACAAGGTTCCCCTTGCGGTATTTAAAGAAAGAATTCAAAAAATTACAGGTAAATATCCCTGGCTTGTATATACGGTGGAAGGTGAAATTGCAGGCTATGCCTATTGTTCCCTTCATAGAGAAAGAGCAGCCTATGCCTGGGACTGCGAATGTTCGGTATATATAAAGGATACTTATCATAAGAAGGGAATCGGTACGGCATTATATAAGGCTCTTTTTGAGCTGGTGGAAGCGCAGGGAGTTTATAACATCTATTCCCTTATCTGCGTTCCCAATGAAGGAAGTGTCGCCCTCCATAAGAAATTCGGCTTTAACGAGTTAGGTACTTACAGCAGTACTGCTTATAAATTCGGTGAATGGCGTGACCTGCTGGTAATGGAAAAGCGTTTAAGGGAACCGAAGGGAGCACCGGATAAGCTGATACCGGTAGCTGAGCTAAGCAGTGATCTGGTAAAGGAAATACTGCAGAAATATGAAAAAATTGAACTGTAAAATGGTTATGGATTTTTAATGAAAAATTTCTTGACAAAGCTGCCGGAATCAGATATACTACCACCTGTAAAGAAAAAAACTTTACAGGTGGTGTTTTTATGGATAATACAGATATCAGCCAGAAGCTGCAGGAAAAAGTATATTTATCACTTCTCTTTGATTTTTATGGAGAATTGTTGAAAAGCCACAATAAACAAATATTTGAAGACTATATCCTCAATGACCTTTCGCTGGGCGAAATTGCAGAAGAGCAGGGAATCAGCAGGCAGGGTGTATATGACATTGTAAAAAGATGCTCAAAGAGCCTTACGGAATTTGAGGAGATGCTTGGTCTGCTTCATATATTCAGAACTACCAGGCAGATGGCGGAAGAGATTCACAGCCTTGCAATGAATTTAAAAGAGAGCCACAGGGAAGATTCAGAAGAAGCAGTGGAAAGAATTCTTACCCTGTCCCAGAACATGATAGAGGCCCTGTAGAGGACTTCACTCCGTGCAGAGGAAGCCGGCTCGGACAGCTTGTAATGAAGAAGGATATATAATAATAGAAGCATGTAGTATTTTTTAATAATAGATAAATTTACCGGACTATTAGTAAATCAGGCAAGAATAACAGGCAGGAGGTTCCCGAATGGCATTTGACAGCCTTTCTGAAAAATTACAAAACGTATTTAAGAACCTTAGAGGCAAGGGACGCTTAAGTGAAGCGGATGTTGCCACCGCATTAAAGGAAGTAAAGATGGCATTGCTGGAAGCCGACGTTAACTTTAAGGTGGTTAAGAACTTTATTAAGACTGTGCAGGAGCGTGCCGTAGGCCAGGATGTTATGTCAAGTCTTACACCCGGCCAGATGGTTATTAAGATAGTAAATGAAGAGATGGTAAATCTCATGGGCTCCGAAACAACGGAAATAGTCTTTAAGCCCGGCAATGAAATCACGGTTATTATGATGTGCGGCTTACAGGGTGCAGGTAAAACGACCACTACGGCAAAGTTAGCCGGTAAGTTTAAAGCAAAGGGAAAACGCCCGCTTTTAGCAGCCTGTGACATCTACCGTCCCGCTGCTATTGAGCAGCTGAAAATAAACGGTGACAAACAGGGAGTGCCTGTTTTCTCCATGGGAGATAAGCACAAGCCCGTAAACATTGCAAAGGCTGCCTTAGAGCATGCCAAGAGCAATAATTTAAATGTGGTGATCTTAGATACCGCAGGACGTCTTCATATTGATGAAGACATGATGAATGAGCTCATTGAAATCAAGGAAAATATAGAGGTTCACCAGACCATCCTGGTAGTGGATTCCATGACAGGCCAGGATGCTGTCAATGTAGCGGAGAATTTCCAGAATAAAATCGGCATAGACGGGGTTATTCTTACAAAGCTGGATGGTGATACCAGAGGCGGTGCGGCTCTTTCCATCAGGGCAGTAACAGGCCGTCCCATCCTTTATGCGGGTATGGGAGAGAAGCTTTCGGACTTGGAGCAGTTTTTCCCCGACCGTATGGCTTCCAGAATCCTTGGTATGGGTGATATCCTGACTCTTATTGATAAAGCCCAGGCGGATTTTGATGAGGAGAAAGCCAAGCAGCTGGAGAAAAAGCTTAAAAAGGCAGAGTTTGACTTTAATGATTATCTGGAACAATTACAGCAGATTAAGAAAATGGGAGGCATCAACGATATTTTAAAGATGATGCCCGGTATGGGAAGCCAGTTAAAGGATGTTGAGGTGGATGACAATGCCTTTAACGGAGTAGAGGCAATTATCTATTCCATGACAAAGGCGGAAAGAGCCAATCCCGATATATTGAATCCCTCCAGAAAGAAGAGGATTGCACAGGGAGCCGGTGTTGACATCAGCGAAGTAAATAAGATTGTAAAGCAGTTCGATCAGACGAAGAAGATGATGAAGCAGATGTCCGGTATGATGGGCTCTAAGGGTATGAAAAAAGGCAAATTCAAACTGCCCTTTGGATTCTAGGTTGGCAGGTTATAACACATTATAACTTTTCAATAAATAAATATTAACACAAGATTTTAAGGAGGTGAAATCATGGCAGTTAAGATCAGATTAAGAAGAATGGGTCAGAAAAAGGCTCCTTTCTATAGAATCGTTGTTTCAGATTCCAGATCACCCAGAGATGGAAGATTTATCGAAGAACTCGGTACTTATGATCCTACAAAAGAACCTAATGCTTTTAAGATTAACGAGGAAGCAACAAAGAAGTGGTTACAGAACGGTGCCCAGCCTACTGAGACAGTCGGCAATTTATTTAAAAAAGCAGGAATTACAAAATAATTTTCTGTTTGGCATTTTTAAGGAATGATGGCGCATTGCCGTAAATTCCGGTTTATGGTTGATTTAGTCATATTCCATTGGAGGTGTAGGGTAATGAAAGAATTAGTTAAAGTAATTGCTACATCACTCGTTGATCACCCTGAAGAAGTTGTTGTAACAGAAAAGGAAACCGACCAGTCCATTATTGTGGAATTAAAGGTTGCACCTGAGGACATGGGGAAGGTCATCGGCAAACAAGGCCGGATTGCAAAATCCATTCGTACCGTTGTAAAAGCAGCAGCTGCTAAGGATGATAAAAAGGTAGTTGTTGAAATACTTCAATAATGATTATAAACCTTTAAAGGACCCTGTCTGGAATAGGTGATTCGAAAGAAACTTCCGGAAAATAGTTATTTTTCCGGAGAATTCTTTCCTTACCCTAACTTGTCATGGGTTCTTATTTTTGATGAAGGATTAAGAGGAGTTTTAATGGAAAACTATTTAAGAGTAGGGATAATTACAGCTACCCATGGGATAAAAGGTGAAGTGAAGGTATTTCCCACCACCGATGATATGGGCCGTTTTAAGCAGTTAAAACAGGTCTTTTTAGATACCGGAAAAGAATATATGGAACTTGAAATAGCAGGGGTCAAATTTTTTAAGCAATGGGCCATCCTGAAATTCAAGGGAATTGATAATATAAATGAGGTTGAAAAATATAAAGGGCACGACCTGCTGGTAACAAGAGAGAATGCAGTGGAGCTTTCAGAGGATGAATATTTTATCTGTGATATTCTGGATTCTCTGGTTGTTACCGATGAGGGAGAAGAGCTTGGCAATTTGACAGATGTTATGACTACCGGTGCAAATGATGTCTATGTGGTAACCAGAAAGGACGGAAGTGAAGTTCTGCTTCCTTCTATTAAGGAGTGCATCCTGGAAGTGGATGCTGAGAACAAAAGGATACTTGTCCATCTGATGCCGGGATTATTATAAAGCAGCTATGGTCTATGCTTACCGCAACTTTATCCTTTGTTTTCATAATATTTCGAAAGGCTGTAATCCATGAATTTTTACGTATTAACTCTATTTCCTGAGATGATAAGGCAGTGCCTGTCAGCCAGTATAACCGGAAGGGCTCTGGAGAAGGGAATTCTTCAGCTCGATACGGTAGATATCAGAGATTTTTCAGAAAATAAGCATAACCGGGTGGATGATTACCCCTATGGCGGAGGGGCCGGCATGGTGATGGCTCCGGGGCCTGTCGTGATGGCCTGCCGTTCCGTACAAGGAAGGATAGAGACTGAAAGTCAAAAAGTTCCAAGAGTAATCTATCTTACTCCTCAGGGAAAAGTCTTTGACCAGACTATGGCGGAGGAGCTGTCGAAGGAAGAGAACCTGATTTTTCTATGCGGTCATTATGAGGGAATTGATGAACGGGCTCTGGAACTGATTGTAACGGATAATGTATCCATTGGTGATTATGTATTAACGGGAGGAGAGCTTCCGTCAATGGTAATGATGGATGCAATCAGCAGACTGGTTCCGGGAGTCCTTAATAACGAAACCTCCGCGGAGTTTGAGACCTTTCAGGATAATCTCCTGGAATATCCCCAGTACACCAGACCGGAGGAATTCGAAGGAAAGAAGGTGCCGGAGGTCCTTTTATCCGGTCATCATGCCAGAATTGAAGCTTGGCGGAGAGAGCAATCCCTTAAAAGAACCCGTGAAAACAGGCCGGACATGCTGGAAAAGGCTGCCTTGACGGAGAAGGACAAAAAGTTTCTTCACACGCCGGAATAGAGTCTGTCATTTTTTTATACAGTTAGACATAAATGTCTATTGACTATTGCGATAGTCGCATTTATACTGATTGTAAGGTGTACGGGTAAGAGGGGGGTATAATCTTATAGAGGTTGTATTTTACCCGTGCATCTTTTATAGGTGAAATTTGATTTATCTTCGGAAAATACTTGCAATTTTGCCATTGCCATGTTATAGTAAATTGTTGTGAGATGGGATGGTCCTCTGATACAACGCCCTTTGACGGATTTGTACAAGCAGATTTCTGTGAGGCAAGGTATTAAGAACATCGAATTTAAAGGAGGTCACAAGAGTGAATAACATTATTAAAGAAATCGAAGCTGCTCAGCTTAAGAGTGAAATCGCAGATTTCAACGTAGGCGATACTGTAAAAGTATACGCAAAAGTAAAAGAAGGTAACCGTGAAAGAACACAGGTTTTCGAGGGTACTGTTTTAAAGAGACAGAACGGCGGCGCCAGAGAAACATTTACCGTAAGAAAGTCTTCCAATGGTATTGGTGTAGAGAAGACTTGGCCCCTGCATTCCCCCAGTGTTGAAAAAATCGAAGTTATCAGACATGGTAAGGTTAGAAGAGCTAAGTTAAATTATTTACGCGGCAGAGTAGGTAAGAAAGCGAAAGTGAAAGAAATCGTAAAATAATAGCACGTGACCAAAAACGGGAAAGGGACAACTACTTATAGTATTGTCCCTTTTATTATCCTGCCGGGGAAGTATTACGGTGCGTATCTGCAAGCAATGCGGCATGCAATGGGAGCAGGGTTGATAAATAAAAACAATTTTCAACTATGTATTCAGGAATATCAAATCAAAAATTTGATATTCGCGAAAGGGATTAAAATGCGATATGATTTTGATAAAGAGGATAAGGGACCTGTAATAAAAAAGGTAATACTATCCTTGCTCATATGGTTTGTAGAGATTGCAGCGGTTATTGGATTAGCTTATTTTATAGCAAATTATGCATTGGAAAAGACGGTTATGCCGGGGCAATCCATGGAAAAGACCCTGAAGGACCAGGATAAAATAATTGTAAACAAATTTTCCTATGTTTTTCATAAGCCTAAGCGTTATGATGTAATTGTGTTTAAGCAGTCCAACAAAGAGCATAGTTACCTGAATGTGAAAAGAGTAATCGGCTTGCCCGGTGAAACCGTACAGATAAAGGGCGGCAAGGTCTATATTAACGGCGAGGAGCTGAAGGAGCGGACCGTAACCGACTCAATTGAAAATCCCGGACTGGCAGAAGAGGATATTAAACTGGATGAGAATGAATTCTTTGTACTCGGGGATAACCGTAACAACAGTGAAGACAGCCGTTTTGCCAATATCGGAAATATTGTCAAAGAAGATATCATCGGGAAAGCCTGGATCAGACAAAACGGCTTTGCCTTTATCAATAAATTAAACATTGCAAAGGAGGAGGAGTAATGCATTTTCAATGGTATCCCGGTCATATGTCCAAAGCAAAGCGTATGATGCAGGAGGATATGAAGTTAATCGATGTAATCATCGAATTAGTGGATGCACGTATTCCGCTTAGCAGCAAGAATCCGGATATTAATCAGATGGCTGGAAGCAAATCCAGAGTTATTCTGTTGAATAAATGTGACTTGGCAGACGACAGCCAGAACCTGAAATGGAAGGAATATTTTGAGGGCCAGGGCTATATTGCGGCTTTGGTGAATTCCAAAAAAGGCGATGGAATCCGTAAGGTAAATGATGCGGTAATGGAGGCTTGCAAGGCGAAGATAGAAAGGGATAGAAGAAAAGGTATTCTCAACAGACCCTTAAGAGCTATGGTCGTTGGAATACCCAATGTTGGAAAATCAACCTTTATCAACAGCATTTCCGGCAAGGCTGCGGCCAAAACCGGCAATAAGCCGGGAGTTACGAAGGGAAAGCAGTGGATTAAACTGAATAAGTCCATTGAGCTCCTTGACACTCCGGGTATACTGTGGCCGAAATTTGAGGACCAGCAGGTGGGGCTCCATCTGGCTCTTATTGGCTCTATCCGGGAAGATATCTTAAACAGTTATGATTTAAGCCTGTCACTCATAACCTTTCTTATAAAGTATTATAAAGGAGCACTTACAGAGCGCTATGGAATTACAGAAAGTGATATCCCGGAAGAGAATCTGACAGCGGTGGCAAAGAAAAGGGCCTGTTTGTTAAAGGGCGGGGAATTAGATCTTGAAAAAGCCTCCGGCTTTATCGTGGATGATTTCCGCAATGCCAAGCTTGGGAAAGTGACCCTGGAATTTCCGGCAGAACCTGTTGAGGATGATGTACTTCCGATAAAAGACAAATAAAGAGGAATATTACATGGAGAAGAGCATACAGGCAATTAAAGAAGAATTTCAGCTGGCGAAGGAAGAGGAAGTAGCCGATATTATTATAAAGTATCAGGAAGACCCAAGGTCAGGAGTAAAAAACCTGATAGAAAAATACCATAAGAAACAAGAAGCCCTGGAATCAGAAAGACACAGGGTTTATGAGATGACCTCCTTTGAAAGGACATATGGGGAGTACTCTTATATCTGCGGTATTGACGAAGTCGGAAGGGGGCCGTTAGCAGGTCCCGTTATGGCGGCTGCCGTCATTCTTCCAAAGAATTGCGATATCTTATATATCAATGATTCCAAGCAATTGTCGGAAAAGATGAGAGAAAAGCTTTTTGATGAGATTATGGAAAAAGCACTGGCTGTTGGTGTGGGTTCTGTTCCTCCGGCAAGGATTGATGAAATTAATATCCTGCAGGCTACCTATGAAGCTATGCGCCAGGCAATTGGAAACTTAAGTGTTACGCCCGATATATTGCTTAATGATGCCGTAACCATACCCAAGGTTCCTATAAAGCAGGTACCGATTATCAAGGGAGATGCCAAAAGCGCATCCATTGCGGCTGCAAGTATTATAGCAAAGGTCACAAGGGACCGCATCATGACAGCTTATGATAAGCTCTTTCCTGCCTATGGCTTTGCTTCCAACAAGGGCTACGGTTCGGCAGAGCACATAGAAGCCCTGAAATTATATGGGCCGACACCTCTTCATAGAGCAAGCTTTATAAAAAACTTCCAGTGATAAGGAGGCGGATTTCGTGGTAAGAAAAGAGCATTCTACTAATAATCCTATGGATAGTGAGAAATTTAAAAATAAAACAGCAGTAGCTCTTGGTTACAGCCCGGAGGATGCCGCCCCGAGAATCATAGCTACCGGTAAGGGCTTTCTGGCAGATAAAATATTAAAGGGAGCCAAAGAAAATCAGATACCAATCCATGAAGACAGTAAGCTGGCTTCCAGTCTCTCCAAGCTTGACCTTGGAGATTATATCCCTCCGGAACTTTACCAGGTGGTCTCTGAGATTATGATATTTGTAGATGATATGGACCGATTAAAGGCAAAATTGGAGAAGTAAAGAGAAAAAGTAAAATGATCAGTGAGAGAGGATGTCTGTGTCTATGAATATAATTATAAGGGAAGAACAGATAAAAGACTGGTATGAAACGGAAGCTGTGACCAAAAGAGCTTTCTGGAACTTGCATGTTCCCGGATGTTCTGAGCATTATTTGGTTCATCTGCTCCGATCCTCTAAGGATTATTTACCGGATCTAAGCAGAGTGGCAGAGGTAGACGGAAAAGTTGCAGGGACTGTCATGTATTCCAGGGCATATGTCGATAACGGGAAGCAAAAGACAGAGGTCCTGACCTTTGGCCCTTTGTGTGTTGACAAAGAGTATCAGAATAAAGGAATCGGAAGCCTTCTTTTAAAAACTACCTTCGAAATTGCCAGGAAACAGGGACATAAGGCGATTATCATATTTGGCGAACCGGGATATTACCCCAGGCATGGCTTTAAAACCTGTGATAATTTCCATGTTACTACAAAGGATGGAAAGAATTTTGATGCCTTTATGGGCTTGGAACTGGTACCGGATGGACTAAAAGGAGTGGAGGGAAAATTCTATCAATCGAAAGTTTTTGAGAATATTGATGCCATAAAGGCGGAAGAATATGATAAAAAATTTCCCTACATGGAAAAATTAAAGCTGCCCGGACAGTGGGATACCTGACCCAAAGCATAATAATAAAGAGCATGGAAGTCCAGGATAGTATAATACGATAAGGAAGGCTATGTATAATAAAAGAACCATAGGAAGTGAAAAGGAGCAAATGGCAGCGGCTTATCTTACATCAGCCGGCTACCGTATTCTTGCCGCAAATTTCTTCACCAGGTCTGGAGAGATAGACCTGATTGCGAGAGAAGGGGAGGTTCTTGTATTTATCGAAGTGAAATACCGTAAGGATTTACAAAGCGGGTCCCCCCTGGAAGCCGTTGACAGGAGAAAGATAAGAAATATCTGCAAGGCAGCCAGGTATTACATGTACATAAATCATATACCGGAAGATACTCCCTGCCGCTTTGATGCGGTGGGAATTGTAGAAGAGGAGATAACTCTGATACGGAATGCATTTGATGCACAGTATTAGCAGCTGCAGAAAGTGTTCTTATGACTAATAGAAATGAGGCATGAAATTGTTTGAGAATAATGAAAATATAACCTTGCATCTGGAAAAAGAGACACCTTTTTTGACCTTTGCCCCATTGACAGAAATTCCTTATATTAAGCATGGCTTTACCACAAGGCTTGGCGGTGTCAGCGAAGACTGTTATGAATCCCTGAATCTTTCTTATTCCGTAGGGGATGAGAAGGAAAGAGTGGATGAGAATTATAAAAGGATTTGTGAAAGTCTGGAGATGAAATATGAGGATGTGACAGCTACTCATCAGGTCCACAAAACCAATGTCAGGTTGGTCAAGAGCAGTGACAGAGGAAAGGGATTATATCTGCCAAGGGACTATGAAGAAATAGACGGACTGATTACGAAGGAAAAGGGAATACCTCTTGCTACCTTTTATGCAGACTGTGTTCCTCTTTATTTTGTGGATACAAAGAACCGGGCAATAGGACTTAGCCATTCCGGCTGGCGGGGAACAGTAGGAAGAATGGGATTAAAGACAGTGCAGGCAATGCAGGAGGCTTTTCAGTCGGAACCGGAAGACATTATTGCATTGATTGGCCCTTCTATCTGCAAGGATTGTTATGAGGTCAGCGTGGAAGTGGCAGAGGAATTTATGAAGGAATTTAAAAAGGAGCTGGGTGGAGAGTATGAAGAGATTCTTACAAAAAATCCAGCCGGAAGGTACCAGCTGGATTTGTGGAAAGTGAACCGTATCATTTTGGAAGCAGCCGGACTAAAAAAGGAAAATATCCATGTCAGCGGTTTATGCACCTGCTGTCATTCGGACCTTTTATTTTCCCATCGTGCCTCAAAAGGCAGGAGGGGTACTCTGGCAGCGTTTTTAATGTTAACAGTGTAAGAAGCCTAATGGGCTTATGAAAAGCCCTATTGGGCTTTTCTGCATTTTTCTCTGTAATCTGCCAGGCGATTTCTTATCAGTCCTCCGGATTTCATGATATCATCAACGGAGCTGTCATGGTTGATGGTATCGATGATAAGAGAGAGATATTTGCTGACATCTACGTTGGTGTAATAAGGCTTATCGATCAGTTCCTTCGGGGTAAATATGAGATTGGTGGTATACACCCGGTCTAGGAGGCCGTTTTTATAGGCTTCATCAAACTTCTCAAAGCCGCAGGTAAAAAGTCCGAAGGTTGCGGCAATATAGATTTTTTCTGCTTTTCTGGCTTTTAACTCAGCAGCGACCTCTAAGACGCTTTCACCGGAGGCAATCATGTCATCTACGATATAAACAGACTTTCCGGCTATATTTCCTCCAAGGAATTCATGGGCGAGAATAGGATTCTTTCCGTCATTGATAACGGTATAATCCCGTCTTTTATAGAACATTCCCATATCCACGCCTAAGATATTAGCATAGAATACTGCTCTTGACATTCCGCCAACATCAGGGCTTACAACAATAAAGTCTTCTTTTTCGATGGAAACACCATCTTCCGTATGTAAAAATGACTGTAAGAACTGATAGGAAGTATAAAAGTTATCAAAGCCCTCCAGAGGAACGGAATTTTGCACCCTTCCGTCGTGGGCATCAAAGGTTATGATATTTTTAACACCCATTTGTACAAGCTCCTGCAGAGCAGTGGCACAGTCCAGAGACTCCAGGACAGTTCGCTTATCCTGACGGCTTTCATAGAGAAAGGGAAGTATGACATTGATTCTTCGGGCCTTTCCGTTGCAGGCATCAATAAGACGTTTTAAATCCTGAAAATGGTCATCCGGCGACATGCCGTTTTCAGTATTGTACAGGTTGTAAGTCAGATTGTGATTACTGATATCTGCAAGGATAAAAAGATCGGTGCCGTGGATGGTTTCATTGATTATTCCCTTGGCTTCTCCCGAACTGAAACGGGGTACACTTGCGTCAACAAGATAGCTTTCTTTATAATATCCGGTAAAGGATAAATTGTCGGGAGAAGCTTCTTTTCTTTCTTTTCTGGAAACAGAAATGTGTTTGTCAACTTTCTCTGCCATGGAGCGGAAGCCTTCTAAAGATAGTATTCGCAAAGGCGCTACAGGGGTTTTTATTGCATTTTCAGACATTGCTTGTCCTCCTAACTGTTACAAAAACAGGATTTCCTCATTCTATCTAGTTATAGCATGAGGAAAATGGTAAGTCAATCTTATATGGAATTTTTTCTACAGCCAAAGGGTCATTCCGGCTCCGTATTGTTCATTGGGTCTTTTGATAAATCCGAACTTTTCATAGAATTCTTCCTTTCCCTTAGCCGCTACCAATATGACCATTACAGTCTCACCTCTGGATAAAACATTCTTTATATAATCCATCACATCATTTAAAATCATCCTGCCAACACCCTTCCCCTGATATTCCTGGTTTACAATCACGTCGGCAATATAGGCAACGTATCCTCCGTCACTGATTACGCGTGCAAGGCCAATGGTCTCTCCGTTTAGAACGGCAGCAGTAAGGTAATAGGTATTGGAAAGACCTCTTTTAGCCTGCTCCTCAGGTATCTCCTTCCAGTCAACACTTAATCTTAAAGCGTTGTATTCCTCTACGGTAAGGCTGTGTTTTAATTCAATATTCATATTATTATGCTGTAGGTTACTGCGGGTCTCTTTACAGCCTGTCTCCTTTCATTTTTATAGGTGAAATATTCTGATTTTACACTACAACCCTGCATATCACAGGCAAGCTTGCAATATTGCCTGAATAGAAAATCTGTTATGCTTTTATTTCATATAATATCCCCATGCATATCGCAAGCTTGCTTGCGATACTGTTTAAATAGAAATTTGAAAAATGCATTGCATTTTTCAAACTATATCCAGCAATATTATGCACTTTAAATGGCTGCAATGTCAATATACGGTGTTCTTTTCATAAAATATATTTGATAAATATTCCTATAGCTGATATACTATCTAAGGAGTAAGAAAGGAATCAGACTTTTAATTGTTCGTAAAAAGATAGAAGATGTATGGAAAATGCTTTACAAATAAAAGTTTGTATTGTAAAATCAGACGGAAAATCCTTTGCGGATGCTGTAATGGATTAACATGTAAATTTAAGAGAGGAATTTTTATAAAATGAGTAAACCGATTGTTGCAATTGTCGGAAGGCCGAATGTGGGTAAATCGACGTTGTTTAATGCACTGGCAGGTGAGAGAATAGCTATTGTTCAGGATTTCCCCGGTGTCACAAGAGACAGAATTTATGCGGATGTAACATGGCTTGACAAGCAGTTCACCATGATTGATACAGGCGGTATTGAACCGGAGAGCAATGATGTGCTCCTTTCCTATATGAGGCAGCAGGCTGAAATTGCCATACAGACAGCCGATGTTATTGTTTTTCTTGTCGATGTCAGACAGGGACTGGTAGATGATGACTTTAAGGTGGCGGATATGCTGAGGCGTTCTACAAAGCCTATTGTCCTCGTAGTAAACAAGGTGGATAATTTTGATAAGCTGATGCCGGATGTCTATGAGTTCTATAATCTTGGAATCGGAGATCCACATCCCGTATCCGCTTCCTCCAAGTTGGGGCTTGGTGATATGCTGGATGAGGTTATCAGCCATTTTAACCCTGCGGATATGAAGGAAGAGGAGGACGACCGCCCCCGGATTGCCATTGTTGGAAAGCCAAACGTGGGTAAATCCTCCATTATTAATAAGCTGATCGGTGAAAACAGGGTAATTGTTTCCGACATAGCCGGTACTACCAGAGATGCTATCGATACTCCGGTAAAATACCATGGCAAGGAGTTTGTCTTTATTGATACTGCCGGGCTTCGAAGAAAGAGTAAAATAAAAGAAGAAATAGAACGCTTTAGTATTGTAAGAACAGTATCAGCCGTTGAGCGTGCGGACATTGTAGTTCTGGTAATTGACGGCATGGAAGGCGTTACGGAACAGGATGCTAAAATTGCAGGTATCGCCCATGAAAGGGGCAAGGGAGTCATCATTGCCGTAAATAAATGGGATGCCGTAGAAAAAGATGATAAAACAATCTATAAATATACCAATGAGATAAAGGGAACCCTCTCCTATATGCCCTATGCTGAGATGATATTTATATCAGCACTGACAGGACAAAGACTGACAAAGCTGTTCGACTTAATTGAGAAGGTTATCCAGAACCAGAACCTGAGGATTGCTACCGGGGTGTTAAATGAAATCATGGCAGAGGCCGTAGCACTTCAGCAGCCGCCTTCTGATAAGGGAAAACGGCTGAAATTATACTATATCACCCAGGTTTCCATCAAACCGCCGACCTTTGTTATTTTTGTCAATGACAAAGAACTGATGCATTTTTCCTACACCAGATATATTGAAAATAAAATAAGGGAAGCCTTTGGTTTTTCAGGAACATCACTTAAATTTTTCATAAGGGAGCGAAAGGAAAAAGAATAATATGCTGCAAAACATAATAATATGCTTAATTATAGGATATTTGTGCGGCTGCCTGTCCACCGCTTATTTCATTGGAAAAGCAAATCATATTGATATCAGAAAATACGGAAGCGGAAATGCAGGCACTACCAATGCCATGCGTTTGCTGGGAGTAAAAGCGGGACTCCTGACCTTTCTGGGAGATGCCTTAAAAGCATTTATTCCAATCCTTCTCATTACTTATGTATTTTTTAAACAGGATCCTAATGTTAATTTACTGGCGCTTTACACCGGACTTGGTGTTGTTGTGGGGCATAATTTTCCTTTCTGGCTGCGTTTTAAGGGCGGAAAGGGAATTGCTGCTACCGGAGGAGTCATTCTGGCTTTTGATTGGAGAATTGGATTAGCGGCCTTTATCGTATTTGTTGCGTCTGTTGCAATAACCAGATATGTTTCCGTTGGCTCTTTGCTGATTTCACTCCTGTTTCCTATCGGTGTTCTGATAATTTATCCGGGAGATATACATATGCTTCTGGTCAGTGTTATCTTCACAGTATTGGCATTTATCAGACACAGGACCAATATTAAGAGGCTTATGAATGGAACTGAGAATAAATTAGGACAAAAGGTAAAAGTTGAAGAAAAATAAGGGAGAAGTGTACATGGCGAAAATAAGCATATTAGGTGCAGGTGCATGGGGAACAGCAATTGCTATTCTCCTTGGAAATAAGGGTCACGAAGTGGTATTGTGGTCAGCTTTAAAAAATGAAGTTGAGCAGTTGACTGAGGACAGGGAGTTAAAGGATAAGCTTCCCGGAATCAAGCTGCCGGACAGCGTAAGCATAAGCGGTGATTTGAAGTATTCCTGTGAAAACAGGGATTTAATCGTATTTGCTGTAGCCTCCCCCTTTGTTCGTGCTACCGCCAAAAGTGCTTGCAGCTTTATTGCAGATAATCAGATCATTGTAAATGTAGGAAAGGGTATTGAAGAAAAAACCCTTGAAACCTTAACAGATATTATTAAAGATGAAATTCCTCAGGCTGATGTGGCAGTCCTTTCAGGACCCAGCCATGCAGAGGAAGTCAGCAAGGGAATTCCTACCACCTGTGTTGTAGGAGCAGATTCAAAGGATACGGCACACTTTGTTCAGGATGTGTTTATGGGTGAACGTTTCCGTGTATATACAAGCCCTGACGTAATTGGAATAGAGCTTGGAGGCTCCTTAAAGAATGTCATTGCATTGGCAGCTGGTATGGCTGACGGCCTGGGCTTTGGCGATAATACAAAAGCAGCACTTATGACCAGAGGAATTGCAGAAATCAGCCGTTTGGGAATTGCTATGGGCGGTAAGATGGAAACCTTTGCAGGGCTTTCCGGTGTAGGGGATTTGATTGTAACCTGTACCAGCAAGCACAGCAGAAACCGCAATGCAGGCTATCTTATTGGGAAGGGCTATAATATGGAGGAAGCCATGGAGGAAGTGAAGCAGGTAGTAGAAGGTGTTTACTCTGCCAAAGCTGCCCTGGCCCTGGCAAGGAAGTATGATGTGGAAATGCCCATTGTGGAGCAGGTAAACCTTATATTATTTGAAGGCAAGGCGGCTTTTGAAGCGGTATCGGATCTGCTTTTAAGAGATAAGAGGAGAGAGTATACGGAGCTTCAGTGGAAGAAATAGAAGGATAAGAAATGGCATAATAAAGAAATAGGGTAATAAAAAGTAAAATAAGAATCGTAAAAAATAGTAAAATATAGCTTAATAAAATAATAGTACTCGGGCGTTTTAGGTCAATATCAGGTTTATTGAATGTATACTTGGGGGATAAAAATACACTCAGCTCCGTGAAAGTCACTTCGCTGCATTTTTATACCCCAAGTATACATATTGAAGGCTGAGATTAGCCTATGAAAATCAGATTATTATATTATAAAAAGCTGTAAAGTAAAACGGTATATTGGAAGGCTTTGAATTCGGAGCTTTCAGGATATACCGTTTTTATTATTTTTATTATTATTATTTAGAGTGAAGACATTTGTGTAATAGATTCTTTTCTTTATGCAATACTTGAATCTTGGTAATTTTGAGTTGATTACAGGTGCTTTGCTTTGGCTAATTCAATTGCTTCTTTACCGCTCATGTGTTCAATTGTAAGCTCTATCATAGTGACGATGTTGAACTCCTTATCAATTGTCTGCATACGGCGGATTTCTTCATGGTCAGGAGCGTAGCGTTTGGCTAAAAGTGCAAGAGTGCTTCTTTTTTCTGCTTCGTCTTCAAGGATACGGGCTTTGCCAAAGGCTATGACACTGCGAAAATAGCTCGTATATTCGTCCGGGACTACCTGGTCCTTGTCTATCACGCAAAAGGATACTTTTTCGTTTCTGGTAATAGCGTCCAGCTTATGGCCTGTTTTGGCACTGTGAAAGATAATCTTATTGTCATGATAGACATAGCTGAGGGGAACGGCATAGGGATAGCCATCGTCACCTGATACGGCCAATACACCGGATGTTCCGCGATTCAAGACTTCAATACATTCCTCCATGGATAAAACCTGTTTTTTACGGCGCATTTCTCTGAACATACAAACCTCTCTTTCCTTATAAAAAATAAAACGCCTGACATTCATTCCTTCAATGGCCTAATGGAATGAATATAAGACGTTTACCCGGCGGTAAATTTGATACCATAGTAGTTTACCATACTTAGTTCCGGAAATAAAGGCTTTTATACCGGTATCTTGAAAAAATAGATAAGAAATCAAATATCGTAATCATGAATGAGGGCTTTTCGGCATATGCTTAATTATAACCGAAAGGAGGATGTGTATGTTGGATCAATATTCGTCACTGGATATGCCAGGCCAGATATATGATGTTTATAATGATATTAAGGCTAGGACAGGCGGTGACATATACATAGGTGTGGTGGGGCCGGTAAGAACGGGGAAATCAACTTTTATAAAGCGGTTTATGGATTTACTGGTAATTCCGAATATTGCTGATGTCCACAATAAAGAGCGGGCAATCGACGAATTGCCTCAAAGTGCTGCCGGTAAGACTATAATGACGACAGAACCGAAGTTCATTCCCAAGGAAGCAGCTCAGATTCAGCTGGGAGAGGATACAAAGGTAAATATCCGGTTGATTGACTGCGTAGGCTTTATGGTGGAAGGAGCAGCCGGGCATATTGAAAATGATCAGGAACGTTTGGTAAAGACGCCCTGGTATGACTACGAGATTCCTTTTACCCAGGCAGCGGAGATTGGAACCCAGAAGGTAATCAATGATCATTCCACCATTGGTATTGTAGTTACTACCGACGGCAGCTTCGGAGACCTTCCCAGAGACAATTACATAGCAGCGGAAGAAAAAACAATCGGAGAATTGAAAAAGCTGAAAAAGCCCTTTGTCGTTCTTCTGAATACAAGCCGGCCATATTCCGAGACCAGTCTGAATCTTGCTAATGACATTGCCGAAAAATACAATGTAAACTGCCTGCCGGTCAATTGTGAGCAGTTGAGAAAAGAAGATATCAATCATGTCATGTCAAGTATCCTCTCGGTATTTCCGGTATCAGAGATTAATTTCTTTATTCCGAAGTGGGCCGAAATGCTTCCCGATGATCATTGGCTTAAAGTTGACCTGATTGATTCAGTGAAGGAATTATTAAAGCGCCTTACTTTAATCCGGGATGTAAGAAATGACAATATGCTCACTGACAGCAAATTTGTGAACCGCTTTAAAATCGACAAGGTCGAAATGGAAAACGGCTCCGTTAAGGTGAATGTTGAATTTGATGATTCCTACTATTACAATATTTTAAGTGACCTTATTGGAGTTGCCATTGAGGATGAATATCAGCTCATAAACACCATCAGGGAGCTGGCAGCAGTCAAGAAGGAATACGGTAAGGTGGCAGGAGCCTGTGACGAGGTTCGGCAGAAGGGGTACGGAGTAGTAAATCCGGTTAAGGAAGAAATTCTGATTGAAGAGCCTGAAATTATGAGGCATGGTAACAAATATGGCGTTAAAATCCGTGCAACGGCACCTTCCATTCATATGATTAAAGCAACAATAGAGACAGAAATTGCACCCATTGTAGGAAGTGAAGAGCAGGCAAATGACCTGATTAATTATATCCGCAAGAATGCTTCTGAAAATCCGGAAGGAATCTGGGAGACTAATATTTACGGAAAATCAATCCAGCAGCTTGTAGAGGACGGAATTAATACCAAGATCAACAAAATGACGGATGAAAGCCAGGTAAAACTTCAGGATACAATGCAGAAGATTGTTAACGAGAGTAACGGAGGAATTATCTGTATTATTATTTAGCAGAATATTTAATAAAACGATTGGAAGCCGGTGTCTTTCCTCAAAGGATACACCGGTTTCTTTTGCGTTTATTGATATGGGGATTAGCTCATACACGATTTTTTATGACAGGCTGTCGTGCTTATGAGTATGCAACCATAATACACGGTGATTCGTCATTATTCTACAAAGCAAGAACAAGCTTTCTGTCAATTTAGATATTTAAGGAATAATTACATCCAATTCTGGAAATACTTCCAATAATTTAACGGAAATTTATCAAATTTAATGCAAAGTGTTGACAAAACTATGAACGGTTGATATAATAACTTAGAAATATATTTAATATATTTGTAACAACTAGGGTGGAAGGCAAATACATATTAAATGAAAAGGGATAACTAGCAGGAGGAACCCAATGAACCATAGCACTACCAGATTTATAAAAATTTCATGTCTCTGTGCCACAGGTGCATTACTATTTGCCTTAAATACCAAGTATACAAGCGCTGAGTCCATTTACGGCGAGCAGCCTTTAGCAGGAATATCCGTGACTCTGGACAAGTATTATGATTCAGCCAATACGGCTGCATCTTCGGAGATTACCATTGCTACGCTGGAATCCAGTGTTGCTGCTTATGATTATAATAACCTTGGTATTGCGAGTGTGGATAACCATTTAAATATCCGCAAGGCTCCCGGCGAAGATCAGAAAATTATCGGAAAATTACCAAAGAACGCAGGATGTACAATCATAGATGAAGATAAAAACGGATGGGTTAAGATCAAATCCGGTAAAGTTACAGGTTATGTGAAGAAAGATTTCCTGGTTACAGGAGATAAAGCAGTATCACTTGCCAAGAAGGTAGGAAGTCTGGTTGCAACAGTGAATACCCAGACTCTCAATGTAAGACAGGAGCCAAGTCTTTTAGGCGGTGTGGTAACAAGTGTGCCAAGCGAAGAAGATATGGAAGTTACTTCTGTAACCACTGACTGGGTCAAGGTTAAGATCGATGATGACGAAGGCTTTGTTGCCAGACAATATATCGATTTGTCCTATCAGTTGGAAAAGGCCGTATCAGTTGAAGAGCTTACAACAGGAACCTCCAGTGTAAGGGCACAGATGGTTGCCTATGCAAAGCAGTTCTTAGGCAATCCTTATGTATGGGGCGGCACAAGCCTTACAAACGGAACAGATTGCTCCGGCTTTACCTTAGGTATCTATGCAAGGTTTGGCTATTACCTGCCCAGAGTTTCCAGAAGTCAGGCATATTCGGGAGCAAGCATCGGTTCTTCCAGCGTTAAACCCGGTGACTTGGTATTTTACGGAAGCGGTGATTATATCAGCCATGTTGCCATGTATATCGGTAATGGGCAGGTCATTCACGCAAGTAATCCCAGAACAGGCATAAAGATTTCCAATATGTTTTACCGCTCACCAATAAGAATTGTAAAGGTAATCAATGATTAATTCAATTAATAAAAAGGGCTGCAAGAGCAGCCCTTTTTGAAGTTGTTTTTACAAAGGATGACAGGAGGATGAAACCATGCAGATAATGATAGGTATACTTATAATATTTGCTGTTTTTCTTATTAAAGGAGTATATGACAAAAAGGTCTGGTACAGGAATATAAAGCAGAAGATGCTGAGTGACTGGGGAATGGTGCCCGAGGAGGAGTATACCGATGGTAAAATGAAAGCACTTGGTGCTTATTACCGTGCACAGGCAGACAAAAATGATGTTGATGAAATTACCTGGAATGATGTCAGTATGGAAGAGATCTTTATGCTGGTCAATAATACAGGGAGTGCTATTGGCGAAGAATATCTGTATGCAATGCTTCATAAGCTGGAATTCGGTGAGGATAAGCTAAAGGAAAGAGAGCGTCTCATGAATTTTTTTTCAGATAATGAAGAACAACGCTTATCCTTACAGCTGGCACTATATAAGATGGGAAAGATTAGTAATGTTTCCGTATATGAATATATTAACCGGCTGGAAGGGGTTGAGACGAAGAAAGTATGGCCCCATATCCTTATGGGAGCCGGCTTTCTTGTTTCTATTGCACTGATAGCAGTTAATCCGGCTGTCGGAGGTGTTTTAACTGTTGCAATGCTTGCCAATAACATTTATCAGTATTACAGGGAGAAAGCCAAAATTGAGATATATTTTACCGTATGCGCCTATATTGTCCGGCTGCTGGACGGGGTCAATACCATAATAAAGCTCAATATGCCTGAAATCAGTGATATAACGGAGAGGCTCAAGGAATCCAGGAATGCCTTTCAAAAATTCAGAAAGGGCTCCTATTTGATATCCACGAAAAGCTCCGGTGGTGATATTACAGATATCTTCCTGGATTATATTAAGATTATTTTTCACGTTGACCTGATTAAATTTTATTCCATGCTGGATTGTTTTAAGGCCAACCGTGAAGTCCTTAACACGATATATGAAACAGTAGGCTCGCTGGACAGCTGTATTGCTGCCGCATCTTTTCGCAAGCTGATTCCCTTTTACACCATACCGGAACTTTTAAGCGAGAATGAGCCTGTTTTGGAGGTGGAAGATATCTATCATCCCATGATAGATGAGCCTGTATTAAATTCCATCCATACAAATGGTTCCGTACTGATAACCGGTTCCAATGCTTCCGGTAAGTCCACCTTTATAAAGACGCTGGCTGTCAATGCTATTTTGTCACAGACAATTCATACCGCTTTGAGCAGTGCCTATAAGGCAAGCTATTTTAAGGTGTTCTCTTCCATGGCTTTAAAGGATAACCTGCTGGGAAAAGAAAGCTACTATGTTGTTGAGATAAAGTCCTTAAAGAGGATAATGGACCAGACAAATGAAAATATCCCCACCCTGTGCTTTGTAGATGAGGTTCTCAGAGGAACCAATACCCTGGAAAGAATATCTGCTTCTTCCCAGATTCTCCATTATTTAAGCCAGACAAATACGATCTGCTTTGCTGCTACCCATGATATAGAATTAACGCATATTTTGGAAAATTATTATTCCAATTATCATTTTAAAGAACAGATTGCAGATAATAATGTATTATTTGATTATAAGCTGAGAGAGGGCAGGGCTGTATCCAAAAATGCCATCAAGCTTCTTGAGGTTATGGGATATCCCAATCAGGTGACAGAAATGGCTTCGGAAAATGCAGAATATTTTCTAAAGGAAGGCAAATGGAAGGTGCTCTAAGGAGCACCTTTTTTATTACATAGCTGTGGATGTGACGATTGGAGATGTAACCTGCAAGAATGTCGGTATCAAGACCCTGGGTAATACTTCACTTACCCAGGTGGCTGCTACAGCCAGTGACCGTTTCAGCCTTAAGCTTAATTTTTGATAAGTATGTGGAGGTCCAGAATTGTTATGGACTCTATAAGCTGATTCTTAACAATGTGTTTGGAGATACTACTTGCTTAAAATAGAATGGTTTTGGAGGCGTAATTGGCATGAACAACAATGCACCAAATGAAAGCAGCTACTCAAAGCCCTAAAAGGGCAATTGCGGATCAGCTACAGAAGGTAAATGAAATATTTTAGGACTTTCCAGATAAACCTAATGTGACTGATTAAATAAGTCTCATAATACTCATAAATATAACCCCAAAAAACACTGCCTAAAAAGGGGCAGTATTTTTTTATCCAATTTTATTGCCTTTATTAGTGAATGTTATCATACCATTATAAAATTGAGCAATAATTAAAGAAAAAACAGCAATAATTGGTAGGCTGGTTAACATAGGACAATTTATAATAGTGTATGTAAAGGGGCTTTTGACTCTAAAATCATATAAATGAATAAAGAATCAGAGAAAAGAGAAGGAAGGTTAGTGGATATATGAACATAGAACGGACATTGTACCTTTAAGATCAATGAGAAATACAGCTTTCACGGCCATCTGAAGGAGCTGGAATCCGGTGAGTGGCAGACAGCCTATAAAAGCACTGTCATGAACTTTTCCGCACTGGCTTATTTCTTTGCTGAATATATGTATGAAGCAGCTTCCATCCCGGTGGGTATTATAAATGCGAGCCTTGGCGGATCACCTGCACAGGCTTGGATGAGCGAAGAAATGCTGGAAGATTTCAAGGAATATGAAGAGGATATAGTTGCCTGCAAAGAGGATGATTTTATAAAGGCCCAGCTTAGCAGGAATGTAAGCCTTTCTAAGGAATGGTACAATTCCCTGAGGGACCAGGACGAAGGATTTGGCAGGAGTGAACAGCCCTGGTATTATACTGATTTGCGGGAAGAAGCTTGGAATGAGATTAGCCTACCCGGATTTTTGCCGAAGAGCTTGTTCCGGAAATAAAGGAACTGACACCAAAAGTGAATCGAAGGTTGAGTGCCAAGCCCATTATTAATGGAGGGCTTCCATGGGTATTCTGTGTACCTGAACGGCCAGGTTCTCTATTGCAATGTAAAGGACTGGGATTGTGAGAAAAGAAATATCGCCTGTGATTATCCCTACATATTCTCAGAAAAGGCCGGAGTGGGTCAGAAGTACGGTTCACTGTGGGATGGGACTTGGCGGTAGAATTTTAGTGAAATCCAAATTCGCAACTGATAGAAATTTTGCGCAACAGGTAAGCTGGAAGTAAAACCCAAAAGGGATATACTATATTGGAAAAGGAGAAAGTAATTATATGGAAATATTATGTTATACCAGAGAACCGAAAGAAGATAATATTTATGCCAATCGCCTTGCTTACAGCATGCATCTTGCTTATAAGGCGGAGAGCGGTAAATTCCTTACCTTTCATCATAATGAAGGAATCCTGTATGTGAAGGCAGTACAGTACGGTGACGGGACATTAAAGGCGAAAAGCCTGAAGAATCCCTGGCTGTTTGCTGCCAAGGACGGCTGGTATGGTGTGGTGGCCATTCGTACAGAAGCTGAGGGAGAGGAGGATACGGAAAGCGAAGGCCGTGTTATTTTGTGGAAGAGCAAGGACCTGGTTCACTATGAAGAAGTGGGCAGCCTTCAGTTAGAGGAGGCAGGATATATACAGGATGTAAGATGCATCTATGAGAAGGATAGGGATACCTATGGCATCTATTGGAAAAAGGCTGAAGAAGACTGGAATACAGGGTACGGAGATATTTTTGAAAACGGTAGAATAACCGCAGACGGAAAGCCCGGCACATTGCCGGAGGAAGGCATTGCTCAGGGAGGATTTGAAGGAATTGAAGGTATTCAAGTAAGGAACAGTATCTCCATACCGAATACGCTGGGAGAATATCTGCTTCGAAAGCTTTTGACACCAGTTTGCAAAAAGTTGACCTTACTGGTGCGAAAACCGTTAAAATCTCAGGAAGAACTGAAAGAAGTTACTGCAGTGGCAACCTACAGCGATGATTCGGAGGTTCAAAGAAAAGTGGACTGGGAGATAGAAGCTGTGATGAAAAAAGGGAAAAAGACATTGAAGGGAAGAGTCCACCAGGAGCATTTTGATTTTCCTTTTGCAGAAAACCGTGCCGATCCCTGCTGCATGTATTGGAAAGGAAAGTACTACTTTATCGCCACCAATGATGAGGATAATAATTGCAGTCTTTATATCCGCTGCGCGGATACCCTGTCCGGCATTGTATCAGCAGGAGAGAGACTGCTGCTAGATACCAATATGTACCCTGGGATTAAGGGTCTGCTGTGGGCACCGGAATTTCATGAAATCGGAGGAAAACTCTATATTTTCCATGCCGCTACGGAGGGAGAGTTCTTTTGGGAGGAGTCCAGAGTGATGGCATTAAAGGACGGTGGAGATCCCATGCGGGCTTCCGACTGGTCGGAGCCACATCTTGTAGTCAAAAAAGACGGTACGCCTCTTTGTGAAGCTGGGAAGGTAATATCCCTGGATATGACGACCTTTTATTATGAAGGACAGCCCTATGCATCTTGGTCCCAAAGACAGTTCCTGCCAGTGGACCAAGGGGCCTGGCTTTACATCGCCAGGATTAATGAGAAGGAGCCATGGAATCTGGTAAGCGATCCGGTGTGCCTGCTCCGTCCGGATTACGGCTGGGAGAATAATCATACCTTTGTTGTGGAGGGACCTTATGCTCTGGAAAGAAATAACCAGCTTATGTTAACCTACTCCGGAGCTGCCGTTGATACAACTTATACCGTAGGGCTGCTGGTACCTACAATGGGCAGTGATATTCTGGACCCTGAGAACTGGAGGAGGAATAATTATCCTCTGCTGTCCTCCCGTTCCGTGGAAGGACAGTATGGTCCGGGGCATAATTCTTATCTTGAGGATGAAAACGGACTAATATGGAACTTTTACCATGCTAGAAACGGGATGGAGGCTCCCCGTTCTTCAGGTGCCAGACGAGTACACTTTGATATTGACGGGGAACCGATATTGGATATGCCGGAGGAACTGGATATACCGGGGGAGTATAGAGAGGTCTCGGTGGAAGTGGATTTATAGACGGATGTCAGGAGCGGGTATTCTTATATAAGCGGTGGTAATCCGAGGGGGAGCAGTGGTTCTTTTCTCAGAAAGCCAGGCTAATGGTTGTTAGACTGTTAAAATCCGGATAAGAGGAAATATCGGTAACGGATAGGCTGGATTTAAACAGCAGGATCTCGGTTGATTTCATACGACTGTAGGTCAAATAATCTCTAAAAATAATGTACTCACCATGAATCATGCCGTACACCTTCTTCGTTACAGGGACGGAAGCATTGCAGGGCTCACAAGCTCCGTGGTACACCACGGAGAAGAGCAGGGAGTTGAGTTGCAGTATGAAAACGCAAAGCTCTCTGCACCGCGGAACAGTAAGGCGGAACTGTGCAGAGCCAATGGATTTCCGATTGAGGGAGGTAATAAGGGCTGATAGAGCAACTGCAGAAGTATTATGAATCCATACCGGATTTAACCTATGAGGGGCATACCGGTGAAATAGACGATATACTGACAGCCCTTGAGAAGGGAACAAAGCCTATGATAACAGGGATAGATGGAAGAAAGACGGTGGAATTGATTACGGCCGTTTACAAATCCGGATGCCTAAAGCAGTTTGTGGAATTGCCGCTGGAAAGCAATTATTGATTCTTAAACAGGCACCATAGGCAGGCCAATAAAGCAGGTTGCTCTTATATCACGCTCTCATTTTCGCTCTCGGGAAGACGATGGGAGCGTTTGCCCTTACTTAGGCGCAGATGGATTAATTATTATTTAAAAGAATATATGTCCTATGACCTCTTTAACTATCTGGAGGTTCCAAGCTCCCTCCATTCCTTTGCGGATATTTACGTGAATGATGAACACTACGGATTTTATCTGGCCTTAGAGGATATAGATGATAGCTTTTTAACCAGATATTATGGTGAGGATTACATCGGTGCTGCCTATAAACCGGAAAGCTTTGAAATGAATGCCGATGCTAAAAAACCGGCGGGGGGGGAACCTGCTGCAAGGAAATAATGAAGGATACTTTGGAGGTGGAAACCAGCCTCAGGGAAATGGCGGAGGAAATCCTGGAGGCGGAAAAGACGGACAGAATATGGATATTATAAAGTGTTCACTCTTACAGATAAAAGTGGCAAAGAAACAGACTGGAATAAGTTAATACCTGATAACAGTAAAAGAGCAATAATTAATAGTAAAATAGCAATAATTGGCAGGACAGTTGTTACAGGACAATTTATAATGGTGTATGGGAATAAACGGTTAATGGATAAATTAGATAACCAATATTATTATGGCAATTTGCAAGGATACGGAAAAATGAATACTTTCTGTTTGATGTAAATTGCCTTTATACATATTATAGTGGGTTTTTGATTCTTGAATTATATAAATGATTAGCCTGACTAAAGGACAGTTTTTCGCAAGAGGACAGTAATTTGCACAAAATAGAAAGCTTCCTGCTTTTCTTCCAATGTATAAGAAGTCTTATACATTTCCATAGTCGCAGGAAGCTTTCTATTTTGCGCAAACTGTCCGCGTATATTGAAGCAGGGCATTTGTTGGGTGAATCATTTAAAGGAATAAGAATCGGAGGAAAGAGAAGGAAGGTTAGGATGTATGAACACAGAACAGACATTGAGGCTGCCAAGGCTGATAAGTGACGGGATGGTATTAAGGCAAGGCAGGAAGGCTAATATTTGGGGATATGCCAGTCCGGGAGAGCTGGTTGGCATACGGTTCTTAGGAGAGAAAGCAGAAGCTGTTGCCGATGAAAACGGTAAGTGGGTGGCGGAGCTGCATGATCTTAAGCCCGGAGGACCTCACGAAATGTTGATTACCTGCCATAGCGGGGAAGAAATACGGTTAAAGGATATACTGATCGGAGAGGTTTGGGTTTGCTCGGGCCAGTCCAATATGGAGCTGCCCATAAGCCGTGTGGCTGACCGGTACCCGCAGTTGTATAAAAACAGTGGGAATTACCATATCCGTACCTTTAAGATCAATGAGAAATACAGCTTTCACGGCCCTCTGAAGGAGCTGGAATCCGGTGAGTGGCAGACAGCCGATAAAAGCACTGTCATGAACTTTTCCGCGCTGGCTTATTTCTTTGCGGAATATATGTATGAAGCGGCTTCCATCCCGGTGGGTATTATAAATGCGAGCCTTGGCGGATCGCCTGCACAGGCTTGGATGAGCGAAGAAATGCTGGAAGATTTCAAGGAATATGAAGAGGATATAGCTGCCTGCAAAGAGGATGATTTTATAAAGGCCCAGCTTAGCAGGAATGTGAGCCTTTCCGAGGAATGGTCCAACTCCCTGAGGGACCTGGACGAAGGCTTTGGCAGGAGAGAACAGCCCTGGTATCTTACTGATTTGCGGGAAGAGGTCTGGAGAGAGATTAGCCTGCCCGGTTTTTTTGCGGAAGCGGGCTTGGAAAACTTTACAGGAAGTCTGTGGTTCCGGAAGAAAATAGTTCTTACGGAAGCACCGGAAGGAAAGGATGCCTTTCTTTTGCTGGGGACTATCGTTGATAGTGATGAAGTATATGTTAATGGTGTTTTGGTCGGAAGCACCCCTTACCAGTATCCTCCAAGGAAATACAGGGTGCCGGAAGGAATTTTAAAAACAGGAGAAAATACCGTAACTGTCCGGGTGGTTTGCGATACGGGAAATGGGCGGTTCACACCGGGCAAAAGATATGCACTTATAACAGAAAAAGAAGAGGTTTCCCTGGAGGGTTTCTGGAAATACCGGGTTGGAGCCATATGCGGCAAAAGGCCCGAAACGATTTTTGTCAGTTGGAAACCCACAGGACTTTATAACGGAATGCTGGCTCCCTGCCTGGATTATACCATAACCGGTGTCCTTTGGTACCAGGGGGAATCCAATACGGGCAGCACGGATAATTATCAGGAATTGTTCCAAAAGCTTATTACCGGCTGGCGTAAGAATTGGAAGCAGGGAGATTTCCCTTTTCTTTTTGTCCAATTGCCGAACTTTGAGATTGACATTCCAGCTGGGGATGTGGGGTGGCAAGAGATACGGGAGGCACAGCGCCAGGCTTTGCTGCTTCCCAATACTGCCATGGCGGTTACAATTGACCTGGGGGAAGAGAATGATCTCCATCCTACAAAAAAGAAAGAGATTGCCTACCGGCTTTCACTTTGTGCAAGAGCCCTGGCAGGAAATGAGAGTCTGGAATACAGCGGGCCCCAGGTGATAGCTGCGGTACAAAGAGGCAAGGAGGTAATTCTGACCTTTTCCCATTCAAAAGAGGGACTTGTAACGCTTAGCGGCAGTTTAAATCCCGGCAATTTCATGGCAGCCGGCAGGGACAGGAGCTATAAAAAGGCGGTTGCTGTAATCTCAGGCAGTCAGGTTATCCTAAGACTGGAGGACTCAGAGGAAGAGAGTCAGCCGGAATTTGAATATGTAAGCTATGCCCGTTCCAACAACCCAAATGAGGCATTGTTATATAATAAGGAAGGCCTTCCTGCCTCCCCTTTTGTAATAAAAATAAAGCATAAGAACGAATAAATAGATAAGCTGACTTCAGAGGATTTTGCAAAGGTAGTACTGAGGGTGCGTGAATTATTTATAGAGCTTTCGGTATTAATTTTAGAAAGTGGAGAAGTAATTGATATGAAAGGAACATTTCCAGGAGGAATTCCTGAAATATATTTTTAAATGGAGGATGTATACACTGATGAATTCATCAAAAAGCGAAATAGTGGAAGACATTGAACGTATATACAATCCGATATCTGAAGATTTATTTATACGCTATTCCGATAAACTGGAGGGACAGTCCTTCTATCACACGCACAATGGATATGAACTATATTGCCTGGTCGATGGAACTGTAAATTATTATATTGACCAACAGTGCTACCGTATTGTTCCGGGAACCATCATCGGAATAAGCCCGGGTGAATATCACAGGGTCGAAATACTGGATAATAAAGCCTATAAGCGTTATGTAATTAATATAAGCAGCCGGTATCTGGATACCCACTCCACCCCCCATACCAATTTAGCGGAATGCTTCCGGAAACATTCCTGCAATAAACCTAATATTGTAGTGCTCACGCAGAACCAGACAGAAGAACTTTTGGAACTTTATAATTCCTTACTGGATTTAAAATACAAGACCGGTTATGGACAGGATGTTACCACATCCTCTTATGTGCTTCTCCTGCTGGTAAAAGTAAATCTGTTCTTTTCCAGCAACGAGGACATTCCCATACCAAATGTTATGCCTCCTCTCGTCAATAGAGCAATCGGCTATATTAACGAGCATCTTTTGGAATCCTTCTCTCTGGAGGAGCTTTCGGAGGAGCTGTTTTATAACGGAACCTACATCAGCCGCAAATTTAAATCCATTACCGGACTGTCTATTCAGCAATATATTCTGCGTAAGCGCATCTATCTTGCCCAAAATCATCTGAGCTCAGGAAAATCAGTGACAGAAAGCTGTATCCTTTCGGGGTTTAGTGATTATCCTAATTTTTCGAAAGCATTTAAGAAATATGTAGGTCTGTCTCCGAAGCAGTATCAATTAAAAATTCTGGAATAGAGTAAAAAATATAATATGGTTGCAATTACCTTATGGCCAATTTATTCATACAAACAGATGTAAATTTGTTCTGTATGGATGGATTGGCCATTTAACTCTGTAAAAGTACCAAAACGGGAGGGGTAACGCAGGAAATAATATACATATTAACATGTTAAATAATCTAAAAAGTAATTTTGTGACAAAAAATCATGATGGATATACATGTCAATTGTTTAGAATTGATAGTATATTTTAGGTATAGGGCAGGCAGAAGGTGTTCCTTGTATTTATGCCGGGCAGCTGCTTTGATTTAAAATGGTTTCAATTTTTTTAGAATGCATATTGGTCCAATGGGAGCAGGAGTGAAGGAAAATATTATTTTTGAAAGGATGCCACTTACAGATTCTTTCACTCATTTTTAAGAGTGGCAGTATCGCAGACTGGTCTGCTGGCCTGCCTGTGATAAGCAATGGGGATAATTATGAAGTACAGTATGGCATGGCTTTCTTACCGCAGACTTCCTTTCTATGAGGGAAAGGAATATTTTCGGAAAATCTATGTACAGGAAGAAGATGAAATTACCGGCACGGCTGTTTATGAGCTTTGCCGTGGGGCAAGGGAGCTGCTGGGGATAGATACAGTGGTTATTAAGCTTCCAGAGCCTTTCGTACAGGACGAAAGGGAAAAAACCGAGGAAGGGATATATCTCCTTTCGGACAGCAAGGAACCTGCGGGCGGCGGCTACCGGATTGCCGAGGAAAACGGAAGAATCCGGATTACCGCCGCGGAACCGGAGGGACTATTATATGGCAGCTTTGATTTGATACGGCAGGTACAAAGGGGAGTATCTCTTAAAGGTATTAACCGGCTAAAGCTGCCGGATAATCCGCTGCGTATGCTGAACCATTGGGATAACATGGACGGCAGCATAGAGAGGGGATATTCAGGGAATTCCTTTTTCTTTCGTAATGACAGGGTCCTGGTAGAGGATAGAACGGAGGATTATGCAAGGTTAACCGCTTCTGTCGGTATCAATGGAGTAGTAATTAACAATGTGAATGTAACGGAAAAGGCTACGAGACTGATTACCGGGGAGTATGCCGATTCTTTGAAGAGAATTGGAAAGATTTTTTCAAAATATGGAATACGGCTTTACCTCAGCCTGAATTTTGCGGCGCCTATGGTGCTTGGAGGTCTTGAAACAGCGGATCCGGAAGCGGAGGAGGTCAGGGCATGGTGGCAGGAGCAAATGAAGGAGACCTTCCGGAATATCCCGTCCCTTGGAGGATTTCTGGTAAAAGCGGATTCGGAAGGAAGACCGGGCCCCTTAACTTATGGCAGGACCCAGGCCCAGGGCGCCAACATGCTGGCAGAAACCGTAAGGCCCTACGGCGGTATCATTATATGGCGCTGCTTTGTATACAACTGCACCCAGGACTGGAGAGACAGGAAGACGGACAGGGCACGTTCCGCCTACGATTATTTTATGCCCCTGGACGGCAAATTCCAGGAAAACGTGATTCTTCAGATTAAAAACGGCCCTATGGATTTTCAGGTGAGGGAGCCTGTCTCTTCTCTCTTCGGCTCCTTAAGAAACACAAATCAGATGCTGGAGGTACAAATCGCCCAGGAGTATACCGGGCAGCAAAGGCACGTATGTTATCTGATTCCCCAATTCAAGGAGATTCTTGCCTTTCACACCTATTGCAGGGAAGAGGAGGATACGGTAGCGGATATCGTAAGCGGACGCAGCTTTTCCCACAAGAACTGCGGTATGGCGGCAGTAGCCAATACCGGTTCGGATTCCAACTGGACGGGGCATGACCTGGCGGCAGCCAATTGGTTCGGATTCGGACGCCTTGCCTTTGATACCTCCCTATCAGCGGAGGAGATTGCAAGAGAGTGGTGTGAGTGTACCTTCGGTACGGATAAGACGGTGGTTTATGACATATGCAAAATATTGCTAATGTCCTGGCCTGCTTATGAAAAATATACCTCCCCCCTGGGGATTGGCTGGATGGTGAATCCGAATAATCATTATGGTCCCAACGTGGACGGCTACGAATATGACCGTTGGGGAACCTACCACAGGGCGGAGCACTTGGGAATGGGAGTGGAAAGGGGAAAAACAGGAACCGGATTTACCCAGACCTATCTGGAGCCCAATGCCTCCCTGTATGAGGAGATTGAGACTTGTCCGGAGGAGCTGCTGCTGTTTTTCCATTATATGCCCTATACCTACAGGCTGAAAAGCGGAAAGACATTGATACAGCATATCTATGATTCCCATTTTGAAGGAGTGGAGGATGTGGAGGAAATGGTAAGGCTTTGGGAGGGCCTGAAAGGAAAAATTCCGGATGAGGTATTTGAGCGGGTAAAGCTTCGTATGGACCATCAACTGGATAATTCAGCCGAGTGGAGAGACCAGATTAATTCTTACTTTTATAGAAAGTCCTTTATTATGGATGAAAAAAGCAGAAAAATTTACTGAAATTATCCGTTAGGAATTGAAGTGAAGATGCTGGACAGACGGAAAGCAGCGATAAATGGGGCAGCTTATACCGGTCTTATTCCAGAAGAATAAGAGTAAGCTGGGATTTTGATAATTTGAAAAAGAAGGGTAAATCCTCTATTATATATCTGAGGTTTTACCCTTTTTCTGCTTTTTATTTTTATATGAAAAATATTCCTTTACCAAATTTGCAGCATGAACTTACGATTGGTTTATCAAGGATGAAGTTATCATCCATAAGGTTACATCATGTTATAATACATATTTTACGAGAGTGGCTTTCACAGCACCGGGACCTGCTGAAAGCTCTTTAAAGTAGGAAAGTACCTGTTCCGCAAGTGCGGCTTTGTATAAATTGACTCCAAATATATCTGCATTTTCCAGGACAGGCCTCAAAACAGCTTCCGCATTTTCTGTGTGTCCAAGAGTAAGCTTGCATAGAATCGGGGACAGCGAATCCAAAAGAGGGTCCGGACTTGGTGTAAAAGCATTACCTTCGTCATCCACCGCCATCAGATAGCGCAGCCAGCCGGCAAATACAAGGGGAATCATTTTTAAATCCGATATCTGTAAAGTCTCGGAGGAAAGATAAGCTTTTATTGTTTCACCAAAACGGATTGCAAGCTTTTGGGAGGTATCGGTAGCAATACGCTGTGGCGTATCCGGCATAAAGGGATTTGGAATCCTGACATTCAGAACTTCGTCAATAAAATGTTTAGGATTGATAATTCCCGGATCAACTACAACAGGAAGGCCTTCCTGATAACCGATAATTTCAACCAGATGTTTTAATGCCGGATTTTTCATTTCTTCTGAAATAAGCTGATAGCCAAGAAGACAGCCAAAAACGGCAAGGGTCGTGTGAAGGGGGTTTAAACAGGTGCAGACCTTCATTTTTTCTACCTTATCCACAGTTTCTCTGGAGGTGTAGATAATACCGGCTTTTTCAAGAGGCAGCTTTCCTCCCGGAAAGTGGTCTTCAATAACGAGATACTGGCATTCCTCCGCATTCACAAAAGGAGCCACATAGGTGTTCTTTGAGGTAACAAGCTGGGTAAGATCCTCAATGGAATCCCCTGCCAGTAGCTCCTGCACGTTGGAGTCCGGTCTTGGAGTAATTTTGTCAATCATGCTCCATGGGAAAGAGATTTTACCGGGATCATTGAGGTAATTTAAAAATCCTTTTTCCGCCAGACCGTTTTCCGTCCATTTTTCCGCAAAAGCCGTAATTGCCTGAGAAAGCTTAGTGCCGTTATGGGAGCAGTTATCCATGCTGACTAATGCAAGAGGGAGCTGCCCGGAAAGGTAACGCTCATAAACAAGGGAAGCAACCTTGCCGAGATAACTGTCCGGTGCCTTAGGGCCCTTCAGGAAATCTGCTTTGACGGCTTCCAAAAGCTGTCCCTTTCCGTCAACAAGGCTGTAACCTTTTTCTGTAATGGTAAAGCTTGCCATCTGTAAGCTCGGATTGCGGAAAATAGCCTTTAAACGCTCAAATTCCGGTTCATTATTGCTATCCAGAGCCAGAGATTCCACAATACTTCCCACTACGGTTTTTTCGATGGAGCCATCGGACTTTAAGGTTACAAGGATACTGTAATCATCATGGGGATGGTTCATTTTTTCTATAATTTCATAGTCATATCCTTCAGCTACAATCAGCCCGGAATCGCAGATACCCTTGTTTAGCAGCTCCTGCATTACATTAGCCTGAAAGGCGCGGAAGATATTGCCGGCCCCGAAGTGTATCCAGCGGGGATGTTTCTTTGTTTCCTGTTCTACTGCGGCGCGGTTGAACTCTGGCAGCGAATACCCTGCTTTTTGCCATGCCTCCCTGTTCTGCAGACCGGTATTGTTTAATTTCATTTTCTGCCCGCTCCTTTCATGATAGCTTCCCAGAGGCCATTTAAATAAGTGGCGCCAAGAGCGCGGTCATAGAGCCCATAACCGGGCATTGCCTTTTCACCCCAGATCATACGCCCGTGGTCGGGACGAATGGGACCTGTAAAACCAATATCATACAGGGCCTTCATAATTTCGTACATATCGAAGCTTCCGTCCGAGGAAAGATGGGCCGACTCTTCAAAATCGCCGGGAAAATTATGCTGCAGATTACGGACATGAGCAAAATGAATCCGTCCCTTTAAGGCACGGATCATTCCCGGAAGGTCGTTGTCAGGATTCGTTCCGTAGGAACCGGAGCAGAAGGTGACACCGTTATGGGGATTGTCTACCATCTTTATCATGCGCTGCAGGTTAGGAAGATTCGTAATAATCCGCGGAAGTCCGAATACGCTCCAGGCGGGGTCATCCGGATGGATAGCCATATGAATATTGTATTTATCGCATACCGGCATAATAGCTTCCAGAAAATATTTCAGATTAGCAAACAGCTTCTCATGATCCACATCCTTATAGAGTTCAAACAGATCCTTTACCTTAGCCATACGTTCCGGCTCCCAGCCCGGAAGGACGAAACCATTGGAATCGGAATGAATGGAAGCAAACATTTTTACAGGGTCAATACGGTCGACTGCCGACTGATTATATGCCAGCACGGTAGAACCATCGGGACGGACTCTGGCAAGTTCTGTTCTGGTCCAGTCGAAGACAGGCATGAAATTGTAACATACCAGATGAATATCCTCCTGTCCCAGATGTTCCAATGTTTTTATATAGTTATCAATGTATTGGTTGCGGTCGGGAGAACCGATTTTGATGGAATCATGAATATTTACGCTTTCTATGCCTGAAATATGGAGACCCGATGCCTCAACCTCCAGTTTCAGTGCATGAATAGCATCACGGCTCCATAAATCTCCCGGTGCTGTTTCATATAAAGTGGTAATTACCCCGGTTACTCCGGGAATCTGACGGATTTGCTGTAAGGTAACGGAATCAGATTTACTGCCGAACCAGCGAAGTGTCATTTCCATTTTTGCTTCCTCCATTTTATTAATCTTTATCTAAGGACATAATAACACAAACAAGGGAGAGTTCGAATTGCAGGGATTGTTTATTATATTGCAAAAGTTGCGGTTTTTACTCCTTACAATAGTCTTATCACAAATGCTGGAATAAGCAAGTGCTCTGAATTACAGGATGAAATATAAAAATTGTAAAAAAGTGTTGACAAAGTCAGGAAGAAAAGTTATACTTACAAAAATAATACATATAATTCATATATGACAAGTATGAATAAATAATCTGAGGGGTGAAAGAGTGGGAAGTGATATAAGGCAGCCTGTGAAAAAAAATTCCGTAAGCAAGAGTGATATCCAAAGGATTGTGGAGTTTATTGAATCCATTCAATATGGCTCCATTGCAGTGATCATTCAGGATGGAAAGATTGTTCAGATTGAGAAAAATGAAAAGTTGAGGATGAAGTGATTTTCAGTTGACCGGACAGCCGGAGGCTTGGGAGAACAGGTAGGTTTTCCCTGGCCTTTCTTCATTTACAGTGATGGACTGCCGGACTCTGAAGAAATTTTCAGATACAGAGAGGGGGATATTATCCATTAACATAGATTACCGTATTAATCGAAAGGAGAGGAAAATGTCTGCATCAGAAGAAAAAATCAAGGAATACTTAAAATCAAACCAAAGAATCATACTGGCAACTACAGATAAAGAGGGCAGTCCTGACGTGCGTATACTGGGAGGTTATGGTCTGGAGGGTTATACCGTTTATTTTTCAACGGTAAAAGCAAGCAATAAAAATAACCAGTTAAGCGAAAATAAGAACACTGCCGTCTTGTTTCAGCACGAAAACCAATTCATATCCAAATATTTTAATATCACAATTTATGGAGAAGCTGCATTGGTGGAGGGCAGTGCGGAATATGAAAAGGGAAGGGAAATTATCCAGAACAAAAATCCCAATATTAAGGTAACAAAAGAAACCCATAATATCTATAAGATAGTCCCTAAGAAACTGAAAGTTCTTGATTTTGGCGAACCAAAGGTGGAAGAAAGAGTAACGATACTTCAGCTTTAAAAAGGATTTCCTGGGGGTTGACCGGAAAACCGGAGGCCATGTGACAATATTTCCATTGTCCATGTGCCTTCTTTTTTATATCGTTTTGGGAAAGTTAATTATTAACCAAAAGAAAGGAAGGAATTGATTTGACAGAATTTATTGAACGCGCAAAATTCACCTGTGCCTTGGGAGGAGCACTTACTACTATTGCAGGGATTAACCGGGCGATTCCCATTGTTCATGCGGCAGGTGGGTGTGCGGCGGCATTATCCGGCACTTATAACCTGGCTGCCGGCTACCGCGGAACCGGCTATTGCGGCGGTACCATGATACCTACTACGAATATATCGGAGAACAATATTGTATTTGGAGGAGAGGAACGGCTGGAGGAACAGATAGAAAATTCCATTGAAATCCTGGATGCTGACCTCTACATTGTAATAACGGGCTGCCAGGTAGAGATTATCGGGGATGATGCGGTAGGCGTGGCAAGGCGGTTCCGGGACAGGAATGTAATCGGAGCCAGCACACCGGGCTTCCTGGGAAATACCTTTAAAGGATATGATGCCATACTAAAGGCACTTATTAAGGATGTCATTGTACCTTCTGAAAAAAAGGATGTCAGAACCGTTAATATACTTGGGACCGTTCCGGGCCATGATGTATTTTACCGCGGAAATCTGGATGAAATCAAACGTCTACTGGGTCTATTGGGTATCAAGGTTAATACCTTTTTCGGAACAGGGGAATCGGTTGCGGACATTAAAGGCTATGGAAAGGCCGGGCTTACTGTTTTACTATCCAATCAGGCGGGAGTGGAGCCGGCTGAGCTGTTAAAGGAGCTCCATGGTATTCCTTATATAAAAGCGGACCTTCCCATAGGACCTTCCGGAACGGAAGCCTTCCTCTATCAGGTCGGAGAAGCACTGGGAATTGAAAAGGAGTACATTGAGGCGGTAACAGAAAAGGAAAAGCAGCATTACTATTCCTATCTGGAGCGGATTGTTGATATCTACTCGGATATTGACTTCCAACGATATGTGGTGATAGCGGCTGACAGCTATTATGCCTATCCGTTGACCGGCTTTCTGGCAAATGACCTGGGCTGGATACCCTTTCTGACATCCATCAATGATATCACGGAGGAGGAAGAACAGAAAAATTACAGGAAAAAGTTCGAGCATCTTACCTCCGAAACAAGACCTAAGGTACTATTCAGGCAAAATGCCGGGGAATTGTTAAAGGAGGTAAAGGACAGCTGGCCCTATAATCACAATCAAAAATATTATGATGCCTTTGGGCCGGCTTTTGTGGTAGGAAGCAGTATTGAAAAAGGTCTTGCGGAAAAGCTGGGGGCAAACTTCTTATCGGTAGCTTTTCCGGTAAGCAACAGAGTGGTGTTAAATAAGAGCTATGCAGGCTTCAGGGGAGCACTGACACTGATAGAGGATTTAATTAGCGATTTGGTATCTGCCAGATAAAATGTGTCAATATCCCCTAGTCCTCTGGGTATCCATAATTTGGTTTCTTGTATTTGCCTTTATCATCAGGATAGCAGAAATAGTTCATAGAAAGGGATATATAAAAGAAAGGAAGGAAGCTATGGGAAGTTATGCGGATAGTTTAAGCTATCATTATTTAGGAGCCGATGCTCCGCCCACCAGAGAAGAACGGATTGGTGCCTGTCATGCCTTTTGCGGTTCCTGCGGCCAGCTTTCTGGAGATATAAAGTCCGGCTGTGCACAGCTGCAAAACAGAAAGTTCTCCCAAAGCGGAGGCTGTCAATTAACCCTGGCTGTGGGGATTGTCAGCAGCTTTACGAATGTCGTCATGATCGTTCATTCTCCCTTGGGATGCTGCTCAAATTTTGTGGGAAACAGCGGACTAAGAAAGACTATGAGAGCCTCCAAGGGAAAACCTAATGAAGAATTTGTATGGCTGCATACCAATATGGATGAATTGGATGTGGTGCAGGGAGGAATCGATAAGCTTCGCAAAGCCGTTTTATATGCGGAAAAGGAATACCACCCCGATGCTATTATCATAGCCAACGGATGCGTTCCGGGCATTATCGGAGACGATATCGATTCCCTGGTAGGGGAATTAAGGAATCAGATTGCTGCTAAGATAGTTCCGGTACACTGCGAAGGGTTTAAGAGCAAATATGTAGCTTCAGGGTATGATTCTGCTTATCACGGTGTGCTGAAATACCTTATAGAGCCGCCGGAAAAGGAGATCAGTGCGGTTCCGGGAGCCAATGAGGAAAGGGAGCTGAAGGATAAATACCGCATCAGCCGTACAGTTAATATCTTTAATGTGGGCTCTAATTCAAACGGGGATGAGGTTGAACTGGCAAGGCTTCTTTCTGCCATCGGTCTGATACCGAAGGTTCTTCCCCTTCATGCGTCGGTAGAAGATTTGGCCCATATCGGAGAAGCCGCCCTGAATGTGAGTATTTGTGCGACTCATGACGATTACCTGCTGGGTCATTTAAAGGAAAGGTTCGGAACGGATTATCTGATTGATACCCTTCCAATCGGCATCCGGAACACCAATCAATGGGTTAGAAAGATAGCTGCTTATTTTCACTTGGAAGAAGAGGCGGAAAAGCTCATTGCCTTTGAAAATTCAGAACTGGATAAAGCATTGGAGCCTTTAAAGACGGTGCTTGCCGGTAAAAAGGTCTTTGTCGGCGGAGGGGAGACCAGAATCCTTACCACAGCAGAATTCTTCTATTCACTTGGAATGGAATTAGTGGGTGTGAAGGCACATAATGTGGACCGTTTCGTGGAGGATATGCTGGAGGATATGAAGGCTCCGGAGCTCTTGATTGAGGTTGGTGCCGGACAGCCGGCAGAGGAGCTGAATCTCTTAAGAAAGCTAAAGCCGGATTTGTATATAGGACATCTGAATGCCAACGGCTGGGTCAGTAAGCTTGGTATCCCCAACTTTCCTCTTTTTGGCCAGAGCTTAAATTATATGGGATATTCCGGTGCTTTCGAATTGGCCAGAAAAGCGGTTAAAATCTTAAAAAACACTAATTTTGTAAAGAATGTTTCCGCCAATATTTCCTTGCCTCTTTCTGAGAGCTGGTATGACAAAGACCCCAGAGAAAATATAAAAGAAGCGGTCAATTATTAAGCAGGAAGCGCAAAAAGCAGCGCGGAAATGAGGTAAGCATGGGAAGAATTGTTGAAAATTTAACGGACTTAATTGGAGATACACCAATCCTTAAGCCCCTGGCATTTTCAAAACTGGCTAAAGTTGAGGAGGGAAGCCTGTTACTGAAGCTGGAGTATTTTAATCCCCTGGGAAGTGTGAAAGACAGAATTGCCTATTCCATGATAACGGATGCGGAGGAAAGAGGGCTGATAAAAAAAGATACGGTGCTCATAGAACCCTCCAGCGGAAATACCGGTGTGGGGCTTGCATTTGTAGCGGCAGCCAAGGGATATAAGCTTATTATAACCATGCCGGATTCCATGAGCATGGAAAGAAGGACACTTTTAACTGCTCTTGGAGCGGATTTGGTACTGACACCGGGAAGCCAGGGAATGAAGGGGGCCATCAGAAAGGCAGAGGAGCTTAACATACAAACGCCAAACAGTATAATCTTACAGCAATTTAACAATACAGCCAATCCGAAAATACATAAGAGTACTACCGGACCGGAGATATGGGAAGCAACAGGGGGAAAGGTTGATATTCTGGTGGCCGGTGTGGGTACGGGAGGAACCATAACCGGCACAGGAGCTTACCTGAAGGAAAAGAATCCGGAGGTCAGGGTAATTGCAGTCGAGCCGGATGCTTCTCCGGTTCTGTCGGGAGGTAATTCCTCCCCGCATAAAATCCAGGGAATCGGAGCCGGCTTTATCCCGGCGGTACTGGATACGGGCATTATTGATGAAATCTACAGAGTGCGCAATGAAGAGGCCATTGACACGGCAAGGGTGCTTGCAAGAGAGGAGGGGCTCCTTGTGGGAATCTCATCCGGAGCGGCAGCCTATGCAGCGGCCTTTGTGGCCAAAAGACCTGAAAACAAAGGGAAGACAGTTGTTGCTATTTTACCGGACACAGGGGAGCGCTATCTTTCAACGGAATTATTTAACACCCTTCCGGAGGAGAAAAGCCGCATCTGGTATGAAAGGAGCAGCCTTTGACCTATCGTATTGCAATCGGTACCAGCGACGGAATTCACATAACAGAGCATTTCGGCCAGTGCAGTCATTTTCATATCCTTGCCGTCAGCCAGGAGGATGATAGTGTTACTTTCATCGAAGACCGGATTACTCTGCACCAGGATTCCTGCGGTGGCCATCAGGAGGCTGTAATAAGGGGGAAAATCGATGCCTTAAGGGACTGCCAGTTAATCCTGGTAAAACAAATAGGGTATCGCTCAGAAAAGCTGTTAATCCATAACGGAATTGTTCCCTTGCAGCATGAGGGGACTATCAGCCAGGCTTTGATAAAAATCAAAGCATTTTATAAAAAGCACCAGTTTATCAGGGCAGATGCGTAAAGGAATGTTAACCTACGCAGAAACGGAGGGATTTATCAGAATGTCGGAAGGACTTCAGGGGGAAAAGAATCGAAAGCTTCAATGGAACTACCGTACGGTGATACCAAGCGCAGGTCTGCTGATCGCATTGCTTACCGAGGTAATGATACCAAACCATAAAGATACAAAATACACTGACCTTACCAATCTTAGAACCGTTCTTATAACAGCCTTAAGCATATCCCTGCTCCTATGCCTGCTTTCCTTGTTTATCCCAAGGCTCAGGAAAAGATATGCCTATGAAGGATGGTTTATTGGAGGCAGCGGAATCTTTGTCACACTTATTAATATTCTGACGGCAAAGACCCACATACTGCCTCAATTATATTTCCCAAGCCTGAGCAGAGTGTTTAATGTGTATATTGAAGACCGGGATTTTTTATTGACCTGTATTCTCAGTTCCTTTACCCTTTTAGTAGAAGGACTCATAATCGGAACCATAGTCGGGGTATTAACAGGGATACTGGTTGGCTGGAGCAGGAGCTGGAGTTATTGGATTTACCCTGTTATCAGAATTTTGGGGCCGATTCCTTCGTCTACCTGGATACCTTTGGCTCTCATTATATTTTCGGCACCAAAGGGGGCGGCAATATTCCTGATTGCCTTTGGGGTATGGTTTCAGATAACGATATTAACCAGTTCGGGAATTCAGGCTACAAAGAAATCCTATTTTGAAGTATCCTCAACCCTGGGGGCAAGCAGCCTTCAGAATTTATTCCACATAGCGATTCCCGATGCTCTGCCATCCATATTCCTGGGCTTCTTTAATGCGACCTGCAGCTCCTTTGTAGCGCTTATGGCAGCAGAAATGATGGGAGTTAAGTCGGGGCTTGGGTGGTACATTAACTGGCAGAAGGAAATGATAGCCTATCCCAATGTTTATGCAGGCTTAATTATAATTGCAGGCTTCTGTTATCTTTTTATCACTCTTCAATTTAAGGTAAGGGATAAACTGCTTAAATGGCAGAAGGGAGTAATTAAATGGTAGCAGAACCGGAGGTAAGGAATAAGACCGGAAATATCAGGGCAGCCGGTGTAGCAAAGGAATTCGTAAATCCAGACGGGGGGAAAACAATTGCACTAAAGGAGCTTGACACAGAGATAGAACCAGGGGAATTTGTTTGTCTTATCGGCCCTTCCGGCTGCGGAAAATCTACCTTTTTAAGATTGGTAGCGGGGCTTTCTGCACCCACGGAGGGAGAAATCCTTCTGGATGACAGGCCGATTAATGGTCCCGGATATGAGAGAGGGCTCGTATTCCAGGACCCGACCCTTTTTCCCTGGCTGACCATCTACGATAATGTGGCATATGGCCTTAAGATCAGGCATATTTACAAGGAACACAGGGAGGAAGTAGGGGAGTTCATCCGTTTAGTGGGGTTGGAGGGCTTTGAAAAATCCTATCCCCATCAGTTATCCGGTGGTATGGCACAGCGTGCCAGCCTTGCCAGAGCACTGGTAAATCATCCGAAGGTACTGCTTCTTGACGAACCCTTAGGGGCTCTTGATGCATTTACCAGAATGAATATGCAGGATGAGATACTTCGGATCTGGAAGGAGAGGGGAACCACCATGATAATGGTAACCCATGATGTGGATGAGGCGATTTACTTAAGTGACCGTGTATTTATTATGACACCAAGACCTGCCAAGGTGGAGGAAATCATAACGGTAGATATCGGCAGGAATGAAACCTACGGAAGACAGAGGAACAGTGTGGATTTTCTGAACTACCGTTCTAAGATACTGCAGATTCTGGACTTTACCGGAAAGGTACAGACACCGGAATTCTATCTGTAGTAAGGAATTGTGAAAATTAAAAAGCAATTTTCACCAGTGCCTGCAAAATCCTCGGCCTAATCTTGCGGCGTGCTGGGAAGGCATGGCTGTTAGTGTGAAATCCTCGGTCCAACTTGCGGTGTACTGGGAAGATATAACTGTTAGTGTGAAATTTGGAAGAATATGAAAATGGGGAAAGATGCTTATCTGTACGGAAGATTTATGGAAGGAATGAAAAGGTATTATCGATCGGTGGAGGGAAAATTATGATAAAAATGAAAAAAGGAAGTTTGCTCTTAAGTCTGCTGCTGGTGGCGGCATTGCTGCTTACAGGCTGCTCTGATGCAAAAAAGGATAAGGAGACCAGCTCGAAAGCAGATGCCGTGGCTGCTGACACCAAAAAATCAGAGGAGGGTGTCATTAAAATACTCTATGGGCCGGGCTTATGCGGTATTCCGCTCCATATTGCCAAACAGCTTCAATTCTTTGAAGGAGAGGGCTTAAAGGAAGGGGTGGACTACAGCTATGTAACAAGCAGCACCACAGGAGTGGAGATGCTCTCCACCAAGCAGGCAGATGTTACCTTTGGCTTAGTGGCAGGTATGCTGGCACCCCTTGATAATGGCCTGGAAGCAAAAACGGTACTTGGCATCCATACCGGATGTATCCAGCTCCTTGCGGGTAAAAATTCCGGTATTACCACAATAGAGGGTTTAAAGGGCAAGAAAGTCGGGATTGAAAATGTTGCATCCTCACCGCATATTATTGCACAGCGCGCTTTGGCAAGTGCCGTCATCGGAACTACCGGAGACAACATGCAGGTGGAATTCGTGGTATTTCCAAAGGCGGACCTGCCGGTGGCATTAAAGGAAGGAAAGGTGGACGCCATTGCTATCGGAGACCCTCAGGCCTCCATTCTGGCAAAGGACGGCGATGGAATCTCCCTCTTTAATTCAGCTACCTCCGAGCTTTTAAAGGACGAATACTGCTGTGCCCTGTGGGTCAGAAATGAAACCATAGAAAAGCAGCCGGAAAAGCTTGCTAAAATTGTAACGGCTATTCAGAAGGCATCTGTCTGGATTGATCAGAATAAGGACCTTGCTGCCGAGATACAGCTTGATAATGAATGGGTTGTAGGGGAATTGGATGTGGACCGGCAAACGCTGAAGGACTATAAATATCTGCCCTCTGTAAGCGGAGTGGAAACAGCTCTGACAAGAAACATTAAGGATATGAAAGATCTGGGATTAATCCGCAAGGATACGGATGCCAATGCCCTGGCAAAAAGCAGCTTTATAAAACTCGACGGGGTAGCGGATGACATAACAGGGACGGTTACTCCGCCGGTAGATCCGAAATCTCAGCTAAAGTGACAGGTTGGAGAGTGAACTATATGAGAAACCGAATTTTCACCTTTATTATTTTGGGATTGTCAGGGCTCCTGTATATCATAGGGCCCCATAGGATTTTCAAGGTATGTGCCTCAAAAGAAATGGTCATGACCTGTCACTGGTCGGTGCAGGCAGAAGCAGGTATTGGTATCCTGTTATTGCTGTCCGGTATTCTTTATCTGACAGCCGGCAGTAAGGAAGCACGGCTTTTCTTAAGTATCCAGACGATAGGAAGCTACCTTATCGGTATCCTGATACCTGCCTGGCTTATCGGCGGATGCAAATCCAAGGAGATGGCCTGTCAGAGCCTTACCTTTCCGTCTTTATACCTGATATCGATACTTGGGATTTTGTATACGGCAGGAAATATTGTTTATATTTATTTCGTAAGAAAAGCAGAGGGCTCACAAAAGCAGCCATAAGAACTCTGATAACAGCAGTATAAGAAGGAAGGCATGAAGCCAATGGGCAGAAAGAATACAGGCAATATTCAATATACATATATAATTCTGCAGAACCTAAAGAGAAAAATGAGCCGGACTATTTTATTATCCGTATTTATGTTTTTTATGGTATTTATGATATTCAGCCTCACCAGTATATTTGGAAGCATGAAGGAAGGACTTGAAAATACGGTAAAAAGAACCGGTGCGGATATCCTTCTGGTCCCAAAGGATTATTTCAGTTCGGTAAAAGATGCACTTTTTTTAGGAATTCCAAGCACTGTATATTTTGACAGCTCTTTGGCGGATAAGGTAGCAAAGGAAGCAGGAGTGGCAAAGGTCAGCTCCCAGATGTTTCTTGCCACAATTTATGACAGCCCCTGCTGTGATGAAGCGGTTCAGATGATTGCCTATCATCCGGAGAGTGATTTTCTGATCCAGCCCTGGATTACAAAGCAGTTAAAACGGAGCATTCCTGACGGCCAAATTGTGGCAGGAAGCAGGCTCTCTTATAAAAAGGGGGATACGGCTATATTCTTTGGCAGAAAATTCACCGTGGCTGGGAAATTACAAGAAACAGGGATGGGGTATGACAATAGTGTATTTCTTAATTTTAATACGGCAGAAGAACTTCTGAAAGAGCCGGTCGTAAAGAATTATCTTGCAATCGGGGATAAAAAAGAGGTTGTTTCCTTAATAACGGTTAAGGCTGATAAGAAGGCCGATATTAAAAAGCTGGCCAAAGCATTACAGAATAAATATGAGAAGAGCAACGTCAGTGTCGAAACACCCGGAAGGCTTGTGGAAAGCACCCGCAGTGCCTTAAAGCAATATGCCGCCTGCTTTATTTTTGTTGGTGCCATATTGACTGCCTTTACCTTTGCAGCCCTGGTAAGCATCTTCACCATAACCATGAATGAGAGAAAAAAGGAATATGGCATTATAAAAAGCCTTGGGGGAAGTTCATTAAAGATATTTTCTTTCACAATTGGTGAAGCGGCTGCAATAGGAATAATGGGAAGCCTGGCAGGAAGCCTGCTGTCTGTTTTGACAATTTCATTATTCCGGAATCTGATTGTCCTGCACCTTAAGCTTCCTTACCTGAGGCAAAGCTTTACAAGCCTTATTCTTCTTACCGTATTATGTACCGTGCTATCCGTCCTTACGGGGGTGCTTGCAGCCGGCATAAGTGCCGCGGCAATCCAGGGAAAAGAAACCTATGCGCTTATAAGGGAGAATGAATAATGCTGGAGTTACAAAATATCACAAAATATTATAAACATTCCATTAATTCCAATCCTGCGGTGAACCATGTAAATCTTCTGGTGAAAGAGAAGGATTTCATAGCTGTAATCGGTCCTTCGGGAAGCGGGAAAAGCACACTCTTTCATATCATTACAGGGCTTTTAAAACCCTCGGAAGGAATTGTAGCCCTTGACGGCAAAGAGCTGACCGCCCTTAAGAAGGATAATTTATTAGCAGAGCAAATAAGTTTTATCATGCAGGGGCAGAATCTGCTGACTAATTTCACGGTAGAGGATAATCTGTACTTTCCGCTGTATTTAGCAGGGATAAAGGGGGATTACCGGGAACGGGTCAGAGAGGTGCTGGAATTAGTCGGACTTTACGGGGCGGCTTCCTCCTACCCGGACAGACTCTCAGGCGGTGAGCTGAGGCGGATTGCCATAGCAAGAGCCCTGATACAAAAGCCGAGAATACTGATTGCCGATGAACCGACCAGCAATCTGGATACGGCCAATGCCATAAAGGTCATGGAGCTGTTCAGGAAAATCAATGAAGAAGGAACAGCCCTCTTAATAAGCACCCATGATGAAAGATTCCTCCCTTATAGTAAAAGTATTTACCGGATGGAAATGGGAAGTCTTGCATTATTGTAAATTACACTTACTATTTAGAGTGTGTTTGAAAGCTACTTGTGCCGGGCTGGGCGTTCAGAACGGTACCAAACACGCCTTGAGGCAGTTTCATAAGTAAATTCGTGAAATATATGGGAATTAACACAAGTGAATTAAAAAGCTCTTTGACTTACAAGGTCAGGGAGCTTTTTGCCTGTCAGGCATAATACACAGGTCTATATCAAATATTCAAGAAATATTAAGATGAAATTCACCTCAAAAAATGTTATAATAATTTTTATCGGATAAGCGGAGGTACCTATGCAAATCAGAAACGTAAATCAAAATGATACCGATAACTTTATAGATATGCAGCTTAGGCTGGACCGGGAAACGGATTTTATGATGTATGAACCGGGAGAGAGGAAGACAGACAGAGATAGGGTAGAGAACCTGCTGAGAAGTGCGGAGGAAGGCGGAAATCTTTTACTGGTAGTGGAAGATAAGGACAAGCTGTGGGGGTTTCTGTCGGCCCAAAGGGGAAATCCGAACAGAATACGCCACAGCGCTTATATAGTAACCGGTATCTGTAAGGATTACAGAAGAATGGGGATTGGAAAGGCATTCTTTCAGGAGCTTGATAAGTGGGCTGTCTTGAACCAGATCAAAAGGCTGGAACTTACCGTAATGTGTGCAAATGAAGCAGCTGTAAGTCTTTATGAAAAGAGCGGCTTTGTAAAAGAAGGAATAAAGAAGAATTCCATGCTGGTAAATGGGCAGCTGACGGATGAATTCTATATGGCAAAATTGATGGAATAATAGATCAAAAGGAATTACGGAAGGAGTTACCATGTTAAAAGTTGAACATATCAGTGTAATGAATCTTGAAAATGCCCTGAGAGGCGCCAGAAATCCCATGAACAGCTGGGGAAAGAGCGACAGTTATTACAATGAAAAGGGCGAATATATCCTGGGAGAAAATGACCTTGGTCTGGCAGTCAGACTGTGCAGCTCCGGTACGGACCACAGAAAGTTCATGCGCCAGATACTTGTTTCCATGGATATTACAGCTCCCATATACTGGTGGAAGGAATTTGACACTTATAAGGTTGGAACCACTGCCAATTCCACCAGTACCATGCATAAGATACATAGTAAGAGCTTTGAAGAAGCGGATTTCAGTACCGACCAGTCAACAGAGGAAACAAAGGTGTTTTTTCAAAGCGTCATCGGACAACTGGAGAAGCTCAGGCTTTTATTTATTGAAACCGGTGATAAATCCTACTGGTACAGTATCATACAATTGCTTCCTTCCAGTTATAACCAGATGAGAACCTGCACTTTAAACTATGAGAACCTGATTAATATGTACAATGCCAGGAAGAACCATAAGCTAAAGGAATGGCACGATTTTTGTGACTGCATAAAAGAGCTTCCTTACAGCCGGGATTTGATTACCTGGGAAAAGAGGCCTCAATGAAAGTAACTATTTATACCGATGGGGCTGCCAGAGGGAATCCGGACGGACCCGGCGGTTACGGAACCATTATAAGCTATATAGACCCCTCCGGAACGGAACATATCCGGGAATATTCAAAGGGCTATAAAAAAACCACCAATAACCGTATGGAGCTGATGGCGGCTATCGCCGGGCTGGAAGCCTTAAACCGTCCCTGTGAGGTGACCCTGTATTCCGACTCCCAGTATCTTGTGAAGGCTTTTAATGAGCATTGGCTGGAAGGCTGGATAAAGAAGGGCTGGAAAAGGGGAAAGAACGAACCGGTTAAAAACGTTGACCTGTGGGAGAGGCTTTTAAAAGCCCTGGAACCCCATAAGGTTACTTTTATGTGGGTCAAGGGCCATGACGGACATCCTCAGAATGAGCGTTGTGACAAATTGGCTACCAGTGCCGCAGACGGCACAGAGCTGGCAGAGGATGTTTTTTAGAGAGCTTGCCGGCAGCAGATGGAATTAACTTATGTGTAAATAGGAAGGAACAAAGGATATGGCTGAATTGACTCCTTTAATGCAGCAATATGTTGAAATAAAGGAACAATATAAGGATTGCATACTTTTTTACCGCTTGGGTGATTTTTATGAGATGTTCTTTGAAGATGCGGTTACCTGTTCCAGAGAATTGGAAATAACCCTCACCGGAAAGAACGTAGGACAGGAAGAGCGTGCTCCCATGTGCGGAATACCGTATCATGCGGTAGAAAATTACTTGGGCAGGCTGATTGCGAAAGGCTACCGGGTAGCAATCTGTGAACAGGTGGAAGACCCAAAGGCTTCAAAAGGTATTGTAAAAAGAGAAGTAATACGGATTGTCACACCAGGTACGAATCTGAATGCCCAGATACTGGAGGAAGGGAAAAACAACTTCCTTATGGGCATTGTATATACCGTTAATGCATACGGAATCGCCACGGTAGATGTTACTACCGGAGATTTTTATGTGACGGAAGTAGATACCGAAAGAAAATTGATTGATGAAATCAATAAGTATTCACCTTCCGAGATTATCTGCAACAGTACCTTTATGGTAAGCGGTGTGGATATCTCTGATTTAAGGAACCGTTTACGTATTTCTTTGTCTGACTTAGAACCCTGGTATTTTGAAGAAGAGGCTTGCAGTAAGGCTTTGATGGAGCATTTTCAGGTGGCCTCATTGAATGGTCTTGGTTTAAAGGATTATTCCATCGGCGTTGTGGCAGCCGGTGCGGTTATGCTGTATCTTTATGAGACTCAGAAGAATTCCCTGTCCCATCTGACAAGAATACTTCCCTATTCTACCAGCAGGTATATGATACTTGACAGCTCTACCAGAAGAAATCTGGAGCTTGTTGAAACCTTAAGGGAGAAGCAAAAGAGAGGTTCTCTTCTCTGGGTATTGGATAAGACAAAGACAGCCATGGGTGCAAGGCTTTTAAGAAGCTATATTGAGCAGCCCCTTATTGATAAACAGGATATTACAGACAGGCTGGATACCATAGAGGAATTAAACGGTTCAGCCATTACCAGAGAAGAAATCAGGGAATATCTGAATGCCGTGTATGATCTGGAAAGGCTTATCAGCCGCATCAGCTATAAAAGTGCCGGTCCCAGAGATTTAATAGCCTTTAAAAATTCCCTGTCCATGGTTCCATCCATTAAGCTGCTCCTTGAGAATTCCTCCAGCAGCCTTTTAAAGGAAATCGAAGAAGAGCTGGATCCCTTAAGGGACCTCTACAGCCTTATCGAAGCAGGAATAGAGGAGGAGCCTCCCATTACGGTAAGGGAGGGAGGCATCATAAAGGATGGCTACCATGCCGAGGTGGACAGGCTCCGTAAGGCCAAGACGGAAGGAAAGAACTGGCTTGCGGATTTGGAAACCAAGGAGAGGGAAAATACGGGCATCAAGAATCTGAAGATTAAGTTTAACCGTGTTTTCGGGTATTATCTGGAGGTAACCAACTCTTACCAGAGTCTGGTTCCCGATAACTGGATCAGAAAACAGACCCTTGCCAATGCGGAGCGTTATACGACCTCAGAGTTAAAGGAATTAGAGGATGTTATTTTAGGGGCGGAGGACAAGCTTTTCTCCATGGAATATGAGCTCTTCTGTGATATCAGGGATACCATAGCAAAGGAAGTGCAGCGTATACAGCGAACTGCCAAAGGAATCGCTAAAATCGATGTGTTTACCTCACTGGCCTATGTTTCCGAAAAGAACCGTTTTATCAGGCCGGTTATGAATGAGGAAGGAATTATTGATATCAAAGAGGGCAGGCATCCTGTGGTAGAGCAGATGATTACAGGGGATATGTTTGTTGCCAATGATACCTATCTGAATAATAAGGAAAAACGAATTTCAATTATTACCGGCCCCAATATGGCGGGTAAATCCACCTATATGAGGCAGACAGCCTTAATTGTTCTGATGGCCCAGATAGGCTGTTACATACCGGCAGCTTCCGGCAATATCGGAATTGTAGACAGGATTTTTACCAGAGTGGGAGCTTCTGATGATCTGGCCTCCGGGCAGAGTACCTTTATGGTGGAAATGACAGAGGTAGCCAATATCCTTCGCAATGCCACGAAGAACAGCCTGCTTATACTGGATGAAATCGGAAGGGGAACCAGTACCTTTGACGGACTGGGAATTGCCTGGGCGGTGGTAGAGCATATCGCAAATCCGAAGCTCTTAGGTGCAAAGACCCTGTTTGCCACCCATTATCATGAGCTGACGGAGCTGGAAGGAAAAATTGACAGTGTCAATAACTATTGTATTGCTGTCAAGGAGCAAGGGGAAGATATTATATTCCTTCGAAAGATAATTTCCGGCGGTGCCGATAAAAGTTACGGTATTCAGGTGGCTAAACTGGCAGGAGTTCCGGATGGTGTACTGAAACGTGCGAGAGATATCGTAGAGGAATTGAGTCTGAATGATATTACGGACAAGGCAAAGTCCATGAAGGCTGTTACAGTCCAGGAGGAAACCTCTGAGGAAGTTTACCTTTCCGAATGTGGGGCAGCCCTGGAGCAGAAGGAAAAGAACGGAAGGAAAAGCAGGGAATTGGAGAATCAGATTTCCCTCTTTGATTATCAGTTTGCCGAGCCCTCCTATATAGAAGAAATCCGTGGGCTGAATTTAAATGCCATGACGCCTATGGATGCAATGAATTACTTATATCAGTTACAGGAAAAGGTGAAACAATAGAGGAACGTAAGGATTGTTTTTCAGCCAGAAAGGATGGTGAATAATTAATGCCAAGAATAACAGTGTTGGATGATGCTACCATAAATCAAATAGCGGCAGGAGAGGTTATTGAACGGCCCTCTGCCGTAGCAAAGGAGCTGGTGGAGAACTCCATCGATGCCGGAGCAACTGTAATTACGGTGGAAATCAAAGAGGGCGGAATCAGCTTTATCCGTATCACAGATAACGGTTCCGGGATAGAGGAAAGTGATATGCCTTATGTATTCTTGCGCCATTCTACCAGTAAGATAAGGAATGCGGACGATCTTCTTCGAATAAAAAGCCTTGGCTTTCGAGGGGAAGCTCTCTCCAGTATTGCGGCAATATCCCAGGTTGAGCTTGTGACCAAGACGGCAGAAAGCTTTACCGGAATCCGCTATCTCATAGACGGCGGTGTGGAAAAAGGAACGGAGAACATTGGCTGCCCCTCAGGTACCACCTTTATCATAAGGAATCTCTTTTTTAATACGCCGGCCAGAAGAAAATTTTTAAAGTCTCCTCAGACAGAAGCTGGCTACATACAGGACTTTATGGAAAGAATAGCGATTTCCCATCCTGAAATCTCTTTTAAATTTATTATCAGCGGACAGATTAAGCTCCATACCTCAGGAAATAATAACCAGAGGGATGTTATCTACCATATATATGGCAGGGACATTACCTCCCATCTGGTTTCCGTAAAGTCCGAGGAGGATAATTTTTCTATGTCCGGCTTTATTGCCAAGCCGGCTATTTCCAGGGGAAATAGAAATTATGAAAATTATTTTATCAATGGAAGGTTTGTCCGTAATCCCATTATTTATAAAGCCATTGAAGAAGCCTTTAAGCCCTATATTATGCTTCACCGGTATCCCTTTACAGCCCTGATGCTAACCGTAGACACGGAGCTTATCGATGTAAATGTACATCCGGCCAAGCTGGAGGTGCGCTTTAAGAACGGAGAAGAGCTTTTTCAGTTTATATACAAAAGCTTAAAAAATACCCTGGAGGGCAGAGATTTAATAACCGAGGTGTATTTGACAAAGGAAGAAGAAAAAGAAAAAATAAACCAGAAGCTCCCGGAGCCCTTCGAGATTAAGAGAAGACAGGAGGAAGGGCGTTCCTATCAGGCTCCTCAAAAGACTTTCCCCGGGAATAACACTTCCCAAACCGACCCGGCTATAAAGGAAGCCGTCAGCGAAACAGAAATCGGACGTCTGAAAGCCTATGTGGATTCCGCTCCTTCCTTCTTAAAAGAAAATATGGACAGAAAGAGGACGGAAGGACTGGATGGGGAAGAGCTGCTTTTAGAGGAAGCTGCTTACCAAAATAGCTTTTCACAGGCTTTCACGGAGCAGCTGGTGCAGAAGATGTCTGAAAAAGCAGCGGACGGAGGGGCAAAGGAAACTGCCGGTGATATGGCAAGGGAAGCTGCCGGTAATATGACAAAGGAATCTGCTTTTGAATCAGCAAAGGAAATAGACAGTTATGCCGCAGGCGGAATAACTGGTGATGCTGCAAGGGAAGCAATTGAGAATACAGTTACGAATGCCCTAAAGGAAGCAGTTCCCAATCCGGCAAATGAAACAGCCCGGAATCCTGCAGAGGAAGCAGTTCAAAATGGGGCGTCTGAAACGTCTCAAAATGCTGCTTCAGCCTATGAACAGATATCCTTCCTTTCAAGAGAGGCTGTTACAGGGCATAAAATCATAGGGCAGCTGTTTAATACCTATTGGATCGTAGAATTTGGCGATAAGATGTTTATCATTGATCAGCATGCGGCCCATGAAAAGGTTCTGTATGAGCGGATTGTAAAGAAGTTGAAGGAAAAGGAGCATTTTTCCCAGCAGCTTATGCCTCCTATCATTCTTTCACTTAATATGAGGGAAAAGGAAGCCCTGGTAAATAATCTTGACTTTCTGACAGAGGCCGGCTTTGAATTTGAAGAGTTCGGAGGGAAGGAATATGCTGTCCGTGCCGTCCCGGGGGATTTATATAATCTGGTTCATTATGATGTATTAATTGAAATCATTGACGGACTTACGGAGGAAGGCTATAATAATACACCGGAAATCATACTGGACAAAATTGCTTCCATGTCCTGCAAGGCGGCCGTTAAGGGCAGCCACAAGCTATCGGTGGAAGAAGCCCATGCATTAATTGAGCAATTATTAACACTTGAGAATCCCTATAACTGCCCTCATGGAAGACCTGTTATAATCTCCATGAGCAAATATGAGGTGGAGAGAAAATTTAAGCGCATTGTTTAAGTAAATGAGGATGAAATTAACAGATATGAAAAAACCTTTAATAGTACTGACCGGACCAACTGCCGTCGGAAAAACTGCTCTTTCAATAGAACTTGCCAAAAGAATCGGCGGAGAAATCATCAGTGCAGATTCCATGCAGGTATACCGGCATATGGACATCGGCACCGCCAAAATAAAGAAGGAGGAAATGCAGGGAATAAAGCATTACCTCATAGACGAGCTGGAGCCGGAGGAAGATTTCAATGTAGTAAAGTTTCAGGAATACACCCATAAATATATGGAGGAAATCTATTCAAAAGGCAAAATACCCATTCTCACAGGGGGGACCGGATTCTATATTCAGGCAGTGCTCTACGGCGTTGATTTTAAGGAAGCGGAAGAGGATAATGCCTGCAGGGACAGCCTGCTTGCCCTGGCAAAGGAAAAGGGAGCACAGTATCTCCATGACCGTCTGAAAGAGGTGGACCCGGCAGCGGCAGAGGCTATTCATCCGAATAATGTCAAGCGGGTAATCAGGGCACTGGAATACCATACCCAGACGGGAGAACAGATATCCGCCCACAACGAAGAACAGCGGCAGAAGGAATCCCCTTATAATTTTTGTTACTTTGTATTAAATACTGAGAGGAAGATCCTGTATGACAGGATTAACCAAAGAGTGGATGTCATGATGAAGGAAGGACTCACAGAAGAGGTAAAAAAGCTTCTGGATAGGGGCTTAACTTCCGATATGGTATCCATGCAGGGCCTGGGGTATAAGGAAATCATAGAATACCTGAAGGGGGATACCACCCTGGAACAAGCCGTGGAAGCTATCAAGCAGGAAACCAGACATTTTGCCAAGCGGCAGATAACCTGGTTCAAGAGAGAAAAAGAAGTTATATGGATTTTAAAGGATGATTATAAAAAGGAAGAAGAAATCCTTGATGCCCTTCTAAAATCCATGAAAGAAAAGGGCATTACAGCATCAGAAAGGGTAAGGCAAAACCGTGAAACAGCAATTGGAACAAATGTATAAGGACCTTTCCATCAATTCAGAAATACTGGAGCTTGGAAGGAAAATTGAAAGTGAATTAAAGGACAGATTTGAAGAAATCGACAAAGCAGCAGAATATAACCAGCTTAAGGTCATCAAAGCATTTCAGGACAACCGTGTCAGTGATATACATTTTGCAGCTACTACGGGCTACGGCTATAATGATCTGGGCAGGGATACCATAGAACAGGTTTATGCATCGGTATTTCACACGGAAGCAGCATTGGTAAGACCCCAGCTGATCAGCGGAACCCATGCACTAAGTACGGCACTTTCCGGCAATCTGAGACCGGGGGATGAAATCCTTTCCCCGGTAGGAAAGCCCTATGATACCTTGGAGGGCGTAATCGGAATAGGAGAAACCGGTGAAAAAAAAGTAAGGCTGACCGGTTCCTTACGGGAATACGGAATCACTTATTCCCAGGTGGATTTACTTGAGAATGGAGATTATGATTTTGAAGGTATAAGAAATGCCATCAATGAACGGACCAGGCTGGTTACCATCCAGCGCTCCAAGGGCTATGCCACAAGGCCTACCCTTTCAGTTAAACGAATCGGCGAGCTGATAGCCTTTGTCAAATCCATCAAACCGGAGGTTATCTGTATGGTGGATAACTGTTACGGGGAATTTGTTGAAACCATTGAACCCACCGATGCAGGGGCCGATTTGGTAGTGGGCTCTCTAATAAAAAATCCGGGCGGCGGCCTTGCACCAATCGGAGGTTATATTGCCGGTAAGGCAGAATATGTTGATAATGCAGCTTTCAGGCTTACTGCTCCCGGACTTGGGAAAGAGGTAGGGGCTACCCTGGGTGTTAACAGCCAGCTCTTTCAGGGCCTGTTCCTGTCACCCCAGGTTGTATCGGGAGCCTTAAAGGGAGCTGTCTTTGCTGCCAATATTTATGAAAAACTGGGCTTTTCTGTAGTGCCAAACGGAACAGAATCAAGGCATGATATTATACAGGCCGTGACCCTTGGCACCAAAGAAGGAGTAATCGCCTTCTGCCGCGGTATTCAGGCCGCGGCCCCGGTGGACAGCTATGTGATTCCTGAACCATGGGCGATGCCGGGCTATACCTGTGACGTCATCATGGCAGCAGGAGCTTTTATCCAGGGAGCAAGCATTGAGCTCAGCGCGGATGCTCCCATTAAGCCTCCTTATAATGTATATTTTCAGGGCGGGCTGACATGGTACCATGCAAAGTTTGGTATCCTGATGTCCGTTCAGAAGATGTATGAGGAAGGATTGGTATCCCTTTAATTTATTCTATTGGTGTATACAAACCCAGGAATATATGATAGAATATAGGGGAAATTTTTATAGTGGGGGTACAAATCCAATGTCCAGAATAAATGCAAAGAATACAGGTGTCTTATTAATCGTTCTGCTGTCAGGGGTAGTCCTTGGAGGCTTTCTCGGATATCTGGCGAAAGACGTTCCTTATCTTTCCTGGCTTAATTACGGTCAGCAGTTCGGCATAGGCAGTTCTGGACAGGGCGGAGTTGTAAAACTGAATCTGGGTGTTATGGTCTTAAGCTTTGGCTTGACCATTAAGATAACCATTGGCGGTATTATTGGCATTATTTTGGCAATAATAGTATACCGAAAGCTTTAATATCCTGCTTTTTCCCGGAGAGAGAAGGTAGGAGGACAAATGAATGAAAAGTATTATACCTTAAAGGAAATGCCTTTATCAGAAAGGCCTTATGAAAAATGTGAAAGATTAGGCCCGGGTGTACTCTCTGATGCCGAACTTCTTGCTGTGGTTATCCGAACCGGAACGGCAGGAGAACGGGTGGTAGATGTGGCAGCCCGGGTGCTTTCCTTTTCTAAGACCTATCAGGGACTTCTTGGATTGAACCACATGAGTCTTAATGACTTAAAATCCATTAAAGGAATCGGAAGAGCAAAGGCAATCCAGCTTTTGTGTATAACAGAGCTGACAAAGCGAATGGCAAAAGCTACAAATGACGGGAGGCAGATACTTGCCACTCCCGAAACAGTTGCAAATTATTACATGCAGGAAATGAGACATCTTCAAAGGGAAATGGTATATCTGGTTATGATGGATGCTAAGAGCAGGTTACTGAAAGATATGATTATTTCAACCGGCACGGTAAGCAGTTCGCTGCTTTCGCCCCGGGAAATTTTCTTAAATGCTCTTAAATACGAAGCGGTCAATATCATACTTCTTCACAACCATCCCAGCGGGGATCCTACTCCAAGCAAAGAAGATATCAAAAGCACCCAAAGGATGAAAGAAGCTGGAAATTTAGTAGGAATCCGGCTTATGGATCATATTATAATTGGTGATAATAAGTATATGAGCCTTGCGGAGCAGGGATATATTTAGAAAGGAAAACATTGCGGCAGACAGGCAGGAACAACCTTTCATGTATGCGCTTAGATAAAAATATGCAATGAGATAAAAAAATGGCAGGAAAGACTTACGGAATTGATTTGGGAACCAGTACCATTAAAATATACCATAAGAATGAAGGCGTTGTGGTAGACGAAAAAAATATTATTGCGGTAGAAGGAAAGAAAAAGGTAATTGCTGCCGGTAATGAAGCATTTGAAATGCATGGAAAAGCACCGGCTAATATCAATGTCAGCTATCCGGTAAAAAACGGAGTCATAGCGGACATCAATAATATGCTGGAGCTGATTAACTATATGTTCAACAGGCTGTATAAAAGAGGCAGTATAAAGGCTTCCGCTATTCTGATAGCTACTCCTACCGACATCACAGAGGTGGAAAGAAGAGCCTTTTATGACCTGATAGCCAGCTCCCGGGCAAAAGCCAAGTCCATTAAAATAGTGGAAAAGCCCATTGCCGACGCAGTCGGTATCGGTCTTGATGTCAATAATGCCAAGGGTGTAATGGTGGTCGATATCGGTGCCGATACGACGGAAGTCTCTATTATGTCCCTGGGAGGCATCGTCATCAGCAAGCTTATTCCTATCGGAGGCAGCCGCCTGGATGAATCCATTAAATCCACTGTTAAAAAAAGTTATAATCTGGTAATTGGAGATAAAACGGCGGAAAATATCAAGAAGGAGCTGGCAACAGCCGTTCCTTCGGAAGAACACAGCATGAAAGCCTATGGAAGAAATGTGGTAACGGGACTTCCTACGGAAGTGGATATCAGCTCCTCCTTTGTTTATGATGCTATCATAGAATATATTTATTCCATTATTGATGCCATACGAATAATTCTTGAGAGGACTCCGCCTGAAATTTCTTCGGACATTATTGATTCCGGAATCTATGTTACCGGAGGCTCTTCCGCCATACGGGGGCTGGATACCCTTTTAGCTAAGGAAACCGGACTTCAAATAAATATCTGCAATGACCCTGCCAATACGGTGGTAAACGGCCTCGGCAGGATTATAGAGGACCATCATTTAGCAGACCTGGCAAGTCCGTTAAAAGAAACAACTATTAAGGTCTGATAAAATATAATGAAAGGGAAGGAGGTCCATATGAGAAGGAGACCAGGTTTTTTGATTAACCCCAAGCATCTCTTTATCGGGGGAGTCGTCTTATGTCTCATCCTGATGTTTATATCCTTTCGTTACAGTGAGGCCTTATCACCTGTAAAAGGGGCAGTAGGGGATGTCTTAATGCCTATGCAGAACGGAATTAATACGGTGGGCAAGGCGATTGCTGCCCAGGGAGACAAATTTGTAAAGCTGAGCACTCTGCTAAAGGAAAACAAAGATTTAAAGAAACAACTATCCGAAGTTTCTTATGAGAACAAGATACTGCTGCAGGATAAATATGAACTGGACCGCTTTCGTGACCTGTATAAGCTGGATCAGAAATACGCAGATTATCCCAAGGTAGGTGCCAGGGTAATCAGTATAGATCCCAATAACTGGTATAATAACTTTACCATTGATAAAGGAAAGGAAGATGGAATCGATGTTGACATGAACGTGATTGCCGGAAATGGCCTTGTGGGAATTGTAACTGAGGTACATCAGAATTACTCCAAGGTACGTTCCATTATCGATGATTCCAGCAATGTCTACGGAATGTTCATCAAAACATCCGACAACTGTATTGTTAACGGCAGTATGGAATCCTACAGCAAAGGAATTCTGGATGTTTCCCTCATTGCAAAGGATGCGAAAATATCCGATGGATACGAGGTCGTCACTTCCTCTATCAGTACAAAATACTTACAGGGAATCTTAATCGGCTATGTGACGGATATAACCGTTGAACCCAACAACTTGACAAAAACAGCTCATTTGATACCGGCGGTGGATTTCAGCAGGCTGGATGAGGTGCTTGTTATAACCGAACGAAAAGAACAATTAAAGAAGTAGCGGCAGGAAAGGTAAGGTGAACCATAATTTAAGTGAAAAGATTTGTTATTGTAATTGCAGAAATATTCCTGTGCTTTTTAATGCAGACTACCATATTTCAGTGGTTTTCCTTAGCCAGAGTTGCTCCAAACCTTCTGTTAATCTTAACTGCTACGGCTGGACTTACAAAAGGAAGAAGAGAAGGCTTGCTGACAGGCTTTTTTTGCGGACTGCTGATAGATTTATGTTATGGGTATATTGTAGGGCTTTATGCTCTGATTTTTATGACTATCGGGTATTTGAACGGTTTTTGCTACCGGATATTTGTGAAGGAAAATATGACAATTCCGTTAATACTTGTTGGACTTAGTGATTTGGTTTACTTTTTTCTCTATTATATATTTGAGTACTTACTTAGGGGCAAATTGAATATTGGATTCTATTTTGTTCACAAAGGGCTGCCGGATCTGATATATACAGTTATTATATCCGTATTCCTGTATAAGCTGTTAAACATAATTAACGATAAGACAGAGAAAAAAGAAGAAGAGGAGGGATTCTAGTTGCTGGATATTGTTTGGGAAAAGATAAAACAGGTCTTTACCTCCAGGTTATTTCCTGTCACCTTAATATTTCTGGCTCTGATTGGAATTCTGATAAGCCGTATTTATACTCTTCAGATTATACAGGGAGAAAGCTTTGAAAAGGCCAGCCAGGTAAGATCCACAAGAGAGAGGGAAATAAAGAGTACCCGGGGAAATATTTATGACAGAAACGGAAAATTACTTGCATACAATGAAATCAGTTATTCTGTCGTTTTGGAAAATATTACTAAAACCTCCAATGAAGATCTGAACAAGATGCTTTTTAATCTGATAAACATTCTGGAGAAATACGGAAACAGCATAGAAAATGAATTTGGCATTACACTGAATAAGGATAAATTACCGGAATTTACGGTAAGCGGCAAGGCCAGATTACGCTTTTTGATGAATGCCTACGGAAAATCTTCCATAGATAAGCTGAGCGAGGAGCAGAAAAACGCCACTGCTGCACAGGTGTTTGATTTTTTAAGGCATGGGGATAAGAGCGTTGCCATGTTTAAAATTTCGGATGATTATAAAATGGAAGAAGCGCTTAAGATCATGACCTTGCGCTACGCTATTTTCAGTAATTTTCCTCCTTATAACCAGATTATCATTTCCTCAAAGGTCAGTCCTGAAACAGTTGCGGCTATCTATGAAAACAGCAGTATTCTTCCGGGAGTGGAAATTAAGCAGCAGCCTTACCGGGTATACAATGACAGTATTTATAATGCCCATATCATCGGATATACAGGACTTGTAAATGATACAGAACTGCAGAACCTGGGAGAGGACTCCGGCTATAATACCTCTGATATGATTGGAAAGCTGGGAGTGGAAAAGGTATTTGAATCGTACCTGGCAGGGAAGAAAGGAATTGAAAGTGTTTCGGTCAATGCTGTCAATAAATACCTGGAAACATTGAGCAGAACGGAACCAATTGCAGGGGAAGATGTCTATCTGACTACAGACAGCGACCTTCAAAAAGCATATTATAAGATTATTGAGCGTGCTCTTGCCGGAATTCTGCTCTCTAAAATCAATAACAGCACCGATGCGGGAACAAGAGGCGAATCGGCAAAGAACATTAAAATCCCTATTTATGATGTTTACAATGCATTAATTAACAACAGTGTAATTGATGTAACGACTTTTAATTCAGATGATGCCACCGGGCTTGAAAAAGCCGTATATAAGAAATATACGTCTAAGAGAAATTCCGTACTCAATGATTTAAAAAGTAAGCTTTCCATTAACTCGGATGCTCTTAGTTCCAATGTTTCTGAATCCATGTCGGACTATCTGAATTATATTTACAAGAAACTGAAAAATGAGGGGATTCTGCTGGCAAAGCAGTCGGATATTACAGATTCTTCTTCTCTGCTGGAGCCAATAGACCAGTCCGATGAGATGTATATTAAGTATGTGGAGGATAAGATAAGCCTTAGTAAGTTCCTGCAATATGCAATCTCAAAGAATTGGGTGGATACAAATAAATTTCTGGATAAAAAAACCGATGGGGAGGCCTATTACAGTACGGATGAACTGTATGGCAAGCTGTTGAATCATATTACGGATTCCATGGCAGATGATGTTCTTTTTCAAAAAATGGTCTATAAAGAGCTGGTATATTCCTATCAATTATCAGGAAAAGAAATTTGTCTTTTATTATTTGACCAAGGTGTGTTAAAATACAATAAAGAAGATATTACCAAATTAGAAAGCGGAGCTTTATCCCCCTATACTTTTATTACCCAAAAGATACGTAACATTGAGATAACACCGGCCCAGCTTGCCCTTGACCCCTGCAGTGCCTCGGTGGTCGTGACGGATGTCAAAACAGGTGAGGTCCGGGCTTTGGTATCCTATCCGGGCTACGACAATAATTATTATGCCAATAAGGTTGATTATAACTATTTTACGAAAGTAAATAACGATCTTTCGCAGCCTACTATTTCCAGGGCAACAAAGCAGAGAACAGCTCCGGGTTCCACTTATAAAATGGTTACCTCCCTTGCTGCTCTTGATGAAGGCGTATTACAGCCGGGAGAGAGAGTCCTGGATAAAACCGTATTTAACAAGGTAACCTACCGTCCGCCCAAGGACTGGTCCTCATCCAGCCACGGAAAGGTGGATATAACCACAGCCCTGGAGGTTTCCTGTAACTATTTCTTCTATGAAATGGGCTGGCGTTTAAGTGATAACGGAAATGATTCCGAAAAAACCGCAACTGGCCTTAAAAAGCTTGCCAAATATGCAAAATTATTGGGATTGGATAGAAAATCCGGGATTGAGCTGGAGGAAGCAGACCCTAAAACCTCCGATATGGATGCGGTACGTTCTGCTATCGGTCAGGGCACTAATAACTATACGCCTGTCCAATTGGCAAGATATCTGACAACGGTAGCTACCAGCGGAACCTCTTATGATCTGACACTGCTTAAGAAGGTAGTGGATAAGGATGGTAAGGTGATTTTGGATAATAAGGCAAAAAGCACCCAAATCAATTCCATCAGCAGTACCTACTGGGATTTAGTCCATGAAGGCATGTACAAGGTGGCAAACGGAAGCAGAAGCTCCGTGTCCTATATCTTTAAGGATTTTCCTTTAAAGGTTGCAGGAAAGACCGGTACAGCCCAGGAAAGTACATTACATGGAAACCATGCTTTGTTTGTTTCTTATGCACCCTACGACAAGCCGGAAATATCCATGGTGACTGTTATACCCTTTGGTTATGCTTCCAGTAATGCAGTAGAGCTTAGTAAATATCTGTATGGATATTATTTCAAAAAGCCCGGATACAAGAATCCGGAGGGCAAAGCGATTATGCCGGAATCGGAGACAGTGTCCTTTACAGATTAATTATATAGCATAGAGCAATCAGGAGGTGTTTATGAACAACCCAGTCATTATAAAAGGCAATAAATACGGTATTATTGTCGTGCTGGACGGTGAAATGGAGTATGACAGCTTAAGAGAAAAAATAGCTGATAAGTTCCGCGAGTCCGCTAAATTCTTCGATAAGGCCCAAATGGCTTTAAGTTTTGAGGGAAGAAAGCTGACGACTGAGCAGCAGCGTGATATCTTAAATATCATTGCGGAGGAAACCAAGCTGCATGTGGTCTGTGTTATAGAAGATGATCCGCAGACAGAAGAAAAATTTAAAAAAGCCCTGGATGAAAAGCTGATGGAGCTGTCCAACACTACGGGACAATTCTACAAAGGAAATCTAAGGTCAGGCCAGGTACTGGAGGTGGAAACCAGTATCATCGTGATAGGAGATATCAATCCGGGAGCACGAATTGTATCAAAGGGAAATATTATTGTCCTGGGTGCCTTAAAGGGAAGTGTATTTGCCGGTGCATCCGGCAATACAAATTCCTTTGTGGTTGCCCTTGATATGAACCCGGTTCAGATACGGATTGCCGATACCATAGCCAGATCGCCGGACAAGCCTGAGAAAAGTGCAGGCAAGGAAACGAAGATTGCTTTTTTGGAAGATGGAAATATCTATATAGAACCTTTGAGTAAAGAGGTTATAAATGATATAAACTTATAATAAGTTTTTTGGAGGATAACATAATGGGCGAAGTAATCGTAGTAACATCCGGTAAGGGTGGAGTAGGAAAGACAACAACAACGGCAAATGTCGGAACAGGACTTGCAAAGCTGGACAAGAAGGTTATTCTGATTGATACGGATATAGGACTTAGAAATCTGGATGTGGTCATGGGACTTGAAAACAGAATCGTTTATAATCTGGTAGATGTAATTGAAGGAAACTGCCGGGTGAAACAAGCACTTATAAAAGATAAGCGGTATCCCAACCTTTACCTTCTGCCTTCTGCACAGACAAGAGACAAGACATCAGTTACCCCGGAGCAGATGAAGAAGCTTGCGGATGAATTGAGAGAAGAATACGATTACATATTAATGGACTGTCCTGCCGGTATTGAACAGGGCTTTAAGAATGCCATTGCAGGCGCGGACAGAGCATTAGTAGTTACCACCCCTGAGGTATCAGCGGTAAGGGATGCCGATAGAATTATTGGTTTATTAGAAGCCAACGAAATGAAACAGACACACCTGATTGTAAACCGTTTAAGGCCTGATATGGTTAAAAGGGGCGATATGATGTCCAGTGAGGATGTTGTTGAAATCCTTGCCATCGGCTTAATCGGTGTTGTCCCCGATGATGAAAATATTGTTATTTCCACGAATCAGGGCGAACCCTTAGTTGGAACAAATACGTTAGCAGGCCAGGCTTATATGAATATTTGCCGCAGAATACTGGGAGAGGAAGTACCGTTCCTTGAATTAAACGGAAAGCAGGGGCTATTTAACAGGCTGGTAAGCTTACTAAAGAAAAATTAGGGAGAGGAGTATTAATATGGGATTGGCGGACTTTTTCAGAAAAAAAACTTCCAGCGGTGTTGCAAAAGACCGTTTGAAGTTAGTACTTGTCTCGGACAGGGCAGGATGTTCACCGGAGCTAATGGAACAGATAAAAAATGACATTATCGCCGTTATTTCCCGGTATGTAGAAATTGACTTAGAAGGGCTTGATATTAAAATTACACAGACAGAATCAGAAGGTAACAATGGGACTGTTCCTGCATTATTTGCTAACATTCCCATTAAGGATATGAAGTCCAACAAATAAAGAAAAGTTAGGGTAAAGATATGTTTCCATTAAAAAAGTACAGTATAAGGAATTATGATTTCAGCTTATTGACCTTTGTAATTATCTTGAGCGCAATCGGGGTATACCTGGTTCGAATAGCTCAGGAAGGCTTGTTTCTCAAACAAATAATGGGGCTGGTACTGGGATTGTTTATAGTAGCTGTGGTATCTCTTATAGATTATCATTTCATCAGCCAGTTTTACATTATACTATACTTTATTAACCTGATACTTTTAGTTGCTGTAAAGCTTATTGGAGTGGAACACAACAGTTCCAGGAGATGGCTGGACTTAAAAGTATTTGAATTTCAACCATCAGAGCTTACAAAGATTATACTTATCATTTTTATGGCAAAACTATTAGTGATATTCAAAGACAGGATGAAGAAATTTTATGTATTGGTTCTGCTTGGAGTGTTGATAGCTATTCCAACCTTACTCATTTTAACACAAACAAATTTATCAACGAGTCTTGTTATTCTGTTTATATTTGCTATAATGATATTTGCGGGAGGGTTAAGCTTAAAGATAATTCTGCCAATTTTAATTACGGTAATCCCGCTTGTTATTGGAACTTTGTGGGGGATTCAGAATAATTATGACATTTTCTTCCTGACCAATTATCAGCAGAAAAGAATAGAGGCTTTCATGAATCCGGAAGCCGACAAATCCTCTTCCACACTTTATCAGCAGCAGAATTCTGTTGAAGTAATTGGTTCCGGGAAACTTACCGGAAAGCTTTTTTCGGAAGGAAAGGAAGCAATTCAAAGCGATACTTACGTTCCCATATCGGAAAGTGATTTTATTTTTTCGGTGGCAGGAGAAAGTCTTGGATTTATTGGCGGTTGTGTTATAATAGTGCTATTATCCATTATCATTTTTAAGTGTTTGATCATAGCAAGCCATGCGCCTGACAGATTGGGGCGGCTGATTGCTATCGGTATTTCTGCTATGTTTGTGTTTCAGATGTTTGTCAATATTGGTGTGGCGACAAAGATATTACCGAATACCGGTATACCACTGCCTTTTGTCAGTTATGGACTCAGCTCCATGATGAGCAGCATGATAGCCATCGGAATCATAATCAATATAAATTTACAGAGAAAATATAGAAGGGGGTAACACCATATGAATATTGGTATGATAGCGCATGATGCAAAGAAGAAATTGATGCAGAATTTTTGTATAGCATATCGGGGTATTTTAAATAAGCATGAATTATATGCAACAGGAACAACGGGAAGACTGATTGAGGAAGTGACGAATCTGAATGTTCATAAATATCTGGCTGGACACCTTGGCGGAGAACAGCAGATGGGAGCACAGATTGAGCATAATCAGATGGATCTTGTTATTTTTTTAAGAGATCCCCTTTCTCCGAAATCCCATGAGCCGGATGTAAATACAGTTGTGCGTTTATGTGATACTCATAATATTCCTTTAGCAACTAACCTGGCATCTGCGGAACTTATGATAAAAGCGCTGGATCGCGGAGATCTTGACTGGCGTGAAATATTAAGATCATAGTTTTTTATTTAAGCAGTATCGCAAGCTAGCTTGTGATATGCATGGGGATTAGATAAAAATGCGTTGCATTTTTAATCTTTTTATTTAAGCAGTATCACAAGCAAGCTTGTGATATGCATGGGGATTAATATGAAAGCTGATAATACAATGAAGAAAAAGCTGTTTTGTCTTCTGTTATCTGTTACACTCCTGACCGGATGCAGGAATCAAGATGATTTGGCACTGCCCTTTGCTAATATGGATGGTTTGAACCTGTCGGCAGGCAGCAGTGAAGAAGCTCCTGATTTTTTTGCATCTGATCTTGCGGTTATACCGGACAAACTTAATCACATGTCTGACCCTGCCATAACGGCAGAAGCATCATTAATTGTAAATAATACGGATAAAAAGGTTATTTATGCCAATAATGTATATGAAAGATTATATCCGGCAAGTCTGACAAAGCTCATAACTACCTTGGTGGTATTAGAAAAGGCCGATTTAAATGACATGGTTACAATCAGCTATAACGCTTCTCATATAACTGAAAGCGGAGCCAAGTTATGTGGCTTTAAAGAAGGGGATACGATTAAGCTGGAAGACCTTCTTTATTCTTTTCTGATATATTCCGGGAATGATGCGGGTGTGGCTATTGCAGAGCACGTTGGAGGAACCATCGGTGAATTTGCGAAAATGATGAACCAGGCCGCAAAGGATGCAGGAGCCGTGCATTCAAATTTTGTAAATCCTCACGGTCTGCACGATGATAACCATTATACAACGGCATATGATTTATATTTGATATTTCATCAATTGGTCACGTATGATAAATTTCTTTCTATTATTAATAAATCGGAATATACTGTAACATATAAGGATGCCGGCGGCAATCCGGTAACAAAGAACTTCCTGACCACCAACCGTTACCTGAAGGGAGCAGAAAATGCGCCAAAAGGTATTACAGTCGTTGGCGGCAAAACAGGAACTACCGGTAAGGCGGGAAGCTGTCTTATATTGTACAGTAAGGATAAGAATAAGAAAGACTATATCTCCCTCATTCTAAAAGCCGACAGCAGTGATAGTCTTTTCTCACAAATGACGGATTTATTGAAGATGATTAAGTAACCGGTTTTCTATATTGTGGTTGTACTTTGGGTGAAAATATACTATAATATAAGTATATTTAGGAATTATTTATATAATTTCACCTGAATTTAATACACATCTTAAGGAGGAGATTACAATGATACAGATAATCGCAGGCGAAAAGGGTAAAGGCAAGACAAAAATACTAATTGAAAAAGCCAACCAAGCAGCAAGAGATTTAAAAGGCAATGTAATTTATCTGGACAAGAATAATAAACACATGTATGAGCTGAGCAACCGAATCCGGCTTATTAATGTGAAAGATTACTGTATTGAGAATTCCAGTGAATTTATTGGTTTTATATGCGGTCTTGTGTCACAGGATCATGATCTGGAAGCTGTTTTTTTAGACAGTTTTCTGAACATCGCCTTCATCGAAGGAGATCTCTTAACTCCCACCTTAACGAAATTAGATAAGATATCAAAGGAATACAACGTGGATTTTATCATTAGCATTTCCATGGCAGAATATTCGTTACCAGAAAGAATACGTGAAAATATAGCAGTTGCTTTATAAATAATGAAATAAGAGGCAGGTGTACTATCACCTGCCTCTTATTTCATTTCCTGATTCTGTTCCTAAGGTATACCACAGACTGTCCAAATCTTCAACGGCCTATTCGCTGCGAAGTCTTCCGAAGTAACTCAGAGCATACAAGCCTGCAATACCTACAAGAGCATAAATAATTCTAGACATTACTGTCATATCACCAAATATGACTCTTACAAGGTCAAATCCCAAGAAGCCGATGAGACCCCAGTTGATGGCGCCGATGATGACAAGTGTCAATGCGATATAATCTAATGTTTTCACTTGATTACCTCCTTCTTGCATTTTTTATTATTGCCATTTTTGTACAGATTATTCTTAGGGTTAAAGGAAGCAGAAAGAGACAGAGATTAAGTATAGAAAATAAAAATTTTGATTCGGAAGTCATAAGTTAATCACGGATTACGTCTATGTATATTGGGAGTATAAAAATGTAAATAAGCGACTTTCACGGAACTCAGTGTATTTTAAACCCCCATACTTTCGCAAGCCCGCCTGTGATATTGACTTATGAAACCCGAATCAAATTTATTTGTTCAAATTTTTGAATTTAGGGCTTTTATTCTCCTGGCGTAGTAAGTATAATAGATAGAAGAATAAAAGATTTCTACAGTTAATTCATAAATAAAAGAGGGGGTTAGGGAATTTGGGTTCCGGCAATAAGGTAAGAAAATTCAGGAAAGCCAGAAGCATAAACATTGGGGCAATTACCTTCTTCATTGTTTTTGTCTATGTGCTGATTAATATATATTTGTATTTTTCAAAAGACCATCTTACAATTTACGAGGTAAAAGAAGGTGCCACGGCTGATGATTTTGTATTGGACGGGCTGATATTCAGGGATGAGAAGCTGGTTGATACGGATACGGCAGGGTATATCAATTATTATCACAGGGATGGAGAGCGTGTTGCAAAGAATTCTGTAGTATATTCCGTAGACGGTGGAAATGATTATTCCGATGTCCTTGCTGCAGATGACAGCAATCATACCATATCCTCGGATGATGCGGAGGCCATCAAAGATGAAATTACGGATTTTCAGAAAGATTATGACAGCGGGAATTTTTCCTATGCCTATCAGCTAAAGGAGGAGCTTTCCAATTCTTCCATGCAGATTTATAATGACAGCATGCTTACGAATTTAAAGACTCTTTTAAAAGATAAGACCACCTCCTTAAAGGTTGCGAGAACAGATACCAGCGGAGTTGTCGTTTATTATGCGGACGGTTATGAGGATATGACGGCAGATTCCGCAACGGCAAAGGCATTTGATAAGACCGCTTATCAGAAAAAGCAGCTGCGAACGAACAAGCTTCAGCAAAAAGGCAGCCCGGTGTATAAAATTGTAACGGATGATAATTGGAGCATTCTATATTTATTAGAGAAAGTACAGTATGAAAAGATAAAAGACAATGAGTATATCACCATTATATTTACCACCGATGGCTTGAAACAGACCGTACCGGTCAAAGTGTTTCAGAAGGGTACGGATTATTTTGCCAGGGTGACCCTGACCAAGTACATGGCCCGTTATATTAATCAACGGTTTATACCTACGGAAATTGTAATCAATTCAGCCGAAGGACTGAAAGTACCTGTTAGTGCCATTACACAAAAGAAATTCTATAAGGTCCCTTATTCTTATTTGACCAAAGGCGGGGATTCTGATAAGCTGGGTCTTACACGAATCGTTACCTCCTCCGGCGATAACGGAGATAAGGTTACCTATGAATTCATGCCGATCGATTATTATAAGGATGGAGACTATGTCTATGTTGATACAAGATTGTTTAAGAACAGGGATATAATAGAAGGAAAAAGTGACAGCGATACGTATATGCTTGAAAAAACAAAAACCTTTAAGGGCGTTTATAATGTCAACAAGGGCTATGCGGTATTCCAGCCTGTTGAGATACTTTATGAAAATGAGGAATACTGTATTATCAAAAAGAATACCTTAAGCGGCCTTTCCGAATACGATCACATTGCCCTGGACAGCAGTACAGCCACAGAACAGTCTATTATATATTAAGGTATGAAGACGGAACGTAATTCGTATATGAAAGATAATATAAAAATAGGGTAGAATTAGAAAGGAAGTAATAATGTGAGTGCTGAGACAATAAAGGAAAATCTGAAAGAAGTGGAATTAAGGATTAAGGCAGCATGTACCCGCGCCGGGAGAAAAAGAGATGAAGTGACCTTGATAGCAGTCAGTAAGACAAAGCCGGCTTCTGATATGGAAATTGCTATGGGGGAAGGAATTAAAATATTTGGTGAGAATAAGGTACAGGAATTGACAGAAAAATATGAACAATTACCCAAGGATATCAAATGGCACTTAATCGGCCATTTGCAGACGAATAAGGTAAAATATATTGTCGATAAAGCAGAGCTTATCCATTCGGTAGACTCCTTTAAGCTGGCAGAGCAGATACAAAAGGAAGCAGAAAAGAAAAATATTGTCTGTAAGATTCTGATTGAAGTGAATGCTGCAAAGGAAGAAAGTAAATTCGGTGTTTTTGAGGAAGATGTCATACCGCTTATTAAGGAAATATCAAAGCTTCCCAATGTGCAGGTATGCGGGCTCATGACAATTGCTCCCAATGTGGACGAAGCTGAAAAAAATAGAAAGTATTTTAGAAAATTGCGACAATTAAATGTTGACATAAAAATGAAAAACATTGATAATGTTACTATGGACGTGCTATCAATGGGAATGACAGGAGATTATGAAGTAGCAATTGAAGAAGGAGCTACAATGGTTCGTGTTGGAACCGGTATTTTTGGGGAACGTAATTATAGCACACTTTAGCAGATAACTATGATTACAGATAGGAGACATGGAGTATGGAGAATATTTTTAAAAGTATTTTAGATTCACTGAAACTGACAGAAGATGACGATTACGATGATGATTATGAGGATGAAAGAGAATATAAACGCGCAGAAAAAGTTGAGAAAAAAACAGTAAGACAAGCATACCAGCCTGCCTATGAGACGGAAATACCGTCCCAGGTCGTTAATAATGTCTTAAATGAAGCCAGAAAAGACAAGCAGATAAAAACAGAAAGATCTTCACAGGGAAAGGTAGTGCCGATTCGGACAAGCCCCAAAGGCTTTGAGGTATGCATCATGAAACCAGCAACCTTTGAAGATTCCCAGGAAATCTGCGATATGCTGTTATCGGGAAGAGCAGCAGTTATAAACCTGGAAGGCCTGGATGTGGATTTGGCACAGCGCATCATGGATTTCATATCCGGCTCCGTATATTCCCTGAATGGAAAGCTCCACCAGATATCCAGCTTTATATTTATAATATCACCCGAATCAGTGGATATTTCAGGAGATTATTCAGATATTTTACAAAGCAACGGATTTGAAGTACCTACACTAAACAAGGATTTCTAGAAGAGATGGCTTATACTATATATACAACATTTTACGTATTTTTTATTGTATTGCAGATTATACTGCTATTATATATGCTTTCGTCCTGGTTTACCGGAGGTGAAAGGATTAAGAGCCTATTATCTCTTTTAATAGAGCCTGTTCTGACACCGGTGCGGTTTATACTTAAATATTCTATTTTTAATAATCCGGCTGCAGATTTGTCACCGTTAATTGGATTTGTGATAATTCTGTTTTTACAGGATTTTTTTGGGAAGCTATTATAACAGGAGTATTTATGAACACGGAGAAAGAGGATTTACTTTTTAAAAAAAGACTGCTTGATTTGGCAAGGGCTGCTTATAATAAGAACATAAATACATATACTGATTTTTTGACCTTAAATGAAACCAGTATTTTTCTTAGTGCAAAACCGGAATTACCTGATTTGAATTATGAACTTTTCGGCGGTTTTGATGCGGCTGAAAGGAAAGTCCTATGCTTTTGCGGAGATTCCTCCGTAAAAGCTTTTTCCGATTACATTGCCTGTCTTAAAATAATTCCGTTAAACAAAAAGTACAGCGATGAGTTTAATCATAGGGATTTTCTGGGCTCCATCATGAACCTTGGAATTGAGCGCGGAAAGATTGGTGATATTCTGGTGAAGGAAAAGGAGGGCTTTGTTTATTGTGAAGCCAAATTAAGTGCCTTTTTAGCAGAGAATCTCCAAAGAATAAAGCATACTAATGTACGCTGTGAAGTTGTGAATGGAGATGCATTGACTATAGCTCCCGATTTTAAAGAAATAAAAGGAAGTGTGGCATCGCCAAGACTGGATGCAATTATTGCACTGGCCTTCCAGTCCTCCAGAAGCAGTATTCTGTCCCTGATTTCAGGGGGAAAGGTATATGTGGATGGAAGACTTGTGGAAAGCAACAGCTATCAGCTAAAAGAGAATGAGACAGTTTCCGTAAGAGGTTATGGCAAATTTATTTATAAAGGACTTGAAAATCAAACAAAAAAAGGCCGGTATTATGTATCGCTGCAAAAGTATATCTAAGAGAGCAAAAAATACTTTCAGAAGACTTTGTGCCCTTATGGCTTAAAGCTCCGAGGGCGGAATGAGAGGGAAATATGATTACACCAGTTGAATTGCAAAGCAAAAGCTTTAAGTCAGGTATCGGATATGATAAAAAGGATGTAGATAACTTTGTTTCGGAGCTTCAGAAAAATTATGAAACAATGTATAAAGAAAATATGGAACTGAATGATAAGATAAATACCTTAAATGAAGGCATTAATTATTATAAATCCATTGAAAAGACCCTCCAAAAAGCACTTTTATTAGCGGAGCAGGCAGCGGAGGATACCAAGGAAGCTGCCAGGAAACAGGCAAAGGCCATTGAAGAGGAAGCCAGCGGAAAAGCTTCCTTAATTATCTCGGAAAGCTACAAGGAAGTCCTGCACTTAAAACAGCAGACAATAAAACTGGTACAGCAGTACGAAGCCTACAAAGCCCAGTTTAAGCATCTTGCTGCAGCACAGGCAGAAATGCTGGAGAGCGAGGCATTTTCCTTACATATAGACGATATGGATTCTTTACAGGAAGTAACGAAAGTGGAACTTCCGAAAACAGAGGTTCCGAAAACGGAATTTCAATATAATACAGCTTCTGATAGAAAAGAAGAAGGTACTATAGATAAGAGTGTGCCGGCAGAAGAAGAGGCAGGCTTTGAATTTTATCATTTGACAGAAGAATAATTGTATTCATCAAACCATGATATATTTCCCAATGACCCGTGTAATAGGTAAAAGGGTATCATCTACAGGAAAGGAACCGACATGAATAATTCCCACCGAATCACCATTAAGAAGGATAATAAGCCCATTTATGATATCGTTCTGGCAGAGAATTACAGCTTATTGCACGATGAATTACAGGCATTGAACCTGACCGGACGCAAGGTTTGTATCGTTACGGATTCAACGGTAAGTAAGCTTCATTTAAACAGCCTTTTGGAAATTGTAAAAGACTATGCTAAAATTGTAGAAACTTTTACCTTTACAGCCGGAGAAAGCAGTAAGACCCTTTACACTGTCGAGCAATTATATGAAAAGCTGATTCTTTCAAATTTTGACAGGAATGATATGCTGTTTGCTTTAGGCGGAGGAGTGGTTGGAGACCTTACCGGTTATGCAGCTGCGACTTATCTCAGGGGGATTTCCTTTATACAGATTCCGACTACTTTATTGTCCTGTGTTGACAGCAGTATTGGCGGAAAAACTGGTGTTGATTTTAAGTCCTATAAAAACATGGTAGGGGCTTTTCATCAGCCGGGTTTGGTGTATATTAACCTGGCTCACTTAAATACACTGGATGACAGACAGTTCGTAAACGGCATGGGTGAGGTAATTAAGCATGGCTTGATTAAGGATGCCGGGTATTACAATGAGCTTAGGGAAAACCATGGGCTGATTTTAAAGAGGGAACCGGAAGCTTTAAAGGACATGGTATTACAATCCTGTAAAATTAAGCAGGAGGTAGTTGAGACAGATCCTACGGAAAAAGGGATACGTGCTCTTTTAAATTTCGGGCATACCATTGGTCATGCTGTTGAGCGTTCCATGGATTTCAAACTGCTCCATGGTGAGTGTGTCTCCATTGGAATGGCTGGAGCAGCCTATTTGTCCTTCCTGCGGGGGAATATTACCAAAGAGGATTTGGAAGAGATTGAAGAAACATTATCTTCCTATAAGCTTCCCATTGCATTACCTGCAAATAGCTTGTCTACGGAAGAGGTATTAGAAGCGGTCTTTCATGATAAGAAGGTTGATGGTGACAGGATTAAATTTATTCTCTTAAAGGAAAAAGGAGAAGCCGTAATAGATGCGACAGTGACCAGGGAAGAAATAAGCAAAGCAATTTCGTATATTCTGGGCCGAAGATAATGGAGCAGCCTGAGGTTAATATAAAAGCATCACATAAGAAAGGCAAGTATTGATAATTAGGCAGTTCAGCTATGCTTAATAGAGTTTTAATATAAATAAGAAACTAAATAAGGTACTAATAAGGTACATTCGGAGGCATTATGCGAAAATTAAGACATTTCTTATATTTTATTTTATTAATTGCATTAGACCAGTTTACAAAGCATTTAGCGGTATCGAATTTAAAGGAAAATCCCTTTGTTATCATTCCGAAGGTTTTTCAGCTTACCTATCATGAAAATAACGGAGCAGTATGGGGAATTCTAAGCGGGAAAATCATCTTCCTGATACTGGTGACCTTGTTGCTGTTATTCCTGATGGTATTCTTATATCTGAAAATCCCAAAGGACAAACGTTATAATGCCATTCGAATTATATTAGTATTTATTTGTGCCGGAGCAGTAGGTAATCTTATCGACCGAGTTTTTAATGGCTATGTAGTAGATTTTATTTATTTTGAATTAATTGATTTCCCGGTATTCAATTTAGCGGACTGCTATGTCACGCTGTCCTCCATTCTTTTGATTATATTAGGGTTATTCTATTATAAGGATGAGGATTTTGAATTCTTATCCTCCAAATCCGTGAAAACTGTCACGGCAGATGGAAGCGATTGGACAGAGGAAAAGGTTGTAATGAATGGCAGCGGTGAGGCAGAGAATAACGCTGCAAATAGCATTGAAGGAATAGAGGACAATGTTGTAGCGTATGACAACAATGGTATAGACGAAAAAAATGCAGTCAGCAGCAATAATGGGGCTGATGAGAAGGAAGATAAGGACAATTGATGAGCTCGAAGGATGAAATAAGGGACTTCTTTGTGGAAAAAGAGGAGGGCGGACTGCGTATTGACCGTTATCTTGCGGATAACCAGGAGGATTTAACGCGCTCTTATATACAAAAGCTCATTGCAGATGGACGGGTATTGGTAAATGAAAAGCCTGTGAAAGCAAATTACAAAGTGAATTCCGGAGATGGCATCAAGCTGATGCTACCGCCCCCTGTTGACCTTGAAATAAAGCCGGAAGACATACCCCTTGATATTATCTACGAAGATAAGGATATCGTAGTGGTAAATAAGGGCAAGGGTATGGTGGTGCATCCGGCAGCCGGGCATTATACCAATACGTTGGTAAATGCATTATTATATCATTGCAGGGACGAACTTTCAGGAATTAATGGCGTTATGAGGCCGGGAATTGTTCATCGTATTGATATGAACACGACAGGCGTCCTGGTTGTCTGTAAAAACGATAAAGCTCACCAGGCAATAGCCGAGCAGCTGAAGGTTCATTCTATCACACGTAAATACAATGCCATCGTATACCAGAACTTCAAAGAAAGCCAGGGTACGGTAGAAGCACCCATAGGCAGACATCCCATTGACAGAAAAAAGATGGCAGTTAATCATAAAAATGGCAAGCATGCGGTCACTCACTATAAGGTACTTGAAAACCTTGGCAGCCGCTATGCCCATGTGGAATGTACGCTGGAGACAGGCAGAACACACCAGATAAGAGTTCATATGGCCAGTATCGGGCACCCGTTATTAGGTGATGAACTTTACAGCAATAATAAGAGTAATTTCAGCCTGGAGGGCCAGGCGCTTCATGCAAGAGTATTAGGGTTTATTCATCCATCCACGGGAGAATATATGGAATTTGAAGCACCGCTTCCTGCTTATTATAAAGAACTTCTGATAAAATTAAAAAGATAGTTTGAAAAATGCAATGCATTTACAAATATCTATTTAAGAAGTATCACAAGTAAAATTGGGATATGCATGGGGATTAAATAATAAGGAGTAAGCTTTGAAACGAAAATTAATAGTGCAGCTGGAAAACTGGAGTGATTCATTACAAAAGAAGCCATTAATTTTAACCGGAGCAAAAGGAACAGGCAAAACTTATCTTGCCCTTGCCTTTGCAAATACCTTTTATGATAGTTATGTATATTGGAATTTTGAAAATGATCCTGTAAACATGGAAGACTTCTTACAGGCAGGCAAAGCTGATTTGGCTGCCTTTTTTACGTGTATTTTAACGAATGGTAAGAGTGAGGTGCCCTTAGATAATAATATAACCGACGGCAGCCATGTCTTTGTTTTGGATGAAATAACCTGCTTACAGGGGTTTGAGGCATTAATAGGCCTTATAAAAGAGCAGTTTCCTGCCGCAGACATTCTGGCCATTTCAAGTACGGAGCCGGTTTTTTCCGAAACGGAACCAAAAGCTTATTATCTTCTGCGGCTTTATCCTATGGATTTTGAAGAGTTTCTCATAGCAACCGGAAACGAATGGTACATAGAAGTAATAAAAGAGCAATACAGGAGCGGCAACAGTATTCCTGAAATAGTTCACAAGGAGCTGTTAGAGCTTTTGGAAGACTATCTCTATGTCGGCGGTCTTCCCCTGGCAGTAAATGAATACGTTACAAACGGATGCCGGGAAAATATCCCGGAGCTTCATAAAAATATTCTGTTTTCCTATCTTTTTGACACAGGTATAAAAAAGGGCGACAGTTGCGCCTTGAAAGTAAAACAAATTCTGTATTCATTGCCGGAACAGCTTTCAAAGCGCAATAAAAAGTTTCAATATGCCTTATTACGAAAGGGAGCTACAGAAGCACTTTACCTTGAAGGTCATTCCTATATAAGGAATACCTCCATTGGAATTTATAACAGGAAGATAACAGATGAAGAGATAGAAGGCCGAAGACAGGATACGGCTGGCTGGCAAAAAAATCCGGGAACGAAAATATATCTTTTTGACGTGGGCCTTTATCATTCTCTAAGCAGCCTTGCGGGTATCAGGGATGAAAAAGAATTCCGTGAAGGATTACTGGAAGTATATACCGCACAGGCACTTAATGCGGCAGGAATTGATTTTGGTTACTGGGAATCTGATTCCATGTCCCATTCCCTATTCCTTCTTAAAAGCAGGCAAGGTTTTAAGCTCCATTTACAGGATACTAATTTAGCCATTTCCGATTTTGAACAAAACTTACTTCCGCTGGAGGTAAGAGAAACAGGAGGAAACCGTTCCAAGGGCCTTTCTTCCTTCCACGAAAAGCATCCTGCTGTACAGGGAGCGATTAAGATAACATCCGGTAATAAAGCAGTCCATAAGTCCAAAGGGGACAATCTATACCTTCCCTTATATGGAATATTTTGTCTTGGCTTATAAAGATATATAGATACTTTTTCATTGACAAGTTAATTCTATTTAGGTAGAATATAGATATGGTAAAAACTACTAATGTAGATTACAAGAAAATGGCGATTAAAACACAATTCGACAGATGTAGACTATTTGCAAATCAAAGAAAGAAAATCCTGTCGGAATTTTCTTTCTGAGTAAATTTGGAAGTTTGATTATCCTTTTATAATCCCTTGCGATATCAGTAAATTCGCACAATGCGCCTAAATTCTACAAAAGTAGTATAACGATTATCCTTTTTATTGTCCTTATCAGGATTTCATATAGATCTCTAACTATACTAAAGCACATCAGATATGAGTGCGGATTGGAGCTGGAATGAGTGAAATACGTCTACATGAGGGAGAATTAAATATTATGGAGCTGCTGTGGTCAAATAAAGTGCTTGCGGCCAAGGACATCTCCAAAATAATTAAAGAATACATAGGTTGGGAAAAGAACACAACATATACCGTCATAAAGCGTTTGATTGATAAGGGAGCAATTAAAAGAGAAGATCCTGGCTTTTTATGCAAGGCAACTGTATCTAAAAGAACGGTTCAGAATACGGAAACAGTTGCGCTGCTTAACAAATTTTATAATGGTTCATTAAGTAATTTCTTTACCGATTTTCTGAAAAACCAAAAGCTGTCGCCGGGAGAAGTGCTGGAATTAGAAAGAATTGTCGGCGAACAGAAGCTTTGAAATGTAACTTAGTTACATACGATATTTTCAAATCGTATTAAAATACCTTTATAATTTTCACGAAATAGAAGGATAATACACATTATATCGAAGTGTTTATTAGAAAGGAGTAACAATTGGCAGATATTAATACGATGAAGAATACAGAAAATACCATAAAAATAATCTCGCCTCTTAACGGCAGTCTGCTGGGGACTGTAAAAGCGATGTCACAGGAAGAAGTAGATATCCAGGTAGAGAAGGCCAAGACAGCATTTCAGGAGTGGAAGGAAGTCCCTTTAAGCCAAAGGGCGGAGATAATGTATAAAGCGGCAGATATGCTGATTGCCAATACGAAAAGACTGGCAGAACTGCTTTTGATGGAAGTTGGAAAGGATCAAAAGAGCGCAGAGTCTGAAGTGACAAGAACGGCTGATTTTATAAGGTTTACTGCTGATACAGCTAAGAGTATTCATGGTGAAAGTATACAGGGTGATAATTTTTCAGGGTTCAGCAAAGAAAAATTTGCTATGGTCACAAGAGAGCCGGTCGGTGTAGTGCTGGCAATTTCACCCTTTAATTATCCAATAAATCTTGCCGCTTCCAAGATTGCCCCGGCGTTGATTTCAGGTAATACCGTTGTATTTAAGCCGGCCACCACCGGCAGTCTATGCGGAATTGAGCTGGCTAAGATATTTATTGACGCCGGCCTTCCGGAAGGTGCTTTAACGGTAGTAACAGGAAAGGGAAGCGAGATAGGTGATTATATCGTAACCCATCCGGATATCAGCTTTATTAATTTTACCGGCAGTACGGAGGTAGGATTGGATATATCAAAGAAGGTGCATATGGTTCCCCTTCTCATGGAGCTGGGCGGCAAGGATGCCGCAATTGTCTTAAAGGATGCGGATTTACCCTTTGCAGCGAAAAATATCGTTGCAGGAGCCTTTTCTTATTCCGGACAGCGCTGCACGGCGGTTAAGAGGATTATTGTTCTGAATGATGTGGCAGATGAGCTGATCCGTTATCTAAAGGAGGAAATAGATAAGCTCAAGGTAGGAAATCCCTTGACCATGCAGGCGGAGGTCGTTCCTTTAATCAATGAAAAGGCTGCCGATTTTGTTTGGGGGCTTATGGAGGATGCCAAGGCGAAAGGAGCTAAAATGATAGTGGGCGGGAAAAGAGAAGGAAATATTATCTACCCCACATTATTTGATGAAGTAACAGAAGATATGAGGATAGCCTGGGAAGAACCCTTTGGACCAGTCCTTCCGATACTTCGTGTAAATACCGTCTCCGAAGCAGTTGCTCTTGCCAATAAATCCGAGTATGGCCTGCAAAGCTCCGTATTTACGGAAAACATTACCGATGCCTTCCATGTAGCCGGCAAGCTGGAGGTAGGTACCGTTCACATTAATAATAAAACAGAGCGCGGACCAGATCATTTCCCATTCTTAGGTGTCAAAAAATCCGGTATCGGAACTCAGGGCATACGCTATTCTATTGAAGCTATGACCAGAGTAAAGGCAACGGTCATTAACTTGAACAGGTAACAGGAAAGCCGGAATCGGCTGTTAATAATCTGATTTTCAGGATTTTTCAGCTGCTTCCGGCTATTGTTGTTTTATAATAGAAATTCTTTTGTAGTAATAGTTTTATAATCAAGCTTCCTGGTAAAACTATGCTACAAGATCTCTGACTTCAAGGTATTTCTTACTGTCAGTATATAATTCTCCTGTATAGGGATTCTTTTTGGTCTTAACAGCCTTCATAATCATGTAGATTAAAACCGCGATATTAGAAAGCAATGAAATCAATCCGAAGAAGAAGAGAGGAGCTTTGTTATAGCTGGAGGAAACTGCAAAGGTACCCTTGTCAATAAAGGCGGGAATTGTCTGAGCAAACATGCACCATAATGCCAAGGTATGGGCACGGTGCTGAAGCCAGGCGCCTTTTCCCACAGTAAAGGCACAAACCGTTGGTGCCAGCAATAAAGCAAAACCACAATACCAGGAATGGCCGGGAAGGCAATTGTAGGTGTATGTAAAGTTCCAAAGGTCGTATGCTATAATCCAGAACCAAAGCATATCGGGCCAGAGCATATCCTGGCTCTTATCAGTGGATGTTTTCTTGCGCAGCTTTATTCCAAACCATCCGGTAATGGTTATGATGTTCAGGATACCGGCTGCCGCGTTCATGAAATTCCAGGAGCCGCCAAGAACATACATGGAACCGTCAGCTAGATTGCCACCGCCGCTATACTGTAAACCAACCTGAATATCACGGCTTACTGCTTCCAGGATGTTAATAGCAAGTATTAGGGGAGGAAAGCAAAGAGCCCATTTTTTGTCGGCAAGCCTCCATTCCTTTCCGGTCTTTTTGTTAGTTCCTTTTAGATGGCGGATAAGCCAGAAACCAAGACATCCGGCCGTAGCGGAATATACCTTTGCAAGATGGAACCAGTCTGTATAGGTAGTGTCCTTTAATACGGTAAACCATAATACCGACAGAACCAGCGGAAGAACCGTAAAAGCAAAGAGTCCTAAATACTTAAACCTTCTGGTCACCTCGTTTAATAGAAACAGGATGACAAATACCAGAAGCCACATACCCCATGAGCCCAGGAAGGTGGCTCCGCTGTCATAGTTAAATTGAAACATGATTCAACCTCCGAATATTTATTATTTGATAACAAAATTATACATATAACTGGAAAACAAAGCAATAGACAGATTGTTTGTTTTGTACAAAACATAAAGGATAAAAGCTTTCTTACTAACAAAACTGCAATAAAATAATAACAAGTACTGTTAATTGAAATAATTTTCGAGTAAAATTATTTTGGGTGTCAGACGAAAGCTGAGATTAACTTATGACGACCGAATCAAAATTGTATACGAGCAGATTATACAACAGTGTATATATTTAACTTTTACAGAAAGGATAACAGTCAATACTATATGCATAACTCCATTTTAACCTGCAGGTTATTTGCCGATATACCAAAAGACGAGATAAACAGCCTTTTGCTGTGCTGCAAAGCAAGTGAACAGTCATACCAGAAAAATGATTTTATATTTTATCAAAAGGACAGGCCGGAGTATATCCATTTGCTATTGGAAGGTGAGGTGGCAGTATGTCAGGATTCTCCCTCCGGAAGAAGAAACCTGGTGGCATCCTTCAGCCGCGGAGGGGATTTATTCGGCGAGGTCTATGCCTTTTTGGACAAGCAGGAATATGATTATTATGCCATGGCGGTTACGGCGGCAAAGGTTCTTTGGATTCCCAGAACCTTTCTGTATAGAAATTGCAGCAATGAGTGCAGTTTCCACGGCATTTTAACCCTGAATATGCTTAACATACTGGCAGAAAAGGCATATTTCCTGAACCAGAAGCTTCAATTTCTCTCCGGGGAGACATTAAGACATAAGATAGCTGCCTTTCTTTTAAAACATAATAAAGGGGACAATAAAGTACTGCTTGCCATGAACCGGGAAGAAATGGCGGATTTTCTTGGTGTCACCAGGCCTTCTTTATCCAGGGAATTCATGAAAATGAAGCAGGAGGGCATTATTGATATAAAAGGCAGCACGGTAACGATACTCAACGAGGAAAAGCTGGAAGATCTATTTAATTAAAGCAGGGAGGAGGGAGCTTTCTCTTCTTTGAAATAGCTTTTATGATTTTTATTAAATAGCTTTTATGATTTTTATTAAACAGTCTCTATGATTTTTTAGCAATATTTTTGATTTTTGAAGCAGCATCTTTGATTTTTAGAAACCGCTTTTTTCATTTTCAAGAAACAACTTATTTGGATTTTTTAGAAACAAACTTATTTTTTCTTTACAAATGCAGCATACTATGTTAGAATAGTTTGCGTACGTTTAAAACCGGTGCCAGGATTTAGGACACTCCGACCTATCTCTTAGTACCAGGCGTTAACAATTTAAGGAGGAATTATCATGATTAGCAAAGAAAAGAAACAGGAAATTGTTGCAGCATTCGGAAGAACACCTGAGGATACCGGTTCACCGGAAGTTCAGATCGCACTTTTATCTGCAAGAATTAATGAGCTGACCGAACATTTAAAGAGCAACCAGAAGGATCATCATTCCAGAAGAGGTCTTCTGAAAATGGTTGGTCAAAGAAGAGGTCTTCTGGAATACTTAAAGAAGACTGATATCGAAGGATATCGTAGCTTAATTGAGCGTTTAGGCTTAAGAAAATAATAAAAAGAGCGGCTTTGCCGCTCTTTTTATTTTTCCAAAATTGAAGCTGATTATTTGGAGAGTTTCTCTAAGATGCTTCTGGCTACGCTGATACCATTTGCAGAGGCCTGCTGAAGACCTCTGGTTACGGAAGCACCGTCACCGATAGCACGAAGTCCTGAAACACTGGTTTCAAAATCTTCATTCACTACGACCTTATTGGAGTAGAATTTAACCTCCACACCATAAAGGAGAGTTTCATCACTTGCTATACCGGGAGTTACCTTGTCAAGTGCAAGCAGCATTTCCTTAATGTCCACCATGATACGGTGAGGGAAAACTAAGGATAAATCACCCGGAACCGCATCCTTTAAAGTAGGTATCAGGTTGTTCCTGCAAAGTCTTTCTTCGGTAGTTCTTCTTCCTCTCTGGAAATCACCGAAGGTCTGAACTAAAATCTTGCCGTCACAGAGCATATTGCTTAGCTGGGCGATATATTTACCATATTCAATAGGTGTTTTAAAGGGCTTTGTAAAGTTTTTGGATACCAGGATTGCAAAGTTGGTATTGCTGGTCTTAAATTCCTTTGATTTATAAGCGTGTCCGTTTACAACCGCAAGTCCGTTCTCATAATATTCCGTCGCAACCTCACCGGAAGGATTGGAGCAGAAGGTCCTTACCTTGTCATCAAAGGTAGGGGTATAGTAGACAAGCTTTGCTTCATAAAGGTTCTTATTCAGGAAATCCATAACCTCGTCTCTGACTTCTACCCGGACGCCGATATCAACCGTACCGACTTTGGTTTCGATACCGTGGGCCTGGCAGATATGGCTGAACCAATCGGAGCCTTCCCGGCCGATAGCGGATACAATCTCCTCTGCATAGAGGGTGGTTCCGTCACTGCAGATAAGTCCCTTAACCTTTTTCTCTTCTATGATAATATCCTGCACCATGGTATTAAATTTCATTTCAACACCCAGGGAGAGAAGGTGTTCCTGCAGTCTGGTATATATTTTATAGCCTTCTTCTGTGCCTAAATGGCGGATGGGACATTCAATCAGCTTAAGATTGGCATTAATGGCTCTTCTTCTGATTTCCCTGATTTCTTCATCCTTATCCACACCGTACACATTGGTATCCGCACCAAATTTCAAATAAATATCATCGGACTCCTTCAGCAGTTCAACGGTTTTATCATAGCCTAATATTTCAGGAAGATTTCCACCTACATCAGGGGAAAGGGAGAGCTTGCCGTCTGAAAAAGCTCCGGCACCGGCAAAGCCAGTAGTAATGGAACAGGGTTTACAGCCAACACATTGTTTTGTTGTCCTTTTTGGGCACATTCTCTTCTCAATTGGGCGGCCCTTTTCAACCATAAGTATTTTCAGGTCTTTGTTCTTACTCTTAAGTTCATAGGCACAAAAAATACCGGAAGGACCGGCACCAATAATTATCACGTCATATTTCTGCATTAAAACACTCCTTTGTAAGGTGAAAGTTTCAAATTGCCAGAAAAATTCTAACACATAAGCGGGAAGAGTGCAAGCAAATTATTTTAAAGGAAGGGAGAGAATTGCCTGTGAACATCTTGCTAATTTTTGTGGTTTACGGTAAAATTATCAAAATAAGACAACAAAGGGGAAGCATATGAAGAAATTAATATTAGTCACATCACCTCCTGCCTGTGGTAAGACATATGTGTCAAAAGAACTGAGCAAGGCCCTGAGCCATGTGGTTTATCTGGATAAAGACACCCTGATATGCCTGTCCAAGCAAATATTTAAGGTGGCAGGGGAGGAATACAACCGGAGTTCCGATTTTTTTGAAGAAAATATCAGGGATTATGAATATGAAGCAATTGTTGCATTGGCATTGGAGGCCCTGGATTATGATGACATGGTTTTGATCAATGCACCCTTTACCAGGGAAATAAGGGATAAAGACTATATGAATGGGCTGAAGGATAAGCTAAAGGAGAAGAAGGCAAAGCTCGTTGTGATATGGGTGGATACCTCCGTGGAAGTATGCAAACAACGTATGATTGATAGAAATTCGGACAGAGATACCTGGAAGCTTACCCATTGGGACGAATATATTGCAGGCTGTAATTTTAATATACCTACAGAATTGGATGATCCCAAGGTACCGGATGATCTGCTGATATTCCATAATTCCTCCAGGGAGGAGTTCAGTAAATCTTTAAAGGACTGTGTAAAAATTCTGGAAGAAGTGTGAAAGAAAAGCACTTTCACACTCCATTATTTATGGCAGTACCGCAGACAGGTCTGCGGTATGCAATGGGAGCAAGTGTGAAGAAAAACATCTTCATACAGAAGAAGCCTGAAATGAGCATGCAGGGTACTCATTCCAGACTTCTTCCATCATTGTTTGTGATGCCAAAAAGCGGCATCATGTCAGTTAATGTGAAAGAGTAGTTCTTTCACTCCATTATTTATGGCAGTATTGCAGACAGACTCACAGTATGTAATGGGAGCAGGAATAACAATCAAAGAAGGAAAAATCCATAAGAGTTGCTGCAGGCTGACTTTATACAGTTGGGATGCAGCAACTTATATTATTTTACTGCTTTATGTCAATAGTGGGGGTGGGATATTCTCTGAATACTGCTCCATTATACATAGAACCTGTATTACAAGATAGAAAAGGAAATATCTGCACCATAAACCAGGAAATATCTGCTATACCAACCCATATGGTTGCAAAGGCCGGGATAAACAGTTACAATGAATAGGCAGCATTTATAAACATACTTAAAATCAGATATGAGGTATTGCATTGATTATAGAAAATAATAACTTTATCCTGGAGCATATTGCCGCCTCCGGACAGTGTTTTCGTATGAATAAAACAAGCGGCACAGAGTATTCTGTCATAGCAAAGGGAAGATACCTGACGCTTAAGCAGCTGGAAGAAAAAAAGGTGCTCTTATCCTGTTCCGAAGAGGAATTTATGGAATACTGGAGCGAATATTTTGACATGGCTTATGACTATGATGGGATTGTTAGCAGCCTGGTTACCGGAGAGGATGAATTCTTACAAAAAGCGGCTTCCTACGGCCACGGTTTAAGAATCCTGAGACAGGAGCTTTTTGAAATACTTATTACCTTTATTATTTCCCAACGAAAAAGTATTCCTGCCATTAAGCGTTGTGTGGAAGAGCTGTGCCAAAGATTTGGGGAGAAAAGAACAGATGCGGCAACGAATACCGCCTATTATACCTTTCCGTCACCGGAGATGCTGGGAAGAGCCGATAAAGAAGCCTTAAGGGAAGCCGGCCTTGGCTACCGGGACGAATATGTCAGACAGACTGCACTGGCAGTCAGAGAGGGAGACATTGACTTGTGCAGCCTGCAGGCCTTAGGCTATGAGGAAGCAGTAAAGGAGCTTATGAAGTTACCGGGTGTCGGCATTAAGGTGGCAAATTGTGTGGCTTTATACGGACTTCACCAGATTGATGCCTTTCCGGTTGATGTATGGATTGACAGGATACTAAAAGATGTCTATCAGAACAGCTTTGATGTGACGGCTTATAAAGGCTATGCCGGCATTGTTCAGCAATATATGTTTTATTACATAAGGTCCTTATAAAATAGTTTTTCAATGAGATTATACCCCAGTAAACGAAAGAGCGGGAGCCCATTGTTTTCCAACTTTGCGGTAAAGGCAGGGAAGGAGAAAGCAAGGGTTCCTTTTCTTTTTGCGGGCTGTTACCTGAGCTGAAAACCATGCTTTTACAGTCCGGAGTGAATGATTCCAGCAATTCCTGTCCATAATTAGGAGAGACAGGAGGGATTTTTTCGTGGAAAATGATAGAGAAATTTACAAAGTAGGTCTGGATATCGGTTCGACTACCATAAAAATTGCTGTTTTAGATAAGGAGAACCGGGTCCTTTATAAAGAATACAAAAGACATCTTTCGGATTTAAGGAATACAATAGCATCGGTTGTTTCATTGTGCAGGGATTATATGGGTGATATATCCTGCCAATTAATCATTACAGGTTCGGGCGGCTTATCCATAGCGAAATGGCTCGGACTGCCCTTTGAGCAAGAGGTGATTGCCTGTACAAAGGCTGTGGAAACATATCTTCCCCAGGCAGATACCGTAATTGAGCTTGGCGGTGAAGATGCAAAGGTTACTTATCTGAAACCGGTAACGGAGCAGCGTATGAATAACAGCTGTGCAGGTGGAACAGGCTCCTTTATCGACCAGATGGCGGTCCTGTTTCATACGGATGCGGCCGGCCTGAACGAATATGCAAAGTCTGCACGCACTATTTATCCCATAGCTTCAAGATGCGGAGTATTTGCCAAGACGGATATACAGCCCCTTTTAAATGACGGCGCCAGAAAAGAGGATATCGCGCTGTCTATTTTTCAGGCGGTGGTCAATCAGACTATTGAAGGCTTATCCTGGGGAAAGCCCATTAAGGGAAGAGTTGCTTTCCTTGGAGGGCCGCTGTATTTTTTGACAGAGCTTCGGAAGCGTTTTATAGAGACCCTGCAGCCGGAGGAGGTTCTAATGCCTTCTGACGGGCTGTTTTTTCCTGCTATTGGAAGTGCTCTTTTAACCCAGGAGAGAAAATATGAAAACACTGGGATTATAACATTAAAAGAGCTGACAGAAAGGCTGGAAGGCTTAAAGGCCGGAAAGGAAACAAAGACCCTCGCTCCCTTATTTACGGAGGAAGAGGACTATAAAAGCTTTAAAAGGCGCCATGAAAAATGCGACTGCAAGCGGATGCCTCTCCTGGAATACAGAGGGGAAGCTTTTTTAGGAGTGGATGCAGGTTCTACTACCTTAAAAGCAGTACTCATAGGAAATAACGGAGAATTATTGTATGAGCATTATGAAAAGTCAGCCGGGGACCCGGTGGGAAAGACGGCAAAGGTCCTTGAGGATATCTATGGTCAACTGCCGGAGGATATAAGGATTGCAAGAAGCTGTGTCACCGGCTACGGTGAAGAATTAATCAAGCGGGCCTTTCACATGGACATGAGCGAGATAGAAACCCTTGCCCATTTAAGGGGAGCAAGATTTTTTGAGCCTGGAGTTGATTTCCTTCTTGATATCGGCGGTCAGGATATGAAGTGCTTAAGACTGGAGGGCGGAGGTGTTGATAACATTCTCTTAAATGAAGCCTGCTCCTCCGGCTGCGGCTCCTTCCTGGAAAGCTTTGCAGAGTCTTTGCAGCTTTCCGTGGAAGAATTTGCAAAGCTTGGACTTTTCTCTCTTGCGCCGGTTGATCTTGGAACAAAGTGTACGGTATTTATGAATTCCAAGGTAAAACAGGCTCAAAAGGAAGGGGCGGAGATTGCCGACCTTTCGGCAGGACTTTCCTACTCCGTCATAAAAAACGCCCTTTATAAGGTTATCAAAATACGGGATGAAAAGGACCTGGGACAATACATTGTAGTTCAGGGGGGAACCTTTTTAAATGATTCGGTACTCCGCTGCTTTGAGCTGATAACCGGTAAGAAGGTGTTAAGGCCAAAAGCAGCAGGGCTTATGGGGGCTTTCGGTGCGGCGCTCCTGGCAAAGGATAGTTACAAAGAGGGGGGCTGTACGGCCCTTAAAGACAGGGAAATGCTGAAAAACTACCAGGTCGAGGTGGAAAACAAACGCTGCCAGAGCTGTACGAACCACTGCTTATTGACCATTAACCGGTTGGGTGAAAATGAGCTTTACATTACAGGTAACCGCTGTGAGAGAGGCCTGGGAATGGAAAGGAACAAGGACAGTGTCCCAAACCTGTATGCCTATAAATACAAGAAACTCTTTTCCTACAAGGCTCTTTCACAAGAGGCTGCCAGCAGAGGAATCATCGGTATTCCCAGGGCACTTTCCATATATGAAAACTATCCCCTTTGGTTTACGCTGCTTACGGAGCTTGGTTTTCGGGTTATTCTATCCTCCCCTTCCTCCAAGGAAATCTACCAGAAGGGGATGGACAGTATTCCCGCCGATTCCGTATGTTATCCGGCAAAGCTCAGCCACGGTCATATAATGGACCTTATCGAAAAAGGTATCAAAACCATCTTTTATCCTTCCGTGGTGTATGAAAGGAAGGAGTACGAAGAGGCGGATAATTGCTATAACTGCCCTATTGTAATTTCCTACGGGGAGGTATTGAGAAACAACATTGAAGCAGCCAGGGAGATTACCTTTATTGCCCCCTTTCTAAATATGAACGATGACGGTCTCCTCACTCAGAATATTGTAAAAGCATTTGCAGATTACCAGGTAAGTATGAAAGAGGCAAGAGAGGCAGTAAGGAAGGCCAGAAAAGAGTTTGAAGCCTTTAAGGAGGATATTCGGAAGAAGGGTGAGGAGACAATTGCTTATCTGAAGGAATCAGGAAAGCACGGCATTGTCCTTTGCGGAAAACCCTATCATATTGACCCGGAAATCCATCATGGAATTCCGGAAATGATTCAAAGCTATGGAATGGCGGTGCTGACAGAGGATAGTATTTCCCATCTGGCGCCCTTAAGGTCAAAGCTTCGCGTGGTTGACCAGTGGGCTTTTAATTCCAGACTGTACCGTGCGGCAGAAGCAGCAGGAAGAGAAGAGTGCCTGGAATTTATCCAGTTAAATTCCTTTGGCTGCGGATTGGATTCCATTACCTCGGACCAGCTGATAGAGATTCTACATTCTCTCGACAGACAGTATACGCTCATAAAGATTGACGAGGGCATGAATCTGGGAGCCGCGAGAATTAGAATCCGTTCACTGATAGCAGCCTCGGAAGAGAGAAGAAAAAGAAAAACGGAAACGGAGCCCTTTCAGGATTACGGCTATGAATATAAGCTGTTTACCAAGGAAAACCGGAAAAAGCATACCATACTGGCACCTCAGATGGCACCCATTCATTTTGAGCTTATAAAGGAAGCAGCCCAGACAAGCGGATATCTTTTGGAGATATTGCCGGATAAGGATGACGGTGCCATTGAAGAAGGGTTAAAGTATGTAAACAACGATGCCTGCTATCCGGCAATCCTTCTGATCGGCCAGATTGTCCATGCCTTAAAGTCAGGCAAATACGATATTAATAATACCTCCGTCATCTTAAGCCAGACAGGCGGCGGCTGCCGGGCAACCAATTATATGTCTTTTCTCAAGCTGGGGCTTAAACAGGCAGGCTTTGGGAATATCCCCCTTATTTCTTTGAATGTAGCAGGACTGGGGGAACAGCCGGGCTTTAAGCTTTCGCCGGTATTTGTCCAGAGGCTGATAATGGCAGTACTGTACGGTGATTTATTTATGAAGCTGCTGTACGGAACCAGGCCCTATGAACTGGTAAAAGGAACTTCCGGGGAACTTTACGAGAAGTGGAGGGAAATTGCCAGGGAAAATATCAGGAATGCCAAAAAGAGGCAGTTTGACAGGAATGTAGCAGACATCATTAAGGAATTTGATGAAATTGATGTGACCAATACGAAAAAGCCTAAGGTTGCCATTGTGGGAGAGATTCTTGCCAAGTACCATCCTATGGCAAATGGCGATATTATTAAGACCCTGGAAGAAGGAGGGGCAGAGGTGGTACTGCCGGATTTTTTGGATTTCTTTTTCTACTCCCTCTATAATTCCAGGTTTAAATACCAATATCTGGGCGGAAAGAAGACAACCATGGATGCCTGCAGCCTGGGAATTCATTACCTTTCCTATTACCGGAAAACTTTAATCCGGGAACTGAATAAAAGCAGGCACTTCCAGTCCCCTTCTCCTATCGATGAGCTGGCCGGGAAGGCACAGGAAGTGCTGTCCCTGGGAAATCAGACAGGAGAGGGATGGCTGATAACCGCAGAGATGATTCACAGCCTGGAAAACGGAGTTCCCAATATTCTCTGCGTACAGCCCCTGGCCTGCCTGCCCAACCATATAACCGGCCGGGGTATGTTCAAGGCCATTAAGGAAAGGTATCCGAAAGCCAATATTATGCCCATAGATTACGACCCAGGCATATCACAGGTCAATCAGATCAACCGTGTTAAGTTAATGCTCTCTGTAGCTTTAAAGACAGAGTCATAACAAACCCGTCAATATTATTGCCGCTGACGGTAAATGGAATATTATCAGCCACCTCTACGGTTGTAGAATCCGTATTTTCCGCCTTAACCGAGAAGATTTCATATAGATTCTCCTTATCCCGGTAACAAAAAGCCTTTTGCTTTGCGGAATAATCTTCAATGGTCTTTAAATATTCCTCCATTGTAATATCCAGCTCCTCCATGATAACAGAATGGGGGTAGCCTACATAGCGAAAATGTCCCGGCTGGTATTCGACTCCGGTAATGTTTTCTTTTTCCTTGGGATACCTTTCAATAAATCCGTATTTTGCAGCCAGTTTTCGAAATTCCATGCAGATTCCTTTTTGGGGAAAGCCCTGTGACATAAAGGCCTTGTTTATGATATTGGCTGAGAGGTCCACCGCAAGGCCGGTAGAATGCTCGCCGTCCTTTATGGGAGAGACCTGGGGGGAGGATTTCTCGTATCCCTTGACCGGTATGATATCATTCCCGCATTCCAGTTCATTGAGCAAGTGGGATAATTCCTTTGCTGCCAGATAATCCAATAGAATGTTGTGGTTCCAAAAATCAATATTTACCAGGGCTGTATCATTTGCCGCATATTTTTCTTCAATGGGATGATTCTCATTTACGAGTATCAGATTCCCTCTATGTATATTACTATTCTCCAGTTTAATTTTTTTCATAAGGAGTACCTCATTTCTATTCCAAAGGAATATTACTTTCACAGCCATATTATAGCAGAAAGAAGCTTTTCTGTGTGTTAAGGTGCTCTTATGAATCCTTAAGATAATCTTATGAAAACAGGGGAATGGGTTAAGAAATCAATTGCAAATCATATAATCATGGCATATAATACACCTTGAGCGGATGCAGGGTACAGGTCAAGGATTCGTGCTGATATGGTCAAAAGGAATTTGATTGATATAAGCCGGATTGCCGGCAGGCGGCATGGATTAGAAACCCCATGCCTTGTATTCAGACAGGTTTACGCTATAAAAAATATGTGAAAACAAAAAGGGATCCATGCTCCTTATTTCGTTTTATCTCATGCTGCGGGATGTATGGGAGTAGGGATAACAAATAGAAAAATAAGAATCGGGGGAAAGACCTTGAAACGGGTACTTGTGCTAACAACAGGCGGAACAATATTAAGCTTTCAGACGACAGAAGGGCTAAAGCCCGGCAATGAAGATGTTACGGGACTTTTGCATGAAAAACTGTTAAAGCTTTCAGGTGAATATGAAATAGAGGTGGAAGCGGTATTTTATAAGGACAGCAGTAATATCGTACCTCAGGACTGGTATATTGTGAAGGATTCCATACAGCGAAGCATTGATAAATACGATGGTATTGTGATCCTCCATGGCACGGATACCATGTCTTATAGTGCTGCCATGCTTTCCTTTTTATTTGCAGGGGTGAATAAAGCCATTATCCTTACCGGTTCCCAGATACCCCTGTCCTGTCAGGACAGCGACGGCGGCAAAAATTTACGGGATGCGGTAATAGCTGCCGGAGATTCCAGATTAAAGGGAGTATTTGTTGTATTTCATGATAAGGTAATTAACGGCACCAGGGCTTATAAACGAAGCTCCATCAATAAGGATGCCTATATTAGCTGTAATTATCCCTATGTAGGTGTAATAAAGGACTATAAGCTGTTTATTACCCAGGAATATAGTGACATGAGGGAAAAGGGCTGCCGTACGGAAATATCCGTAGGGGAGTTAAAGAAGAAGGACATTCCGAAGATATTTGTACTGAAAATGGTTCCGGGAATAGAAGCCTCCCTTATTGATTATATTCTGAAGGAAGGCTATCAGGGAGTTATCATTGAAGGCTATGGTCTGGGCGGTATGCCCGTTGACAATAAAGAGCTCATGGCGAAGATTGACCTTCTTGCCGGTAAAAAGATACCGGTAATCATGGCTACCCAGTGCGTTTTTGACGGTGTAAATCTCGATACTTATGAAGTCGGCATGACAGCAAAGAAAAATGGAATTCTTTCCGCTTATGATATGACCACAGAGGCAGTGTATACAAAGCTTATGTGGGGAATAAGCTGTACGGATTCCTATGAAGAGCTGGTGAAATTACTCCAGACGAACCTGTGCGGGGAACTGGCAGTAAAGTATTAAATCAGTTTCTTTTAAAATAAGGGATATCCGAAGGAAACATGCAATAAAATAATGTTAAGGATATCTTAGGATGCTTCTGGCATGAAAAATCGAATCATATCAATAATTCTTTCTCTTATTGTTCTTGCGGTGTTTTCCACGGTTCAATATGATGCAGTATTAAAGCAGCTTACGAATGACAGACTGGTGACAAAAGAATTATTAATGGAAAAGAGTACTGACGGCAAGGACAAAACACCTCAGGGAGATGAACAGGTACCGGACCGGCCGGATGGAAGCGAGACCAAAGAAACGAAGACGAAGACAGAGGTAAGCACCGAAGAAATAAAGAAGAGCAGTCTGAGTGCCAAGGCGGCAGCGTTAGTGGATGCCAGCAACGGAAGAGTACTTTATGAGAAAAACGGCAATGAGGAACTTCCCATGGCCAGTACTACTAAAATCATGACCTGTATTGTTGCTCTGGAAAACGCTAACCTGGACGATGTGGTAACTGTCTCGAAATACGCTTCTTCCATGCCGGATGTTCAATTGAATATGGTAGCCGGTGAGAAGTTTTATTTAAAGGATTTGCTGCATTCCCTGATGCTTGAGTCCCATAATGATACGGCGGTTGCCATAGCAGAGCATGTGGGCGGCTCAGTGGAATGTTTTGCTATGATGATGAATGCTAAGGCGAAGGAATTAGGCTGTGAGCATACGAACTTTGTTACGCCTAACGGTCTGGATGCTGACGGACATTACACCACTGCCGTGGAACTGTCCCGTATTGCGTGCTATGCAATTAAGAATAAGGAATTTCTGAAGTTAATCAGTACGCCCTCCTGGCAGTTTACCGAGATTACCAAAGGCAGAAGCTTTACGGTAAACAATAAAGACAGGTTTTTATCTCTTTATAACGGAGCTATCGGCATTAAAACAGGCTTTACCGGAAAGGCCGGTTACTGCTTTGTCGGAGCAGTGCAAAAGGATGGAAAGACCTTTGTATCCACAGTACTTGGTTCCGGCTGGCCGCCTCATAAGACTTATAAATGGGCCGATACCAAATCTCTTATGGATTATGGAACGAAGAACTATGAGATGAGGCAGGTATTTTACAGCGGCAAGAAGTTTGATCCGGTTGCTGTAATAAAAGGGAAAGAAAAATATGCCTATTTGTATTATGAGGGAGACATCTCACTTTTAATGAGAGAAGGGGAAAAGGTCCATATTGAGTATACCATGCCCTCTTTATTAAAAGCTCCTGTCATGTGTGATACGGAAGTGGGAACTGCTAAATATTATATCGGAGATGCTCTCATTGGGAAGGTTCCAATTCTTACGAAAAATTCCGTGGAAAAGATAGATTTTACATATTGCTTCCAAAAAATCTATGAAATATGGCGGCATATGAACTGATATAAGGTATTAATTGGCGCCATTTTTGAATTTCTAACAAATTTATTTCATTTTTATAACGAATTTCTGAAACTTTTCCTCCTTTTGAATCGTCTAATAATTGAAAGTAAAATGCGAAAGGGTCAAAAGGGGGAAATCTCTATGAAGAAACAGTGTAAAGTCAAGTGTAAATACCACATCATTAAAATAGGTTTTCTCTATGCGGTACTGTCCCTGCTTTTTTCCATTTGGGAAATCTATTATATCTTCGTTGGCGGAGAAAAGGTAAGCAGGATGCTCGTACCTTTTATCGGTCTGATTCTTTGCCTTGTATCGGGAATAATCCTTATGCTGAAGGATAGGCGTAAATATTCAGAGCAGAATGTCAAACCCTATGAGGAAAGCGGTCAGGGAATGACCGTGAAGGAATATTATATTTAGCTTACATAGTAAGTCAGGAAATTGATTAATAGCTCTCTTTTTTTTGTTACAGTCAGTCTGACAGCTGAAACTGTATCTATTTCCTTTACATTCCTATTGATTTTGCTTAACAAAGTATTTTGTTATGTGTTATAATAAAGGGATGCAAAGTATGGACAAGAAAAAGGAGACTGAAATGATACGGTTATCCAGAATGGGAATCAGAAATTTGGCATCCAGTGAAACCGCCTACGCAAGAGGTTTGCAGGATTACAAACAGAACTGTATAGTAAATGCAACCTGGTCAGGTCATAAAAACCAATATCGTATTACTGTGAAGGATACTTTTGAATATCAGGTGATTATCCAGGTTTTCGAGGACGGATCCTTTGATTATAAATGCAATTGTCCCGAGCACATTAAGGATAACGGAGCCTGCCGCCATGTGGTTGCAGCCCTTTTCTTTGTGCTGAATTATGTTGAGCGTTCCATGATGGAGGAGCCGGAAAATCCGGAGGAAAAGCTGGTCTATCAGATTCTTGGTTATTTCAATAATCAGGAGGAAGCCATCACAAAAGGTGAGACTTTTCATATAAAGCCCACTTTAAGTATTCCAAGTATTATCCGTAGTGATGTGGGAGCAGCCCTTTTATCCTTGAGAGTGGGAAATCACCATTATTACAAGGTGCAGACGGTAAAGAAATTTTTATCGGATATGTACAACAAGGAAACGATAGTCATTGGAAAGGAATTCAAATTTATTCCCGGAGAGAGTAAATTTGATAAGCACTCCCAGAAAATATTGGATTATATAATGGAAATTTATGAAATTCAGGAAGGAATTGATAAGCTGTTCTATTCCAGACTGTTTTCCAAAACCAACATTATCCTCACAAAAAATATGCTTCTCCGGCTCTTAACGCTATTGGAGGGCATGGATTTCAGCCTGGATCTCTATGGCAAGACCTATGATGAAATCGTATTTAAACAGGAAAATCCGGTGTTAAACTATGATCTATCCTTGGAGGAAGACGGGATTACGATGGATTATGCCGAAAACAGCGGAGTAATCCCCATTATGCAGTCCGGTGAGCTGCTGTTTTTTAAGGACTGCATTTATAAGCCTACCAAGCGCTTTTTAAATAATTACCTGCCCTTTTATAATAACCTGGGTGTTAACAAGGAAGCTCTGATATTTAAGGGGCAGAATAAGAATAAATTCCTGGAAACGGTGCTTCCGAGAATTACAGAGACATTAAAGCTAAACGTTCCAAAGGAAATTAAGGACCGTTTTATTGTTGCGGATTTGGAACCGGTGGTATATCTGGACAGAAGCAAGAACAGTGTTCACGCAGAGCTTAAATTCCGCTATGGCACTTATGAATTCAATGCCTTTGATAATGCGGCTATCGATAATTTCATTATTGTGAGGCAGCCGGAAAAGGAAGAGAATTGTATTGAATTTTTGGAAAAGCTTGGCTTCCAGCCAAAGCAGCATGGCTTTCTCATGCGTAATGACGATGAAATTTATCAGTTTTTGACCAGCTCGATCAAGGAGCTGGCAGAATTCTGCGAGCTTTATTATTCTGAGGCTTTTAAGAAAATAGGTATTAAAGCCCCCGGTAATGTAAAGGCCGGCCTTCGTGTGGGAAATGGGCTCAATCTCCTGGAAATGGATTTGAATTATGAAGGAATTCCCGGTGAGGAATTAAAGGAGATGTTCCGCTCATTCCGCCTGAAAAAGAAATATTACCGGCTAAAGGACGGAAGCTTTATTAATCTGGAGGATGACAATATTTCCGGTGTGTGGGATGTCCTGAACAATCTGGGCGTGACAGGTGACATGAACGGAGAGACTGTGGGTATTCCAAAAAGTGCGGCAGTTTATCTGAATAATGTACTGGATACAAACAAATTCCAGGTGGTAAAGGAAGAGAGCTTTAACCGTCTGGTAGAGGCTATTGTCAACCCAAGCAGTATTGAATATGAAATTCCGAAAGGAATCCAGGCCGAATTAAGAGGCTACCAGGTAATCGGTTTTAAATGGCTTATGACCTTATCAACGAATCAGCTGGGGGGAATTCTGGCTGATGATATGGGTCTTGGTAAAACCCTTCAGACAATTGTTTATATTGCAGCGGTCAAGGAAATGAAACCGGATAAAAAATTCCTGATAGTATGCCCGTCCTCACTGACCTATAACTGGCAGGATGAAATAGAAAACTTCGCCCCCATGCTCCGGACGGCAGTGGTTACGGGTAATCCCAAGGAAAGGCAGGAGCTGATAGAAAATACCGGGGAGGTGGATGTACTGATTACTTCCTATCCCTTAATCCGAAGGGATATAAGCTTTTATCAACTGCATTGCTTCCATACGGTATTTATTGATGAAGCACAATATATAAAAAATGCGGATTCCCTCAATGCAAAGTCTGTGAAATTATTGGAGGCAGAGCACCGTTTTGCCCTGACAGGTACACCTATTGAGAATTCCCTGTCGGAGCTTTGGTCCATCTTTGATTTTATCATGCCGGATTATCTATTTAGCCATGCCAAATTTGTCAACCAGTATGAAAAGCCCATCATGCGGGAGGAGCAAGGGGTTCTGGAAGACTTGAATAAACGTATTCTTCCTTTTATTCTCCGCAGAATGAAAAAGGATGTGCTCTTAGAGCTGCCGGATAAAGTAGAAACGAAGATGCTTACGGATATGCTGGAGGAACAGCGGAAGATTTATATGGCTTATGTTGAGAACGCCAAAAATGAAATCAACATTGAAATCCAGGAAAAAGGCCTGCAGAAGAGTAAGTTGAAAATTCTGGCGGCATTGACAAGATTAAGGCAGATATGCTGCCATCCGGGCACCTTCCTTGAGAATTACAGCGGCGGCAGCGGCAAGCTGGAACTGCTGATGGAAATTATTACGGACTGTCTTGCCAATGGACACAGAATACTTGTATTTTCCCAATTTACCTCCATGCTTTCCTTAATTGAGAAGGAATTGGAGCAGAGCAATATCAGAAGCTTTTATCTGGAGGGCTCTACGAAGGTGAAAGAACGTAATGAATATGTGAAGCGTTTTAATCAGGGAGAAGGAGAGGTGTTCCTGATTTCCTTAAAGGCCGGAGGGACAGGACTTAATCTCACCGGCGCTGATACAGTTATCCATTATGATCCCTGGTGGAACCCGGCAGTCGAGGACCAGGCTACAGACCGGGCGTACCGTATCGGGCAGATAAATTCAGTGCATGTAATTAAGCTCATTACGAAAGGAACTATAGAGGAGAAGATATATAAATTACAGCTTAAGAAAAAGAATTTGTCGGATTCGATTATACAGTCGCAGGAGGTATTTATCAATTCGCTGACAAAGGAAGAGCTGGAAGATATCTTTAGCTGATGAAGGTTAAAACAAGGGCATTGGATTAGACTGGCTAAAGGGCAGGATTTCACAGTAGGACGGCAATTTAAAATAGAAATCTTCCTGCTTCGATTACAATGTATAAGAAGTCCTAATTCTCTGAAGCCTTTGTGCTGGACATATCCTCAAACAGATAACTCGCGAAGCTCAGACAATCTGTTTGAGGATATAGCACAAAAGCTTCAGAGAAAAGGACTTCTAATACATTTCCATAGGCGCAGGAAGCTTTCTATTTTGTGCAAATTGCCTGTGTATGTTGAAGCAGGGGTTTTGTTGGGTGAGGCATATTTTTGATGGCGTGTGAAAGATAGAAATGTCAAAACTCTTATTTTGTCATTATCCCAGGTAATGCAGCGGTATGTAGAAGTAACTGGATAAAAAGAAGTACTTAAAAAAAGTAGTAGCTGAATAAAGAGAAGTACTTGAAAAAAGTAGCTGAATAAAAGAAGTACTTGAAAAAAAGTAACTGAATAAAAAAGAAGCGCCTAAAAAAAGTAGTAGCTGAATAAAGATGTATCTGAATAAAACGAAGAGGGACTCTTATAAAAAAGAAAGTTCAGAGGCTGTCGCGAAATACAAAATTTCAACAAATTATAGTTCCTGACCACTTAGTCAGCATCAATATTTTGTATGAAAAATTCATTTTGCGACAGCCTCTTTGTTCTTTTATTATGACAGTCCCTCTGTTTTTATAGACTTTGTTTATAAACTTTTTAATGCTAACAAATTAGAAAACCACATTCCATTTACCGGAATCAGTTTTCCTCTGCATCTTCTTCAAAATGGTCGTTGTAATACTCCTCCATAAGACGGTCCAGGTATTTATCATCCATTTCACCGAATTTTGCAATTACCATGGCTTTCATTTTTTCCATTTTCTGAAGGAACTGGACCTCATCGGCGGCAGAAGCATCGGCAAAGCCATCTACCTTTTCCTTTGTAAGATTGGCATCCAGCCATTCCTGAATGGTATCGGTAATGTTATTTTCCTCACCGATTTCTTTTTCTACCAGCTTGCTTTTTTTGTAGGTGGATACGCCAATAACGAAAAATGCTACTAATACAACAGCCATAACGATGTAAGAAAGAGCACCGGCGAATATGGAAATCACTCCCATTGCATTTAATATCAATAATACCAGACCTGCTATGGAAACTATGATAAAGGAGGAAGCGGATGAGCTCAGATCCTTATATTGTTCTTCCTTTTTCACATAGGTTGCAGATTCTGCTACAGGAGGTCTGGCACTTTCCAGGATTCCCTGAATTTCCGCCTGTTCAAAAAGCTCTGCGGGAACTTCTTCGTCGTCGGTTTCGTTGTCGGCTTCATCGTCGGTTGTTTCCGCAGAGGATTCATCTCCCTCATAAGAAGCATCCTCATAAGCTGATTCTGCATAGGCTTCTTCCAGTGCTTCGTCGTCTTGTGATAAATCCTTCTTGAATTTTTCAGTTTCAGATGAAAAGGCACCGTTTGCAGCAGCGACTTTTAAGGTTTTTTCAGACTCTACGGCATAAAAGGCATCATAAAGCTTTTTTACCTGCTTTTGGTCCTTCTGGTCAATGAGTACTGAGTAGGAAGCCTCTTCTTCCTTGTAGCTGTAAGAGGCATTTTTGATGTTGGAATACTCAAGGAATTCTACAAACTTTTTGGCAAAGGCTTCTTTCTTTGTATCCAGAAATTCTACTTGCTGTTCCGTCTCTTCCAGGCTGTCAACTAATGGAACACCACAGGTCGTACAGGTGGTGATTCCCTCTACATATTCTGCTTTACATTCAGGACACCAGGGCATAGACATTACCTCCTAAAGGGTATTTTTTATTTAAGACTATTAAGTCTGTTTTCGAATATTACGGAATACATTAGGCTTCCATTTTATAGGCATGGTAAGCTTTTTTCCCTTTGCGGATAAGAAGCATACCATCGCTGTCCAGGTCAGCTGAGGTGAATACCCTGTCAAATTCCGTAATCTTAGCTTCATTGACTGTTACACCGCCCTGCTGGATATTTCTTCTGGCGTCGGACCTGGAAGCAGCAAGACCTCCGTCCACCATAAGGGTTATTAAATCAATACCCTGAGCAAACTGTTCTTCTTTGTAAAGAGTCGTGGGAATATCTTCGGATTTCATACCGCCGCCGAATAATGCCTTGGAAGCTTCTCTGGCTTTCGTGGCTTCCTCTTCACCATGGACAATCTTTGTAATCTCAAAGGCAAGAACATCCTTTGCATAGTTGATTTCCGCATCCTTAAGAGCACCAAGGCGTCTTACTTCATCCATGGGAAGGAAAGTAAGAAGACCGAGGCATTCTTCCACCTTAACATCCTCGATATTTCTCCAGTATTGATAGAATTCATAAGGAGAGGTCTTGCTTGGATCCAGCCATACGGCACCCTTCATGGTCTTGCCCATCTTAATGCCTTCGCTGGTAGTTAGGAGCTTAAAGGTAAGTCCGTAAGCCGGTTTTTGTTCCTTCCTGCGGATTAAATCCACACCGCCGAGGATATTGGACCACTGGTCATTGCCCCCAAGCTCCAGAGAGCAGCCATACATCTGATTGAGCTTTAGGAAGTCATAGGACTGCATAATCATATAATTGAATTCGAAGAAGGTAAGTCCTTTTTCCATTCGCTGCTTGTAGCATTCTGCCGTAAGCATCTTATTTACTGAAAAATGTACGCCTACTTCTCTTAAGAAATCCACATAGTTCAGGTTCAGAAGCCAGTCCGCATTATTTGCAATAATAGCCTTATCATTGTCAAAATCAATAAAACGGGAGAGCTGCTTATAGAAGCAGTCCGCATTGTGCTGGATGGTTTCCTTTGTCATAATGGTTCTCATATCGGATTTACCGGAAGGGTCCCCAATCATGGTGGTACCGCCGCCAAGCAGGGCTATGGGCCTGTGACCGGCACGCTGCATATGCATCATAGCCATAACTGTTAAAAAGTGTCCTGCTGTCAAACTGTCTGCCGTAGCGTCAAAGCCTATATAAAAGGTTACTTTTTCCTTCCCTAATAATTCTTTTATTTCCTGTTCGTGGGTGGTCTGTTCAATAAACCCGCGTTCCAATAAAATATCATAAACATTCTCTGACATTTTTATTGTCCTCCTTTAAGTAGTTAGAAACATTATATATGAAAAATGAGAGATTTTCAATTGTTTCACAAATACTACATATGGAAAATTACGATAACTTGATAAAAATTCCGCTGATATTGTTAGAAATTCCGCTGATTTTGATAGATGTTGACTTTTTTAGAAGGTTTGATATAGTTTAGAAAAAGAAGAAATTAATGCAGGAAGGCAGCAGGCATATGGAGAGGGATTTTAGAGGATATTTATTGGTCTATTTTACGGGAGAGCATGAAAATGGGGAGCAGGTATATTTTTCAATCAGCGAAGACGGCCTGCATTGGAAGGACTTAAACAGGCAGAGACCGGTGCTGATATCGGCCATCGGAGAGAAGGGGGTAAGAGACCCTTTTATCATCCGTTCAGCTGACGGAAGTAAATATTATATTATTGCCACGGACTTAAGAATCGCAAATGGAAAGGGATGGGAAGGCGCTCAGTATGAAGGCAGCCGGAATATCATCCTGTGGGAATCGGAGGACCTTATTAACTGGTCGGAGCCAAGGGCAGTGGAAGTCGGTATAGAGTCTGCCGGCTGTGTTTGGGCGCCTGAGGCTGTTTACAACGAAAAAAGCGGTGAATATATGGTGTTCTGGGCTTCCATGGTTAAGGAAGAAGGGGACCTAACAGCAAAGCAAAGAATTTACTGTTCGTTTACAAAGGATTTTAAAACCTTCACGAAGGCAAGAAAATATATGGAACGGGAGAATCATATTATCGACACGACCATAGTAAAGGATAAGGAGTATTATTTCCGTATATCCAAGGATGAAATTACTAAGGCCATTACGGTTGATAAATGCACAGATTTAATAGAGGGGCCTTTTCTTCCGGTTCCTTCCGCTGACCTGGAAAGGATATATGGTGTGGAAGGGCCGGCAGCTTTTCCTTTAAAGGGGACAGAGGAATGGTGTCTTCTGCTGGACCGGTTTGCAGCAGACGAAGGTTATATGCCTTTGCTTACAAAGGATTTTTCAAAGGGAGTGTATGTTCCTTCAACGGATTATGATATGGGTGAAGTTAAGAAAAGACATGGTTCCGTATTATGTCTCAATGAAAGGGAGTATGAAAATCTGCTTCGGGCATATGATTGTAAAAATCCTGTTTTGGAAGGATTATACGCTGACCCTGATATGCTTAAGGTGGGTGATACCTATTATTTATATCCTACCACAGATGGATTTTCCGGCTGGTCAGGCACAGTTTTTCATGTGTTTTCATCTAGGGACAGGGTACATTGGGAGGATGAAGGGGTAATACTTGATGTAGCCTCTGAGGATGTACCCTGGGCGACAGGCAGTGCATGGGCCCCTGCCATCGCTGAAAGAAATGGCAGATACTTTTATTATTTCTGTGCTAAAAGAAGGGACGGGGTATCCTGCATCGGTGCTGCCACGGCCTCAAGTCCCGCAGGTCCGTTTACGGCAATGGAGGAGCCTCTCATAACGCCGGAGATACTTGACGGTATGAATATCAAAATCAGCCAGACCATTGATCCTTCTGTTTTTGTGGATGATGATAATACTCCTTATCTGCTTTTTGGCAACGGAGAGGCAGTTGTTGTCAGATTGGGAGAGGACATGGTAAGCATAAAGGCGGAGACCATGAGGAAATACGAGGGCGTTTATGATTTCAGGGAAGCTGTTACCGTGTTAAAGCGGGATGGTCTTTATCACTTTACCTGGTCCTGTGACGATACAGGCAGTGAAGATTACCATGTAAATTATGGGGTATCGGACAGTATCTACGGCCCCATTGAGTACAAATATCCGGTTTTGGTAAAGGATACGAACAGAGGGATTCTTGGGACAGGGCATCATACTATTAGGAAGGAGCCGGGCAAAGAGGAGTACCTGATTGCCTATCACAGATTCTGCACTCCTTTAGGCAGGCATCCGGAAGAAGAGGGCTATAACAGGGAAGTATGCCTGGACTTGCTGGAATTTGACGAAAATGGCTTCATGAAGAAGGTTGCAGTTACAAAATAGACGGCGGTTAATTCAAAAGGCTCCATGCTTTTCCACTAAGAATTCTGGAAAAGCCTAGAGCCTTTGATATGTTTAAATAGGTTTAAAGTGCTGACAGCTGCATTAGACCATTGAAAAGCTGTCCTTTTGTTCTGGCCGTTTAACTGAGGAGCTTATGACTTTTGGAAATCAGTGCCGGCAGTCTGGTAAGCAGAAAATAAATCATTGCAACATCAATGGGGAGTTGGATGATGCTTTTTAGTATTCTGATTGCCATAAGAGCCATAAAGGCCTTGTCGTAGAGCATATAAAGCCATAAGGGAGTCAACAGGTTGTCGATGACAATCATAAGTATAAGCTTTGTAACGATTACCCTCTTTAAGGTAATCCTCTTTTTGTAGAACGAAAAGCCAAATATAAGGCCCATGATGATTGCATTCAGTGTAAAACCTGGAAAGAACGGGCCCTGAGGTGCGGCAATGTAATTCAAGATATCGCTTATGGCTCCGATAATACCTCCGGCTGCAGGTCCAAAAAGCATGCTGCCAAGGGCAATGGGAAGATAGGAAAAGGTAATGCGGAGAAATGGTCCTATCATAACGGTTCCAAAGATACCAAAGACAACGCACAGAGCCAAGAGCATGGCGCAGATAAGCAGATTGTTCAGCTTCTTTAATTCCTGGGAAGATTCCTTTAATGTCTTAAAAAAATCCATGGTGCTACCTCCTTTTCAAAATTGTTGCAAAAACATGTGCTACAATGAGAAGGTATGCCCTGTCATGTAGCAGCGGGATGCGAATATCGTACCGCAAGTTTTACCTTTTCGTTCACCGGACAACTCCCCGTTCCGATGACACTTAACGCACGAAATCCTACTCTGCTATATTCGTTTTTGACTAAAGCTACTATAACAGAAATCCTATGGGCAGGCAATAGTAAAATTATATCTAAAAGCCCATAAAAGTTGAATTAACTCTATAAATGTTGCATAATGTCAGGTATGAAGCTTTCTATAAAAAAGGGACTATATATAGTCACCAGCAGAAAGGCTGCGTAATATGAATAAGAAGCTGCTGCAAGAGAGTTCAGGATTTCAATAGTGGAAGGCAGGAGAAAATTATATGGTTAAAATTCTGGAAGTTGACCCCAAAAATAATACGGAAGCACTGGAATTACTGGAGGAGCTTTCCAATTCCCTGGAGGCTGTAACAGGAAACAGCGGAAAGGCTTCCTTTAATCTGGAAGACATGGATAAGCCGCGCTCTGTCTTTGTACTAGCCATGGATAAGGATGGAAAAGCAGCGGGCTGCGGTGCCATACGGCCCATCTCAAGTGATACGGCGGAAGTTAAGAGGATGTATGCAAGAGCAAAAGGAAAGGGAACAGGTTCTGACATATTAGCCTATCTGGAGAAGAAAGCAAAGGCATTTGGCTATTCCAGGCTCTTGCTGGAGACCCGTGCAGTGAATGAAGGCGCTGTCAGGTTCTATAAGAGAAACGGCTATCAGGTTCGTGAAAACTACGGGAAGTATGAAGGAAATAAAGAGGCCGTTTGTTTTGAAAAAAGCCTTGGTTAAAAAAACTAGCTTTTTCAAGCGTCTTGACTCTTCCGGTTCATTTACGGTATTTACAAAGGATATGGATAAGATCCTGAAATGGTTTGAAGATTTTTTGAAACGGACAGTCAGGTAAAAGAATAGAATGTCAAGTATTAATTTCCTGCTTTCTGAAGCTTTTTTCCAATATGAGAATGTATGTATGAAAGCATACAGTTTTATGCTATAAATTCAAGATTTCTGGCATAACAGTGACATAAGGAGGAATATAATATGCTAGAATTATGTTATGCAAGTATGCTCTTCCTAAGATGGACATGGGCATTCCAATAGAAAAAAGTGCAGAAAGGATGAGAATATGGATAAGCAGGAAGAATATATGATCCCCAGCAGAGCAGAATACATAAGGCTGGCAAGGGAAAGCTGTAACAGGAACCAGTCAATGAATACAACCGGCAAGGCAAAGAGCGGATACCGCAATAAAGAAATGTTCCTGCCGGAAGACGGCAGCTTTACAGGAGCAGCAGCGGATATGGGAGCGGGACAGTCCAGAGGATTGAAGCTTTTTTTAATCCGTATGATTTGTGCAAGCCTTTTATTTCTTGCCGTATTTTTAATGGATCAATTTAATTTCCAAATCAAGCAGGTAAATGTAAGCATGATTGAGAGCCAGATATCCGATAGTATCGGCGTGAAAGAAGCACAGGATTTTTTTGTATCTGTTTTGGATAAGTTTCGCTGATTTCTAACTATGATTCAGGTGCCATAAGTTAATCTCAGGTTTTGTCTATGTATAATTGGGGTGTAAAAATTCGGCGAAGCGGCTTTCATGGAGCTGAGTGCATATTTTAATTCCATGCATTTCGCAAGTTTACTAGCGGAACAGCCCTAATAAAAAGTGAAAGGAAATGGATTGTTTTTTTACTTATATTAGTCTATAATTAAACGTATGCTTTAAATAATAACACATTGATTCACATAATTATATTATGTAAACCAATGTGTTTTTCTAAGGTCTGGCAATTTCCTTGCTACGAATGCTGTGATGTGGAATAATCAGACAGACACTGGAAATACAACAAAAGAAGTGGAGAATAGTTGAAAAGCGGGATGTACTTTTCAACTAGGTACTCAAAGAATACCAAATCAATGATTTGATATTCACGAAAGGAGTTCGAATGAATAAGCTGGCCTTATCCGATGAGATTTTAATGACCATAGACAAGCCCGCCAGATATATCGGCAATGAGACAAATATGGTTGTAAAAGATACAAATGCTGTTGATATCAGGTTCTGTATGTGCTTTCCTGATGTTTACGAGATAGGTATGTCCCATCTTGGCATACAGATTCTTTATGATATGTTTAACCGCCGCGAAGATACCTACTGTGAGAGGGTATACTCCCCCTGGCCTGATTTGGACAAGATCATGAGAGAGAAAAAGATTCCCCTCTTTGCACTGGAATCCCAGGAGCCTATTAAGGATTTCGATTTTCTTGGAATCACTCTCCAATATGAGATGTGCTATACCAATGTACTGCAAATCCTTGATTTGTCCGGAATACCCTTGCTGGCAAAGGACAGGACGGAGGAGGACCCCTTTGTATTGGGAGGAGGACCTTGCGTTTACAACCCGGAGCCTCTAGCCGATTTCTTTGACTTCTTCTATATCGGAGAGGGAGAAACGGTCTATAACCAACTGCTGGATATCTATCAGGAGCATAAGAGAAAAGGCGGCAGCAGAAAAGAATATTTGGAACAAATAGCGGAGATTGAAGGAATCTATGTGCCTTCTTTCTACGATGTTACCTATAAGGAAGACGGCACTATAGAAAGCTTTACAAAAAACAATGCCCATGCCAGGGAAAGAATTAAGAAGCAGGTCGAAATGAACCTTGAAAATACCTACTATCCGAAGAAGCCCCTGGTTCCCTATATCAGAGCGACCCAGGACAGAGTAGTACTTGAGATTCAAAGAGGCTGCATCAGAGGCTGCCGTTTCTGTCAGGCAGGAATGGTATACCGCCCTGTCCGAGAGCGAAGTATGGATTTTTTAAAGGAGTATGCTATTGAGATGCTTCGTGCTACCGGACATGAGGAAATTTCCTTAAGCTCTTTAAGCTCCAGTGATTTTTCCGGATTACAGGAACTGGTATATTTTTTGATTGAGGAATGTGGCCGGCAGAAGGTCAATATTTCCCTTCCCTCCCTTCGTATCGATGCCTTTGCACTGGAGGTTATGAACAAGGTACAGGATGTCAGAAAAAGCTCCTTGACCTTTGCTCCGGAAGCCGGTACCCAGAGACTTCGTAACGTTATCAATAAGGGACTGACGGAAGTGAACATTCTTTCCGGTGCCATGGAAGCCTTTAATGGAGGCTGGAATAAGGTTAAGCTGTATTTTATGCTGGGGCTTCCCACGGAAACAGAAGAGGATGTTGAAGGAATAGCAGTATTATCCGATCAGATTGCAAGAGAGTACTATACCATTCCAAAGGATCAGAGAAACGGCAAGGTAAGCATTACTGCCAGTACCTCCTTCTTTGTTCCCAAGCCCTTTACACCCTTTCAATGGTCAAGAATGGATACGGCAGAGGAATACCTGAATAAACAGCATTTCCTGAGGTCAAAATTCAATGAGCAGTTAAATAAAAAGAGTATTAAGTACAACTGGCACGAAGCGGAGCTCAGTGTGCTGGAGGGTGTATTTGCCAGAGGAGACCGAAGAACGGCAAAGGCTCTTTTAGCGGCCTATCAGGAAGGCTGTCTCTTTGATTCCTGGACCGAATTCTTTTCCAATGGGAAATGGGAAAAGGCTTTTGCCGATACCGGCATTGATATCGGCTTCTACACCAGCAGGGAGAGGGAAGAAGAGGAAATCCTTCCCTGGGATTTTATAGACGCAGGTGTTTCCAAGGCATTTTTAATCCGGGAATACAAAAATGCCCGGGAGGAAAAAGTTACTCCTAACTGCAAAATGGCATGCTCCCATTGCGGTGCTATGGAATTCGGAGGCGGCATCTGTTATATCCCAAGACAGGAGGTAACCACTCTATGATGGTACGAATGAAATTTATTAAAATTGGACCCGTAAAATTCATCGGACACCTGGATATCATGCGCTTTTTCCAGAAAGCAGTACGAAGAGCAGGCCTTGACGTGGAATATTCCCAGGGCTTTAACCCTCATCAGGTCATGTCCTTTGCTTCTCCATTGGGAGTTGGCTTAACCAGCGAAGGAGAGTATCTGGATGTTTCCTTTCATAGTCTTGAGGACAAGCAGGTTGTAATGAAGAAGCTGAATAATGCTATGAATGAATATATTCAGGTAACGGATATGGTGGTATTAAAAGACGGAGCCAGGAACGCCATGGCAAGTGTTGCCGCAGCGGATTATCTGGTATCGGTAAGGGATGGTTATGAATTTATGAACCGGAATGAATTTCAGGAAAAGTTTACCGGGTTTATGGCACAGGAAAATATCACCATATTAAAAAAATCAAAAAAGAGTGAAAAGGAAACGGATATTAAGCCTTTTATTTACTGCCATGCATTTACAGAGACAGCGTTTTATAAGGGTACCTCCGGAAAGGCTGTCCTGGCAGAGGTTTATGACAATGGTGTTAAGGTGTATCTTAAACTGTCCTCCGGCAGTGTAAATAATATAAAGCCTGAGCTGGTCATGGAAGCCTTTTGTGATTATGCAGGGTTACCTTTTAATGAATTTACCTTCCAGATGCACCGCATTGAACTGTATGGAGAAGCAGGAACAGAGAATGGAGCCTATATTCCTTTGTCCGAGGTGGGCTATGAAGCATAAACTGATTATCACAAAGGATGGGGATAGTATTGTATCCTCTGTATTTGAAGAAAAGGAAATGCTTCAGGTCAATGTATTTAGCCTGCAGGAGGAAAATTCTCTTGGGAATATCTATGTGGGAAAGGTCAAGAACATTGTTGCCAATATTGCTGCGGCCTTTGTGGAATATGAAAAGGGTAAGATGTGTTATCTTTCTCTGGAGGAAGTAAGAAATCCCATATTCTTAAATCCCAAAAAGAATGAAAAGATGGTAGTAGGGGATGAAATTCTGGTCCAAATTGCCAAGGCAGATGTAAAGACCAAGGCCCCGGTTGCCACGACAGGACTTAATTTTACGGGAAAGTATCTGGTGCTTACCCATGGAAACAATATTATCGGCATATCCGGCAAGATTGGGGACGAAGAGGAGAGAAAGCGCCTTAAGACCCTAATGGATGTCTATAAGCATACAGAATATGGATTTATCGTAAGAACCAATGCCGCCAAAGCAGAGGATTCCGTACTGAAAGAGGAGGCAGAAGCACTTATTTCCCTTTATGGGGAGACCCTAAGCTATGGAACGCATAAAACCCCTTTTTCGGTGGTTTACCGGACCCTGCCCGGATATCTCTGTGATATTCGTGACAGCTTATCGGAGGCCATAACGGAAATTATTACCGATGACAGGAAGCTCTATGAGGAGATTGCTTCCTACCTTGGCAGATACCAGAAAGAAGATTTAGAGAAGCTTAGATTCTATGAAGATAACCTGCTTTCCTTAAGCAAACTTTATGGGATTGATGTAAAACTGGAAAATGCCCTGAAGAAAAAAGTATGGCTTAAATCCGGCGGAACCATAATTATTGAACCTACCGAGGCTTTGACAGTTATTGATGTCAATACAGGGAAAGCAATTTCCGGAAAGAGAAAGGTACAGGAAACCTTTTTTAAGCTGAATCTGGAAGCAGCAGAAGAAATCGCAAGGCAGATAAGGCTGCGGAACCTGTCCGGTATTATTATTGTCGACTTTATCGATATGGAGGATAAGAGTGCTAAAGAAGCACTTATGAGGTCCTTCGAGGAACAGCTGAGGAAGGATCCCGTGAAAACGGTATTAGTGGATATGACAGCCTTGAACTTGGTGGAAGTGACAAGAAAGAAGGTGCGAAAACCGCTCTATGAACAAATTAGGGAAGAATAAAACCAATGCCGCGAGGCTGTTGGAACAGGCGGGCATTTCATATAAAACTTATGAATATGAGCCGGATGAGAATAATCTGTCCGGTGAGCACGTGGCTGCCCAGATAGGGATTCCGCCGGCGCAGGTCTTTAAGACTCTGGTAGCAAGAGGAAAAGAAGAAATCTATGTATTTTGTATCCCTGTGAAAGAGGAGCTTAATCTGAAAAAAGCAGCCCAGGTTACCGGTGAGAAAAAGATTGAAATGGTCCATCAAAAGGACTTATTGGGATTGACAGGGTATATCAGAGGAGGCTGTTCCCCCATAGGTATGAAGAAAAAATATCCCACCTTCATGGATGAAACGGCACAGCTCTTTGATACCGTAACTGTCAGTGCCGGCGTCAGAGGCTTACAGCTGGAAGCAGATCCTGCCGCTCTTATGAAATATGTACAGGGAACCTTTGCAGACTTGACAGATTAAGTTCCATAGAAGTTAAATTTTAGATTTTTCCTTTCAGGTGTAAAAAGGCCGGATAATATAAATAAGAGTGTGATAAAAACGTTATGAAAAGAGGCAATTCAAGCACAGAAGTTTAGGTGCTTGAATTGCCTTCTATTTTAAGCCTTATATTGAAGAATAAAATCAGCAATATCATCCTTACGGCCGGTTAAGCTTCCCTGAACCATTTCCTTACTTCCGCCGCCTCTTCCCTGAAAGTTCTTATTAAGAGCTGTTCCCAAGGGCCTTACGTCTATGGTCTTGGCACACAGGATGTAGCGGTAATCCATGGATTCATCAGTCTCAGTAAGGTCTGGGCCGCTTTTGGCAGACGGAAGGAAGATTCCGGTAACTCCATCTCTGCGGTCCTTTAAAAGATTGGCATAATTTCTTAGCTGATTGTCTTCGACTTCACTGTCGAAAATAGTATAAGGCTCTGTTCCAAAAGGTATGGACTCTGCCCTATAGGCTAAAAGCTTAAGAGAGAGGGCGGAAAGCTTTCCTTCCAGGGCTGTTTTCTCTTCCTTCAGATGTTTTACGGCCTCGTCTGTTTCGTATATCCTGGCGGAAAGCAGCACCGAAATATTCTGGATATTCTTTTCTTTCCGGTTATAATCCTTTAAGGCTCTGTCTCCGCAGAGAATTTCCAAACGGGTTCCGCCCTTATAGCTTTGGGAGGATACAATTTTAATCAGGCCCACTTCTCCCGTAAACCTGACATGGGGAGCACAGCAGGCACAGGTGTCAATTCCTTCTATGGTCACAATACGGACCGCACCGGATAATTCTTTCTTACTGCGGTAATCAATGGTTTTTAACTCATCCTGGGTGGGATAGTAAGCTCTTACCGGAAGGTTGTGAAATACGGCTTCATTAGCCTTTTCTTCCATTGCTCTTAAATCCTCTTCCTTAAGGACACCGCTAAAGTCAATGGTAACCAAGTCTGCTCCCAGATGAAAGCCTACGTTGTCATAGCCGTAATGTTCATGGACCAGGCCGGAGAGGATGTGTTCCCCGGTATGCTGCTGCATAAAGTCAAATCTGCGGCTGCGGTTGATTTCACCTTTTACGGTGATACCTTCCGGAATAGGAGCCGTTAGAGTATGATAGACCACCTCTTCTTTTTCCTGCACATCTATGACTTCCATGCCATGAAGAAAGCCCGTATCACAGGCCTGTCCGCCGCCTTCCGGAAAAAAGGCAGTGGCATCCAGTATGACTTCATATGTTTTATTATCAGCTTTCGATATGATTTCCCGGCAGGACAGGACCTTTGCGCTAAATTCAGAAAGATAGCTGTCTTCATCATATAATTTTATCGTTTTCTCTGTCATTGTAATTCCTTTCTCATTTAAAATGCCGCTATTATATTGCTCTGCGTATATTTTCCATTATATACATGCTATGATTAACATTTTAACAGTTTATTCTTTGTTTTACCACCTTTTTTAATGAGGGTAAAATAAGGTTAAATGAGAAAAGTACCGATTAATTGCTCTTTTCCAAAGCCATCATGATTTCATCGCACCATTCAATGGCAGCCCTGGTATTTAAAATGCCCAGGCGAAGGGGGGCGTATAAGAACAATTCCCTTTCAGGAACCACATCCTTTAAGCCTTTTTGAAGGTCTTTCTGCATAAGCTGGTATTTGTCCAGCCTGTCCCAATGCAGCTTTCTGTAATCGGACAGCATTCTTATGATAGCTTTCTTATCCAAATTACTTGAAAAGGTGAATTTTAATAAGAACTCCGACCTTTCAGGCTGATAGCCGGCCGGCTCTGCCAGCCACCTTAAAAATTCCTGTCTGCCCGTTTCGGTAATGGAATATACCTTCTTTCTGGGAGAGGAAGACTCGTCTATTTGAATCCATCCATCCTCCAGCAGCTGGTTCAATACAGGATAGATATGTCCGAAATTTTCATTCCAAAAGTTTGAGATGACAGTATCACAGTATTTTTTTATGTCATATCCGGTTCCGGAATGGATGCTCAGAATTCCAAGTATCGCATAACGGGTTTTATTTTTTGATGCCATTTTTAACCTCCATTTGCTGAATTACATCGGCCGCTCTGCGGTATCCCCCTGCCTGCCGGGATATTCTGCTGAAATTCTTACAGTTTTCCTGATAGGAAGGGACTGTCAATATGGTATTAGCTGTATTCGCCAAACGCTGGGCAGTGATTTCTGTAAATTTAAGTGACATTCCCAATCCATGGGAGAAGACCTGTCTGGCTGTTATATACTGATCATTTACAAGGGGAACAACAATGACTGGCACTCCATAATACAGGGCTTCGTTTGTACTGTTAAGCCCGCCGTGGCTGATAAAGAGTTCGCAGCGCTTTAATAATTCCAGCTGGGGGGCATGCCGGCACAGAATAAAATTACCGGGAATGTTCCCGAGGGAAGAGATTTCTATTTTACTGCCCACGGACATTACAACCTGATATTCCGTATTGCTAAAGGCTTCCAGGCATATTTTATAGAATCCGGCAAGCTCTGTATTTATACTCCCCATAGAAATATAGATAAGGGGATTACCCGTTAGCCCCTGCCATGGAAAGTCCATATCGTCCTGCCTGTCTCCTAGGGAGGGCCCTGTAAATATGTAACTGTCGTCAAAAGCCTCGCTGCCGGGATTAAATTCCTTAGCGGTATATACAAGGGTAATATCACCCCTTGATGCAAAATACTCTGAAGCATCCGGTTCTCTGACTCCCAGACGGGCACATTCCTTTTGAAGAATAAGATAGAATTCATCCAGCTGCGGATGGCAGCCGCTCATAAGCTGTTCCTTTATAGGAAGCCTGCTAAGGGCAAAAGTAGTGGTAGAGCATACGGATGGAATTTGCAGTATGGAGGGAAGGAAACTGCCTCCGCCTAAATAGGAATCATATACTAAAACATCAAAGGAGAGATTCTGTATCCGGTTTAGCAGTACAGGCACCATAGAAATATCGTATTTCAGCTTGTATTCTAACAGGGTATACAAAGGATGGTTACCGGAAGAACGAAAATTTTTATTGAATTCCTCAATCTCTGCTCCTGAGCTGATGAAATGAGCCCCGGCAGACTCCAGTTCTTCCTTAAAAATCTCCGAAGCAAAGTACCATACCTCCTCCCCGCGGCTGACCAGTTCCTTTACAACAGGCAGAGTGGGGTTGAAGTGGCCCTTTAAATTACCGTTAACAAATAAAATTTTGTGCATTTCTTCCTCCTTTTTGTGCATGCTTAGATGTATATAGCATATTCTTTCTGCTATATCAGTGCCAGAAGTATATCACTCTGATATAATAATTTTAATTAAGGATATATCACTCTGATATATTTGTCAATATGAGTTTTTTAGAAAAGTGTCTTTGATAGTTGGACTAAATTGGTGGATTCATACGTTAGCCATGTAAAAATTTATTTTATCCGTTGACAATAACTGGCTTATATGCTAAACTAATCTAGTGTGCCGCACAGCGAGGTTTTGAAATCTATTTTAATAATACTATTGTAAATAGATACCAAAGCTGGCGAGTAATGATAATAGGAGGTGTGCCATATGTACGCAATTATTGCAACAGGTGGTAAACAGTACAAAGTAGCCGAAGGCGATATCATTAAAGTAGAAAAGCTTGGTTTGGAAGCTGGAACAACTTATACCTTTGACCAGGTACTTGCTGTAAACAATGGTTCTTTCGTAGCAGGAAATCCTACGGTAGCCGGAGCAACAGTTACTGCATCAGTAGTAGAAGAAGGCAAGAACAGGAAAGTTATTGTTTACCGTTATAAGAGAAAGACCGGATATCACAAGAAGAATGGTCACAGGCAGCCATATACCAAGGTTAAGATTGAAAAAATCAACGCATAACATAAGGGTTAAGTTATGATAACATTATCCGTATATAAAGATGCAGACGGAAAAATAACAGGCTTTCGCAGCACAGGACATGCAGGCTTCGCAGAAAGCGGACAGGATATCGTATGTGCAGCTGTTTCGGCTCTTGTCATTAATACCGTCAATTCTATTGAAACCTTTACTTCCGATACCTTTGATTTGAAGGAGGAAGAGGGGATGATAGATTTCAGGATTGTTTCAAAACCTTGTAATGAATCAACTTTGTTATTAAATTCCCTTTTTCTTGGCATTAATGGGATCAGGGAAGATTACGGAAAGAAGTATATTAAATTTGTTTAGCGGGATTTTCCTGCGGCATTTATTCAAGGAGGTGTAGGTTATGTTGAAAATGAACCTTCAATTGTTCGCCCATAAAAAGGGTGTTGGTTCTACCAAGAACGGCAGAGATTCTGAGTCCAAGAGATTAGGTGCAAAGAGAGCCGACGGACAGTTTGTTTTGGCTGGTAACATCCTTTACAGACAGCGCGGTACCAAAATTCATCCCGGCATCAATGTAGGACGCGGCGGAGATGATACCTTATTTGCATTAGTTGATGGTGTAGTTCGTTTCGAAAGAAAAGGCAGAGACAAGAAACAGGCTTCTGTTTATCCGGTAGAATCCAAATAAGATGAAACTTTAGGACCCCAGATTCTTGATTTATTCATGAATGTGGGGTTTGTTCATGATATAGGAATATCTTTAGGAGATTAGATATTCAGGAAAGAGGTGATACAATGTTTGCAGACAGTGCGAAGATATTTATTCGTTCCGGCAAGGGCGGCGACGGGCATGTCAGCTTTCGAAGAGAGCTCTTTGTTGCCGCTGGGGGTCCTGACGGAGGAGACGGCGGTAAAGGCGGAGATGTTATATTTGAAGTGGATGATAATCTGAACACCTTAACAGATTACCGTTTTGTTAAAAAATATATTGCCGAAGAAGGAGAAACCGGAGGCAAGAAAAACTGCCACGGAAAGAATGGTGCGGATTTAATCCTGAAAGTGCCTGAAGGAACCGTAATTAAGGAGACAGAATCCGGCAAGGTCATAGCGGATATGTCCCATGGAAACCGGCGGGAGGTCATCCTAAAGGGAGGCAGAGGCGGAAAAGGCAACCAGCATTATGCCACAGCAACCATGCAGGTCCCCAAATATGCCCAGCCGGGACAAAAGGCCAAAGAGCTTAATGTTACCTTAGAGCTTAAGGTAATTGCCGATGTTGGCCTGGTAGGATATCCCAATGTAGGTAAATCCACATTCCTTTCCCGTGTAACCAATGCCAAACCAAAGATAGCCAACTATCATTTTACAACTCTGAATCCGAACTTAGGTGTAGTGGATCTGGAAAATGGAGACGGTTTTGTAATTGCAGATATTCCGGGGCTTATTGAAGGCGCCTCTCAGGGAATAGGGCTTGGTCATGAATTTTTAAAGCATATTGAGCGGACCAAGGTCATTATTCATATGGTGGATGCTGCCGGAGTGGAAGGAAGAGATCCAATAGCCGATATCGAGACCATAAACAGTGAGCTGAAGGCTTATAACGAGGAGCTTGCCAGTAAGCCTCAGGTAATAGCTGCCAATAAGCTGGATATTTTATATGGTGAGGAAGAAGAAAAGGCTGTTGGAATTTTAAAAGATGCCTTTGAGCCTCAGGGTATAAAGGTGTTTCCCATATCTGCCGTCAGCGGTAAGGGAGTAAGAGAATTGCTTTTCCATGTAAAGGAATTACTTGACAGTCTGCCTTCAGAGCCGGTAGTCTTCGAGAAGGAATTCGACCTTACTGCCATTGACTTTGGTAATGAGCCCTATACTGTTGTAAAGGAAGCAGAGCATCTCTTTGTAGTGGAAGGTCCAAGAATTGAGCGTATGCTGGGATATACCAATCTGGATTCCGAAAAGGGCTTTGAATTCTTCCAGCACTTTTTAAAGGACAGCGGTATTCTGGATGAACTGGAAGCTCTGGAAATTGAAGAGGGAGATACGGTCAAGATGTATGGCCTTCAATTTGATTACTATAAATAGAATCCGGTTTATTAATTGATAGATTGCAGGGACGGAAAGGAGATGTTGCAAAATAGCCTCACATAGCTGGCTATTTTGCAACGACCCCTTCTCCGGGAAAGGAAATAAATGACGAGTAAACAAAGAGCCTATTTAAAAGGGCTTGCCATGAATATCGAGCCGATTTATCAGGTCGGAAAAGCAAGTCTTACGCCTGAACTGACACAGGGACTTGAGGAAGCTCTGGAGTCCAGAGAGCTTATTAAGGTAACAGTTCTTAAGAACTGCCTCGATGATCCTACTGAGATTGCCAGAACGGTTGCGGAACGTACCCATTCCGAGGTGGTACAGGTTATCGGAAAAAAATTTGTCTTATATAGAGAATCTAAAACCAGGAAAAAAATAGAGTTACCGAAGGAAACCTTAAGCAAAGGGAAAAAATAATTCAAATGAGGGTATAAAGATGATGAAAATAGGAATCATGGGAGGAACCTTTAATCCGATTCATATGGCACATCTCATTCTTGCACAAAGCGCCTTGGAGCAGCTTGGGCTGGATAAGATACTTTTTATGCCTTCTAAAAGACCTCCCCATAAGCGTAATGAAATAATAACAGAAGATTGGCACAGGGAAAAGATGGTGGAATTGGCCATTAGGGATAACCCTTATTTTGAGCTTTCACGGGTTGAACTTACAAGGGAAGGCACAACTTATACTGCTGACACTTTGCAGGAGCTGACGAATCAGAACCCTGATGTAACTTATTATTTCATTATGGGGGCAGATTCCCTGTTTCAGATGGAAAGCTGGTGGGAACCGCAGGTAATATTCCGGTTAGCACATATCGTAGCGGCTGTCAGAGGTAACGAAACCAGACAGGAGCTAAGGGATCAGGCTGAACTTTTAAGTTCGAAGTACGGTGCCTTCATTCATATCCTGAACACTCCCTATTTGGATATAGCATCCCATGATTTAAGGAATATGGCAGGCAAAGGCTGTTCTATCAGGTATTACGTTCCTGATGCTGTATGTAATTATATCATGGAACATCATTTATTTTCAGGAAAAGGGCAGAAATAATGAAGGAAGATTTATATCAGCTGGAAAAAAGTTTAGGAGATATCCTGCCAAAGAAAAGATATCTTCATTCACTGGGGGTCATGACCACTGCATTTTCTATGGCATTGGTGCATGACGCTGATTATGAAAAGGCTTTGATAGCAGGACTTTTACATGACTGTGCAAAATACATGACCGGCGAGGAAATGCTGACGGAGTGCATTGCCAATGGGGTGCCGGTAAAACAGGTGGAAATGCTGAAGCCCGACCTGCTGCACGCTAAGCTTGGAGCATTTTATGCAAAAAGCGTATATAATATAGAAGATGAGGAAATCCTTTCTGCTATAACCTGGCATACAACAGGCAGGCCGGATATGACATTACTTGAAAAGATTATATTTGTAGCAGATTACATGGAGCCAAACCGTACCTCATCCGCAATCCCTAATCTGGATAACATAAGAAAACAATCCTTTGAAAATCTGGATAAGGCTGTTTATCAGATATTAGGAGATACCATAGCTTATCTGATGGAATCAGGTAAACTGATAGATGAAACCACAGCCGACACCTATGATTTTTATAAAAGGAAATTGTGCAAAGAGTAAAGGAGTATCAATGGATACAGCAAAAGAAATCGCAAAATTGACCTATAAAGCTTTGGATGATAAGAAGGCAGAAGATATTAAGGTTATTGAAATCGGCAGCATCACCGTTATTGCAGACTATTTTATTATTGCAAACGGAACAAACTCCTCACAGGTTCAGGCCCTGGTGGACAATGTTATGGAAGAGCTGTCAAAGAATGGGTATGAGCCGAAAAGAATAGAGGGTATTAGGTCTGCAAGCTGGATATTAATGGATTATGGTGATGTAGTTGTGCATATTTTTTCCAAAGAGGACCGCTTATTCTATGATTTGGAGCGTATCTGGAGAGACGGTAAAATTATCTCCAAAGAGCAACTTGAAGTGAAATAAGTAACACCATATAAATACTGACCTTGTATGGGCTGCTGCATTAGGGCAGGAGAGAAGAATTATTCTTCCTTCCTGTAATGCGGCAGCCCTTTCTTTATTTTACCTTTTTCTCCATAAAATGTACCCAAAGTTCTTATTCCTTCATAGAATAAAACAAAATCTATCCGGAAAGGAACGGTCCATAATGGAATTTACAGTTACTGATATTCTGCACCTTCTAAAAAAGCGGTTTATTTTGATAGCAGCATGTACTCTTGGGGGATTATTATTGAGCTTTCTATATACCAGTTATTTTGTTGATAAAACATATACTGCTTCCGCTCAGTTCTATGTAAGTACGGCGGACAATACCGCTGCTAATCTGTCAGAGCTGGATTATGCGCAGAAAATAGCGGAGACCTATATTAATTTTTTAAATACAAGGCAGTTCTATACTCAGGTGTTGGAGTTAAGCGGGCTTCCCTATAGCATGCCTGACCTTAAGAAGATGACTGAAATAAAAACGGTTCAAAATACGGAGATTTTCAACATAACCTTAACCAGTAAAAGTCCTGATGATTCCTATCGATTAGTTAAGAGTATGGAAACCATTGCGCCCAAGCTGATTGAAAAGATAAAATCCAGTGCTGTTATAAATGTAGTGGACCCGGTAGTTTACCAGCCTTTGCCATCAGGCCCAAATATTATCTTAAATACCCTGCTGGGTGGCATATTCTGTGGATTTCTGGCATTTTTTCTGTCTGTGCTGATGGAAGTCCTTAACCTCAAGGTTATAAGCCAGGAGGATTTATTAAAACACTATAATATTCCATTGCTTGGAGCAATACCGGACTTTGCTGCTGAGGATAGCAGTAAGGATAAGAATATCTCATCCAGATTAAAGAATCTTATAAGGAAAAGTTATGGGGAGGATATGAACAGAGGATTAAGTGTACAGGATTCTTTTCTGGTAACAGAAAGCTATAAGGCCCTGCGGACAAATTTAAGATTTTCCATCCGCAAGGAAGAGTGTAAGAAGATATTAATTACCAGTCCCTCACCGGAGGATGGTAAGAGCACAACGAGCATAAATCTTTCAATAGCCATATCACAGGCAGGCTACAAGGTGCTTTTGATTGACTGTGACTTGAGAAAAGGAAGGCTTCATCAATATTTTAAAGCTAAAAGCCAGCCAGGTCTCAGCGATCTTTTATCCCATATCAATTCCTTAAAAGAATGTCTCTATGTAACACCCTATGAGAATCTGCACATGATGCCAATGGGCTCTACACCTCCCAATCCCTCCGAGCTTTTAGGCAGTAAGCAGATGGAATTATTAATAAATGAGCTGGAAGCGGAATATGATTATATTGTACTGGACACACCGCCTGTAAATGTTGTGGCGGACTCTTTAAGTTTTATAAAGAGTACCGATGGGGCAATATTAGTGACAAGAGAGAATAAAACCACTTATTCCGACATTGATAATGCACTTATGAAGTATCATTATGCAAAAGCAAATATACTGGGATTTGTTCTCAATGGAATTTCAGAAAAAGAATTAGGAGGGCATAAATCGAAATACTATTACAGCACAAAGAAAAATAAAAGTAACGGAATAGTTCATTAACAAAAAGCAGGTTTTGCGCTGCTGCAAATTACAGCTGTGAGCACGCCGCTGCGAATATGTTGTTGAAACATGCTGCTGCAAATATACAGCTGTGATTATGCCGCTGCATAAACGCTGCTTTTACATGCCGCTCCAAGCGGCGGAAGAGAGGTAATCATGATTGATATGCACACTCATATACTGCCTGGCATTGATGACGGAGCTTTTTCCAGTGAAGAAGCAATTATGCTGACAGAATATCTTTATCACCAAAAGGTAACCACAGCTGTATGCACACCTCATTTTTACCCCATGGAGACGACATTGGAGGAGTTTGTTAAGAAAAGGTCTGATGCCATGGAAGCAGTATCCCACAGTAAGATACACTTAATAGCCGCCAGTGAGACCTATCTTCACAGGTTCCTTTTCAATAACAGGGATTTAAAGCCGCTGTGTATTGAAAATACCAGTTACCTGCTACTGGAGCTGCCTGATATGAAAGCCTGGAACAATGAGTATTTGGAAGAGTTGGAGAGGATAATTGGCTATTACAATATTAACCCTATTATCGCACATATTGACCGATACAAACCGCTGATGAAAAGCAGAAAGCTTTTAAAGAAGCTTAAGGATATGGGCTGTCTTTTACAAATGAATACTTCCGCCATTACAGGCTCAGATACAAAAAGAAAGGCTTTAAGCCTGATAAAAGAAGGATACGTTGACTTACTGGGCAGTGATTGCCACAATATATCTTACCGGCCTCCTGTTATAGGGGAGGCCAGAAGAATTATCCTTCACAAGCTGGGCGAAGGTACCTGGGACAGATTAATGCATAATGCCAACCGGGTTATTCATTCCAATACAGCCAGAAAAAAATCAGAACATGCGGAATAGTCCGATAACCTTGCCGAGGATTTCAAGTTCCTTCACAATAATAGGCTCCATGGTGTCATTTTCCGGCTGTAAACGGTAATAGCCATTTTCTTTGAAAAAGGTTTTGACGGTTACGGAATCTTCAATCAAAGCCACAACAAAATCTCCGTTTGAAGCATGGGACTGCTTCTGGACAAGTATCTGGTCCCCGTCGAATATGCCGGCATTGATCATACTTTCACCCTTTACCTTTAACATAAAGGTTTCTTCATTGGGCATGTATTCTGACGGAATAGGGAAATAGCCTTCAATATTCTCAACAGCAAGTATAGGCTGACCGGCTGTAATGGTTCCCACGATTGGAACGCTGACCATCTCTCTCTTCGATAAGTTAAAGGTGTCATCCATGATTTCGATTGCTCTTGGCTTTGACGGGTCACGTCTTATGTATCCATTCTTTTCAAGGGTTTCCAGATGGGAATGTACAGAAGAGGTGGATTTTAACTTTACTGCTTCACAAATCTCACGAACTGCAGGGGGATAGCCTTTTGATAGTGTTTGCTTTTTTAAATATTCAAGGATTTCTTTTTGCTTCGGGCTGATTTTGCCATAGCTCATTTATATTTCCTCCGTTTATCGAAATTTATCAAATTCATGTATTATGTACAAAAGTTTCACTTTCATTGCAATCATTATAACATGCTTTTTTGTCAAATGCAAAACTTATGTTCGCTTTTTTAAAAAAAAGTTATAAATTACCGTTGACAAACAAATGTTTGGGTATTATAATCAGGATATGAAAACAAGTGTTCGCAACATATGTTCGATAATCCATATAAAAGGCAGCTTACAGCCATATTACAGACATTGTCCAACAGCAGAAAAGCTTGCAGTCACGTAGGGTATATGATTACAAAAGATGAGAAATATAGGAGGAATGCATTATGAGTCAATCAACATTCACTTTGGTTACCGGACAGATACCGGTAAGAATTATTCGTTTTGTACATAAAAAGCAATTTTTTGCACTGCTTGGAATTTTGATAGCAATTACTTTGACAGTGTTCTTCCTCTTAATTCCAACGGATGTAACCGCACAAAAGCTGGTGGATTCCAAGAAACAGATAGTAAGTGTTCAGATAAAAAAAGGGGATACTCTCTGGAGCATTGCCGACAAATATATAACGGATGACTATAAGAATATGAAATCTTATATCAGAGAAATTAAAGAAACCAACGGTTTGTCTTCCGATACCATTCATGAAGGCAACTATCTTGTTGTACCTTATTTTGCACAAGGGGAATAGGCTATATTAGCTTACTAACCGTCTAATTCCTTCGAAATACACCACTTAAAAATAGGCCGCCAGGTAATCTGGCGGTCTATTTTTGTAGCAAAAAGAACAATAAGTCATAATATGGATTTAAGAGAGGTTTTCAGTTTATGTTTTGGGAGCCTGGATTAAATTTTAGGAGGAGCTTTAACAGCTCCGTAATATTTCGATAGTTATGAAGAGTGAGGTAATTTTTATGAGTTTGGCAAAGGATTTAAAAACGAAAAAGGAAAGTCTTTCCGTTATAGGGCTTGGTTATGTTGGTATGCCACTGGCACTGGCTTTCTCTAAAATATATCATGTTATCGGATATGATATCAGCAGTGATGTGATAAAGAAATATCAGGATGGAATTGATCCGACAAAAGAAGTAGGGGATGAGGCAATAAAAAATGCTGTCATTGACTTTACTGATACAGAGGAAAATCTTCGCCTGGCAAAATTTCATATTGTTGCTGTTCCCACTCCGGTAACCTCTCATAAAATGCCGGATCTTAAGCCGGTTGAAATGGCAAGTGAGATTGTAGGAAGAAATCTTTTGAAAGGGTCTATTGTAGTCTATGAGTCCACAGTATATCCCGGTGTTACAGAAGGAATATGTGTTCCCATACTGGAGAAATTCTCAGGGTTAGTCTGCGGAAAAGATTTTAAGGTCGGCTATTCGCCGGAGAGAATCAATCCGGGAGATAAAGTTCATAGACTTGAAAATATAAGAAAGATTGTATCAGGTATGGATGAAGAGGCGTTAAAGGAAGTAACGGAGGTCTATAGCCAAATTATTACCGCAGGAGTATACCCGGTTAGCAGTATTAAAGTGGCGGAAGCAGCTAAGGTTGTTGAAAACAGCCAGCGGGATATCAATATTGCCTTCATGAATGAACTGGCTATGGTATTTGAACGGATGCAGATTGATACAAGGGAAGTAATTGAGGCAATGAGTTCAAAATGGAATTCATTGAATTTCTACCCAGGTCTTGTGGGCGGGCATTGCATTGGTGTGGATCCCTATTATTTTATCTATGAGGCAGAGCGTCTAGGTTACCATTCACAGATTATACTTTCCGGGCGTAAAATTAATGATGGTATGGGAGAATTCGTTGCTGATATTATTTTAAAGAAACTGATACTAACCAATAGACCGGTAAGAGACAGTAAGGTCTTAATACTTGGTATTACCTTTAAGGAAAACTGTCCGGATATCAGGAATACAAAGGTTGTGGATATCTATAATAAGCTTCAGGAATACGGCATTGAACCTGTTGTATATGACCCTTTGGCAAATACGGATGAAACCAGTAAGCATTATGGGATAGGACTTATTTCCAGAGAAGAAATTAAGGATGCCGACTGTATTGTATTTGCTGTTGCCCATGATGAATTTAAGGAATTAAAGGAGGAGGAGATTATGGCAATGTTTCGGTCAGGTAAAGCCGAAGAAAAAGTTCTGATAGATGTAAAAGGAATCCTCAACAAGAGCAGTTGGATAGAAAAGGGATATCAATTCTGGAGGCTCTAATATGGATTCGATAAGAAACAAATACGGAATTGGCTTTTGAAAGAAATAAATTAACATAAATTTATTATGTAAACAAAATTATTATTCTTGATAAATGTTTTTAATAAAATCTTTATAAGAAAAAGAGGTCAAAAACTGTTCTTTAAGCTCTTTGAGGAGAATAGAAAAGTCCAGGGCAATTGCCCTGGACTTGGTCTGCAATGTGAAATAGGTCCTGACGGACCTATTTTTTTAGGTATCTTTACGAAGTCTGCAAAGGAGCCAGCCAAAGACACCTGAAATTCCGCCTAATATAGCACCAATCAAAAGGCTGAGAAGTATAAATCTTCTTGTAAATTGCAGACAATCGAAAGAGGCAACAAGCATTGGAAAATGTGTAATGTCTTTGAAAATGAATAATCCCCATATATCGATAAGATAAATTAATAAGCTAAATATCAATGAAGTGTAAATGCTGCTGGTTTTTTGACAAAAAGCAACCAATCTGAAAATTCTGTCTGCGAAAATACCGCTGATAAATAAAATCAATAACATAATGATAAATTGCATTACAATATAGGTCATGGAATTCTCCTACTCCTTTCTAACTATAAAATCATCATATAGAATATTCAATATAATGTAGTTACTTTATAATTTATGCTTCACATGATTTATTGTTACAGTATACGACCTGATTCTGTATGAGTTATTAATTTAATCGTCACATTATCGGAAATAAAAGAATATATTAATATAGTTTCTGACGAAATCTTACCGGGAAGGGGCAGTTGAGTTGAAGTGGAAAAGGGCTTTTAAGTACAAAAGAGGCAAACTGAATCTGATACCGGATGAATTGCTGGGAAGGGAACCTGTCAGCCTTGAGAGAGAGGGTGGACAAAGCTTTTTATCAGATAAGGTTATCCTCGTTACAGGAGGAGGAGGTACTATTGGTTCTGAAATATGCAGGCAGGCAGCCAGAGAAGGACCCAGGCAGCTTATTATTCTTGATATTTATGAAAATAATGCTTATGAGCTGCAGCAGGAATTAAACGTTACTTATAAGAATTTAAATCTCAAAATTGAAATTGCATCTGTCCAGGATGCTATGGCAGTTAATAATATATTCAGGAATTACCATCCTGAGCTGATATTCCATGCTGCGGCCCACAAACATGTGCCGCTTATGGAGGATTGCCCGGGGGAAGCCGTCAAGAACAATATTTTTGGTACCTATAATGTCATAAACGCAGCCAGAGAATTCAAAGCGGAAAAGTTTGTATTAATATCAACGGATAAAGCGGTAAATCCCACAAATATCATGGGAGCCAGCAAGCGCTTTTGCGAAATGCTTCTTCAGAGTGTGAAGCATAGCAGTACCGGCTTTGCCGCGGTACGCTTTGGCAATGTTCTCGGCTCCAACGGCTCCGTAATCCCTCTTTTCCAGTCTCAAATAGACAGAGGCGGCCCGGTTACCATAACAGATAAAAATATCCTGCGGTATTTTATGACAGTAACGGAGGCAGCCTGTCTGGTATTAAAGGCCGGAGAAATGGCAGCCAGCGGAGAAATCTATGTTCTTGATATGGGAAAGCCGGTTCGAATTCTAAGGCTGGCAGAGGAATTAATAAGGCTTAACGGATATGTTCCATATAAAGATATTGATATCATTGAAACCGGATTGAGACCCGGTGAGAAATTATATGAAGAGTTATTAGCAAATAAGTGTGAACTAACTGCAACAGTAAATCATAAGATATTTATTGAAAAGCAGGAAGAAATTGCATTGTCTCAAATAACATATTCCCTTGGACTTTTAAAAGAAGCCTTAAAAAACGGTTCCTCCGAAAATATCCGGTCGGCCTTAAAGGAGGCAGTACCAACTTATAAGGAGCCCGGGGAGGTCAATGATAGATTAAGAGAATTTCTGAATTAGTGTAAAGATACTGTAAAACTTGTTTCAGATTATTATGTAATCCTCAGCTCCTATCATTTATTTTTATTTGAGACAATATCACAGGTCAGTCTGTGAAATGCAATGGGTATAAATATGAATTATTTATTTGTTGTAGCACATCCCGATGATGAAGTATTAGGTGCAGGCGGTACCATTAAAAAACTGTCAGAGGAAGGAAACAGGGTTGAGGTATGTATTCTTTGCGGTGAAGCGAAAGCCAGAAAAAACAGGCCTAAAACAGCAAAGCTGCGCCATGATATCATAAATTGCGGCAAAGTACTTGGAGTGAGAAAAGTTTATCTTGGGAGCTTTCCGAATATAGAATTTAACAGTGTTCCGCATATCAGGCTGGTGCAGTTTATAGAAAAGATTCTAGCGGTCTCTGAGGCAGAAGCCGTATTTACCCATCATCCGGCAGATGTTAATAACGACCATTATCAGACTTCTCTGGCCTGCCAGGCAGCTATACGCCTCTTTCAGAGGAACCCTGTTATAAAACCGGTCAAGGAATTACTTTTCATGGAAATCCCTTCCTCTACGGAATGGTCCCTGAATTCCTCCCTCCACTCCTTTACACCCAACATATTTGTAGAAATCAAAGAAGCAGGGCTTGCCAAAAAAATAGAAGCCCTGTCCCAATATGAGGGTGTAATGAGAGAGTATCCTCATCCCAGAAGTGAAACAGCAATCAAAGGTCTTGCCTCCTACAGAGGATGCCAGGCAGGGCTATTATATGCGGAAGGATTTGAATTGGTCTTTCGAAGAGAGCAGTAAAAGAATGCTTATGGGAACCCTTCTGCCATAGCCCATATATTAAGCAGGGGGATTGCATATATGAACAGGATTTATGAAAGAAAAATGAAGAGGAAGCTTGATTGTGCCATTAGCTGTATGGTCTTACTACTCACATTTCCGCTGCTGCTTCTGATAGGAATTATTATTAAGCTGGAAGATGGAGGAAAGATTCTGTTTACACAATACAGAGTGGGAAAGAACAGGGTGCCTTTTAAAATATATAAATTCAGGACAATGAAGGAAAATCATGAAAACCCTGAAATAAGGGCTTTTCAGGGAGATAAGAGAATAACCAGAGCAGGGGCTTTCCTGCGGAGAACGAGCCTTGATGAATTGCCTCAGCTTATTAATATTATAAAAGGGGATATGGCAATTATAGGACCAAGACCGGTATTACCGGAAGAAGCCAGGGATGAAGAAGGTAAATTTCCCTATGAAAAGAGGTTTTCCTGCCTTCCGGGATTATTCTGTACCATAGATATGAAATACCGTGCGGCAGCCACAAGAGAGCTGCAATTTACAATGGACGTTTCCTATGCTGAAAATATAAGTTTTAAAGGGGATATGGTAATTTCAATTTATACAGCGGTTACCGTGCTCCTTGGAAGAAATATATACAGTTCCTAGGTCTGCAGTAGTGAAGTTGAAGAATGAGGCGTGCTTATAATTTCTAATTTTAACAGCACAGCAAACAGGCTTGTGATAAGCATGGAATAAGTTGAAAATTAAAACGATTTTCGTATCTTTTTAAATAGCATTACAAGTAATTTTGATATGCATGGGATTGGTTAAAAATGTGGTGTATTTATTAACTTCTTATTTAAGCAGAACCGCAGGGAGGCTTGCGGTATGCGCAGGATTAGCATGAAGAAAGAGAGAGGGAATAAGCTATGAGAATTGCTATCCATCAGCCGGATTATTTTCCATATTTAGGATATTTCTATAAGATTTCCAAAGCTGATTTGTTTGTTTACCTGGATGATGCCCAATTTTCCAATGACAACATGCACCATAGAAATAATATCAAAACTTCTCAGGGGACAAAAAGAATAACGGTACCTCTTGATTATCATTTTAAAGATGCAATCAATGAGGTGCGGACAAAAGATGAGCTTGGCTGGAAGAAGAAGCATCTGGAACTTTTAACTGCCAATTACAGTAATTCCAGATATTACAAGGAAATCTTTCCGGTGGTAAAGGAACTCCTTCTTACAAAATATGAAGATCTGGCAGACATGAATATGACAATCAACCGATTTATCCTTGCTGGTTTTGGACTGCGTACAGCCATTGTAAAAGCTTCCGAGCTGAAGGTGGATTCCAAAAAAGAGCAGCGGATTTTAGATATCTGCACAATACTTAGGGCAAATGAATACTATTCGGGACTTGGGGCAAGGGCTTACCAAGCAAAAGAGGACTTCCTGGACAGAGGGATTGCACTTACTTATACGGATTATAAACCCTTTAAATATCCTCAGCTATGGGAGGGCTTTGAAGGTAACCTGTCCGTTCTGGATTTTTTATTTAATTGCGGCTTTGATTGGAATAGAGTACTTGAGGGTGTCAGGAAGGGTGAAGGACAATGAAGATATTGGTAGGAGCCAGCCACGGGCCTTCCATGTTTAATTTCAGACAGGATTTTATAAAGGAAATGGTAAAAAAGGGACACCAGGTAGTATGTGTATCCGTGGAAGCAAAGGACTTAATGGAAGAGGAGACGAAGAAGTTAGGGGCATCCTATGAATCGGTGGGAGGCAGCAGGACGGGAACGAACCTTCTGGAAAACCTGGGTATGTTTTTTAACTATGTGCATGTTATCAGGAAAACAAAGCCTGATATTTGCTTCTTTTTTATGGCAAAGCCCATTGTATTTGGGGGATGTGCGGCAATTTTTTGCAGGGTAAGGCATATTTATTCCTTTATCACCGGTCTTGAAACGGTATTTTACACAAAGGGAGTAAAGAATTGTCTGATAAGAAATATGCTTTGCCTGTTTTACAGATTCATCTTTCATTATAGCGAGAAGTGCATCTTCATGAATCAGGATGATTATAAAAGCATGAGAAAGCGGCATCTTTTAAAAGCCGGAAAGGAAGTATTCGTGAATGGCTCCGGTGTCAATACAGGGTATTTTCGCAAAACTCCGGTACCGGATACTCCCTGTGTCTGTATGACGGCAAGACTGGTCTATGGTAAAGGAGTCAAAGAATATTGCACGGCGGCTTCGGCCTTAAAGAAAAAGTACCCCCATGCAGAATTTTTACTGGTGGGAGGACTGGATGAACATAAGGATGCCATATTGGAGGAGGAGCTTATATCCTATCTGGAGGATGGAGCCGTTACCTACTGCGGCCGTGCAGATGATGTCAGACCATACCTGAAGAAATGTTCCATCTTTGTGCTTCCCTCCTATCATGAGGGAAACGGGCGGAGTATTGTTGAGGCAATGGCGGCAGGAAGAGCCATTATAACAACCAATGCTCCGGGCTGCAAGGATACCGTGATCGAAGGCTACAACGGATTTCATGTACCCGTAGGTGACAGCCCTGCCCTGGCAGAAAAAATCGGATTATTGATTGAAAATAAAGGTCTACGGGAAAGCATGGGAGAATATTCTTATTTTTTATGCAGGGAAAAATTTGAGGTAAGTAAGATAAATGAGATATTGTTAAATGCCATGGGACTGTAGAATAAAAATATTTCTTAGAAAATACTTCCCAGGCAAATGAGTGTAACAAGAACACATTTTGAAAGAAGGGGCTTATTGATGAAAATAGTAATGCTGGGCTTATATTACCGGTTACCGGTCTTTATGCAGAATCTTGCCGTCAGCCTCTATGGCTTAATGCTGTATCAGCAGCGCTACACCGGTGTTTATAAGAGGTTTCGAAAGAAATATGCCCGGAATAGCCATGAGGATTTAGAAAAGGAGCAGAACATACAGAACAAGAAATTTCTGCGCTTATTGCATTATGCTGCCGCTAACAGCCCCTTTTACCGTGAATTCTATAAGGATATACCCCTGGATGAAATAAGAACGGCTGCCGATATCGGAAAGCTTCCCATTCTTCATAAGGATGTGTTAAGGGATAATCTTGACAGGATTTATACAATACCGAAGAGAAAAAGTCTTAGCTTTTATACCGGAGGAACAACAGGAATGCCATTGGAAGTAAGAAAGCGAAAGGCGGATGTGAGGAAGAGAATGGCCTATCTGGATGCCTATAAGCTTACCTTTGGCTTTGAAAACAATAAAATGAAATCCGCCAGGTTTTTTGGAAAGAAGATTGTGGCAGATTCTCCGAGAAAGCCTGTTTTCTGGAGAACCAATTATGCGGGAAGACAAAGGCTTTATTCAACATATCATCTTACAGAGGATAATCTTCCTTATTATGTGGCAGATTTAAACCGCTATAAACCGGCTGCCATAGACGGCTTCGTCTCGGCTGTCTATACCGTAGCCAAATATATGGAGGATAACGGCATAAAGCCTGCTTTTACACCTAAGGCAGTCTTTACCACCTCGGAAACAGTGCTGCCTTTGCACCGTGAAACAATAGAAAGGGTTTTTGGGTGTCCCCTGTCGGACCAATATGCTTCCAATGAAGGGGCCCCCTTTATTATCCAATGCAGATGCGGTTCCTATCATGAAGCTCTCGATACCGGAATTTTTGAACATATTCCGGCTGAAGGCGGGGTAAAGCTTCTTGTCACAGGCTTCGATACCTTTGGCACACCCCTTATCCGGTATGACATAGGAGATATGATAATCACAGAGGATAAGGCTAGGGCCTGCGCCTGTAAGAGCAGTCATCCGGTAATAGCAGGTATTTCCGGCAGGGATACGGCATTTCTGATTACGGAAAAAGGGAAGCTCAGCCAGGTTCAGCTGTCGGTGCTCGTAAGCAGCCTTTCGAAAACGGTAAGCCAGCTGCAGTTTATACAAAAGAAGGACGGAGGGATACATGTGCTTTGTATAGGAAAGGAAAAGGAGAAAGACAACAGCAGTGAAAAGCTGTTAACTGCCCTGGGCCAGTTCTTTGGCACCGGGACAAAGATTACCCTGGAGTTTACCGACTCCCTTTACCGTCTAAGCAGCGGTAAATTTCAGCTGATAGTAAAGGAAGAATGGATGAAAGAAGGAAAGCAGCGTTCATATACGCAGGAATGAGGTAGAAATGAAAGAAGATATTCTTGTAAGTGTTATTATACCTGTTTATCAAGCAGAGAAATACTTATGGCGCTGTGTGGAAAGTGTCAGAAAGCAGTCTTATAAAAATCTTGAGATACTCTTGATAGATGATGGCTCCAGGGACAAAAGCCCGGCTATCTGTGATAATCTCGGACGTCTGGATAACAGGATCAGAGTAGTGCATCAGGCAAATGGCGGCATATCAAGCGCAAGGAACACCGGTCTAAAATATGCGGCAGGAAGCTATATAACATTTCTGGACAGTGACGATTTTATTCAGGAGCATTTCATTAAATATCTGCTTTCCCTGTGTATCCGGTATAAGGCAGGTATTGCCGCCTGTCAGCTCCATATTGGAAGAGGCTCGGATTTTAAGGGGATATCCATGCAGGGAAAACATAGGGTCTATGATAAAAAGGAAGCTTTTTTCAGCCGGAAAATGAAGTCCGGAGTAGTCGGCAAGCTCTACCGCCGGAAACTGCTGAAGGACTTATTTTTTCCTGTAAGCGACCACTTCAATTATGAGGATGAAGCATTGACCTACAAGCTTATATACCGCTCTGACAAGGTGGTGCTGTCGGAGAAGCCCTTGTATTACTACTATCAGAGCATGGAAAGTACCACCAGAAAGGAAAACCATTATAAGCCCATGGACTTTTATGAGGTATTGAGGGAGCGGATACATTTCTTTGCGGATAAGGATAAGGAGCTTCTGGAGTATTCCTGGGAATACCTGTGCCTGAATCTGATGCTTTTCTATATAAACTGCAGAAAGGACCCGGAGAATACGAATGATAAAGAAAAACTGATTAAGCTCTACGGGGAAGTTTATTTTAAGATGCTTTACAGCAGGGTTACCCCTCTGCGGTATAAGCTGATGTTTACCTGTTTTTATCTGGCACCGGAGCTGTGTGCTTATTTTTATAATAAGACAGAAGTCCTTGTCAGGAAGCTTATTAAAATCATTCAATAATGTAAAGAGAGGATTTGATATGAATGTTTTGGTTCTGACAGAAGAAGTCTGGAATGACAAAATCTATCCTGGTAATGTAATGACAAATTGGCTGTCAGGCTTTTCCGGTACCCTGGCTAACCTGTATTTAGCGTACGGGGAACCGGATAACCTCTGCTGCAGCAGGTATTTTCAGATAACCGACCGGATGGCCTTAAAAAGCCTTATAACAAAAAAAGGAACCGGCAAATGGCTTATCACCAGAAGATATGGTACGGCGAATCTCTATCCTGAGTTTAAAGGGAAGAAGCTCCGTCTGAAAGGAGATAAAACCAGGGGGTATAAACCGTTAAAGACCGTATTGGGCGGTCCTCTCAGGCTATGCAGGGACCAGGTGTGGTTAAAGAGTGACTTTAAAGGCAGTCTTTTAATGGATTTTCTGGAAGATTGCAGACCGGAGGTAATATTCAGCCTGCGTTTTTACTCCAGAAGAATGCTGTACATGGAACGGCTTTTACATTCGGTTACCGGTGCACCGGTAATTGTCTTTACAGGAGATGATGAATATTCCTTAAGGCAGCTGAGTATTTCTCCTTTTTATTGGTGCAGAAAGCTGCTTTTCCGAAAAGACCTGAGAAAGACTGCGCCTGTTTATGCAAAATATTTAACCCTGTCGGAGAGGCAGTCAAGGCAGATGGAGGAGGAATTAGGGGTTTCTGCCGGTGTTCTGCGTAAGGGGGGAAGCTTTGAGGAATACAGGGAAAAGCCGACAGCAGGGCCTATACGAATCGTCTATGCCGGAAGGCTTTACTGTAACAGAAAGAAGACCCTTGCAGCCATAGCAAAGGCCATTTCTCTCATAAACCGGAATGAGGTTCTGATGACTCTTGAGATTTATACGAAGGAAAAGCTGACTCAAAAAGAGAGGAAGCAGCTCCATGATGAAAGGTCGGTATTTCTAAAAAGCTTTGTTTCACCTGAGAACCTGGAGGAAATATATCAGGCAGCAGATGTTGCGCTTCTGGCTGAGAGCTTTGACCTGAAAAATAAGCTTCTGACGAAGTATTCATTTTCTACGAAAATTGTTGATTGTCTGGCTTCCTCCTGTGCAGTTCTTGCGGTGGGACCCTATGAAAATGAAGGTATACGGTATTTGAAGAAGAATAAAGCGGCTATCTGCATTGGAAAGCCTGAAAATATTTATCCGGTGCTGTCACGTCTGGCAGGGCATCGGGATAAAATAGAATTATACCGGAGGAGAGCCTGGGAGCTAGGCAGGAAGGAGCACCAGGAGGAAAAGATCAGGGGGGAATTGGAAGAAGTGCTGAAAGAGGCAGTGAAAGAATAGAGAAGTTGTGAGAAAGGCATGGTTATTAGTATGAAGATACTGGTTACCGGGGCAGGAGGCTTCCTGGGAAAGAATCTGATAGCAGCCTTAAAGGCCCAGAGTAAGGAGACGGACAGGATTTATACCTATGACAAGTCAAATGCTCTGCAGGATTTGAAGAACTATACGAAGGATTGTGATTTCGTATATCATTTTGCGGCAGTACACAGGCCGGTAAGAGACGAAGAGTTTATGAAGGTAAATTATGAATTTTTTCAGACATTGCTTTCTTATTTGAGAGAAAATAAGAATCAATGTCCGGTTCTATATACCTCTTCCATTCAGGCAGTCCAGGATACGGAATATGCCAAAAGCAAGCGTATGGCAGAAGAAGCCTTAAGGGAACATGAAATACTTAATAAGAGCAGGGTCATAATCTACCGTCTTACCAATACCTTCGGAAAATGGGCAAAGCCTTGTGCCTATTCCGTTGTAGCGACCTTCTGCTATAACATTGCAAGAGAGAAGGACATTGAAATCCATGACCAGGATACCCTCATGAAATTCTACTATGTGGATGATGTGATGGATTCCTTTGTAAAGCATCTGAAGGAAGAAATTCCCCCTGATACCGATGGTTACTACAGGCTGCCGGAGGAATTGTGCTATACCGTTACTTTAAAGAAGTTGGCTGATACCCTTCTGGATTTTAAGAAAGCCAGAGAAAATAAGTATATCCCTGATATGAAAGATTCCTTTACAAAGAAGCTTTACAGCACCTATTTAAGCTATCTGCCCCTGGAGGGGCTTAAAATTCCCTTAATAAGTCATGGAGATGACAGAGGCAGCTTTACGGAAATTTTTAAGACAGAGGACAGGGGGCAGATTTCCTTAAATATCACAAAGCCCGGCATCAAAAAGGGAGAGCATTATCACAATACCAAATGTGAAAAGTTTCTTGTAATCTCAGGAACGGCCCTTATTCAATTAAGGCGGATTGGCTCGAAGGAGCTTATGGAGTATGTTCTTTCGGAAAAAGAGCCCTGTATCCTGGAGGTTCCTCCCGGCTATACCCATAACCTGATTAATCTGGGAGCATCGGACCTATATACTCTGATATGGGCTAACGAAGTGTTTGACCCGGCTCATACGGATACCTATCCGTGCCTTGTATCCCTATAGAACGGAGCATGCAGAAGGGAGAAGATTATGTTTACGAATAAAGTGCTTCTTATTACCGGCGGCACCGGCTCTTTTGGCAATGCGGTGCTTAGCCGATTTTTGGAAAGCGATATCGGTGAGATTCGGATTTTTTCCAGAGATGAAAAAAAGCAGGATGATATGCGGCATTTCTATAATTCCAATAAAATAAAATATTACATCGGAGATGTAAGAAACCCTGACAGCTTAAAGGAAGCATTTTATGGGGTGGATTACATCTTTCACAGCGCTGCATTAAAACAGGTACCATCCTGTGAATTTTTCCCCATGGAGGCAGTTAAGACAAATATTATCGGAACGGATAATGTTCTTACAGCAGCCATCAGCGCAGGTGTCAAAAAAGTTATCTGCCTTTCCACGGATAAGGCAGCCTATCCCATTAATGCCATGGGGACCTCAAAGGCTATGATGGAAAAGGTGATGGTGGCCAAGGCCAGAATGGTCTCCGAGGATAAAATCCAGATATGCGGAACCCGCTATGGGAATGTTGCCTGTTCCAGAGGTTCTGTCATTCCTTTGTTCGTAGAGCAGATAAAAGCCGGAGAGCCCTTAACCGTAACAGAGCCGGAAATGACACGGTTTATGATGACCCTGGAGGAGGCGGTGGAGCTGGTGATCTACGCCTTTTTAGAAGGAAAAAGCGGAGATATTCTGGTGCAAAAAGCTCCCTCCTGCACCATAAAGACTCTGGCCCTGGCTCTTTGCGAGCTGTTTCAATATAAAGAGGGTATTAAAATCATCGGAATGCGCCACGGCGAAAAAATGTATGAGACCCTGCTTACAAAAGAGGAAAGCCTCTTTTCCGTGGATATGGGAAACTATTACCGGATACTGCCGGATAACAGGGATTTAAACTATGATGTTTATTATACAAAGGGAAGTAAGAGGAGAAAAAGAGTCAGGGAATATAACTCGAATAACGCTCTGCAGCTGGGAGTGGAGGAGATGAAGGAAAAGCTCGCAGACATCCCTTATATCATAAAAGAGCTGGAGTTTTTTAAGAACAGGTAAAGGATGGATATTTATTCTGCAGGAAGAATAGAATGTTTCAAATGGTTGTTTAAGAAGGAGCTTCTCCCATATGAACATTCTCGTTACCGGAGCAGGCGGTTTCGTTGGCAGGCATATTTCGTCTGCCTTAAAAAACATTCCGGGGATAGTGGTTTACGAAAGTTTTCATGGAACAAAGAAAGAAGAGCTGGTTTCCTATCTTGAAAGAAGTGATTTCATCTATCATCTGGCGGGTGTTAACCGTTCGGAGAATTTAGAGGATTTTACAGAAGGAAATGTAAGGGTAACGGAAGAAATAACAGAAGTACTGGCAGACTTTAAAAATCCATGCGGTATTCTCTATGCTTCCTCCATCCACGCCCTGCTGCCTACCCCCTACGGAAGAAGTAAAAGGGCGGCAGAAGAAATATTAAAAGCCTATGAAGAGAACTTAGGGGGGAGGGTTTATATTTACCGGCTGACCAACCTCTTTGGAGACGGTGCAAGACCGAATTATAATTCTGTGATAGCAACCTTCTGCTATAACATAGCAAAGGGCCTTCCCATTACAGTCCATGACAGAAATACTGTTTTAAACCTATGCCATATCGATGATGTGGTAAGGGAGTTTTTAAAGGTATTAAATGAAGAAGGCCATATAGGGGAGGACGGCTTTTACTGTATACCAAAGGTATATCAGGTCTCATTGGGAGCTTTAGCCGATATTCTTCTTGCCTTTCAGAATAATACTGTGGAGGAAGAGAAACTTTCGGAATTTGAAAAGGCTCTTTACCGTACCTTTTTAAGCTACCGGAAGGAATGTTCAGGGAGCGAGGTTATTTATGAAAATTCTGCAAATTAATGAAGTTTACAAAATCTTAAGTACGGGCAGAACCACCATGGAGCTGGAAGAGTTTCTGACGGAGAAGGGGCATATCAGCCTTGTTGCCTACGCTTACCGTGAAATGCCTGTTCGCAGACAAATACTTGTTCACAGGCAGAAGAAAGCAGAGAGGAGAAAAGGCCACTATGTGATAGGGGTAAAGGCGGACAGAAAAATCCATGCCCTGTGCTCCAGAATAACCGGCCTGCAAGGATATTTTTCCTGCTTGGCAACCCATGGACTTATCCGCTATATAAAGGAGCAAAAGCCGGATGTCATACATCTTCATAATGTTCACGGGAATTTCCTGAACCTGAGCCTGCTGCTTTCCTATCTTGGTAAAAAGGATATTCCTTTGGTTATTACCCTCCATGACTGCTGGTTTTATACCGGAAGATGCACCCATTATACCGTTAACCGGTGTTACCAGTGGAGAGAGGGCTGTATGAAATGCCCCAACAATAGAAATACCCCTATCTCCTGGTTCTTTGACCGCTGCAGCAAAATGTGGAGGGATAAGAAAAGGGATTTTGACGGAATTAACAGGCTTGCGGTAATCGGGGTATCGGATTGGATAACCAATCAGGCAAAATGCTCCTTTTTAAAGGATGCTTTTCTTATAAAAAGAATCTATAACTGGATAGATTTTGAGGTATTCAGGCCTGTGGAGGCAGAAGATATCAGAAACAGCCTTCACATAGAGGACAAATTTGTCATCCTGTCGGTAGCGGCCCTTTGGTGCAGCGAGAAGGGGCTGCAGGGCTTTATAAAGCTTGCAGAAAAACTCCCGGACTGCATTATTCTGCTTGCAGGAGGAATGGACCGGAAGCTCTCTCTTCCCTCCAATATCATAAAAGTTTCGCCGACGGATAACTCTGCCACGCTGGCAAGGCTGTACAGTGCTGCGGATGTGTATGTATCCCTGTCCCGGGAAGAATCCTTCGGGAAAACAATTGTGGAAGCATTAGCCTGCGGTACCCCTGTCGTTACCTGCTCAACTACAGCTCTGCCGGAGCTTGTAGGAAATAATTGCGGGTACACGGTTGCAGATAACAGCTTAAAGGGCTTTTGCAGGAGCATTTTAATGGTTAAAAGAAAGGGGAAGGGGTATTTCAGCAAACACTGCATCCGCTATGCCAGTATGCATTTTTCCAAGGAAGCCTGCGTAAAGGAGTACATAGAAGTTTATGAAAAGCTCATAGCTATAAAGACAGACACCAAATAAAGAGCACGGCATATGCTGGCTAGTGTGAAATAAAAGACATTTCACACCCTAAAAAGCAATTTTAACAAACAAGATTGTGCCTGCAAAATCCTCGGCCCAATCTTCCGGCGAGTTGGGAAGGCATGGCTGTTAATGAGAAGAAAAAGGGAGGAATTAAGATGCTGCCATATGTAATTATACTGTTTATCCTTGCCGCATCAGCACTCTTTTCCATTAGGGAAGATAAAGAAAGAGACACAGGCATCCATAGGAAAAAGCAAACCTTTATCCTGATTTTTTCCTGCAGCCTTTTATATCTTCTAATGATATTAAAAGCACCTCTTACCGGAGATTACAGCAGATATGCGGACAATTTTCTTAACTCGGCAGGTAAGAGCTTCCGCTTCTACCTGGATAGAAAAAAAGAAGTAGGCTTTTACATGTTTACCAAGCTTTTAAGTGAGATAAGTCTCAGTCCCTTTTTTTACTTTGCCGTTACTTCGGCTATTGTATGTATATGCCTGTTTTTCTTTTTGAACCGCTATGCTTATAACAAAAAGTATGCTGTTTATTTCTACTATACCATCGGGCTCTTTGCTTTTTCCTTTGCCGGCTTAAGACAGACACTCGCTATGTCCTTGTGCCTCTTTGCTTATGAAGCCATAAGGAAAAGGAAACCGGTACGCTTTCTCCTGCTTGTAGGAATTGCTTTCCTTTTTCACAAATCAGCTGCTTTTTTCCTCCCTGCTTACTTTTTAGGACGAATTCCCTGGAAGGCAAAATACCATGTACCCATTCTTCTTGTCTATGGTATTACAGGAATTTTATTTGGTCGTCTGTACGGAGTGATAGCTTCCTGGCTGGATTATGACTATGGAATTGAGAGTACCGGAAATGGAAGCATTTTTCTTATTATTCTTATCATCATAGGCTTTCTTGGAATTATATACCGGAAAGAGCTTATGGCCCTTGATAAAGACAGCCTGCTTTTTTTGAATATGCACTTTGTTGTAATACTTCTGTGGTTATTCCGCTTATTTACAAGAACTGCCGAAAGGCCTGCCTTTTATTATTTATACGGCAGTATTATTCTGCTTGACAGAATCCTATCTCTAAAGCAGCAGGAAAGTGAAAAGGAAAAGACCAGGAAATGTCTGCTGCTTTTTTCCGTAGCATTGTTCGGGATATTTTTCCTGTATCGTACGCTTAGGGATGGTAATCTTACTCCTTATGTCTGGATATGGGATAGTTAAAAATGAGAAGCATTTATTAACTTATATTGGGGCATTTCAGCATGTAAGCCTGCTATATGAATCGGATTATAGAATGCGTTGCATTTTCAATGTAGCTTAAAAATCAATTTTCACACAAGTGCCTGCGAAATCCTCGGCCCAATCTTGCAGCACGTTGGGAAGGCATAGCGTTAGTGTGAAATAAAAGACATTTCACACCCTGATTTGAGGCAGTAAATCATCTGCAAGCTAAAAATTTTGCGTCAATAGTACGCAGGAAGGAAGAGGTTATGGAAGAAGCAAAAATAGATATTGCAGTGCTTTTGATTTTTTTTGCCAGGCCCAAACAGTTTGAAAAGGTGTTTGAGGTGATAAAGAAAGCAAAGCCCTCCCGGCTTTATCTGTATCAGGACGGACCCAGAAAGGGAAGAGCTGAAGACATGACAGGGATCATAGCCTGCCGGGCAATTGCTTTTGATATTGACTGGAATTGTGAAATACATACCTATTTCCAAAGCGAGAATGTCGGCTGTGACCCATCGGAATATATAGCTCAAAAATGGATGTTTCAAACAGAGGAAGAGGGGATTGTATTAGAGGATGATGATGTTCCCGCTCTAAGCTTCTTTCCTTTTTGCAGGGAGCTTTTGGAAAGGTATAAACAGGATGAGAGAATCAATATGATATGCGGAATGAACAATACGAAAGTCTGTGAATATACCCCCTATGACTATCTCTTTACTACCTCCGGCTCTATTTGCGGATGGGCCTCCTGGAAACGGGTGATTGATACCTGGGACGGGGAATATGGCATCTTAAAAGACCCTTTTAATCTGATGCAGTTAAAGAGCTATCTGGATACCTTTTCCGACGGAGGAGGGCATATTAATACGGTAAAAGGGCATTACCGTTCAGGAAAGGCTCATTATGAATCCATCTTGAGCACCAGCATGCATTTAAACCACAGACTTAATATAGTACCGGCTAAAAATATGATAACCAATATCGGAGTCACGGCAAATGCATCCCATTCGGTTTCCGATATCCGGATGCTGCCAAAGGGAATTCAAAGGATTTTTAATATGACGGCCTTCGAGCTGGATTTTCCTATAAAGCATCCGCCCTATGTCATAGAGGATATGGAATTTAAAAACAGAATCGACAGGATTATGGGAAAGGGTCATCCCCTTGTCCGATATTACAGAAAGGCCTCAAGTATTTTCCTGCGAATAAAATACAAGGACTATAAGGGGCTTACAAGCAGCATGTTACGCGTGTTAAGGCTAAGGTGACCTAATTGAATGGAAAGCAGTGTGAAATAAAGGCATTTCACACCCTGATTTAAGGCATACCGTATCTGCAAGCAGCTACAGCATGCAACGGGAGCAGTGTGAAATAAAGGACATTTCACACCCTGATTTAAGGCAGTACTGTATCTGCAAGCAGCTACGGTATGCAACGGGAGCAGTGTGAAATAAAGGCATTTCACACCCTGATTTAAGGCAGTACTGTATCTGCAAGCAGCTACGGTATGCAACGGGAGCAGTGTGAAATAAAGGCATTTCACACCCTGATTTAAGGCAGTACTGTATCTGCAAGCAGACACAGCATGCAATGGGAGCCAGTATGAATGAGATAAATGAAGCAGAAAGCGCAAGGCAGATAAAGGCAGGCGCGGTATTAGGATATATCACTATCTTTATTAATCTGTTGGCAGGCTTAATCTATACTCCATGGATGATACGAAGCCTTGGACAGGATAATTACGGACTTTATACCCTGTCGGTATCCATCATTGGAATCCTTGTGATGGATTTTGGACTGGGGGCAGCCGTAACCCGGTTCCTTTCCCTTTATAACTCAAGGAACGACAGGGAGGCTGCCAATAATCTTCTCGGTATTATTTATAAGTTCTTTTTCTTACTGGATATTGTCATTGCCATCGTCCTTCTTGCCGTATATTTTTCCATTGGAAGTATCTACAGGGAATTATCCTTTTTCCAAATCCATAAGCTAAAAGTTATTTTTCTTATTTCCGCCATTTACAGTATTCTTGCCTTTCCCTTTGGTACCTTAAACGGTATCCTCACATCCTATGAGAAGTTCGTGCAGCTAAAGGCCTGTGAGCTCTTTTACAAGCTCCTTAATATGGCCCTTATCATTGGTGCACTGAAGCTGGGATACGGGCTTTATACCATGGTAATGGTAAATGCCGTAACCGGAATCCTCAATATACTAATGAAACTTATTTTTGTAAGAAAGTCTACAAATGTCAGGGCAAATTACCATTACAAGGAGAGAAAAACGACAAAAGAGATTTTTTCCTTCTCCCTTTGGTCAACGGTAGTTAATATAGCCCAGCGTTTCATTTACAATATCATTCCCAGCATACTGGGCATCTACTGCGGCGCTGTCAGTATCTCCGTATTTGGAGCTTCCGCCACGGTAGAAGGCATCGTATTTACCTTTGCTTCGGCCATAAACGGCTTGTTTTTCCCAAAGGTATCCAGAATCCTTACAATGGAAAATAAGGAAGAAAGGCTTTTGGAGCTGATGATAAAGGTGGGAAGAATTCAACTTTTTATTATTGGCATCATTTTCACCGGTTTTCTGGCAGTGGGAAGGGATTTTATCGGCTTCTGGCTTGGAAATGGTTTTCAGAATGCCTATATTTGCATCCTTTTTTTAATATTTCCGAGTATTTTTGAACTTACCCAGCACATCGCCGGGCTTACCGTCACCGCCTCCGGAATGGTCAGGCTGCAATCCTATGTCTATGTTATCATGGCAGTTATCAACGTAGCACTGTCAATTCTGCTGACCAGAGAATATAAGGAGATTGGTGCTGCTGTTTCAGTCTGTACGGCTTATCTTTTCCGTACCACGGCTATGAACTTCATATACTACCGCAAGCTTAAAATAAATGTATTCCGGTTTTTCAGGGAGTGTTTTTTTAAGATGGGGATACCACTGACAGTCTCACTTGCAGCAGCCGTATTGATTGCTCTTATACCTTATAAAGGGATACTGTTTTTTCTGATTAAGGGGGGAGTAATAGCGGGAATCTACCTGCTTTTAATGTGGCTGTACGGACTAAATGCTTTTGAAAAGGAACTGTTTCTATCCTTATTCCAAAAAAGTATCAAATTCTTTCGAAGAAGCTTTGAAAAACTCTTTTGAAGCAGCAGGATTCTGCAGATAATTTTAAGTAAAATATAATTTTAAAATATGGGGGGATGGCTATGCAAACAAGGTTAGCAATCATTATCTTACATTATAAGAATTATCAGGAAACCATAACCTGTATCAACTGTGCCTTAAAGCAGAGGGGAGAGGGCTATGAAATTATAGTCATAGACAATGGTTCCGGCGACGGCTCCTATGAGCAGCTAAAGAATTATTATAAGAAGACACCCCATGTTACGATTAAAAGGCTTAAGAAGAATCTTGGCTTTGCCCGTGGGAATAATGCCGGAATCCGGTATGCGAGGACGCAGTTTTCTGCTAAGAGCTGCTTTATCTGTAACAGTGATGTCGTATTTGAAGAAACTCTTTTTGAAGAGCTTTTGGCTGCCGGCAAAAAAGGGATTGGTGTAATATCACCGGCTGTGTATGACACAGATAAAAAGCCTCAGCCTCTTTCTGTCAACTGGAAGAGTCCTTACCGGACGATATTCTTTACCTGGCTCTATATCCTGTATAAGAGCCTGCCGGAGGAAATCAGAAAGAAATTTGTGTTTGAATTGATAAAGCTATTATTTCATCTGTTAAAAAGAGGAATACATGGGGCTTCCTGCCTTTATTCCTTCTTGAAAGAACGCGGCTTTTTCCTTCAGGCAAAAGAGAATGAAAATTATGCGGCAGGCGGTACCGGCCCTGCTCAAAAAGATAATCCTTACCGTATGCAGGGCTGTGCCTTTCTGCTGACAGAGGACTATTTTAAGTATTATCGTCAGCTGTACCCAAGGACCTTCCTTTACGGAGAAGAATTAAATCTCACTCTGTATCTGAAAAAGGCCGGTCTCCTGGCAGCAACGGTCACCACTTCAACCGTTATCCATAAGGGAGGGCAATCCTCCGGTATGCTTAACGGAAAAGACCGAGAGAGAAGAAGGCTGATTCTTGCCAGGCAGAGTCTTTTTCATTCCCTCCCTTTATTGTTCCTGAATCACCGGAAAATCAGAAGGTTTTATTAAGAAGGGCAGGTTATTATGGGAAAATTAAAGCTGATGACTATACTTGGTACCAGGCCGGAAATTATTCGTCTGTCCCAGACCATTAAGAAATGTGACAGCTATTTTGACCATATTCTGGTTCATACGGGACAGAATTGGGACTATGCGTTAAATCAGATTTTCTTTGAAGATTTGCAGCTAAGGGCACCGGATGCCTACCTGGATGCGGCAGGGGGTAACGTGGGTGAAACAATAGGAAATATCATCACAAAAAGCTATGAATTCATGCTTTCGGAAAAACCGGATGCCCTGCTGATATTAGGAGATACCAATTCCGCCCTGGCTGCTCTGTCTGCCAAAAGGCTTAAGATTCCGGTTTTTCATATGGAAGCCGGAAACCGCTGCTTCGATGAGAATTTGCCGGAAGAAATCAACAGGCGTATCGTTGACCACATAGCAGATGTCAATCTTTGCTACAGTGAGCAGGCAAGAAGGTACCTTTATGCCGAAGGTATTCCAAAGGACAGATGCTTTGTAACAGGCTCCCCCATGGCAGAGGTCCTCGCCGCCAGCCGGTCAAAAATAGAAAACTCCCAAATACTGAATAAGCTGGGGCTTGCAAAGGAGCAGTATATTGTATTGTCCGCCCACAGGGAAGAAAACATAGACAATGAAAAGAATTTTTCTCAGCTGATGGAATCCGTTAATGCTCTGGCAGAAGCCTATAACCTTCCGGTAATCTACTCCACCCATCCACGTTCGGCCGGTTTCATTGAAAAACGGCAGTTTCATTTTCATCCCAAGGTAAGAACCTTAAAGCCTTTTTCCTTTTCAGATTATAACCATCTGCAATACCATTCCTTCTGTACCATATCGGACAGCGGAACCCTTCCCGAGGAAGCAGCCTACTTTAAACATTTTCCTGCGGTTTGTATCAGAACCTCTACGGAAAGGCCGGAGGCTCTTGAAAAAGGAGCCTTTATCCTTGGCTCTATTTCGGCGGAAGAAGTGCTTCAGGCGGTGGAGCTAGCAGTGTCCATGGCGGACCGAGAGGAGAAAATCAGCCAGGTTCCTGATTATATTGAAGAAAATGTAAGCAGCAAGGTTATCCGAATTATCCAGAGTTACACCAGTATTATCAATAGAATGGTATGGAGAAAGAATCTTTAGCAAGAAATTGCACACAGATGTAAAATACTGGGACTAATTTCCCAAAAGAATAATGTAGAATTCATAGAAATCCTGTCATAAAATGACTTTAATGGAATAAAGAGGTAGGAGAAATGATGCGAGGAACTTATGTAAATATCTGGGCACTTTGGGCATAAGGGAGCGAGTGGTGCAACCGGCATTTTTTTTATTGCCTTTTTTCAGGCAATCATTTGATGGGAGGTAAGTAATGGAAGCATTCAATTACGATAAAAGAAAGCAATTCACGAAAGTCCTGTTTAAAAAGAGACTCAGCCTGTTACTGTGTATCACGATCATCCTGACAGGCATACCATTTACGGCAGAAGCAGCAACACAAAAGAAATTTATCAAGGCAGAGCCGTCTGCCTTTGTACCCTCAGCCGGGGAGAAAGCTAAAATAACCTTTAACCTGGAGTCAGAGCATGTATTGGATGTAAAAATCATGCAGAAGGGCAAAGTAATAGCCTATCTGGCAAAGGGAGTAAAATACGAAGGAAAATATAAATCCCATGAATTGTCCTGGGACGGAAAAGATGCAGGCGGTTCACTTGTAAAGAATGGTACCTACCAGGTGGTGGCAGAGCCACAGGAGGAAGGCTACCAGAAATTTAAGTCTATCACCACAGTTACGGCAATAAAGGATAACAGCAAAGAGATCTCGGTGGCCCCTTATCCCTCCGGCAGCACCCTTTTGGTATACGGCAAGGGAGGAAAGAAACAGGGAGTAAGCAGGGTAAGCCTTACCTATAGTAAGGATGGAGGCACTGGTAAGACAATCACTGCAACGGTGGGAGATAATCTCTGGTATGCGCCGGTATCCATGAGCGCTTATAGTCTCTATTCCTTTTCTGCAGCTGTCACTTCATCCTCCGGCAGTTCCACAGAGAAGATGATAGCACTGCGTCATGTATTCCGAGTGACGGACCGGATGGAATATCTGGCGGGAGCATATTTTGATAATTATAAAAAAGACTCGGCCATTCTAAATGATAATAATCTGGCCAATGGGTATACCAATGATGGCGTACTGGTTGGCTCTAATATTCTGATTCTGAATCCCACAGGTTCCATAAGCGGTAAGTTGAAAAAAGATTCCAATCTTACGGGACAGCATCTGGGAATCATTGACCAGCTGCAGCGGACGGCATCGGAAAATCCCGTAAGCCTGACTATGGGAAATAATTTTTATGAAAATGAGGATATTACGGTTGAGGGATTTCAACCCCTTACCTTCAGCAGGGTTTATAATTCCTTAAGCCACAGCTTCCATGAATTTGGCATGGCATGGTCCGATTCCTATTCCTATCATTTGCAGGATATGGGAAAAACCGTGGCAATACAGTTTGAAGACGGGCATCTGGAATACTATACCAAATCCGGAGACGGCTATACGAAAGCGGAGGGCCTTGTAAGAAAGCTTGTAAAAGAGCAGGACGGAAGCTTTACTCTGACAAAGGACAAAAAGGACAGCTTTCATTTTGGCCCTGACGGTAAGCTCTTAACAATCAAGGATTTAAACGGCAATACCATTACCCTCTCCTATACAGACGGATTACTATGCAAAATTCAGAGCCTAAGCGGGTATCTGGACCTTACCTATAATAACGACGGCAGCCTTAAGAATATAAAGGATGGCGGAGGAAGAACAGTAAGCTATACATACAGCAATGGGGAACTGACAGGCTTTACCGACGTAAACGGGAATAAAACAACCTATTCCTATGATACCAAGGGAAGACTGGCAAAGGCGGTAAGTCCCGAAGGAGTGCCCCTCCTTGCCGTCACCTATGACGATAACGACAGGGTGCTAACCAAGACCCTTCAGGGCGGAACCTACCAGTACAGCTATGATGATGACAAAAGTACCATTACCTGTACGGAGCCTAACGGGAATAAGACCTTATTCCGTTACAGCAAGGAGTATCGTATAGAGTCTGAGGAATATTCCGATGGAACGAAGAAATATTATTACAAGGACGGCAGTCAAACGGGAGCCAATGCAGCCGCATCCAAGGAATCCGCAGCCGGTGCAGCCACAACCAGTGCAGGCAGCGGAAAGTCAAGTTACGTACAGGCAGGGAGTGCTGTTTCAGGAAGCATACAGGCAGACAGGCAGGCAGCTGTGGAATCAGATGCCCTTAATGTACCTTTCTGGCGGGAGCTTCTCCTGACAGACAACCTGCTTTCAAAGCAGCAGAGTGGCAGCAGGCTGAAAACCATGGGAGTGGCCTCGGATAACCTGCTCTTAAATCCATATGGGGCAAGCCAGCTTACCTTTAACGCACTTTCTGATTCCACTGTCTCCGGCTCAGCCATAAAGCTGGAGCTGAAGACCCATAACATGAATACGGCAATGGGAAGCATCACCAACAATACCCTGTATCCCCAATACCGCATTTATAACACCGGAACGGAAACGGTGAGCCTTTCCGACATTACTCTGCGCTATTATTATACCGTTGACGGAGAAAGGCCTCAGAATTTCTTCACGGACTGGTTCAGCGCCGGAGCGAATTCCTGTGTGACAGGCAGATTTGCCAAATTGACCGAGCCTGCTGAAACAGCGGATTATTACGTGGAGGTGGGCTTTACCGGAGGAGCCGGAGACCTGGAGCCGGGCAAATACATTGAGACCCATACCAGAATCGGAAAGGATGACTGGAGTGTTTTCAAGCCTGGAAATGACTATTCGCAGAATCTTGCAAATGAATTCACCTACTATGACCAGGTGGATATGTTCTATAAAGGAAAGCTTGTCTGGGGAAAGGGTTCCATGGGAAGCGGCACTGACCCGGTCACACCCACGGAGCCGGCAGTTACTGCCACACCGGAACCTCAGGCCACTCCTACGCCACCCCAGACCACACCTACGCCAGAACCGAAAGACTATAAGCTGACCCTGCAGATGTACAATACGGGAAACAGCGGAAAAACAGCCAATACCATTCATCCGATGATACGCCTGCTTAACACCGGGAATCAAATGGTAAAATACAGTGATATTACCATCCGTTATTACTACACTGCCGATGATAACAAGCCCCAGAACTTCTGGTGTGACTGGTCCGATGCCGGGCAGAACAACATTACAGGGGCCTTCCATAAGCTGACAGAAAAGTATGAGGGAGCAGACACCTATCTGGAGTTAGGCTTTAAAGAGGGCAGCGGCTATCTGGGTATCGGAGCATCAACGGACCTGCATATCCGCTTTGCAAAAAATGACTGGACGGATTATAACCTTACGAACGATTATTCCCTGCGGGCCGGCGAAAGCTTTGCCGACTGGGACCAGGTAGATGTTTTCATAAAAGGCGAGAAGGTATGGGGAAAAGGTGTCCTTCCGGCAGAAGAGGAGGAAGAGGAGGAGCATATTGATTATGCCGACACCACCTATACGCCGGTACGGGGAGAGATGTACAATACCGCAAAGGAAAAGAGAAGCAATAATCTGTCACCAAGGTTCCGTATTTACAATACCAGCGAGGAAAACATCAGACTGACAGACCTCCATATCAACTATTTCTATACTACGGACGGTGCAGAAGACCAGATATTCGAAGCAGACTGGGCAGGCATCGGAGGAATGTTCCAGACAAGTATCGGAAGGAACAATATTACAGCCGATTTTACCGAGGTGGGAGATAGTAACCTTGCTACCAACTGCGTGGCAGATATCGGCTTCACAGGAACAGATGAGATATTAAAGCCGGGAGATTATCTGGAGCTTCATACCAGAATCCACCGTCCCAACTGGACGAATTATGTCCAGACCAACGATTATTCCTTCAATACCGATTCCACCGATTATGAGGAGTGGAATAAAATAGCAGTCTTTGTAGGTGGCAAATGGGCCTTCGGAAGCCTGCCCCTGACCTATGCAGGAATGGTGGACCCGGATCCGGAAGACGATTATCCGGTGGATACTAAGGGACCTTTTGGTTCCGATACGGATAAGGACGGCAATACCACCTACTACAGCTATGATGACAGCGGAAATATCACCGCCCAGGTAGATGCACTGGGAAATAAGACAGAATATACCTATAATAAATTCAACCAGATAACCTCTATAACAGATGCATTGGGAAACAAGACTGTTTATGGCTATGATGGGAAAGGAAACCTGACCTCTTATACAGATGCCTTAGGGAATAAGACCGAATACACCTATAATTCTTTCGGTGCCATTACAAAGGTAACCCTATCCGACGGCTCCTTTGAAACCAGAAACTATGACAGCAGGGGAAATCTGACGTCTGTGACAGATGCGGAAGGCAATACCGTAGCCTATACCTATGACAGCTTCAATCACATCACCCGGGCTAAGGATGCTATGGGTAATGTAAATAGCGCAGGCAGCACCGAAAGCTATGAGTATTTGAAGGACGGCAGTTTAACCAAGATAACCGATGCTTACGGTAATACCACACTTGCAGCCTATAATAAGGACGGTAAGCTGACTAAGGAGACTGATAAGAACGGAAATGCTGCCAAATACGCTTACAGCACGGCAACCGGTCTTTTAAGCCAGGTAACGGATGCCTTATCCGCTGTAGAAAAATATGAATATGACAGTATGGGCAATGTAACTG
>JAEYPZ010000068.1:0-3385 GCA_023410275.1 Bacillota bacterium
TGGAATACTGCTAAATACAGGAGAATACATAGATGCTCCGGTGAGTGCAGTAAGAAGAATTCGCAAGTTAAAAAAGTGAGATTTTAATAGTCTACAATAGATGATAGCATATATTAGGGCATTTCCCAGCGCCTTGATAAGTGGATTAATATATGTTATCATCATAGTAAGTGATAGGAGGGCGATGTATGAAAAAGAATTTATTAGTGGCAGCGATGTCAACTATGTTAGTGATTGGAACAGCAATAACATCCTTTGCGGATACGTATGATCCGCAATATCCATTAAAAGGATATATGGAACCATGGTTTGTGAATAGTCCGGTGACGGGAGAGACTGCTTGGAAGAGTGATCCTCATAATTTCATGAATGAGCCTGTTGGTCCTTTTCAGTATGCTTTTGATCTTGCAGTTGCCAATAAAGATCCATATTCTCTCAACTACATTGGTAATGCAAGGGAATTGGCAGCCATCGCAAAGTTGACAAATTACCCAACCAAAGGTCTAGACGGTGTAGATCAGGAGAAACTAGAACGTCTGACTGCAGAACTTCGTGATTTTTTAAATAGCTTCGATTGGAGAAATGCATCTGATTACGAAAAGGCAGTACAGGTTGCAAAGAGAATTACGAAAGCAGATTACTTGGATCAGGAAGGAACTCAATATGCTTATAGTTGCTTGGTAGATGGAACGTCTAATTGTGATGGATATACTGGTGCAGCATACCTATTAGCAACATGTGTTGGATTACCAACGAATGGGCTTGGTTACGGTAATCACATTTATCCATCATTTTTGGTAGATGGTGTATGGGTGGCTTATGAGCCAACCACTAAGGATAATTATTTTACAGTAGCAGATGTTTATTCCCCCTCTTATTATCTGGTCGGAGAATCACAGTTAACACAATTAGGTGAATACTGTAAAGCAACTGGTTACCAAATTCCAGAAAGTGTAGAGGGAAAGTTCCCCAACATTTCCTATGGTATCATTTATGGAAAACAGGCACCATTTATAAAATTTAATTAAAAATTGAATGTTTTATAATAAATAAAGCTATCGGTTAAATATAATCGGTAGCTTTTTTGTGTTCAAAATTATGAGTAATAGTTAGAAATAAGGAGAAATAATGATTAAATACTGGAAGAAAGGTATAAAACTAAATCGAAGAATTGCTGCATTGCTTGCAATAGTCTTAATACTAACACCTATATTTACTTACTTACCGCCTGGTATTTTCGATTCTTGGGGATTTGGGCTAAAGTTTGTTAGTTCTGGTCAGGCAGGGCATCCATATCTGAAAGGGAAGGCACCTGGGGATGAAACTGAAACCTATTTCTTTTGCATAAACAAAGGTGCCTCAGCTCATAGTAATTATGACTATTCTAAGGTTAATGCGGATATTGATTATAATAATGGAACCATTGAGCAGAAGCGCCTGTTTTGGGCCTATATTGGTGCATTTGGGAGTTACGATAGAAAAACATCTCTATCTACTCGGTTTGGAAATGGACGGGTTACTCCAGAGGTGGGAAGAGAAGTTGCATGGTCTAAAGGAAAAAGTAATGGTGGATCAGACTGGATCGAAAATATGGCCAATGATGGCTTCATGTCATTGGAGAATGTGCCGGAAGGCTGTAAAAGTCCAAAGGATATTCTTGATCTTATCAGTAAACACAATACCTCTGGACAGGCCATGTATATCAATGATCTAAGAAGTGGTCCTGGTCAAATAGATACGAAAAAACTATATGAATTAACAGGACTTAAAGATTGGGAAACCTTTAAAAAGTATTGCAAAATTACAGAAGTAACCCCAGGAATGGTAATTAATACAGAAGGGCAGAACCTTTCCTGGAGCTTCCCTAATGCCCCGGCTGGTCAAAAACCTTCAGAAGCGGTAATGAAGATCAGTTATGATCCAACTGTTTTTAGAGTATTAGAAGTCACAGGAAGCTTGGAGTATTTCCAGTGCAATGTACCAGGTTCCCAGCAGTTATACCGGGCAAAAGGAAATGTGAAAGAAAAAACATGTGAATTTTTTCTAACTACAAAATATAGCGCAAATGCGCCCACTCCGACTCCGGGAGATGGAGAAGTGTCATTAAAAGTATACCAGCACAATGAAACTTTTGAGTCCAATTATAAAGCTGAGCTGGAAAAAAGGGATTATGAAACGGGTAATCCTTTACAGGGTTCCACATGGCAGGTATTAGAGCAATTTGATGATAGTCAATTAAGCGATGATGAAACTGATGGTGGAATTATTGAGAATAATATGAGAGAAGATCCAACAACATGGCAGGACTGGATGGTGTTTGATGATGATCTGGTTACAGATGCCAGTGGACGTATTTCTCATAAAGATACCCGCTATTACGATTTTAGTCATGCTTATTGTAATGGACATCCAATTCCTCCGGAACCGGAAATTGATGAATCTGAAGATGGAGAAGGCGAAGAGGGGGAAGGAAGCGATGAAGTGGACGAAGCTGCAGAAGAGTATGAAAGATTAATGGAGGAATGGCAGGCAGGGGTAGACGCCTGTGAAGCCCGTGCTGCAGCCAGTGGCGGAACCTTTCATCACTGGGAATGTGGAAGCGAGGATGAACCATCTGAAGAAGAGGCATTTGAATCGTCAGGATGTAAAGCAGCCAGAGACGCAGCATATGAATCGTTTATTAATCTTGAATATGATTATACCTTCCGGGAAACAAAACCAAGAGATGGCTATATCATTCATGATCCCGGCCATCCAGATGATGCTCCCATAGAAATTATCACAACAGCGGCTTCTGAATCCGAAAGATCTGCAAAATGGAAAAGCTCCAGTAATGCAGACATTAGAGTGACCGGATATATGCGCAACATGACAAAAGGCAGCTCCGATAACGAAGATTTCCAAGGATTTGCGGTTCAGAGTTTAGCAAACAAGGCAGATTTTGAGTCAGAGGATTTTGACCTTATTAATGAAAACAAAATTTTACTTTCCGACAGTGACAATCTTATAGCAAGTCCTTCCGAAAGTTCTGAAGATCCGGAACAAAGCGGAGATTTAATCCTGAAAGAAACCTATGATCTACCGCTTGGAGAAAGAATTATTAATAAGTTGCTTAAATTTATTGGACTTCCTACTGCTTTTGCAGAAGAGAAAGAAATTACCGTAAAGCTTGTTGCAAAAGATGAGGAAGAGCTATTTGACAATGAGTTTGAGGAAACCGAATTTGAAGAGGATGAGGAAGAATTTCTGGATGAATTCATAGATGATGAATCAACCCCATCACAGGCGAAAAAGAACTTTATCAATTTTTCATTGAGATCTAGCCTGGCGACTGATTCAGTAGCGTCTATCTCTGAGCAGAAGAGAGCCACAAGGCGAATTAGTT
>JAEYPZ010000075.1:0-58561 GCA_023410275.1 Bacillota bacterium
ATTAGAAGTCCTTTTCTCTGAAGCTTTTGTGCTATATCCTCAAACAGATTGTCTGAGCCCACGAGTTATCTGTTTGAGGATATGTCCAGCACAAAAGCTTCAGAGAATTAGGACTTCTTATACATTGTAATCGAAGCATTCATGCTTTCTATTTTGTACAAATTGCCGTCCCCTTGCGAAAACCTACATTTTAGCCGCAAATCACAGCCTATTATCTAACTAAAAAACTGCCTATTACATTATAACAGAAATATCCGTCTGAAAAAACCCACTTGTATTTTTTCTATATTTGTGTATAATAAATACAAATATAGTATTAAGCTATAGTAGTAAACAGCATTGATAAAAGCTACGATTATGAGATTTCCCCAGAGAACCGGTGGCTGGTGCGAACCGGTGAAAGCTCAAATCCTTCCACTTTTGGAGCTGTCGGCGAAAATAAAGCGCAATAATTCTTTTATTGTCTGAATTCGGAAGCCGAAAGGGCGGCAGCCTCTATCCTGCCATGTTGAGCGGCCGTTTTTACGGCAATTTGGGTGGCAACGCGGAATCCTTTCGTCCCATATTCTTTGGGGATGGCAGGATTTTTTTATTTGCTTTTTTCAAAACTATTATTCAAGGAGGAAATTATGTTAGATATCAGATTTGTAAGAGAAAATCCCGACATTGTAAAGCAAAACATCAAAAATAAGTTCCAGGAGAACAAGCTTGGCCTGGTGGATGAGGTTATTGAACTGGATGCCCAGTCCAGAGCTGCCAAGCAGGAAGCCGATAATTTAAGGGCGGAGAGAAATAAGATATCAAAGCAAATCGGCGGTCTCATGGCACAGGGCAAAAAGGACGAAGCTGAAGAAATGAAAGCCAAGGTAAATGCCCAGTCCCAGAGACTTACCGAATTAGAGGCTGCAGAAACAGAATTGGAAGAAAAAATCAAGAAAATCATGATGACCATCCCCAATATTATTGACCCCAGTGTTCCCATTGGTAAGGATGACAGTGAAAATGTAGAAGTTAAGCGCTACGGTGATCCTGTCGTGCCTGATTTTGAAATTCCATACCACACGGAAATCATGGAGAAATTAAAGGGTATTGATCTGGACAGCGCCAGAAAAGTAGCCGGTAATGGCTTCTATTACCTGATGGGGGATATTGCAAGACTTCATTCAGCGGTTATATCCTACGCAAGGGATTTTATGATTGACAGGGGCTTTACTTACTGTATTCCTCCCTTTATGATAAGAAGCGATGTTGTTACAGGCGTTATGAGCTTTGCGGAAATGGATGCCATGATGTATAAGATTGAAGGAGAGGATTTATACCTCATTGGTACCAGCGAACATTCCATGATTGGTAAATTCATTGATACCATCCTTCCGGAAGAAACCCTTCCTCAGACCTTAACCAGCTATTCTCCCTGCTTCCGTAAAGAAAAGGGTGCCCATGGTCTGGAGGAGCGCGGTGTTTACCGAATCCACCAGTTCGAAAAGCAGGAAATGATCGTAGTATGTAATCCGGAAGAAAGCCCTAAGTGGTTCGACATATTATGGCAGAATACCGTTGACCTCTTCCGCTCTCTGGACATTCCCGTAAGAACTCTGGAATGCTGTTCCGGTGACCTTGCTGACCTGAAGGTTAAGTCTGTCGACGTAGAAGCCTGGTCCCCCAGACAGAAGAAATATTTCGAAGTAGGAAGCTGCTCGAATCTTGGAGATGCCCAGGCACGCCGCCTGAAAATCCGTGTTGTGGGAGAGAATGGCAAATACTTCGCACACACCCTGAATAATACGGTGGTTGCTCCTCCCAGAATGCTAATTGCTTTCCTTGAGAACAACTTAAATGCCGACGGCTCTATTAATATTCCGAAAGCCTTGCAGCCATATATGGGCGGAAAGGCCGTTATCAAATAATTATGCTTGAATTTACCGGGAGGATGCCTGCTGTATAGCTGCACTCCTCCCGGTTTTTTGGAAATTTATGCAAGCTATCATTTCCGCAGGCGGCTGTTAAGGAAATGCTGCAAATAACATAATTGATTTTTAATCTGTTTTATTCCTGCTGCCAATATCCATTATTCTCATCTTAACCCATCAAACCATCAGCCACATATCAAAGGAGTCTTTATGTCATCCAGTCAAAACATAAAAGGTCATATTGCCGCATTATTCAGTGTAATTTTCTGGGGCACTACCTTTATTTCAACCAAAGTATTGTTAAAGGATTTTTCTCCCTTTGAAATTCTTATCCTGCGCTTTTTTATCGGCTACATAGCCCTCTGGTGCATCAAGCCCACCAAAGGCATAAAGCTGCCGGGCCAGAAAAGATCTGACGAATGGCTGTTTCTTGGTGCCGGATTATCCGGGGTAACCTTATATTTTCTTATGGAGAACAATGCCCTGACCCTGACCTATGCTTCCGATGTGGGAGTCATAGTATCCACCGCCCCTTTCTTTACTGCACTTATGGCACACTTTCTGTTAAAGAATGAAAGATTCCGCCCTTCTTTCTTCCTAGGCTTTCTGGCTGCCATGGCCGGAATATTCCTTATCAGCTACAACGGAAGCACCGCTCTGTCCTTAAATCCCATGGGAGATTTACTTGCCCTGGCGGCTGCCTTTGTGTGGGGGATTTATTCGATCTTTACCAAGAAAATCAGCGATTTGGGCTATAATATGGCCATAGCAACACGTAAAATCTTCCTCTATGGTCTTCTTACAATGGTTCCTCTCATACCGGTTTTTCGTCCTTCCTTTGATTATAAAGAGCTTATAAAGCCGGTCACCCTTGGAAACCTTCTATACTTAAGCCTCGGCGCTTCCGCTTTATGCTATGTCATCTGGAACTGGGCCACAAAGGTATTGGGAGCCGTGAAGACAAGTCTGTACATATACGTCATTCCGGTAATTGCCATAATAACCTCAGCCATCTTTCTCCATGAGAAAATGACCTTAATCAGCAGTATTGGCGCTCTCCTTACCATAGCCGGACTTGTAATCTCAGAAAATCCTCTTGCCAAAAGAAAAGCAGTATAAGAAAAGTGCTGTCACCTGATAATGATGTGACCCCACAAAGTTAGAATTTAGGTCTAAACTTTGTGGGGTCAGTTTACAATTAAATCAGGGTACAGCACTTTTCTTTTTATTAATATTCTTAAGTTATCGTAAAATAATACCACAGCCTTTACCCAATAAATTCATGTTTCCTGAGGATAATCTTTTTTGCCAGATAGAGATTTTTATAATCCTGAACCTGAGTCAATAATTAATCCCTCTATTTTTACCAGCCGCCTCTAAAACCATATCAGATATTTTACGCTCCTTAAGCTTCTCTTTACAGCTTAGATAAAACAAAGATATCATAAATAGCATTAATTGCTGATTCAAAATCCTTGTTGCTTACACCGATGATGATATTTAACTCACTGGAGCCCTGGTCTATCATCTTGACATTTACATTGGCATGGGCAAGGGCGGAGAAGATTCTTCCTGCTGTTCCTCTTGTCTGACGCATCCCTCTCCCAACAACGGCGATCAGAGCCAAATCACTTTCCAAATCAACGGAGTCCGGGCTGGCTGCATGGTCAATACCGGCTAACACGCTCTGTTCCTTTTCTACAAATTCATCCTGATGGACAAATACCGTCAGGGTATCAATGCCTGAGGGCATATGCTCAAAGGAGATACCGTTCTCTTCAAAAACCCGGAGCACTTTTCTCCCAAAACCGATTTCAGAATTCATCATATCCTTCTCAATATTGATTGCAACAAAGCCCTTCTTTCCGGCAATTCCGGTTATGGTATATTCCGGCTTTAAGCAGGTGTTCTTTACAATCATTGTTCCCGGGTCCTCCGGTGAATTTGTATTACGGATATTGATGGGAATACCTTCCTTTCTTACCGGGAAGATAGCATCCTCATGCAGTACGGTAGCTCCCATATAGGACAGCTCACGAAGCTCTTTATAGGTTATGGTGGAGATTACCTCCGGATTCTTAATAATCCTCGGATCTGCTACCAGAAAACCGGATACATCGGTCCAGTTCTCATAAATATCAGCTTGTACTGCCTTTGCCACGATAGAACCGGTGATATCGGAACCTCCTCTGGAAAAGGTCCTGATATCACCATTTTCCAACGCACCGTAGAAACCGGGAATTACCGCATTGGGTGTTTTCTGAAGTCTTTCTGCCAGCACGGCATCTGTTTTGTCAGCATCGAATATCCCATTATTATCAAAGAATATGACATCCTTCGCATCAAGAAATTCATATCCCAAATACTCCGCCATAATTAATCCGTTTAAGTATTCCCCTCTGGAAGCAGCATAATCCGAACCTTTTTTCGACTTAAAGTCAGCAGCTATCTGCTCGAAATCCTTATCAAGAGACATCCCAAGGTCAAGGCCCTTAATAATCTCCATATAACGCTTCTTAATTTCATCCAAGGTCTTTGTAAAATCTTCCTCTGACACTGCCATATCATAGCAATGGTACAGCATGTCCGTCACTTTGGTATCCTTGGAATTACGTTTGCCGGGTGCAGAAGGAACCACATACCTTCTTGCTTCGTCGGAACGGATAATCGCCCCCACCTTTTTGAACTGTTCTGCGTTTGCTAAGGAACTCCCGCCGAATTTAACTACTTTAATCATATCTTCCTCCACCGTAATTAAAATATTCTAGCTTTCTATCTGTAGTCTGTGCCTTTAAGCAAATATTTGCCGCGGGTAAGAACAAATATACGTAAAAATAACAGCACGATTATGCTGATTGCAACAATCTGCCGGGAGATAATGCCCCCTTGCAGCCTTATAAATTTTTTTGCTTTTTATAATACCACATAACACATTCTATTGCAATGAATTAATAAAGTATTTATACAGGAAATTCATCAGCCATTCTTTTGAAAGCCCCCACCGAAATTGTCCTTCGTTATGGATATATTACCAATTTATAGCTTCCGGCTTCGCCCATAACATGTATGAATACTATCAATTATTGCATATATATTCAATGTATTTCCAATAATACAATACTCTTTACAGTACTATTCCGCCGCCAGATATTCCTGACTGGCCCTTACAGGGACGCCTTCTTATAAATCTCACCTTCCAGATTTTTAAATAGTACCTCCTCCTCCCAAATGATATAGCTGTGAGGGCTGTTTTCCTTAGGGATGGAGACGGAGCCGGGATTTACATAGATAAAATCTTCTCTCTCCTCCCAGGCGGGAATATGGGTGTGTCCGTTTAACAGAATGTCCCCCTTCTTTATGCAGGGCTTATTATCCGGATTGAAATGATGTCCGTGGGTAGCAAATATCATACGGTCATTCAGATAAAGGATACAGTAATCAGAAAGAATCGGGAAGTGAAGCACCATCTGGTCAACTTCCGTATCGCAGTTTCCCCTGACACAGAGCAGCTCCTCTTTCACGGCATTCAGAAGCTCTATGACCTTCTTTGGCTCATATTCCCTGGGCAGGTCATTTCTAGGACCATGATAAAGAATATCCCCAAGCAGGAGAAGCTTATCTGCGCCCTCCCTTTTGTATGCTTCCAGCATTTTATCACAGTAATAGGCCGAGCCATGTATATCCGATGCAATCATTAACTTCATAATAGTTCTCTCCTTTCTGTTAAAGTACTTCCTTTAATACCTCAATAAATTTACAGGTGGTCACGGATAAATGCTTGTTCTTATTGTATATTAAACTGTACGGGTATTCCAGCTTGTCACATTTTATACGAAGCTCTGTAAGCATTCCCTTCTCAATCTCTGATTTTACGGCATAATAGGGAAGAATGGATACCCCAAGGTCTGCATAAATGGCGTATTTAATGGCATCTATACTGCCAAAATGCATGCCGATATTCTCTGTCAGTCCATAGGCTTCCACAAATTTCTTATAATAGGTATAAAGCTGCGAGGTTGTGCTATGAACTACAAAAGCCGTATGGGAGAGCTCCTGTATATCCAGGGAAGCTTTTGACGTTAAGGGATTTTCCGGTGAGGCCACAATAATCAGCCGGTCATTAAAAAGCTTTTCCGCAAATATATTGCTGTTATAATTCCCGTTTCCTCCGTTTACTGCCACATCAAGGGTTCCGTTTTCAATGAGGTTTGCGATTTCCGAGGTATCCGCAACATGAAGATTCACGGAAACTCCCGGATATCTTTTCTTCATTACGCCTATGACTTTGGGAAGGATATAGACTCCGGGAGTATTGCTGGCCCCCAGGTTTATTGTCCCCGCTATTTCATTTCCAAGGTTTTGGATATGGTTTTCCAAATCTTCTACAATGGCAAAAATCTTCTTGGTATAGCTGTATAGCATTTCCCCGTCTTCACTGAGTACGATTTTATTGCCAATCTTGTTAAAAAGCTTCAGTCCGGTTCCGCCCTCCAGCTTCTTAATCTGTATGGAAAGAGCGGGCTGGCTTACGCAAAGTACTTCAGACGCCTTCTTAAAACTTGTATATTTTGCTATGGTATGAAATATCTTCAGGTAATGCAGTTCCATCCCAATCCCTCCTTCTATCATTTTAAAGGTCATAACTTTTGTTTATGAGCGTCATTTAAACAATATATTGGATTAATGAATAAAAGTATATTATACTGTACTTGTAAAAATTCAAATCACCTAAACCTTTAGAGCTTCCGGATTTCAAGTAATCAGATTACTTACACCAGTTTTCGCGGAGGCTCTTATTCCGTCTATTTATAACTGTCTATGCTGATAGTTTAAGAAATTTTACACATAGAGAATTATAGCATACTACAAAAAAAATACAATTATTTTTCCTATATTGCTATTCTTCTTCCTTTATGCTATAGTGAGGATATCCCCCCTGGGGGGATATCCTCACTTTTTTTCTGCCTGCTTCTAATAACTAATTTTAAGATAGCTATTACTACCTTGCACAAATTTATGCTTACCTTGCCTGATATTTGTGCTGAGGCAGGGCGGAGGAATAGGTATAGAGGTGACTGGCAACGGCTGCCAGCAGATTAATTGCTGCATCGATTGACGGCAACGCAGCATCGGTGCAAACAGTGGGTGCGGATTTAAGTAAAAATTATGCAGAGTAGTACTAAATGAAATGATAGATATATGTTGAACACAAAAAAGGAGTCTTTATGAAAAATCCTATACGCCTTTCTGCCTTTTATGCCATACTTGCAGCTGTTTTGTTCAGCTTGAATTCTCCCTTTTCCAAGCTGCTGCTTGAAAAGCTTCCTCCAACCTTAATGGCTTCCCTGCTTTATCTTGGTGCTGGGCTGGGGATGTCTTTTCTTTATCTGATACAGAAAAGCACCCATCAAAAAAGGGAAGCCAGACTTACAAAGCATGAACTTCCCTATACCCTTGGTATGATACTGCTTGATATTGCAGCTCCCATCTTTCTCATGTTCGGCTTGACAAAAACCAGTGCCGCCAATGCATCCCTTCTGGGTAACTTTGAAATAGTAGCAACAGCACTTATTGCCTTTTTTATTTTTAAGGAAGCAATCGGAAAAAGGCTTTGGGGAGCTCTTCTTCTGATTACTGCCGGCTGTCTGCTTCTTAGTATGAGTGATATCCGAGACTTTACCTTCTCTGCAGGTTCTCTCCTTGTGCTTATGGCAAGTATTTGCTGGGGCCTTGAAAATAACTGTACCCGCATGCTTTCCCATAAAAGCCCTATGGAAATCGTTATTTTAAAGGGCTTTGGTTCCGGTCTTGGCTCCCTTATAATCAGCCTGTTTACAGAAAAACCTGTCTTTCCTATTACTTCTGTCCTGGCAGCATGTTTCCTTGGCTTTATTTCCTACGGCCTCAGTATTTTTTTCTATGTACTGGCACAAAGGGAATTAGGTGCTGCAAGAACCGGGGCGTTCTATGCCATTGCGCCTTTTCTGGGAGTCCTGCTGTCTTTCCTGATTTTCCGCGAGCGTATAACACCTGCCTTCTTTATTGCTCTGCTGATCTTCGGTTTTGGTGCTTATCTGGCTTCCAGCGAAAGGCACAGGCATCTTCATACCCATCCTGCTCTTACCCATGAGCACAGGCACAGCCATGACGACGGGCACCATGACCATTATCACGAGGAGCCTGTAAAAGGGGAGCACAGCCATATACATACCCATGCTCCCCTTACCCATACACACAGCCACACTCCGGATATTCATCATACCCACAGCCATTAGCTGTTACTGTTTTCTTTGCATAATATCATCAATAAGACCGTAGTCCTTTGCTTCTTCGGCTGTCATAAAATAGTCTCTTTCAGTATCCCTTTCAATCTCTTCCAGGCTTTTTCCTGTGTTTTGAGAAAGAATTCCATTTAAACGCCCTTTCGTTCTTTGGATTTTATCGCTGATTATTCTTATGTCACTTGCCGTACCGTTACCGGCGCCGGAAGGCTGATGTATCATTATTTCCGCATTGGGAAGGGCATAGCGCTTTCCCTTCGTTCCTCCTGCTAACAGGAAGGAGCCCATGCTGGCCGCCAGGCCGATACATATGGTGGATACATCACATTTAATGAACTTCATGGTATCATAGATAGCAAGCCCTGCCGATACGGAGCCCCCCGGTGAATTGATATACAGATGGATATCCTTCCCGGAATCTTCCGCTTCCAAAAACAGGAGCTGTGCCACAATAACGCTTGCTGAAGCATCTGTGACCTCTTCATTCAAAAATATAATTCTATCCTTTAACAGCCTGGAGTAAATATCATAGCTTCTTTCCCCTCTTGCTGTCTGTTCAATTATATAAGGTACCAAACTCATGCTGTAAGCCTCCTTTCACTTCCAAGCCTGAAAACAGTGCCAAATACTGAGTTCCTGACTGCCTGCCTGATGTTATTCCGGTAAATTCCGGGGGATACCTGGTAAAGCCTCTTAAAGGCAAGGGTAAATGCCTGCTGGGATTCATAGCAGGCCCCAAATGCAATCTCTAAAATGGAGGTATTGGTAAAGGCAAGCTGTATGGCTGCTACCTTTAACCGTTCTTCCCTTATATACTTTGTAAGGGTGCATCCGTAATGCTTTGTAAAAAGCCTTTCCAAATGGTATTTTGAATAACCGGCTTCCTTTGCAACTTTATCCAAATCCAGTTCTTCCTGGAGATGGCTGTCAATATATGTCTTTATTTTCTTTAAAGATTTTTCTTTTTCAGTCATAGTTCACCTCATTCCCGAATTTTTAAATAATACTTCTTTCTATAAGTTGAATTTTGGATTTTCCTTTTCCAAATGAAAAAGCCGGAATATATGGCTTACGCCTGGAATAGGTAAAAAAACTTAATTCAGCTTATTTGTTTATAACAGAGGTTTTTCGGTTTTTAGTTTCTTTGCATCTTGGCTTCTTGGATTGTTGATTTGCTGGTTTGCTGGTTTGTTGGTTTCTTGGTTTCTTCTTTGATAATCACATCCGGCTTTTTTAAACTTCTTAATAATAAAATATTCGGATGTAATCTCCTATGTTGGTATTATAACAGATATTATAAAAGATGTTTTAATAGAAATTGCGATACTGTTCTCTGACAGGTATCGCAATTATTTTTTATGATTATGAACTAATTACTTTATAAACCGATTATATTAAACTGATTATGTTATGAACTGATTATGATATGAATCGATTATGCTGATCAATTATGTTATGAATTGATTACGTTATAAATCGATTATGTTGATCCGATTATGTTATGAATTGATTACGTTATAAACCGATTATGTTACGAACCGACTATGTTACAAACCGACTATGTTACAAACCGATTACGTTACGGCTGTTTGCATACGAACCAAAACGTTATTACTGTTTACATTATGAACCGATTACTAACTAGCTCTTCACTTTCCGCTAACAATGAATCTATATCCACCAATCCTGCCACAGTCCTTAATCACGAGCATTTATCACTGACAGAGTCCCCTTCTTCCAGGGTTTGAAAATGTGCCTCATACTTAAGCACCACCTGAGGCAGGGTCTGATGTATCAGCTCCTTGCTTCTGTTTTCCAGTCTCTTGAAAGCTACCGGCTGCCTGTGCTTCTCACTATATGTCCTGGAAGGGGAAAGAAGATTATCCCGTACTTTTCTTCCGCTATGGGTCAAATATTTATCCAATAATTCCTTAAAGGATACATCTGTTCCTGTGATATCCTCCAGACGGATAGTTCCATCCGTACAGTCATCCAGCCGTTTGACATAATGCTTTAAGGTAATTCCGTTATCATCTGCAATTTTTATCTCAACGTCTATTATCATGTTACCACCTGTACATACCGCAAAACTGCCTGCGGTACTGCCTAACGAATTCCCTCCTGTTAACTGTCTAATAACTGTATCGGACGAAAGAGGGCTTTTCATTACAATTTCTAGTGTAGCAGGTAACTTGTCATAGACAAAGCGCCAAGGACAAATGCCTCGTTAAAAACTTCGGCTTCGTAATCCCCACCGGCCGCACCTAATGCATACAAAAGCGGATAAAAATGCTCCGGTGTGGGAAAAGCTTCAACAGCAGCTCTTGATTTCCTGTAGTCGATGATACCATCCATATCCTTCTTCTTTACACATTCCTTTATGTAACTGTCAAATTCTTCTGCAAAGGGGTAACCCTGCTCCTCCATCTCCCAGTTTACCTTGCCAAGATGGTGGACAACATTTCCGCTTCCCATAATTAATATTCCCCGTTCCCTTAAAGGAGCAAGCTTTCTTCCCAGCTCATAGTGATAGAGGGGGTTCCTGGCACTGTTAATGCTTAACTGAAATACCGGTATATCCGCCTTAGGGTACATCTTGCAAAGAACCGCCCAGGTGCCGTGGTCCATGCCCCATCTGTTGTCCGCTGCTGCTTCCCCTTCTAAAAGGGTTAAAGTCTCCATGGCATATTCCGCTGACCCTGCAGCCTCATATTTTAAATCATATAATTCTTTTGGAAAGCCATACATATCATAAATCTGCCTGGGCTTTTCCTCCGTACATACACCTGTCCCGGGTGTAAACCAATGGGCAGACACCGATAGGATTGCTTTTGGCCTGGGTATTTTTTTCGCTGCTTCCTCCCATCCTTTCGTAAATCGGTTATTTTCAATTGCATTCATCGGTGAACCGTGACCTACAAATAATACAGGCATTTTTTTCATCTCATCCATTTAAGTACCTCCTTATAAACGGGTATGTTATATGCTGATTATAAAACGAAATATATTAAAAAGAAATACCAAATATCAATATTAACACTGTAAAAGACGGGAGCCCTTGCTAGGGCTCCCTCAGGATGTTGATGAATTAACTTTTTAATTGGGATTATATAAAAATAGAATTATCTCAAGTACACGTTCAAATCCTTTGAGAGATATTTCTTGAAAGCGCTGTTGCCAAATGAAGTTGCGGAGTATTTCTTAATGCACTGCTTGGCGGACAAATGATATGATTTGTATGCTATAAGCAAACACTTTATGTACAATTTTAGCATATAAATCTTACCAGATGTCGGTCATCCGGTGTGTGAGGCATGTGATACTCCGCAGAGCTTCATTTTGCACCAGCCCCTCCTTTCTGCTTATTGAAGGGTTATGTTAAATCCATTCATAATCAGGTATTTCTCAGGTGCTTCAATATTGCTGGTATTCAGGTTAATAAAGGTGGCAGAACCATTGGAGGTGTAAGTAAAAATCGCCTCTCCAAGATGAGGTGAAGAGAATCTTGAGGTCGTTATGGCATCCTTTCCTGTTCCGTTAATATTGATATTCTTAAATACAATATTACTAAAGCCTCCTCCGTAACCAAACTGGACGGCATCTCTCTGGCTGTTTATGATATCGATATTTTCAAAGGTCAAATTCCTGATACCGGTATTGGAAGCTTCCAGATCAATGGCACCTCTCTCGCCGTTGTAGCAGTCCTTGCTGGTACCGCTGTTGATTATGGTAGTATCCGAGAACACTATGCCGGTATTGTTTTCAAAATGATATCCGGGAAATACGGTATTTAAGCGGATACCGGAGCCCATAAAGCAATCTTTGATGTAGTTGTACTGTGCCTTATGGCCTGAGCCGCCGAATATTGCAATTCCTGCTGCTCTCCAGTTGTTTTCAATCGTGTTGTACAGGAAGGAATTATTCACCTCCATCGGTGCTCCCATGGTGCTATCCGGCCACATGGCTAGACCATCATCACCATTGTTTCTTACACTGCAGTTACGCACGGTGGAATTTTTGGTACCCTGGCAGAAATTAACCCCATCAGCCAGATTATTTCTTACTCTGCCGTTTTCAATAAGAAGATTATCTGCCGGTATGGCAGGAGTATGGGCATAGTCGCCCACCCAGAAACCGCACTCAAAATGCTCTTCCCAAAAATCATGTATTCTGGAATTGGTACCAAAGTTATCCATGAAGCATTTATAAATTGCATTCTGGCCATACCGAGATCTTAACATGGAATTAATATATACATTGCTAAAGTCCACCGTACCGGTAATACGGAAGGAAATACCGCCGCTTGCTGCATTGGGAGAGGTAAACTGTAAATTGGTATACCACATACCGGCACCGGTTATGGTAATATTCTGCGCCGTTATAGTCCACATACTGCTTAGGTTAAAGGTACCGGCAGGTATATAAACTGCCTTTCCCTGAGAAACTGCAGCACTTACACAGGCATTAAAGGCTGCCAGATCATCCGCTCCGTCATTGGCAGCAGCACCATAGGAGGTTACGGACAACGAATTGGCAGGCTGTGCAATAACAGAGGATACCGGTTCAACCTCTACGAAGTCAACACCATACTCAAGGCTGTCTCCGTTTGTTTTCTGAATCCGAAGCTTATCTCCCGACTTTAAGGCCACCGGCAGCTTCCAGTGTACTTCATCAAAGCGGAAAGCAGCCTGACCGCCGTTGGGCGCATCTGCCGGCTGGTCACTGCTAAAATACTGCCCGGAATAATAAGAAGTCAGGTTAATCGTAGAAACCTTGGCTCCATTTACATAGCAATCCAGGGAACCGTTTAAGCCCATTCCATCTGAAGTATCCGGCATGGTAAATCTCATCGTGGCACCGGCACCACCCTGACTGATTGTCCATTCTACATAAGCACCGTTGGAAGGAAGAGCCACATAGGCCTGATTGGAGGCTTCTGAAGCCGTTAAGGCATAGTTGAAATCAGGTGCTGTTTTAAGTACTGCCCCTCCCCCCGTCTGAGCATTTTCCGATTCATACCTGGTATAGGGAACGGCCGCTCCTCTTCCGCCGCTTCCTATTGTCAGATTGGCATTTAAGGTATTGTTTGTTTCATCTGTCTCGCTTACGGCACCAAGACTGTCAGCAACCGCGGTAATTACATGGGTTCCGCTTGCAGACGTCCAGCCCGAAGCTGCGGTAACTGTCAATGTGCTTCCGGCTGCAATAGATGCAGTACTGTTTACAGAAGCCGCCACCTGCACCCCATCTACCAGGAAAGCAACGGTGCCTGCAGGACCTGCTATTGTTCCCTGATTCTTTATAACCGCATGAAAAGTCACTGCATTGCCTGCCGTTACATAGGAAGGTGTCCAGTTTACCTCAGTGACAGCAAAATCTATTCCTGCTTTGGGATTTACCGTAAGATTTGTGCTGAAGGTATTATTGGTTTCATCACTTTCCGCTGTAGTACCGGTATTGTCAATCGCAGCGATTACCGTATGGCTGCCTGTCGGAAGTCCCGGTAATGCTCCTGTAAAGGTAGTGGAACTGCCTGCATTTAAAGAAGCCGTATTACTGGCTGAGGTATATACTGTAGTTCCGTCAACTCCGATTGCCAATACGCCAGGGGCTCCCGCTGCATTTCCCTGGTTCTTTACTGCAGCGCTAAAGGTAAGGGGTTCTCCTGCCGATGGAGAGGCTGGACTTATGGTAAGTCCTGTTACCGCCAGATCCGGCATAGGAGATGCCGTTACCGCCAAGCCCTTTGTATAATGGTTATTGTTTTCATCCGTTTCCGCTATTCTGTTTATATCGTCTACAAAAGCCTTAACCGTGTGATTTCCCGCCGCAGCCGTCCAGGCTGCGGTTCCCGACGGCCCGCCTGTTGCCGTAACTTTGACAGATGCTCCCGCCGCCAAATAAGCGGTGGTATTATCGGACCAGCTTACCTGAACACCGTCAATAAAGAAGCTTACGCCAATAATTGTTCCTGCAGGTGTTGCACCCGTTCCCTGATTCTTTACGACCGCAGAAAAGGTAGTTGCATTTCCCGTTAAGGGCGATGCAGGGGAAGAGGTAATATCCGTAACAATCAGGTCTGCCGTACCGCCGCCTTGGCCGCCGTCCGATACGGTAACAGTCTTACTGTACTGGTTATTATCCTCATTGGACTCACTGATTCTGTTGATATCATCCACCCAGGCCTTGACCGTATGGCTTCCTGAGACAGCACTCCAGGAGGCTGTTCCCTTTGAACCGCCGTTTGCAGTAACCGTAACAGACGCGCCTGCCGCAATGGAATCGGTGCTGTTATCGGACCAGCTTACCTGGGTTCCGTCTACCAGAAAGCTTACGCCGTTAATAACGCCTGCCTGTGTTGCACCTGTACCCTGGTTCTTGATTGTGGCTGAAAATACCACACTATTTCCGGCTGAGGGACTTACAGGATTCCAGCTGATATCCGTAACAATAAGATCCGGTGTACCGGTGCCCGAACCAGAATCCGCCGTTCCATAAATTTCGAATTCAGCAGCCTGTCCGCCTGCTGCCTTTGTATTGGCTGTGAACTGAAGTCTTATGTAACGGGCATTTACCTGGTTAAAAGTAATTGTCACCGTATTGGAGGCAGAAGGACTGAAGGTATAAGCCGCCGGTGCAACGGTGGCAGCATAGTTTGTGTTATCGCTGCTTGTAAGTACGCTAAGTGTCTGGGACCTTTCCTCCCAGGAGGCATTAAGCTTTAATACAATTTTATTCACAGACCGGCTGCTGCCTAAATCTGCTGTCAGGATACCTGGATAGGCATTTGCTGCACCTTCCCAATAAGTATTTACATTCCCGTCATTTGCATTGGATGCCACATAACTCTGTGTATTGTTATTAGCGGTGACTGTTTTTCCCAAAGCAAGATTACCGGTGTCTGCGGCTTTCACATAAGCTCCGGGCGGGTAAACCAACACCTGGCAGACCACCAGCACCAATGCTGTGAGAACTGTTACTATTTTTCTTCGATTACATTTCATAAATACCCTCCACATCATAATGATAGACCCATAAGTTATTTTCAAAGGTAAGAATTACCGCTCCGGATGCGGTAATGCCTCCCCCTTAGGCTCTGCCTGCCATTCAGGCATAACGGATAACCGTCAAAGGCATGAGCCTGGCACCTTCACCTCCCTTTGATTTTTAAGAGCTCTTATGAATATTGCAATTCAGGAATCCCAAAATCCAGGAAACAGGCATTTGGAATTCCCGTAAAAGCATCCGCAATATAAGTTTAACGTTAAACTTGTTACGCTCTGCCTTTGCTTTATATCTTATATTAACATGGGTAATTTAGATATGCAAGATTTATTTGGTATATTTTGTATATGTTTCAGGCTGTTATCATGGTATTTTTGTACTATTTCCATGACTATTGATTATCACCCAGAAAATAGTCATGGAATACCAAGCACACCCAGGGGATATTATAAGGTTCTGACGCTCTCTCCCTCTGTAAGCTTGTAGGGTACATATATGTTCCTGGATAACGTATCATTGAGTACAAGTTCATGCAGCAGCTTGGCACTTTGATAGCCTATCGATGAGCACGCATTTCCAATAAAAACAGCACATACCTTTTTCTTATGTATGTGCTGAATATTTATAGTAGAACACCCAAACCTAGAAAAATTACATAACCATGTAGCAAGGATCCCTCCGTAGTTACAAACATAAACGGATTTCATATCCTCACAGTTGCTTTCCTTCTCTATCCATCTCCCCAGAGTTGACAAATTCCTATAATAATTTTACAATAAGCCATGCAGGGTCATTGTAACACTGTACCCTGCTGCCGTAAAAAATCATACCGAGGAGTTTTCCCATGCATAACCGACATAAATACCGCCGTGCTTTCCTGGCGGCTTTCCCAAATACTCTGCCCATCCTGACCGGCTTTGCCTTTCTGGGCTTTGCCTATGGCCTGCTTATGAGTACCAGCGGCTATGGTCCCATCTGGTCCTTTTTAATGAGCTCCATAGCCTTCTGCGGCAGTATGCAGTTCGTGGCAATTACTCTGCTTACCAGCCCCTTTGCTCCCCTGCAGGCATTTTATATGGCCCTTATGGTCAACGCAAGGCATTTATTCTATGGATTGTCCATGCTGGAAAAATATAAGGGTATCGGCAGGATCAAGCCTTTTTTGATCTATGTACTGTGCGATGAAACCTTCTCCATTGTTAACAGCAAGGAACCTCCCCAGGGCGTTGACAGGGCAGCCTTTTATTTTTTTGTGTCTTTTCTGGACTATACCTATTGGGTCATTGCTTCTACTATGGGCGGCTTATTAGGCAGTGCCATACAGTTCAACACCAAGGGACTTGATTTTGTATTAACTGCACTTTTCGTTGTCATATTCCTGGAGCAGTGGCTGGAGGGCGGAAACCATTTCTCTGCCTCAGCCGGCATAGCCTCCTCCATAATATGCCTGATGCTCTTTGGTGCCGGAAACTTTATCATACCTTCCATGCTGCTCATTCTTCTTGTACTTACCTTTTACCGAAAATACTACAAAGGAGAACCTTCCTCATGTACTTAACACCGCTGCAGACTTTAATTACTATAATTGCAATTGCTCTTGGCACAATGCTTACCAGATTCTTACCCTTCCTGCTCTTTCCTGAAAAAAAGACTCCTCCTGCCTACATAACTTATCTTGGCAAGGTACTTCCAAGTGCCATTATCGGTCTTCTGGTCGTATACTGTATGAAGGGAATTTCCTTTCTGGCTTATCCCCACGGTCTGCCGGAAGCCATTGCCGTTCTGGCCATTCTTTTACTCCACTTATGGAAAAGGAATACCCTCCTAAGTATTACAGGCGGCACCCTTGTCTACATGGTTATGGTTCAATTCGTCTTTGCCTGAAGCTCTCCTCCCTTTCCGCAAACAGCTTCATCATTTTCTCGGCTGCCGAAGACAGGGGATGGGAATTCAGGGCAACTGCACAGATATATCTTTCCTTCAGCTGTTCCGTCACCTCAACAAGGCCGACGGTTCCTTCCTTGATTGCCGCGGAAGCAAAATTATAAGGAACGAAGCCAACTCCAAGACCGTATGCAACGGTAGGTACAATCAAATCCGCCGAGGCCAGCTCGATATCAGGTACCAGCACTTCACCTTTGGCCAGAAATAAACTCTCCAGATACTGTCTGCTGATGGTGCCTTCCTCCAGGCACACAAAGGGATAACGGCAAAGCTCCCTCAGGGAAACCTCTCCTTCGCACAGGGGATGTCCCTTCTTGGCTATAAAGACGTCCCGAAAGGCTTTGAGCTTATGGATACTTAAATCCTCCGCTTCCATTGGCGTAATGATTACCGCCATTTCAATATTTCCATTCCGCAGCTTTTCAACAGCAGACGGTGTGGAGCAGTTGGATATCTTTAACCGGATATTCGGATACCAGTTCTTATATTTCTCCAGGTAGGACAAAAGGAAATGCTGCATGGTCATTTCACTGGCCCCAATATGCAGAATGCCCTCCTGCATTTCCCTCCGGTTCATCAGCTCTTCTTCCGCCAGATCAATGTGCCGGTAAGCCTTTGATACATGTTCATAGAGCATTTCTGCTTCCGGCGTCAGCACGACCCCCTTTTTGGAACGGATAAACAATACCATTCCAAGCTCCTTTTCCAGATTCTGAATGTATTTACTGACTGTGGGCTGGGATAAATACAGCTCTTTTGCTGCCGCTGTTATGCTTTTATTCCTGGCAACAAAGTAAAATATCTTATAATGCTCCAGATTTACCTTCATCTATTTCACTCCCATCCATTCCTTTTTTCTATGGATATAGCCGTATTTTACTATTTTACAAATGTTTTTAAGAATACTATAATAAAATGCGTGCGAAGAAGCAAGGCAAAATTCAGATTATATCTAAAGAAGAGGTTTGTATGATAAAAGATTTAACCCAAGGAAGTCCAAGTAAAATTCTGATTCAATTCTCCATCCCCATGTTTATCAGTGTAATATTTCAGCAGATGTACAGCCTGTCGGACAGCGTAATTGCAGGCAAGTTCGCAGGTGAAAATGCTTTGGCTGCCGTCGGTGCCTCTTATCCAATCACCATGATTTTTATGGCAATTGCCTTTGGCAGTAATATCGGCTGCTCCGTCATTATCTCCCAGCTTTTTGGCAGAAAGGAGTATGGAAAATGTAAGACCGCTATTTCCACCACACTGATTGCAACCCTTGTCCTATCCCTGCTTCTTACGGTAGTGGGCCTGCTCGTAGCCGACCCGATGATGAGGCTGATTCAGACACCTGCCGATATTTTTAAAGAAAGTTCTTTGTTTTTTAAAATCTATATAGGAGGCTTTGCCTTTCTATTTTTATACAATGTGGCAACCGGTATCTTTACCTCCCTTGGAGATTCCAATACTCCCCTGTATTTTCTCATAGGTTCTTCCGTGGGAAACATACTTTTATGCCTTTTATTCGTAGGACGCCTGCATCTTGGTGTAGCCGGAGTTGCCTGGGCTACCTTTATTGCACAGGGGATTGCCTGTATCCTGTCCCTGGTTACCCTTGTAGCCAGGTTAAAGCAGCTTAAAGCAGAGGCTTTTTCCTACTTCTCCTTTTCCGTATTGTGGCAGATTGCCCGTGTTGCTATCCCAAGTATCCTGCAGCAAAGCTTTGTTTCAGTAGGAAACATCTTTGTCCAGAATCTGATTAACGGCTATGGTACACCGGTTATCGCAGGCTTTTCCGCTGCCATTAAGCTTAACACCTTTGCCATCACCTCTTTATCAACTCTTGCCAACGGAATGTCCAGCTTTACTGCCCAAAATGTCGGTGCGAGAAATTATGACAGGATAAAGAAGGGCTTTCACAGCGGTATTGCCATGGTTCTTGTTATCTGCCTGCCCTTTGTGTTGTCTTACACCTTTCTAGGCAGCCAGCTCATATCCTTTTTTAAGGTCGACAGTTCCCTGGGCCTGGCAACCGGTATTCACTTTTTACAGATTGCCTCTCCCTTTTACTTTGTTATCTCTGTCAAGCTCCTGGCAGACGGTGTATTAAGAGGTGCCGGTTCCATGGGCCAGTTCATGGCTGCTACGCTGACGGATCTGTTCTTAAGAGTTGCGCTCTCCTACATTCTGGCTCCCATTTTCGGCACCAATGGAATATGGGCTTCCTGGCCTATCGGGTGGATTGCTGCAACAATCCTCTCCCTGTACTTTTACTTTTCCGGTAAATGGAAGGAAACAGATGTGTTAAGGGAATAAATTTTAAATAAGGTTTCATTATGATTTTTACAAAGGTTTTCACTATAGAAGGTAAGCAAAAAACCGGTAACTATGTGTATCGACAGAGTTACCGGCTTTTTTGTTTATGTTTCTTATGTTATTTTGTTTCTTTTGTTTTCCTTCTGCTATTCTGGTATTTTATTTTCTTGCAGCCATTTTACAGATTCCTTAAGGCTTTGGGCTGTCTTGGTCTCCAGCACGCACCTGCTCCTTGTATCCTTTGCTATTGACAGCTTTTCCGCCAGATTTATCTCCCCTGTTCCCAGGGTGAGATGATTTTTCTTACCGAAAGCATCATGAATATGAAAATGCTTTAATCTCTCCTTATGCTTGAGAATATATTCCTCATCTGCCTTACCGGCAGCGTGGGAATGCCCGATGTCCCAGGTCAAGGTAAACACAGGACTTTCAAGCATCCGCTCTATCCCCTCTTTTTGAAAGGGGAGATATCCGTCCGTATTCTCAATGGATACCACAAGCCCATTGCTTCCGATAATCTCCGTACACCGGTTACGGAATTGTTCCAGCTTTTTGAGATAACGCTCCTTATATTTCTCAAAGAGATATACCTTTTTATCCGGAAGTGTAAAATAAACTCCTTTCTGCATATGCATATTAAGAAGGGGCACTCCCAGTCTTATGACAGCCTTTAAGGTCTCATAGACCGTTTCTTCATAGGCTCCGGCTACCCGGCTGTTAAAATCACACACATTCAGGTTCTCATCCAGATGGATGGTGTAATAAATCCTATATTCCTTTGATAATTCCTTGAAATAGTCCAGATTTTGAAATACTTCCACGGTGTATTGCGGCAGATTCATATTAAGCTCTATGAACTGTAACCCCAGGCTCCGGCAAAGGGCGGCATTTTCTCTCAAGGTTTCTAATTCAATCAGTGTGGGCATACCATAGTCCATATGGACATCCTTTCATAATACGGAATTTAATACTGTGTAGCATATCTTAATGGAATACACAAGCTTCTTTTTCATAAATTGTTTATTTTATTTCATAGAAGCCAAGCAGGCATTCACTCCTTCTCTCACAGTCCTGAGAAGTTCTGCATCCGTTTCTGCGCCTTCTGCGGACGGAACAAAGGTGTTTGACAGAACATCGCCATGAAGCAGAGTCTTATACCAGGTAAGTGCCAGTGCATAACGCCCGTAAGGGATATTCATATGGTAGCCGTCACGGCAAAGGCTCATTCCTCCCTTTCCATAGTCAAAAGCCGGAAGGCTCCTTAAATACTGAATTACATCACCGCAGGGTATCACCGGTAAAGAAAGCTTTTTCCCAGCAAGCTCATAGGCCCTGGTCAATTCCTCATACATCTTGTCCTGACTGTGGTCATAATAGGCATATTCCTCATGATTTGAGTCCTTTTCATAGGCCCAGGTCTTATGTATCCACTGCTTTGCATGGGGTACCAGACTGCTTACATATTCCGAAAGCTTCTCAATATAAGGATAATAGCTTTCCGGCAGGCCGCTCTGTCCGCTGCACTGCTGCAGAGTTACTATGTCCCATTCCTCTTCCAGCAATGCTTCTTTAATGGATATTTTTCTGCCCGTATGACTTCCGTTTAACTGGTAATCATAATCCGCAATATCCCCCTCCACATTGTTCCAGTGTCTTTCCAGGGAGCACCCTCCAATATAGAGATTTACTGCCTTGATGTCATCTCCCCCTGCCTGGGCTATCTGGTAAAAATATGCCATAGCGTCTTCTGAAAAGCTGTTTCCAATCGCTAAGATTTTCATTTTAACTCCTTCCATAAATGTAACATATTTGATTTGGTATTTATGAATGCATAATTCTAATTACAAGTCTGCTTCGATAGTGCTCAAATATAAATTAAAATATGCATCACACTTTTTTACTATCACATATCACATGCTGTTCTGTGATATATGATATTTTCATCACCAATATAATACCGCAATTTTTTATATTATAAAAGCATAAAAACAGCTTATTTTCTTTTTTTGAAATTATCGTTAATATTAATTTTCTTTCCTTTTCCTGATATGCTTTCGTTTACTCCTTTGGCTTTCTTAAGAGCTTTATAGAATCAGGGCAAACCGGAAAAGCCGGCAGCGGATTATAAAATTTCCCGGCAGCCGGCTTTTTACACGTATTTACAAAAAATGGTGCAACTATATTATTAAATGTTCAGATAATATTCTTTTCCATAATATAATCATCCATGATGTAGCCGTTTCCGATATTTGCCACCTGTGTCCGCACTATATGAAAGCCCATTTTTTCATAGACTTTAATACTGTTATCGTTATACCGGTTTACCGTAAGCCACATTTTATTTAATCCTCTTTCCTTACAAAGCTCTGTTATAAAATCCATTGCTTCTTTGGCATACCCCATACCTCTGTATTCTTTACTGATGTAGAGCTTGCTGAGAAAAAGAGAACCATCTCCCTGGGCTTTTATTCCAATATATCCGGCTGCTGCACCCCCAGGCCTTAAATTATAATATTCAAACCCCTGGTTTTCAATCTGGTCCGTGATTGCTCCCACCGACTGAAATTTCTCTACCATATACGCGATTTGCTCCCTAGATAAAATCTGTATGTAATATTCATTCCAGATCTTGCGGGCTAACTGCGCCAATTGCTCCATATCCTCCCTGGATATAACTTTCTCGATTAGTAATTTCATTTTAATAACCATGCCTTTCTCACAGCCTGCAAACTTTGAGCCGCAGGCACAAATTTGCGTGTGAAAAATCTTTATCTTTCACACTAACTGCCATGCCTTCCCAACGTGCCGCAAGATTGGGCCTCCCAGGCACAATCTTGTGTGTGAAAATTGCTTTTAATTTTCACACTAACTCCATTCGTGAATAGTAAATCTTTGATTTAATTTTCCTGAATACATAATTGAAAAATGCAACACACATGGGCGTTATCTGATAGTCTTTTTGACATCCTCAAGCAATTCGCTCATTGGATAGTTATGGGAGCGGCAGATTCTTTTCAGATGATAAAGGGTCTCCTTGTCTTTCGTTATCTTATTGACTCCGTAATCACAGGTGAGTGCCGCTTGAAAGCCCAGCTTTTTAATTATTTCAATGGTATTATCATTGTATTCCCCATAAGGAATTGTAAATGTGGTTGGTGTAATTCCTGTCATATCAATGATTTCCTGCTGGAGCTTCATGACATCCTCCGTAAGGACGGCTTCATAATCCGGCAGGGCTTCTCCTCTTTTCTGCTTACAGCCCACTCTTCCGGCGCGGGTAGAATGCAGGTTGTAGGTGTGGTTCTGTATTTCTATCAGGCCCGATTCCAGCATCTCATCTAACAGAGGCCAGGTAAGATGGGCATACTGCAGATGGTCGTCTCCCACCCTTGTAAAATCATCGGTGCTCTTGCCTATAATAGACAATACAATTTTGGTGTCATATTCCTGCAGGAGGGGGTATGCATAACGGTAGGTCGTCAGATACCCGTCATCAAAGGTTATCATAATCGGATACTCCGGAAGAGGTTTATCCTCATAGACATAATCAATAACATCCTGCATTGTAATGGAAGTATAATTATTTTCCTTCAGGAATTTTAAATCCTTCTCAAATTCGCCGGGATTTATAATATCCTTGCCCGAATTGCTCTTCTTGATGTCATGATACATGATAATTGGCAGGTATATTTTTTCCTCTGCTCCAGCAGGCACTCCGGCAGGTGTACCAGTAGGTGTCCCGGCAGGTTCCTCCGCACCGGCAGTAATGGCTTCCTCCTTTGTATGCTTTGGAAAATGGACTAATGGCAGCGTTAATATAATAAGCGTAGCTGCTAGGATAACACAAATACACGGATATTTTTTATTCGACATATACAAGCACCTATAAACCGATTAATATAATATATGTTTTTTACTGTGCATTATCCCTGCTAAATGAAAAAGGGCAAGGCTTACATCCCTTCAATGACCCCGCTCAGCAGATTGGTTAAATCTCTGGATGCCTTATTAGCCGTTTCAATGACCCTCTCATGAGAATGTTTTACCTTCTGGATACCTGTTGCCATATTGGTAATTACCGCTAACCCAAGCACCTTTATTCCAAGATAATTGGCAGCTATGGTCTCCGGCACCGTAGACATCCCGACAGCATCTGCTCCAAAGCCTCTTATCATTCTTATTTCTGCTGCGGTTTCATAATAAGGTCCCGGAAAACCGGCATATACTCCCTTACCATAAGGAACGGAAAGCTTATCGGCTGTTTTTCCTGCCAGTTCTAAAAGCTCCGTATTATAAGGCTCCGTCATATCCGGAAATCTTGGGCCAAACCTTTCATCATTTATGCCAATCAGCGGATTGGATGGCATCAGGTTAATGAAATCCTGAATAAGCATGATGGTTCCAGGTGTAAAGCTCTCATTAATTCCTCCGCAGGCATTGGTAAGTATCAGCTTTTCAATTCCAAACAGCTTCATCACAAATACAGGATATGCCACCTCTTTCATGGAATAGCCTTCAAAAAAATGGAATCTCCCCTGCATAATAAGCACCGGTGTGCCTTTCAGCCTACCGGCGACCATCCTGCCCGCGTGTCCTTTTACTGTGGATTGGGGGAAATTCGGAATATCACCGTATTCCACTGTTTCCGTATCCGTGAGGGATTCCACAATATCACCAAGTCCCGAGCCCAATACCACCGCAATTTTTGGTGAAAGGCTTATTCTGCCCTTCAGGTATTCAGCTGATTCCAAAACTTTATCGTACATACGTCACCTCATTCCTTCGTATTCACACTAATATTTTATTACCTTTTTTTATTATAATTTATTTTTCCTTACTTCGCAAATAGGAATTCTTTTAGTAATAATTAAAAGTATTATCCATATCAGTTTAATCTATTTAATGTGAATCTTAAAAATATTAATTTTAATATTGATATTTTTAATTTTTGTATTGACATAATAAATCTGCCGTAGTATATTGTAGTAAATAAAAAAAGGAGGTATTTTCCATGAGATATAAGGCTCCCGGCAACTGTCCTGTCTGCGGGGAAAAGCTCTCCATTACAAAGCTTGGATGTCCGAAGTGCCATACTTCATTGGAAGGAGACTTTGAACCCTGCGAATTCTGCAGACTGCCTGCTGAGGATCTGGAATTTGCAAAGATATTTATTAAATGCAGAGGTAATATCAAGGATGTTGAGAAGGAACTTGGAATTTCTTATCCAACCGTCCGCGGTAAGCTGGATGCTGTTATCCGGAATCTTGGCTTTGAGGTGCCCTCAAAGGAAGCGGCAAGAGATAACGACTTTATAAAAGAAGCGAAGGAAGAGATTTTAGAGCAGCTGTCAAAAGGGGAAATCTCTCCGAAGGAAGCAACGGAAAGAATTAAGAAATTAAATCTGTAACCGTATGAATGAAACCAAAAGGATAAGGTAATGAAGTTTGGGTGAAAGAAAATAAAAAGAAAGGATGCCACCTGCATATTCCTTCACTCTTCCTATTTGTGGCAGTATCGCTGACAGCGGTATATAATGGTATAATAATATGAACGAACAATTAAAAATTCTGGAAATGATTGAAAAAGGACAGATTACCGCAGCCGAAGGCATGGAGCTTTTGGAAGCCCTGGGGAATACAAAGGAAACCTCTGAAACAAAGGAAACGAATGAAATATCCGTCACGAACCCGGTTATTAAGAAAACCAATTATAAATTTCTAAAGATTAAGGTCTCCTCGGACAATAAGACAGTGAATGTCAATGTTAACGTTCCCCTTGGTCTTATCACGACCCTTGGAGAGGTTGCCGGTAAAGTAATGACCCATATACCGCCCGATGCCAGAAGCAAGATGGAAAGCAAGGGCGTCTATCTATCTGATATTGATTTTCAGGAGATCATAAACCAATTGCTTAACGGAACCCTGGATGACCCCAGCATTGTAGATGTAGAAGCCTGGGATGAGGACAGCCAAAGCATGATAAGGGTAAAAATTTATGTGGAGTAAAATCTATCCTGTTATGTGGGTATCTGTAAAAGTAAAGGAAAAAAGAGCCTTTTCAATTTCCTTTCCCATACCTTTAAGCCTATTGGATGAGCTGATAGACAGTACCGTTGATTTATTAAGCATCATAAAATTATTTACTCCCAATGCACCTGTATCCAAAATAACCTCCGGTGAAAAAAAGTATGTTTTTACACCGGAGGCACTTAAGGTATTTCTGGAGACTGTACGCACAATCATGCATTCTTTAAAAAAAGAAGGTTCCTATGACTTAGTGGACGTAGCAACCAATGAAGTGCAGGTCCTGGTTAAAATTTTATAAACTTATCAGAAAGGACATTCTATGAAAAAGATATTTTTTCACTATGCTTCCTACATTGCAGTTATATATCTGCTCTCACTGGCTATTCCTACAGTTTCCGTTTACAATTCATTTTCCCTGCTATTCGTGGGCGTTGTGCTGCTCCTTGTGAACCTGCTGCTGAAACCGCTGCTGTTACTGGTGACCCTTCCTCTAAATATACTGACCCTGGGCCTGTTCAACTTTGTGGTCAATGCCTGGACCATTATGATAGCTGACCACTTTGTAACCGGTATTGCAATGGGAGGCTTCTTAAATTCCCTCCTTGCAGCTTTTCTGATCAGCCTGCTGAAGCAGCTTCTGGATGATAAAAAATAGCTTTCCTATTCCGTACGTTTATCTCCTGCAAAATAAAGGGCGACCGTCCCGGGGCCTGTATGGGAGCCGATAACAGTTCCGATGTTATTAATCATTACTTTCCCATTCAGCTTCGGGAATTTCTCCTCAATCATATCTGCGACCAGCTTTGCGTCTTCATAGCAGGCGGAATGGGAAATATAACATCTTCCTGAATAGCCGTACCGGCCGAGTGCATATTGCTCCATGCGTCTTACCATCTCTTCCGACACCTTTTTCTTTCCCCTGTACTTATCCCTGGGAATCAGCTTTCCTTCATGACTTACATTCAAAAGCGGGCATATTTTCAGAATAGTGCCAAAAGCGGCGGAGGTTGCAGAAATTCTTCCTCCCCTGTAATAGCTTGTAAGGTCTGTGGAAAAGAACCAGTGATGGATGGTGAGCTTATTCTCTTCCATCCACTTACCGCACTCCTCTATGGGGAGCCCTTCCTTTTTCTTTTCCATTCCAAGAGTAACAAGAAGTCCATAACCGGAAGATGCTGCCAGTGAATCCACTACATATAACTTATTTTCCGGATACTTTTCTCTTAACATATCCGCTGCGATACAGGCGGAATTATAGGCACCGGATATACCGCTGGACAGGCTTATATGCAATACATCCCTGCCTTCTTTTAAAAGCGGTTCCCAGACTTCCATATATTGCTCCGCATTAGGCTGTGAGGTAGTAGAAACAGCTCCCTCCTTTATTTTATTATAAAACAAATCAAAGGGCATGGATTTTCCCAGGTCATCCTTGTATTCCTTTCCTTCCATCGTATAGTGGAAATGAATTATGGGGATATTGTTTTCCTTAAAGAATTCACCTGGCATATCCGCTGTGGAACAGCAGGTTATAATATAATCAGACATCTTCTTCCCTCCTGGCATTATTCACTATATACATATATCACAAGGCTCATGCCGCCTCATGTAGTAATTAAAACTATTATATCTCTAGTGATAAGCTCTGTAAAGGGAATCTATGGTATTTTTAACAAAATTTAAATGAAGAACTCTCCCTTTTTCAGTTAATTTAATAATAATGAGGGAGATTCAATGTAAGGAAGTAACCGAAACCCTTTTGGTATTAAATTTCTCCAAAGCATTCCGAAAATCTCCCTGAAGCAGAATGCTCAGCCTGTCCATGATTTCTTTGGGCTCTTCTTTCATTCCCCTTCCTATCCAGTCAAGGACCAAACCAACAAATGCATATTTGTAGAAATTAGCGATATATTTTTTATCTTCTTCTCTGACGGACATATCCTCTGCAAATTCGTCCAAAACTCCAATCAGCAAATTAAAAGTCTCGTTATAAAGATAGGCTTCCAAGTGCTCTCTGTTAACAGAATGATAGGTGCTTTTTACAAATGCCTTGTTTTCCACAATATATTCAAATATTTGAAGGAAACCCTGCTGCCAGGTCGTAGCAGTTTTGTTGCCATCCAAGGCTTTGGTTGCTTCAATGGTATATATCCACTCCACCAGATCATAGATATCCTTAAAATGGTAGTAAAAGGTCTGCCTGTTAACCTCACAGTCCTCGGTAATATCCGTTACCGTTATCTTATCCAAGGGCTTTTGCTTTAATAGATTTTTGAGAGAATAAGCCAGAGCTTTTTTTGTCGTTTGTGACATGGGTACTCCTCCAATTTCATTATTTCTCCTATAGTTATTATACCGAAACAATTCCCCACAATCAATAGTTTAACACTTATCTTATACAATTATTGATTTTAGCTGCTTTGTTCTTTATAATACATTTAATGGCACAGCAAGCAATAGCTGGAAAATAAAGGAGAACAGTTATGGATTTCTTTCATGAGAATACGATTATAAATTCTTTTCTTCCTGTATTAAGAGAACGCTGGTTATCGGCAGAGGAGGCCTTTCCCTCCTGTTTGACACCGGTATCCCGGGAAGAGAAGGAAAAGAACGAAGCCTATGTCAAAGAAATATCTGCTCAGTTCCACCAGCAAATCACAAAGTATCCACGCTTTCCCCTCGGCAGGAGGAGATGGAAGAAAAAGACCTTCCGCCTGTTATATCAGGTCCTATACGAAGAAACCATCCTTGAACTGCACCGATACCTCTCCCATGAAAGGGTAGAAGTCCTCATTTCGGAAATCAAAGAATTTATAAAAAGGGTCCGTACCGATGCACCGGCTTTGTCCTTTGAGGACATGGGGCAGGCTGTCAGAAACTATACCGTCTATCTGATGTTCAAGGAAATCCATCAGGACACCTCTGACTTTTCCAGAGCCTGCTACGGCTACAGTATGCTCTATCCCTTTACGGATAATTACATAGACAATACCGCCTGTACCAAAGAGGAAAAAGCCCGCTATAATTCCCTTATCAGAGATTACCTGAAGGGAGAAGCGGCAGCTTCAACCTCCGAGCATGATGACAAGACCCTGTACTTTCTTTCTGCTGCAAAGGAACCTTGTAAAGAAGAAGTTCCCTGTCCGGTGACAGAGCTTTTGCTTATGATGCTGGATGCCCAGGAGAAAAGCCTGGAGCAGCAGAGCAAGGATAACTCCCTGGATTATGAGAAGCGCCTTTTTATATCCCTGTATAAGGGAGGCATATCCGTGCTCATTGACCGCTTCTTTGTAAAGGAAAGGATTACCGAGGAAGATATGATCTTTTATCTGGGGTTTGGCTTTTTTCTGCAGCTTGCCGACGATCTGCAGGATATCAGGGAGGATTCGGAGAAAGGGCACCAGACTCTGTTTACTATCAATACACAACCTGAGGAAGAAGAAAAGACCGTTAATAAGCTTTTATTCTTTGTAACTGATTTATGCAATTCCTTTCCCACGGATAACAAAAGCTTTCTGGAGTTTGTTCTGGTGAACTGCTATCAGCTCATACTTATGGGCGTGCAAGGAAGCCGGGAATATTTTTCAAAGGAATATATAGCACGTATGGAGAAATGCTTTCCCGTTACCTTTTCCTTTCTAGAGACAATGCCTGAAAACCCTTTTCAAAACAGTAACACCGAACAGGGAAAGCTCTTCAGGATTATAGATACACTGGTGAGGTAATATTAACGGTATAGAATCCGGTAATTCCCATAAATATATGGAATTGAAGCCTTGAGTTAGAAGCCTTTCAGACTGTGGGATTGGGGATTAAACCTCTCAGATTGCCTTGTTAAAAGTTTTTATCCTCTTATTAGAAACATTGTTAAAAATGTATTATAAAATTTAATATAAATTAATGCTTGACTCTTACGCTAGGTAACCTTCTACAATAGGATTACAAAAACATATACAGGAGGTTTCCTATGAAAACATATCTTATTACCGGAGGTGCCGGATTTATCGGCTCCAATTATATTCACTACTTAATGCAGAATCTGAAAGAAGAAATCAAAATTATAAACCTGGACGCTCTGACTTATTGTGCAAGGCCGTCAAATGTAAGCTGCTATGAAGGAAGCAGCGGTTACCGCTTTGTAAAAGGTGATATCTGCGAGGAAGCTCTGTTGGAGGAATTATTTGCAAAGAATGACATTGACTATGTAGTACACTTTGCAGCTCATTCCCATGTGGACAGGAGCATCCGTTCCCCAAAGGAATTTGCCAGGGTAAATGTCTGCGGCACCTTAAGCCTTTTGGATGCTGCTAAAAATGCCTGGGAAAGGGATTTTAGCGGCAAACGTTTTCTCTATATTTCAACGGATGAAGTATACGGTGAACTGAATGGGCCCGGCAAATTTACGGAAAATACGCCTCTGCATCCCAGAAACCCCTACTCCGCCAGCAAGGCCGGCGGTGACCATATGGCAAGAGCCTATTATGAGACCTTTGGGCTTCCTGTCCTGGTAACAAGATGCTCCAATAATTACGGCCCCTATCAATATCAGGAAAAATTTATTCCAAACTGTATCTTATGCTGTCAAAAGGGCCAGCCCATCCCTGTCTACGGAGACGGACTGAATATAAGGAACTGGCTGTATGTCTCAGACCACCTGTCGGCCATTGACAAAGTGTTAAAAGGGGGCCGAATTGGAGAGGTTTATAATATCGGTGCCGAAAAGGATTATACTAACCTTGAGATAATTAAGAGCATAACTTCTATTTTAAAGAACGAGTACCAGATGAGCATTCCTTCCATTGAATTTATAGAAGACCGGAAAGGCCATGACAGAAGGTATTCCATGGATGCTGCAAAGCTTCAGAAGGAACTTGGCTGGATGCAGGAGGTTTCCTTTGAAGAGGGAATAAGAAGGACGGTGGGATGGTATATGGAGAACAGGGACTTTATGGACAGTCCTGCATTCCCTTCCCATTAAATATGAAGTAGAATTACAGGAAGTGAAGGAGGTGATATTCCATGAATGATTCATTTTATTCTACCGGAGAATTTTCAAAAAGAGCCAATATCTCCGTACGGACAATACGGTATTATGATGAAAAGGGACTGCTCAAGCCTTCCCTGATGAAGGATTCCGGCTACCGCTATTACACTGACAGGGATTTTGCCAGCCTGCAAAGAATCCTTGTACTGAAAAAACTGGGCTTTGCCCTGGAGGAAATCAAGGAGATTACCATTAATTCCTCGGATGCTTCCTTTGTAAAAGAATCCTTACAGCTGCAGCAAAAGCTCATTGGTGAAAAAATCGCTGAATTAAGACAAATGGAACAGATGTTAAACGAAACTTCCGCCCTGCTTTCCCAATCGGAAGAGCCTGACTGGAGCCAAATTGTGGGTCTGATACACCTTTTAAATATGGAGGAGACGCTTCTATGCCAGTACAAGACCTCTAAGAATCTAAAGGTACGCATCGACCTGCACAGGAAATACTCCCAAAATCCCTTAGGCTGGTATCCTTGGATATACAGCAAGCTTCCTATTCGTGAGAATCAGAATATCCTGGAGGTCGGGTGCGGAAACGGAGAGCTCTGGCGGGAAATGAAGGATTCCCTTCCAAAAGGAGCCTCCCTTTTGCTCTCCGATATTTCCTCCGGTATGCTAAGAAGTGCCGCTGCCAGATTAAAGGGGATATCGCCTTCCTTTTCCTTTGAACAGTTTGATATGCAGAATATTCCCTATGAGGATAATTCCTTTGACCTTGTCATCGCCAATCATGTCCTGTTCTATGCCCGAGACAGAAAAAAAGCCCTTAGCGAGCTTTACCGTGTTTTAAAAAAGGGCGGCTGCCTTTGCCTTAGCACCTATGGCAGGAAGCATATGAAGGAAATTGAAGAGCTGGCAAAGGAATATGACGAGCAAATTGCCCTTTCGGAGGTTAAGCTCTATGACATATTCGGCCTTGATGAAGGGGAGGAAGAACTAAAGGCCTTCTTTCAGACCGTTAAGAAATACCTTTACGAAGACAGCCTGCTGGTGACCGATATAAGGCCCCTGGCCGATTATATTTATTCCTGCCATGGAAATCAAATGAGTATCTTAAAGGACAGGGAAGAGGATTTTGAGAAATTTCTTACAGGAAAGCTCGGCAAAAAAGGCCTCTCTGTTACAAAGGATGCCGGAATTTTTTGCTGTATGAAATAATGTATGATATCCGCCGCAATTTCATATGCTATTGACAGTAATATCTTTTTCATATATTATAAATACATATTTGAATAATATGAAATAGAACACTATTGTCAGAAAACAAAGCACTAATGAATATTATTTCTAAACAAAATGCCCTTTTGTTTACCATATATCAAATCTGTCTGACAACAGATTGGAGGATACCATGAGATTATCAGCAAAAAGTCGTTATGCACTTGCGGCAACCATACACATGGCGCAGCTTAACAATAAAAATGACTATATTACCCTAATCAGTATTTCCGAAAAACTGAATATTTCAAAAATCTACCTGGAGCAGGTTTTTTCCTTATTAAAGCGCGGTGGAATTGTAACTTCTATCAAAGGCTCACAGGGCGGATACCAGTTAAGCGGGGAGCCTCAGCACATTACCGTATACGATATCCTGTCCGCTGTGGAAACCTCTTTATTTGAAACCACGGAGGAGACCATAAAAGAAACGGCTCCTGAAATGGAAGAAGCTATGAAGGCTTCCATTTATGACTCCCTAGATTCAGTAATCAGGGAAACCCTTCAAAAGGTCACTCTTTATGACCTTGTATCCGAATCAGAAAAGCATAAATCCGAACAGGGGTTAATGTTTTTTATTTAAACACCTTTATATCTGATAGGTAAATTGCGGCGTAATACGCTTTAAAAATTGTTTCGTACGCTCTTCCTTGGCATTTGAAAATATCTCAATAGGTGTTCCCTGCTCCACAATAACACCTTCATCCATAAAAACCACTCTGCTTGCTACATCCTGAGCAAAAGACATTTCATGGGTTACAATAATCATTGTAATCCCTTTTTTTGCTATCTTCTTGATAACTCCCAAGACTTCTCCCACAAGTTCCGGGTCCAGAGCACTGGTGGGTTCATCGAAAAGTATAACCTCCGGGTGCAGTGCCAGAGCACGGGCGATTCCTACCCGCTGCTGCTGGCCTCCCGACAACTCAGAAGGATAGGAATCAAACTTATCCGAAAGTCCGACATTCACCAGCAATTCCTTCCCATACTCCAAGGCCTTCTGTTTCTCAACCTTTTGTACAATCACAGGCCCTTCTGCGACATTTTCCAAGGCCGTTTTATTCCGAAACAGATTAAAGGATTGGAATACCATCGCTGTTTTCCTGCAAATATCCAAAATCTGTTTTTTCGTTGCGTGCCCTGCATTCACATGGGTATTTCCTATGGTAATTTCACCTTCGTCGGCCTTCTCAAGAAAATTGATACACCTCAGTAAAGTGGTCTTTCCGGAACCGGATGGCCCCAGAATAACCACCACCTCTCCGTCATGAATGCTTAAATCAATCCCCTTTAATACATGGTTGCTGCCAAATGATTTATGTATATTCTTAATCTGAATCATAATTTACCCCCTGTTACTATCATGGTAACCTTTCTGTATACCCTTATTTATATAAGCTATCTGCATCAGGTTCATGTTCTTAAATATAGAATACGTATTTTACAATTGCCCGATTATAGTAACTCTACGGGAAATCAATCCGATTCCCTGCTCAATGGCTATACATAACAGCCAGTATATAATGGCTATGGCTATATAAGCTTCCAGATACCGGTAGCTTGCATTGGCCTCAATCTTTACCCCCGTAATCATGTCAGTTACTCCAATCATATATACCAGTGATGTTCCCTTTATCAGTCCAATGAGAGTGTTCCCGAGAATCGGTATAGCCACAGGCAATGCCTGTGGTATGATAATCCGCCGGTAAATCACAGCGGTTCTCATACCAATAGAATGTGCCGCCTCAATCTGCCCCTTTTGTACGGATTGAAGGGCAGCCCTTATGGATTCTGTCATAAAGGCAACAGCTACAATACTTAAAATGATATAAGCTAAAACAATCGGTGGTACGTCACCGGAGCGTATCTTTAGGTGCAGGAATCCAGCCAGAGTATCAAATCCATACATAAACGAGAAATACAGGATAAGAATCATCAGCACCATGGGCATGCTTCGAAAAATCAGGATATAGAGCTTTATAATTGTGTTCAATACCGGAATCTTCTGAATTCTGCAAACAGCCAGCAGCGTACCGATAACCAAGCCGAATACCATAGGTATGAAGGAAAGCTCCAAAGTCAGTGGTATATAGGTGACAGCTACCCAAATTTCATGAAGCAGGAATGGATAATCGAATTTATACATATTTTTAACCCATTGCATATCACAGGCCTGCCAGCAGACCAGTCAGCAATACTGCCACAAATTTAAATGAGTGAAGGAATCTGTTAGTGGCATCCTTTCTGGAATTATATTTTCTTTCACTCTCATTGATATGATGCCATTTTGCGGTACCTGTTGGTCTTTAGCGGTATATTTGCAGTTTTTTCTCAAGTAAAGAAAATCCCTTCTCCAGTATGATGCAAAATACAAAGTATATAATTGCCGCTCCCACATATCCTTCCAGAGAATGCCTGGTTCTTGCCGCAATGGATGAAATAACGCCTACCATGTCGATAACGCCTACCGTAAAAGCCAGTGAAGTATCTTTCAGTGTTGATATTACAGTATTCCCAAACTCTGGAATTGCAACATGAAAGGCCTGCGGAGATACAATCCGCCTGAACATCTGCCACCTTGTCATTCCAATGGAATGTGCCCCCTCCAGCTGCGCCTTATCCACTCCCTGTATTGCTGCCGTAACAACCACAGAAAGAAATGCTGCCGAATTAAAAGTATAGGTGATAATAACAAAACAAAATGCACCCAGCCTATTTAAATCAAAGCCCAGTTTTAAGAATATCGGATTCAGTAAAGCCGGTAAACCAAAATAAACAATAAAAAGTTGAATATTAACGGGTACTCCCCGGATAAAGGAAATATAGACCGAGGTTATCTGTTTTAAAACCGGTATGTTAAAAAGACGGACAGCTGCAATCAATGTGCCAAAAAGCAATCCTAAACATAAGGAAAGTACGGCAATAATTAATGTAATATGTAAGCGGGACAGCAATTGCGGAAAATATTCCGCAACCCTGTGAAAGCTGAAATAATCTATATTTCCCATGCTGCTCAATCTCCTAGTCCTAAAATTGGAGTTATTTTTACTTTTCCGGCTCCACTGTATAATCACCGCCCAGCCACTGATTGGATATCTTAACAAGGGTTCCGTCATCATGAAGGGTTTTCAGAGCATTGTCAACTGCTTCTTTCAGAGCCGTTTCATCCTCATCATCCTTACGGTAGATAAAATATGTTCCAGAATAATAGGCCGGTTTATCAGCGCGCTGCAGCTTTACATTATAACCTTCTTCGATGCTGCTTATGTAACTGAGCGGTAAAAGGAAAGCATCTATCCCACCATTTTCAAGCTTGCTGATAGTAACCGAAAAATCACCGCTGCTATATTCCAGTTTGATTGCATTATTATGTTCTTTGTTATAGGTTTCCAACTGATAGGCATCATTGGAGCCCTGGAAGGTACCAACTGTCTTCCCTTCAAGATCTTGATAAGTCTGGAGTTTTTCTGCACCTTCCTTGGTTATAATGTAGGCAGCCCAGGTGGTTACAATTTCATTTCCAAACAAGTAGGTTTTTTGTCTCTCCGGATTACTTTCCCACTGATGAGATATTAAATCCACCTTATTAGAGGTCAAAGCTACAAATTGATCGGCTACTGTCTGATATTCAAATTCATATTGTGGCAGCAGTTCATCTACCTTTTTCAGAACGTCGACTTCATAACCGATATAGTTCCCCTTTTCATCAAGAAATGCATAAGGATTAAAGTCATTAGCTACTGCAACCCTTACCTTCTTTACCTTTGTTGCCGTTGAGGTATCAGCTGCTGCATCTTTTGTATCAGATACCGCTGTGATTGAAGGTTGGGAATTACCGGAGGCAGCTTCGTTTTTTTTACCGCACCCTGACAATCCGGTTGATAAGATTCCGATTAACACTAAGGCTGTTATTAATTTTTTACTTTTCATAAATATGTCCTCTTTTCTCTCAATAATAATCATCGGTTTTTAGATGTATAATCCTGCCTTTATGCCGCAACATCGAACAATATATTTATAAATTATCATAGAGATCCTCAATAAAAGTAAGGCTCCCCCGGTAACCGGCATAGGTACGGTTAAAAATAAGACGGTCTGTAACCGGAAAAGATATAACACTGCACTGTATATCCTTCACCAAAGCAACCTCCCTTTCATTTGTGCTTCCAAGCAGCAGACTTATCTCCTCATGCTTTTCAAGCTCTTTCATTATGTTATACTGATCCGATTCAAATACCACTTGCGGCGGCTTGGCATATTCCAGTTCTATAAGCTGCCTGGTAATGCGCTCCTTATCCTCTGTTCTAAATACCGGGTCCGTAATGATTGTTACCGTAGGAGTAAAGCTGTAATCATTTGCCAGATATCTGGTTATCCCTATAGCTGTATTTGAATCTCCCACTACTGCGAATTTCTTCCAGCTCAATGCTCCGATGGCTGTCTCCAGATAACTGTAGATATAATCTTCTTCTTCAGCAACAACCGCTTCCACTAACTCACGGTTAAGTTTCAGTGTCTCCCCGACCTTTCTTACAAAGGCAGAAGTATCCGTCGCGCCAAAGGGAATTCCAGGGATGCGAAGAGAAGGTACTTGAAATCTTTCCTCATATTCGGCAGCCGCACTCTTTAGCAGCCAGGGATTAACGATAATATTCAAAGCAGCAGCAGAAGATGAACGGATTGCTTCAATTCCCTGATGCTCCGTAAAAAAAGTATTTACCTTAAGCCCAAGTCTTTTTAGAATTCTGGTCAACTCTTCAAGGTTACCGGACCAGAAAGGGTCATGATAGGGCATGATGCCAAAGAGGTTTACCAGATTTGGCTGCTTTGGAAGACCCTCTTCCACAAGATAAGTTAAGAAAGCCTTAAAAGCCGCTTCATAGCCTAAATAACTGTCACCTGCAAAGCCCGGCGTCTCAATCGGATATACCCTGAGTCCCTTCTCGTTGAATTCCGAGGTGACACTTTTGATATCATCCCCGATAATTCCGGCTGTACAGCCGGTAAGTACAAAATAAGCATCTGCATCTATAATCTCCACTGCCCCTTCTATGGTACTGCGAAGCTTATCCACCCCTCCGAATACCACTTCCCGCTCTAACATATTAGAAGAAGGTAAAGATACTCCCGAAAGAAAATGGGGCTGTTTTCCACCCGACTGCCCGGCCTCTCCCGCTGTGGTCTGCATACAGCAGCCGGGTCCCGAATGAAAAATGGGACATACTTTATCTACTGCGCTTAATACCGAACTGATTCCGCCAAGAACACACGTACCGCGAGGGCTTTCTACTACAACTGACATTTATGACCTCCATTCCGCCGCCAATGCGGCACATATTTCTAAAAATATGCATTGCTTTTTATTTGAAACTATGGCTCCAACGGCTTTATGAATTTAAAAGGATCCGACTCATACCAGGATTTCTTATAGGGCAGTCTGGCGTGGGCGGCAAGCTTCTTATTAAACCCCGGATTTTCAATCTGGTCGGCAATTTTATTTCCCAGGTACAGGATACCGTCATAGCCCATGGTAGGCCGTTTCATATCCAGTACATGGGTTGTTGGTATTCCAAGTCTTGCAGACCAGGAGGGCACCCCGATAAAAACATCCGGTTTCAAACGGTTTACGATATTTACCTGCTCAAAGGGCTGCATATTGGCAACATCAATAATATAATCCTTATTAATTTCATTCAGATATTCGATATCCAACTGCGCATCATCATCATAGGTGGGCGTTTCTAACCCTACTAATTTCATTCCAAAGTCATCAATTAGAGCAGCTGCGGCAAAGGAACGTCCGGTTCCTCCGCAGATAAAGACTCTCTTTCCCTGAAGCCTTTCCTTGATTTTCTCAATTTCAGGAAGAACTCTCTCATGTTCCTTCTGTATATACTCCTCTGCTTCCTCCTCTTTGTCAACCAAAGCAGCAACTCCCCTGAACCATTTATCCGTATTACGGACACCAATGGGCATTACCGTATGAGCAAAAGGAATATCATAGTCCTCTTCCAGGTCCTTCATAAATTCATCTGCAAATACCTTACAGATGGAAGTAGAAGCTTCTGCGGATGGTATTCTTCTGATTTTCTCCAGGGAACTGTAAAAAGGAATATAGTTACAGGTTAAGCCAAGTAAGCCAAGCATTCTTTCAATTTCCAGCTGATCCTTATAGCTTATGGAAACCGGCGCAAACAGATTAATTAGCCCTTTTTGCTTTGGTGCCTTTTCACCTTTTAAGATGTACTTTGAAATTGCTAAAAAGGCAGCATCAAAACCGGAGGCACAGATTTTGGATTTAAAACCGTCACAGTGTACGGGAATTATTAAAGCTTCACTTTCTTCCTGCAAATCCCTGGCTACCGCATCAATATCATCACCGATAATACCGGAAGCACAGGAGGTAAAAATAAATATGAGCTTCGGCTGATATCTTTCCTGGGCTAATTTCACGGCCTCCCTAAGTTTTGCCTCACCGCCAAGGATAATATCCTTTTGATCCAGATTGGTAACAATGAGTCTGGCACTTTTTATATGATGAACACCGCGGTGGGCCTGACCAACACGGTACATATCGCTTGCCATACTGCTGCAGCCGACACAGCCCTGAGGGGAGTGTGCAATAAATACGGCATCATCCAGTGACATCAAAGCTGCCATACTATTAATCTGCTGACATTGCAGCCCCTGACTAAAGGTACGGTCCGCTGCTTTTAAACAGCGTTTTCCAAACTCAGAAGATAATTCCCTGCTGCCCCCGCCGCAGTCGTTGTAGGTAAAGGGACGGCTTTCTCTTATACCCGAATATGTTTTACTCATAAAATCTCCTTCATTCCTGCCTTTTCAAGATATCCTTTAAGGCTACTAAAACCAATTTATTTTCTTCTTTTGTTCCTGCTACTTTTTTCATTTAATAACATGCACCTCATAATGAATCAGCTTTTTTACCGCCTCATCAACATAATTGGCGATTGCAAAAGCCGTAACTCCCCTTTTACTGAGGGCATATTCCGCCCCCGGACCAATTTGGCTTACCAATACATATTTACAGTCAGATAACAGTTCCACATTCCGTGTCAGTAAGTCCTCATCATGCGTACCGCCTTGACAGGCAGCAAAGGTTTCCCTTTCTTCAAGGTAATGGTATTCTTTCGAATCCTCCACATCAATAATATAGAATTTCTCCGCTCTGCCGAAATGCTGGTTGATTACCTTCCCATCCGTACTGGCAACTGCTATTTTATATGACATATAACTCCTTTCGCTGAGTACACAGCTTTTAATATAAGTACTTTACAACCGGTGCTGAATTATGATATCCCAATCATCCGGCACTGTACTCCTCTATCGCACCGCAGTGTTCAGCCATGAGAAAAGGTGTCTTTATGGGCGATTCTGTTCAGATAAATCTGATCACCAAAATCTTTTTCTCCCGGTATCCCGATGGCATCTGCCCGACACCTTTGGCAGTGGCGGAATACATCAATATATTTTGACGCCTTACCTCTGGCAGTCTCAATCTGCATACAGTCAGGAGCTTCACATTCCGCCAGTTCATATTGGGGAATCAATGGTATCAGGTTATAGATAGCAGCGCCTGCATCGCTGACAGTCCTTGCTATCTCTTCAATGTGTAAGTCATTAATCCCCGGCACAAGTACCGTATTCACTTTAATTGTAATTCCGGCCTCTGAGACTTTTTGTATTCCCGCTAACTGCTTTTGTATCAATATCTTTGCGGCCTCTTCTCCCTCATACCGCTTGCCATTGTAAACGATTGCCGAATTCAATCTGGCTTCAATCCCAGGATCTACCGCATTGACTGTTACCGTTAAGGAATCGACTCCGACCTCAATAATTTCTTCCGCTCTTTCCTCCAGCAATAATCCATTGGTGCTCATACACTTGATAATATCCGGGAAAGTTTCCTTTATAAGCCGGAAAGTATTAAGAGCATAGTCTGTAGCCAGGGTATCTCCCGGTCCAGCGATACCAACAACTGTAATCTCCGGACACAGTTCCAGGGATTTTCGTACAATCTCTAAGGCATCCTCCGGTTTTATCACGGTAGAGGTTACCCCCGGTCTTTGTTCGTAATCATTGATTTTTCTTTCACAAAACTTACATTCTATATTACATCCCGGACTCACCGGCAGATGAATTCTGCCTTTATTTGCTTTGTGTCCTGCAAAGCATGGATGAGAATTTTTTAGCACTTCATAATTATTACTGATTTCCTTCATTTTAATCCTCCATGCATTTCGCACGTTTACTTGCGAAACTGCCTAAATAAAAAATGAAAATTGCTTTTTAATTTTTAGATTCTATTTCCGCACATGCATTTGAGCATATTTAACTTGAAGCAGCCCGTATTCCTGTTAATAGATGGATACAACTATTTTAATTAATTGAATCGGGTAAATGCCACAGAATAAATGTCTTCCAGCAATTTCAAACCGCCTTTGTAACCGGCATAGCTGCTATTGATGACTAGCCGCTCAATTAACGGATAAGAAATATTCACAAAATGTGCATCGGTTTTTCTGGCAATGCTCTTCTCCCAGTTGCTTCCGATAATTAACGGATAGCCGTTAAAATCCGCTGTCTCAATCTCTTTATGTATCTGATGACCGTCACTTGAAAATGCAACTTCCGCTTCAATATTGTAATTTAGTTCCTTAAAATATTTTTCTATCGTCTGTCTGTACTCTTCGGGAGTATCATCGGTAATATATTGCTTTGATGGAAACAATCCCAAATCATTTACTAAAAATTTTGTCACCGCCAACGTATAACTGGCATCGGAAACTACTACAAACCGTTTTGACATAACGCGGGTTTCAAGAAAAACATCGGCGTAGCGTTCAATATAATAGTAATATTCTTCTTCCTTTTTCAGGATAACCTCATCTGCCTTTTCTCTTTCCTCCGTACTAAAATCCGCATAATCAGCCACTGCCCGAAGGAATTTAGAGGTTTCAAAGGCACCGATAGGGAGTACCGGGTAATGCAGGTAGGGTGTTCCGAATTTCTCTTCCAGCAGTTGTACACTCTCTAGCCCCACCCAGGGCGATACCAGCAGATTAAATTGCGCTTCGGGAATTTTATTGATATTTTCAATTCCCCGCCCAAAGCCAAAGATTGTATTCGGTGTAAGACCCAGTTGTTCTACCAGACTCTCCAGCTCTCTTAAATTCCCCAGCCAGAAAGGGTCATGCATCGGCAATCCTGCCCAGATATTAACGAGACCTTTTTGTACCGGCTTCTTTTCCGTCAGATACTGTTCAAAGATAGCCTTTAACACCCAGTCATGACCGCGGTAGTTATTTCCCTTAAAGCCAGCGGTAGAGGCAAAGATTACCGGCTTCTCTCTGTCTTTAAATCTTTTGACCACATCTTCTACATTGTCTCCTACTATTTCCGGAGTACAGCCGGTAAGTACCACATAAAGATCTGCATCAATAATTTTCAGTGAGTTATCAATTGTCTCATATAATTTGTCGTCACCTCCAAAGATTACTTCTTTCTCACTGATGCTGGTACAAGGAAAAATATGAGGTGAAAAAAAACCGGAACTGCCTACACTTCCTCCTAATTTCTCACCGCAGCCTGGGCCGGAATGCAGAATCGGCAGTGCCCTTGTAATTGCCTGGACTGTCTGCATCGCTGCCAGTGCACATTTATATCTCGGTTGATTTAATATTTTAGCCATTTGTTTTTCCCTCCCGGTTTAAACGCTTTCCTTCAATAATGCATTGCTATTCTGTTTATACCACCAGTCGGTATAGGGAAGTTTCGTCCTGGCTGCCAGATTTTTTTCAAAGCTTCTGTTCCTTATGGTATCCAGTACGGATTTAGCAAAATTAAGGGTTCCTTTGTAACCGAAAATAAAGTATTCATCTGCAACATATAAAGCTGCTACTCCTTGTTTAATTGCCCATACCGTTGTTCCCGGATGCCTTGAGAAATAAATATCAGGTTTATATTCATTTAAAATGTTAAGTACTTCAAAGTTTTGCTGGTCCGCTACGCTTAATTTGATATTGGAAGGAGATGTTCTCTTTAGATGGTCCAGTGCCGGGGGAACTGCATCATTATCATATTTGCCGTCATAGTGCCAGGCCGCCGCCCATACAACTTCCAATCCAAGTTCCTGGAGTACTCTCGATACTTCATAGGTATATCCGGGCCCCATCCCGATAACAGCCCGAAGACCCTTTAATTCTTTCTTTATTTCTTCAATTTGGGGAATAAAAATTGCCCTTTCCCTTTCGATGTATTTCTCAATCTTATCGGACTTTCCGATTACCTTTCCAATCTCCCTTAACCAGGTTTCATACCCGGTAATACCAAGAGGATTTATCGTACGGATATAGGGCACTCCATATAGCTCTTCCAAGGCATTGCCAAGATAGGTCCCCAAGGTACCGCATATACAGACAGTGGCAAGGGATTCCGAAATATGCTCCAGTTCTTCCACGGTAGCATTCTGGTACAGGAACTGAACCTTAACATCAAATTCTTTAAAAAGCTCGGTAATCTGCTCTCGCTCACTCTCAAAAAAATTCTTGAAATTGATGACATTACGTTTTTCTTTCGGAGGCTTTACAAGGGATTGCAATACCGCATGGTCAGCGATGTCAAAGCCCGATGCCCATATTCTGGATTTAAAGCCTTCACAGTGAACGGATACAACAGGAACCGGTATTTCTTCCTTCAGCTCCTCCACAATACTGTCAACATCTTCTCCAATAATTCCGGTAACACAGGAGGTACCTACGAAAATAGCCTTCGGATGATAGGACTGATAGGTTTTCAAGACGATATCCCTTAAGGTATCGGTAGCACCGAATACCGTATCCTTCTCATTCATATCCGTGCCAAGAAATACCGTATCATTGGTTACACCTATCTTAGCTGCCAGCTGGTTATTTAGCACGATAGAACCCGGAGCTGCTGCCGTACAGCCTGCCGGAGCATGATTGATGACCGCAACATCCCTGATTCCTGAAAGCCCCCCAAGGGCACAACTGGATAAACAGGTACTGGACTGGCTAAAACAACGCTCTTTGTTCTTAAGAGAACCACAATGTGATTGTTCCACAATATTATATAAATCACCATCATAGCCGGTAATAGAACCCAAACGGTTTTCTCTGGTACCGACAGTAGATACCTTAAGATTAATTGCCATAACTTTCCCTCCATTTCTTATTATAAGTTGCTGGCATGCTCTGTTTTTATGGTTCCGGTTTCCATGGCCAGGAGGTAATCACCCCATTTGGCAGCCCATTCCCTTAGCTCACTGATTTCAAGAGGCACCGGAACTTTTGATTCTGTATGGTTAGCTATCTTTCTGGCAAGAGAACGGTACACATCTGCCTGCGCTGTATTGGGTGCGGCTTCTATGGTAGTCTTTCCCTGCAACTCACTTTGAGTAACGGTTACAGAGCGGGGAATATATTCAACTACCTGTGTTTTCGTCTGTGAAACGAAATCATCTATGATTTCTTTTGAGTAAGGAGCATTGATGGAATTGGCAATAACACCGCCAAGTAAGGCTCCGCCTGATCTTGAGTACTTATGTATTCCTTTGAAAAGGTTATTGGATGCATATACAGACATGAAATCCGCTGAAGATACGGTAAATACATGTTCGGCAATTCCTTCTCTTATTGGTACTGCAAAACCGCCACATACAACATCCCCTAATACATCGTAAATTACATAGTCCAAATCCAGCTCTTCAAATACTTTCTGCTGCTTAAATAATTCAACAGCAGTGATAATACCTCTTCCAGCACATCCGACTCCGGGAGCAGGACCTCCGGCCTCTACACAGTAGATACCATTGAACCCTTCAAAAATGACCTCACTTGCTTTTACCGAATTTTTTTCCCTAAGAGTATCCAGTACGGTCGGTATATATTTGCCATCGCGCAGAGTATTGGTAGAATCACTTTTCGGATCGCAGCCAAACTGCATTACCTTGTAACCCATCTCCGATAAAGCGGCAGATAAATTTGATGTCGTTGTTGATTTACCGATACCTCCTTTACCGTAAATTGCAATTTGTGTCGTTTTCTTTGCCATAGTCCTTACCCTTCCTATTCTTTTTTCATTGACTAACTGAAACGTTGTGGCAGATGATATTAAATATTATTGCGGCTTTAATCATACTATTCATATATGTTTAATATTTTTTCATATAATATACTATCTTTCTTTAAATGTCAACTATTTATAATAAAAAATTGACGAAAAAAAGAACAGCCTGTTTCAGACTGTCCTTTTTTATTGTGAAGGCGGAATCAATTCCATCTTCTTAAATACCTATAATTGCTTCCTTACAATAACTAAAATCATCATATCCGCTAACGACAATGAAGGCAATTTGAGGGTGTTTTGCTTTTCATATCAAATGACCGTCAGAATCTAATTACAATCCATCCATTCCTCCATACAGAAATCAAGCTCGGCTGATAATTCCTCGTGCCTGCGGTAAAGCTTATCAAGCTCCTCAAGCTGGATCTCAGAAGAATTCATACTTTCTCCTATGCTGCCGATTTCTTTTTCCAGGTCTTCAATCCGTGTTTCAAGACTTTTCTTTCTATCTGCCGTTTCTTTTTTCCTCTCTTCTTTTTTTCTTTCCTCTTTATTGCTGCTGTATCCCCTCTGGGGCTTTACTTTTGTGCTGTCTTTCTTAGGAGGAGTATCAGCAGGCTTATTTTCAGCCTGCCTGTTAAGCTTATCTTTTATCTCCTTATAGTCATCATAATTTCCGTCAAAGCTTATGAGCTTTCCTCCTTCCAGTGAAAGTACCCTGCCGGCGGTCTTATTGATAAAGTACCTGTCATGGGAAATAAAGAATACGGTTCCTTTAAAGGCTTCCAGCGTATTCTCGATATTTTCGATGGAGGAGGTATCCAGGTGGTTGGTAGGCTCATCCAGTATCAGCAGATTTGCCTCATGAAAGATTAGCCTGGCAAGCATCAGGCGTACTCTCTCTCCTCCGGACAGGTGCTTTACCTTCTTATACACCGTACTGCCAAAGAACAAGAACTTTGAAAGATATTCTCTGGCCGCTCCTTCCAGAATGGAAATATCTTCTCTGAAGCATTCGACCACTGTCAGTTCTTCATTTGAAAACACAAGCTGCTGGGGCAGATACGCTGCCTTTACACTGCTGCCGAGCTCTATGATGCCATCATCCGGCACTTCTTCTCCCAAAAGCATCTTAAGAAAGGTTGTTTTGCCGCTGCCGTTTTGCCCAATCAGGGCTACTCTTTCCCCATAATAGACCTGTACTTCCCCCTCTTCAAAGAGAACCTTCCCGCCATAGGCTTTTTTTAGGCCCTCAGCTTTGATTACGATATTTCCCGATCTGCCAGCCTCCATAAAGTTCAGTTTCATATCTTTTTTCTTAGTAACGGGCCTTTCAATCCTATTCATTTTATCAAGCCTGTTCCGGATACTGGCTGCCCTTTTATAGAATTTATTATTACCGCCCTTAGCGGCCCATTCCCTTAGCTGCTTTACGGAGGTTTCCATTTCACCGATTTTCTTCTGCTGTTCTCTGTAGGTCTCCTGCCATAAACGGATTTTTTCTTCTTTCAGCCGGAGAAATTCCGTGTAATTCCCCTGATAAGTATCACTTTCCTTCTCTTCAAATTCAATGATTTTTGTTACGGTATGATCCAGAAAATATCTGTCATGGGATACAATAATAACAGTTCCCTTATAATTTCTTACATACTCCTCCAGCCATTCTACGGATTCCATGTCAAGGTGGTTGGTGGGCTCATCCAGAAGGAGGATATCCGGGCTGTCCATCAGAAGCTTTCCAAGGGCCGCCGTGGTCTTCTCTCCGCCGCTTAATATGTTAAAATCCTTATTTAAGAATTCTTCGCTGAATTTAAGGCCCTTGCATATCCGGTTCAGCTTCTCCGTCACCTCATAACCGCCCTTGCTCTCATACATTTTAAGACAGTTATCATATTTCTTCAGTATCCGTTCCAGTTCAGCCTCCTTTGCATGCTGCATATCTTCTTCCAGGCTTCTTAGCTCCGCTTCCAGGGCATACACTTCCTCAAAGGCAAGATTCAGCACATCTATTACCTTAATCCCCGCTTCATAATCCGGTATCTGGTTAAGATAGGCACAGGTTGCCTCCTTCGGCAGTATAATCCACCCCTCATCATATCCCGGAGGCACCGGGGCATAGGGATAGCCGGCACAGTGATTCAAGGTCAGGATACCGGCAATCAATTTCAGTACCGTAGTCTTACCGCTGCCGTTTTCTCCGACTATTCCGGCCTTTTCACCTTCATTTACCATAAAGGTTATATTATTTAATACCAAAGTGGTATCCATATATTTTTTTACACCATTAACAAATAAATCCTTCATAAATTCCTCCATATTCAGGCAATTGACCTGCTTTTCTTTATGCTTTGCAGCTTTTAATTGGAATTCTTTTATAAAGGATAGCCTGGGACACAATTTGCGGACAAAAAAACTGCAGAAAGAATACTCTTTCTACAGTGCTGTACTTCCTATTGTTCAGACGACAGAGCTTGATCCTTTTCAAGCTCTTTGCTTGATGCTTTTCAGGCTCTTTTCCTGTTGCTCTTCAGGTTCTTTTCCCGCGCGTAAGCATAAAAGCTAAAACAATCTCTTTCTTCTTGTAATATCAGCAAAGTATACCCTTCCAAATACTTCCTTTATAATGATTCCATTATAAATAGCCTATTTAATTGATTCATGGCTGCATTTTTCGGGTGTCATACCTTACCGCTCCTTCCGTTTTGTAATAACTTTCTATCTGTATTTTATCAGGTCCTTTTTCACATTCCTACCTCAAGAATTTTTTTAAAAATTCCTGACCCAATGAAAATACAGATATACAATCACAAAACAGAAATTGCTGCTATCAGATGCTGCTGTATTTACTTACAAGCTCTTCCAGCAGTCCAAGGCAGTATTTTTGAACTCCTTCGCTCTCTGCCTGCTCTTCAAAGGCTCTTACTCTTTCATCAACGGATGCAAGTATTTCCGGGCTCAGGCTTTTCTCTGCATAAGGATAGACTACTTCGTTTTCTTTTCCGATATGTCTTTTTAGCAGGTTGGCATAACCGGAGGCTCCTGCAATAATACCAAGCTTATGGATGGTTTTGGGCTCCTCTCGGTAAAGCGTAATGGCTTCCTCCAAATCGGATATATGCAGACGTCCCAGGTCATGCTCCACCAGCATTCCGTGCTGAATCAGGTTGGTTCCTATTTTGCTCAGGTGCTGGGTCATTTCCGCAAATAAAACCTGCTCTTCCTTGCCATGATGATGCTTATCCGCATAGTTTCTGGCAAAGTATATCATCTTTTCGAAATCTTCCGTATCGACTTCTCCGCCTTCTATCATACGGCAGCAGGCATTTTCCACCGCACCGATAAATTTAAGGATATTATCATGTTCCATCACCATTAATTCTACGCTGTACATAAGCATACCTCCCTGACCTGTTTTTCAGTTTATCCTTCACCATTTGAAGGATATTGATTTATTTGATATGATGCCAGGCTGCCCAGCCCTTATTGCATTACAAGCTCGTAAATATTGTCTTCCTTTGCATGGAAGGAAAGCCTGGTAGAGCTTAACATTCCTTCTATTATTGCCCTTCTGAGCTCATAATAAACCTCTGAGGTCTCTCCCAGCTGCTCCCAGTAGCTGCTGTGAACACAGGCAGTCTGCTGCCATCTGGTAAAAAGCTCTCCCTGCTCCAGTACTTCATTTATTCTGTCACAGGGCATGCCGTCAATCAGGCTGTCGCAGATAGCCTGAAAGGCTTCCTCTGTGTCCGCATTTTCCGGTACGCCATGCTTTTTTCCGAATTCAAAGGCTATCCGGATAAGCTCTTTCTTTCGTTCCGGCTCTGCTTTCAGCAGCTCTGTAACTGCCAGGCTTAATCTGCCTTCCGTAACGGAGATTCTGCTCTGAAGCCATCCATGTATATTTGTACCATCTATAATATCCTCCAGAGGCTTGTTTTCAATGATCCCACATGCTTCTGAAAGCTTTTCTTCCAATTTACTGTCCCAGTTGTTTTCACTGGAAGCTTTTATCATATCCTGTATCAATTCTTCCTGCAATGTAATCTTATGAAATACCCAGTAATGGATCGGTCCTAAAAATGCACTCATATCGTTCTCCTTTAGCATGGATTACCGGAGCTGCTGCAATATTTATCGGATGAGAAAGCAGCAGCTCCGGAATTACCATGGCATTTCAGCTGGTAATAACTCTATATTAAAAGGGGGAGGGTATAGGAAATTGTTACTTTGTCAACTGGCTGTTTAACTTTGCCAGAACTTCCTTTACATCTATGCCGTGAACTGCGCAGGCATCCTCTAAGGATTCCATCTGGGAGGAAGGGCAGCCTAAGCAGTGCATGCCAATCTCTAACAGGGTAGGAGCAAGATTCTCGTCAATTCGGAGAATGTCACCAATCAGCATATCCTTAGTGATGATACCTTCTTCCGCAGCAGCGGCAGCCTCGTCTTCCTTGCCAAAGAAAAGTTCCATGTCGTCTTCCACGGTTCCGATTCCCGCAATGCCAAAGTTTTCTACTAAAACCTTTGCTACATTGGGTGAAAGGAAAGCAGGAAGTGTGGGTCCTAAATGGATGTTCTTTACACCCAGGTATAACAGGGCTAATAATACGATAACAGCCTTCTGCTCATACCATGCAATGTTGTAGATGATGGGCAGGTCATTAATATCCTCTAAGCCGAATACTTCCTTCAGCTTTAATGCGATAACCGCAAGGGAATAGGAGTCGTTGCACTGTCCGGCATCCAGTACTCTCGGAATTCCGCCGATGTCGCCAAGGTCAAGCTTGTTGTATTTATACTTTGCACAGCCTGCTGTTAAGATTACGGCATCCTTTGGAAGTGCCTTTGCAAAGTCTGTGTAATAGTTTCTGGATTTTGCTCTTCCGTCACAGCCTGCCATTACGACAAATTTCTTAATAGCTCCTGATTTCACAGCACCTACTACCGTATCGGCCAGGGCTAATACCTGATTGTGGGCAAAGCCTCCGACAATTTCACCGGTCTCAATTTCTGTGGGAGCAGCACATTTCTTAGCATGCTCAATAATTTCAGAAAAATCCTTCTCTTCTCCGATTTCACCGGGGATGTGCCTGCAGCCGGGGAAGCCTGCCGCTCCAGTGGTATAAAGTCTGTCCTTATAGCTGTCCTTCGGCGGAACGATACAGTTGGTGGTCATTAAGATAGGTCCGTTGAAGCTTTCAAATTCTTCCTTCTGCTTCCACCAGGCATTACCATAGTTGCCTACGAAATGGGAGTATTTCTTAAAAGCAGGGTAATAATGGGCAGGCAGCATTTCCGAATGGGTATATACATCTACGCCGGTTCCTTCTGTCTGCTTAAGAAGCATTTCCATATCACGTAAATCATGTCCTGAGATAAGGATTCCGGGACGGTTTCCTACGCCGATATTAACCTTTGTAATTTCCGGATTACCATAGGCTGTGGTATTGGCCTTGTCAAGAAGTGCCATTCCGTTTACACCGTATTTACCGGTTTCCAGAGTAAGTGCAACAAGCTCATCCGCACCAAGACTGTCATCCAGGGTCTTTGCCAGTGCTTTCTGTAAGAAAGCGTCCACTTCCTCATCATCGTTCAGAAGTGCATTGGCATGCTTGCCATAAGCGGAAAGTCCTTTTAATCCATAAGTGATAAGTTCTCTAAGAGATCTGATATCTTCATTTTCGGTAGAAAGAACGCCTACTGTAGCTGCCTTTGCGGCAAATTCCTTTCTGTCTGCTTCCCAGAGGGCTGCTTCGTTCATATTATTTTTATTGCTTAACTGTCCTGCCAGTTCCTTCTTGGCATCTATTGTTGTAATAATACGGGAAACAACCGCTTCCTCGTCAAAATTTGCATTGGTTATGGTGGTAAACAGGTTCAAGGTTATCAGGTGGTTGATTTCAGGGCTGACTTTCTTTCCTTCTTCACGAAGCCTTGTAGTGATTTCAGAAATCCCCTTGGTCACATAAACCAATAAATCCTGCATGGCAGCTACTTCCGGACTCTTGCCGCATACCCCTGATTGTGTACATCCGCTGCAGCCTGCTGTTTCCTGACATTGATAACAGAACATCTTGTTCTCCATTCTAATATCCTCCTGTGATTTTAATTGCGCCTGTCATTATTTGGTACCGCGCCTTGATGTTTATATCTTATCAGCTGGAAATAAAAAAGTCCGTAACATATGTTACAGACCCAAAAATTATTTTAAAATTTTTAATTTAATTTTTCATACGGAGCAGCTTTCGCTTTCCTGTATGAGCTTTATGCCAAAGTTATTTTTTCCGTTATTCTTTACCTCATATAATACGCTGTCTGCGATATCAAAGAGATCCTCCAGCCTGTCCGTTTCTTTGGGAATGCAGCAGCATATTCCCAGTGATATGGTAAGCTCGCCGTTAATGGGGGCCGCTTTATTGGGTATATGGCTTTTCGCAATGCTTTTGATGATTTTCCTGGCAACCTTTTCTGCCACCTCATAATTTCCGTTTGGTATAATCAAGACGAACTCATCACCACCATAGCGGTAAATATCTCCATAGCCATCCAGGCAGTTGTCCAGAATATTTCCCACCTGCTTTAAGGCGGTATCCCCTCTCAGGTGGCCGCAGGTATCATTTAATTCCTTAAAATGATCCAGGTCCAATATCCCTACTACCAGCATTGTTCCTGTTTTATATGCCAGTTCCACCTTTTTAGGCCCATGCATCTGCATGGCATAACGGTTCTTGAGTCCTGTTACATCATCTCTCTCCAGCCTGAGCCTTGCCGCTTTTACATCATCCTCTGCCTGCTGCAGCTCCAGCTTGGCATTTAATGCCATGATTTTATCCTGATTGATATATTTCTTTAAAGCCATATAGACCTGGGTATGGCGGATGCACATTCTTTTATGCTCTTCCATCATGCCTCTGGCGGAATAATAATCCAGCCAGAATTCAACGGCCTGCAGCATTACAGTCGGTGATTTTACTTCTCTGGAAAGCTGGTCAAACTCCTCAATTGTCTCTCTCCATAAATCAAATTCCCCAATTGCTTTCAAAATATCGATAAAGCTTATGATATCCTGCATATAGTCATTTAACGGTGCAAGCTTCAGCCTGACGTATTCCATCATAGTATGAAGGTTTTCCCTTACGTACCCTTCCTCCTCTTTTGCAAGATAAATCTTTGAGAGGCCGCACATAATCGTAAAGGTGTAGGTATTGTCACCGGTACTTTCTACTAATTCCATTGCTGCTTTCAGGTTCTCTTCAGCTTCTTCCAATCTGCCGAACCTCAAATAGGCAACACCCAGATTCAGCTTATTGACAATCAGCCATTTTTCATACAAATCAGAGAGGTCATTTCCGTTTTCCGTTAAATCCTCCAGGCCCTTTAAAAAGAAGTCAATGGCCTTTGCTGTATCACCAAGCTCCAAATATCTGGTACCGATATTGCTATAGAAAAGGTGGGCCAAGCCCTTTACCTGGTGTTTCCGGCAATATTCCAAGCCGGCAAGATAACAGTCCACCGCCATTGTCTCATTATCCATGGCAGCATAAATAACCCCCTGGAGATTCTGGCATCTGGCACTTTTAAAATATTCGCCTAATTCCTCATAGCCGCATATTGCTTCCATACAGCTTTTGATGGCCTCATCCAAATGGTGTGACTCCAACTCCTCCAGGCTTCTGTAAAATATCCTGTCAACCTCTCCTATTGTACCTATCATAGTGACCTCTTTCTACGAATTCAACATAATTGAATCACAGGCTTATTCTTTACCCAATTACATCATTAAATAATTATAAGTATTCTTATAGAAACTTACAACACTTTTTTGATAATTCTGTAATTTATTGGCTTATAGGGCAATATATAAAATATTCTCAGCTAATTAATATTAATATAAAAGAGCTTCAGCCTATGGTTATTAGCCATAAAGCGAAAGCTCCCTTGCCCGCCTTATCTATTTATTTGTTTTCCTTTTTTACAGACTGATACTGAAAGGCTTTGCTCTTTCCAAGGACTGACTTTTTGCCTGCAAGCTGTTCAACAAATATCTGTTTACCCTCCAACTTACTATCGGGTATCCTTAATGCGGTATCACTAAGGAATTCTGTCTTACAGCGCTTTCCGCCCGCAATTACCATGCTGCATTCCGTAAAACCGCTTCCGGTGATAAGAAGACTGTCTCCCTCCTTTGTAACCTTCTGGATTTCCGGCTGGTAAATGCCCATTGCCATATCCTTTTTCCCGTTGGGGTCCTTCTTATCAAATACGTACTTTTTGCCGTACAGTATATCATATTGCAGGAGCTTTAGTTCCTCTTTGTAATTTTCATCCTCAGAACACCTTTGATGAAACTTTGTCAGGATTCCGTCATCCATCCCAAGCCGGTTGAACACATAGGCACTTAGCTGGTATGCCGGGAGGTCGTACCTGGTCTTTTCCATGGGGAAATTACTCCAGATAACATACTCTGTGGAATGTCTGTCATTTGTTATATCCTTCTGCTCTAAGGATAACGGCGGCAGATGGTCTCCATAGAATACCACTACCGTAGGCTCCTTGTATTTTGAAAGGCTTTCCGTCAGGGCACCTACAAACTGGTCCGTTTCCTTCAACTGGTTCACATAGTATTCCATGCTGCTGACGTAATCCGAAAGTGATTTATACAGCTCATCAGGGTACTGGATATCTTGGGATGCCGGGTTTACCTTAATTTTCATCCCGTCCTCGCTGCCTGCGGGATAAATTCCATGGGACTGTACGGTTATGGTATAAATATAATCTCTTTCCGCATCTGAATTTAGTGCCTTCAGAATCTCACCGGTCAGTACGTTATCCTTTGCCCAGCCGATTTTATTATAGGTCAGGCCGTTCATATATTCGCAGGAATCGAAATAATCAAAACCCAGCCTTGGAAATACATCGTTCCGGTTATAAAAGGTTGCCGTATTGTTATGGATTACAAAGCTGTGGTATCCGTCCCTGCCAAGATTGAAAGGAACGCTTTCACAGGTTTTTGAACGTAAAACCGTTCTGTAGGGGTATTCTCCCGTTCCAAAGAACTGCATGCTCATTCCTGTTATTACTTCAAATTCCGTATTCACTGTTCCGGCTCCGTAAACAGGAACCTTTAAAAACCCTGAGGGGCAATTCTCCTTTAGCCTGGTAAAATTCGGGATTGGATTTTCCGAAAAGGTATAATTTTTATAGTAATTCACATCAAAAAAAGATTCAAGCTGGACCATTATAATATTGGGCTTTTCCACCTCAGCCTTATTTCCCGTGTAAAGCTTATCCGGCTCCTCCTCAACATGCTTTAGGACCTCTTCCATCCTCTTTGCGGAATAATCCTTCGGCTTATCAATTCCCCTCTCAAAAATACTGTTGGAAAAACAATAGGCAAAGCCATATTCCAAATAGGCGTCCCGCAGATTGTCAAAGCCTTTTTGCAGTATATTGTCCCTGGTCGCCGTGAAGAACAGGAATGCAAATAGAAAAGAGGAAAACGCCAAAAGGGAAAGAGGCGCAATAATCAGCCGCTTTGAAACCTTAAGCCTTCTCCACAGTAAAATCAGGAAGGCAATGACCGCCAGCACTAAGATTCCTATAAAAATAAGACCGATTGTATTCATATACATAGGCAGGGACCTGATTACTTCCTTCACCTGGTAAAAATCCATAGCCGAGACAGGGGTCAGCCGGAAGCACTGAACCACCCGGTTCACAATGCCTAATATCAGCCAGGCTCCCGTAATTAACAAATAGAAGAACCTTCTTCTTGCTGTTAATAAAGTAAGCGATAATGTAATCAGTATAACGGAAAAATTCAGAAAGAATAACAGCGGCTCCTGCCTCAAAAACAAAAGTGCCTGATAAAATGACTTACGGCTTAAGCTCTCAATCACTGCCGTCAGTAATACTGCTGTTAATACCGTTCCTGACGCAGGATATATAATATTTTGATAAATCTTATTGTCAGCATGACCAATGTTCTTCATAGTGCTTTTCCCTGTTCTATATTTCTGTCATAGTTTTAAGAGCTTCTCTGTTAATCCGCTAATAAAACTGTCTAGCAAATTATACTTCTTATGAACATTTTGTCAAGCCTTTCACATAGAAAATGTTGGTATTTTTCAACTTATCCAGCCATTATCCTTCCAATGGGCGGTCTCAATCTCATTCCAGGCCATGTTCTTATGCATCAGGGCCATCATTTTAAATAATACCCTGGTCTTAAAACCGGGCTCTACCTTCCCATAGCTCCGATTAATTTTTTTTGCCAGCTTCCTGATTTTTTTCTTAAGCTTTCCCATGGGCTTTTCTGAAACTTCTTCCCAATTGGCAGCGTTCAGTGCAAAAGCAAGGCGAAAGGTCCTGCCGACGGACCACCAGGACATCTGGCTGCAGATTGCTTTTGCCGTTTTTCCTGCTCCCACGCCCGCAGCTGTGACAATCCCCACACCAATCTTTTTTCTCATATCAAAGGGGCGGTGGCTCATCCACCGATATCCCAAATGGTCACAGAAGTTCTTCAGCTGGCCGGACATTCCCATACAGTAATTGGGAGAATCCATTATGATGACATCGGCCTCCTCCATGGCCTTTATAATCGGCAGCATACCATTCCTGTGGGGGCATAGGTTTTCATCTTTGTAAATACACTGGGCACAGCCAACACACAGCCCAATGCCATTAACATAGAATTCCGATATATCCTCTTTTTTACACTCCAGCTGCTCTAACAGCATATGTGTAAGCCGGTAGGTATTACCCTTATGAGTCTGACCATGTATTACACTAATCTTCATAATCCGTACACCTCCATAAACTGCTCTGTAATTCCTTCCACTTTCCGTAATGCTTCCTCCATGGTTACCATTCCATAATCGTATTCCTGAAGAATCAGAAATACCGGTGAATAAAACTGATAGGCCATAGCTGCCGCTTTCTCCAAAAGCTCTCCCTCCGTGGCTTTCCTGCCTGCTTTGGATGCTGCAAGGAGCTTTTGAAAGATAAATGTATTCAGCCTTATGGGCTCTGTTATGAAACTTCCGGTATATAAGCTGCCAATCTTAGCATCACCGGGGGCACTGATCATAAATAGCTTTCTGCATTTTGAGATGTATTCGTCCATGGCAAAGGTCTGGAAAGCAGCCTTCATCAACTGAATCAGCATCTCCTTTGACAGATCCGCAAATGAACCGGGATTCCCGGAGGGCGGTGCAAATATTGATTCTGCCTTTTCCATGTAATGCGCCACAATGGTTTCAAAGATATCCTCCTTGCTCTTATAGTGCTTGTAAATAGAGCTTTCCTTTATGCCTACGGCTCTTGCGATGTCTCTGATGGATACACCGGAATAGCCTTTTATACAAAGCAGGTTAAGAGCTTCTGTTTCAATGCTTTCTTTTGTGGTCATTTTTTCCTCCAATAGTCTGGGACTTCAGTGATTATAGTATAGCTAACAATTGTTAGCTGGTCAATACTAAAATTATGGGGGATTTGATTGGTGGGGAAAGGGTCAGGTTTTCAAAGGGGGACGGCAGTTTGTACCAAATAGAGGGATGAATGCTTCGATTCCAATGTATAAGAAGTCCTAATTCTCTGAAGCTTTTGTGCTGGACATATCCTCAAACAGATAACTCGCTTCGCTCAGACAATCTGTTTGATGATATAGCACAAAAGCTTCAGAGAAAAGGACTTCTAATACATTTCCATAGGCGCATTCATCCCTCTATTTGGTACAAACTGCCTGTTTTAGATTGAAACTGGGCATTTGGCGGACGAATTATTAAGTATTCTATTTTTTCATTTTATTTTTTTATTGTAGTGTATTTTGATACATACAATCAATTAATAACGATACATTTATTGAATCTTTACTTATATTTGATTAATAGATATGTATTTATCAGGAAGATACACCGATTGAGGACGGACAAAAGAACCTAAATGACCGCCAATACCATGATTTTAGTTATTTTCCTGGTAATCGGCGGTATTATAGGTGGAGAGCTGAAGCTTCAAAACCGTATGAAGAACTTAGGCGGCAAGCATAGAAGCTTTTAATGGCTAATAGTGTTATAACGATACTTTAATCAGTTTGTAGTAGGCTTTGTTGCCGCGGCGTTCCATATTATTTAATGTTTTCCGTTGGTGTCAGCGGGTTATTTTTCATGATTTTCTCTACTTCTTTATATCCGGCAGGAAAAGCAAAATTATAGCGGGCAGGCAGAGCAAAGACATATTTGGAATTGCTTCCAAGCTTGCTTGGACTTATGGGAGCTGCGCTTACGGCAAGCTCTTCCTTTTCTATCAGCTTCCACTGTTTTTTTGTAAATACCATAATGGGGATATCCTGATAAGGATTTTTCTTTGTCCATTTGGGATTGCGCAGGAGAAGTTCTGTTCCCTTCTGTGTTACTTTGCTTGATTGTTTTCCGGTAAGGGATGTTCCCTCCCAGGTACCTTTTACAATGGTATAGCCCTTCCAATCGGAGGGTAGGGTGAAATTGAATCCATATTCCTTATTACTGTATGTCAGGGTGCTTTTAGCGGAAGCTCCTGTGTTTTTGGGAGCTGCCGGCTTGGGTGATTTTGTACTGTTCGTATTGGTGGATTTTTTATTTGGTGTGGTGGTTTCGGATTTCGAGCTTTTTACTGTGGTAGCGGCCTTTGCTTTTGGACTTTTAGCTGTACCTTCGGAGACACTTGCCTGGATTGTGGTTTCGGATTTTGAGTTTTTTGCTGTGGCAGCAGCTGCCTTTGCTTTTGGACTTTTAGCTGTACCTTCGGAGACACTTGCCTGGACTGTGGTTCCGGATGTTACATTTTCAGTTGCACTACTTCCATTTCCAACCTGGACAGCTGCTTTTTTACCGCTGCTTTTTTCGGAAGCACTAACGGCTTTTGTATACTGCTTCGTATCTCCCCGGCTGCCGGCTGCACTCTTTGAATTACTGCTTACAGAACTGCCGGTATTCTGTCCGTCAGCAGCTAAGACGGTATTTTCCCCACCATCCATGGTATAGGCACCCAGCCAAAAGGCCGCAATGCATAGGGATGCTGTTACAATTGCAGATAATATTTTTATTTTTTTTGATTTGCGATTTGACATAATGATTGATTTAATCCTTTCTTTCATACTCTTTTTATCCTCAGACAGGGTCAAAGAAAGCATCGGAGAATTTTTCTTTCTGTTTTCTGAAATGGCGTTTAACAGTACATTTCCATATAGCAGCTTCTCTTCCTTGCTAAGGTCCCTTGCTACCGCCTCATCACAGGATATTTCACACTGCTTGCTGATCTGGCGGTTCATAATTAATATAACCGGGTTGAACCAGTGAATACCGGACACCAGGCCGCAGCACCATTTATACCAGATATCATGGCGTTTATAATGCATCAGCTCATGGCGCAGTACATAGTAAAGGCTGGTATCATCCCAATCTAAAGTAATATCCGTAAGGTAAACCGAGGGTTTTATAAGGCCTAGCAGCATGGGTGATGCAATCTGGCTGTTCAGCTTTAGCTGAGGTACTCTGGTAATTCCAAGTTCCAAGGCGGCACTCTTATAAATTTGCACTGTCCGCTTATCTGCAACAGGCTCCGAGCTGCTCTTCAGGAAGGCCAGAAAATGCAAATACTTTATCAGCTTTAAGAAGAACAGAATTGCCATTCCTGCCAGCCACAGATAAGTGCCGATTTGAAATCCGTCCAAAGCTTCCTTGTGCTCTTCCGGCTTTACAGCGGGTAAAACTATATTGTCCGTGGAATTTCCCCCGGAATTCTCCGCAGAATTTTCCGCTATACTCTGTATGCTGCTGTCTTCCGTATGTATATAATTTCCTTGTGTATCAGTCTCCGCTTCAGAACTGCTTTGAACAGCCACCGGCTGAAATAAACTGTCTATGATTCCAAATTCCGGTGAATAAGGGAGAACAAGCCGTATCAGTACAATGATCCAGATATAATACTGCCACGCCTTTGAAAATCTTTCCTTTAATAGGGGTTTCAGCAGCAGTATTAACAGGACCAGGAGGGAACCGGACAAGGACATGGATAAGATTTCTTTGAACAAATCACTCATGCTTTTCCCCTTCCAATTTTAATATATCCCTAAGTTCCTCCATATCCGCATCCGTCAAATCGTAATTTTCCACCAGGGAAGTCACCAGCCGTGTGGCACTTCCGCCGTAAAGGCGTTCCACAACATTTTTTATCTGCTCGTCACAGTACTCTTTTTCAGATATTACCGGCTGATAACAAAGTACCTTTAACTTGTGGGCTGATACTGCCCCTTTTTCTGTCAGCCTTTTTAAAAGAGTACGGACCGTGGAACGGTCCCAGCCAAATTCTTTTAAGAGCTCCTGATAGATATCTCCTGTAGAAACCGGTGCACCGGCACACCATAAAATCTTCATTACCTCAAATTCAGCCTGGGAAATACGGCTTACATTTTGATTCACTTAACCACTCCTTTCATAGGTTACGTTTGTCACCACTTATTTATGTTACATCTGTCACCACGATTTGTCAAGACATTTTTGGATAATTTATTTAGGTGGTAAAAGGTTAGGTTTTCACAATGGGACGGCAATTTGCACAAAGCAGAAAGACTCATGCTTCAATTCCAAGGTATAAGAAGTCCTAATTCTCTGAAGATTTTGTGCTGGACATATTATCAAACAGATAACTCGCTTCGCTCAAACAATCTGTTTGATAATATAGCACA
>JAEYPZ010000119.1:0-3178 GCA_023410275.1 Bacillota bacterium
ATACTTTATGCTTGTTAAATTAGTATAATTAACCATAATATATTATAATAAAAACTTCGACATATTTCAACAAAAATATAGCAGAAAGGAGATTTTGGGTGCCGATATAGAAAGGTACACCTTTTTGACAATAAAATTCATGGCAAAACGGTTATATTAATCGAAAATAAGATGATTATAACAATATTAAGTAACAATGAAAGGGGGAACCGGCATATATCCGGTACAAAACTATGAAAAGAACTTCGATGAAGAAGGCATTTATTCTGCATTTTCTTGCAATTACTGTTTCCGTACTTATTATGGTAATTTCTGTAACCTTAAGTTTTCAGTCCATTAATAAGGTGAATGGGTTGATTTCGGAATGTTATGAAGAGAAAGAATTGCTTTTATCTGCCCAGACGGCTCACTATAAATGGGGGAGCAATTTAAGCAATTCATTAAATTACGGAACGGAATTTACTGGTCAAAAGGATGAAACCAAGTGTGATTTTGGAAAGTATTTATACAGTGACAAAGTAAAGAATTCACAGGATATGGCTGAATTTTATAAAAAGGCTGAGCCCCTGCATAAAGAGATTCATGAGCTTGCCGACCAGGTGCTGGATCTGGAAAAAACCAATAAGAGTGCAGCAATTGAACTGGAGAAAAACAGTGTTAATGTAAAAATTGAGCAATTAGTTCAGTTACTTGATTCTGCAAAGGTGCAAAAGCAGGCTAATATTGACCAGCAGCTAAAAAATATGAAGATTACCATTTTCAAGGGAGTGGCAATGTGTGCTGCTGTATTAATTATTACACTTGTACTTCTAATTTTAACATTCCGTTATGTCAGCCGCCATATTGTCAGTCCTATACTTAAGCTACAGGAGGAATGTAAGAAACTAAAGGCAGGCTTACTGGATGTGTCATTTACAAACCACCTTACAAATGAAGTAGGGGATTTAGGCAATTCCCTGGATGATTCCGTTTTGGCAATTAAAGACTACATAAAGGCAATCGATTATGCCATGTCCCAGTTTGCCAATGGAAATTTTGCATGTGAATGCTCCATAGAGTTTGAAGGGGATTTTTATAACATACAGAAATCAATCGAATATTTCCAGGATCAGATGAATCATACTCTGTCTGAAATAAAACAGGGGTATGAACAGGTTTCTACGGGAGCAGAACAGGTTTCTGCCGCTTCTCAGAGCCTTGCACAGGGTGCAGCAGAGCAGGCCAGCAGTGTAGAGGAATTGTCTGCTGCAGTCGCACAGGTGCAGGCACAGGCAAAGGATAGCGCCCAGTATGCCCAGAATGTGGAGACCATAGGAAACCAGGCGAAGCAGACAGTAAGAGAAAGTCTTGTTGAAATGGAACATCTTAAAAATGCCATTGGTAATATATCGGAAGTCTCACAACATATTACAGAAATTATAGAGACAATCAATTCAATTGCTGCTGAGACAAATCTTCTTGCTTTAAATGCAGCAATTGAGGCGGCCAGAGCGGGAAGTGCAGGCGCAGGTTTTGCAGTCGTCGCAGATGAGATCAGAAAGCTGTCTCAGGGCTCTGCGGAAGCGGCCAAGAATATTTCGGCTCTCATAGAAAATTCCATTGCAACCATCCGTCAGGGAGAAAATTACGCCTCAAGTACAAGTCAGGCATTTGCTGAGGTAGCAGAGCATGCTAATACAATTATCGGCATGGTCGGAAAAATTGCTGAGGCTTCGGAAAAACAGTCCCTGTCGGTAACTGAAATTTCCCAGGGAATGGATCAGATTTCTATGGTTGTTCAGACGAATTCTGCGACTTCAGAGGAAAGTGCTGCTGCAAGTGAGGAGTTAAACAGTCAGGCGGAGGTAATGACAAGTCTGATTAGCCAGTTCAAACTGAAAACAAGTGCAAACTCATGATTGAAGGTGTAGGTAATGACGGAAAAGGATGCTCATGTTCTTCTTGGGCAGATTCAGAGTATTATTACAAATAAACCTGTAACGGGACAGCTGGAGGGCAATACTCCGGTTTATAAGGAACTTCAGGATACCGTTTCTTATCTTTCCAGACACATGCTGAAAATGGACCAGCAGGTAACCAGAAGCAGGGGATTTAATTACCTGCTTCTGGCTATCATTAACAGTCTGAAGGATTGGGTTGTTGTAACAGAGGAGAATACAGGAAGAGTCCTCTATACCAACGATCTTGCGAAAAAACGGTTTTATAATCAGGAGACCGGACGGTTTATCTGCGGAGAGGCATGCGGATTGATGGAACGGCTTCAGTCACCATGGAAATTAGAAGACAAACAAAAATTTGAGTATCAATGCAAACTGAAAAAAATCTTTCAGGTAGAGTCCCACGGGGTACAATGGGAAAATACAAATGCAGTCATTCATTTAATTACTGATGTGACATTTCAGAAAGAAACAGAGGCTCATCTGGAAGTAATGGCATATAAAGATGAACTGACCGGGCTTAATAACCGGAGGTGCTGTATCAGCACCATTGATGAGTATATGAAAGCAGAGCCTTTATTTGCTTTGTGTATGATTGATCTGGATGGATTAAAAATGATCAATGATCAATTTGGTCACCTAAACGGAGATCAGTATTTAATATGTGTTTCACGGGAATTAAAAGAGTCTGTCAAACAGGGGGATTTTATATGCCGCTTTGGCGGAGATGAATTTGTAATTCTCTACCGTGGGATAACAGAAGAGGAGGCTGAGAAACGGCTAGCCGAAGTTAATCAAAACCTGGCAGTAAATCCGGTGGGCTATTCCATGTCTTTCAGTTATGGAATTGTTTGTATTAATAAGGAAATGAATCTGTTACCTGAGACTGCTATAAAGATAGCAGATGAAAAAATGTATCAATTTAAACGGATGCGTAAGTAAAAAAAGAGGTCTTTAGAAAGCAGCGGCTGACAGGCGTATCTTTTCTTGTGTTTTTTGTAGTTTTACATTATAATGATAGGCAGGTAAAATGAAATGGGAGCAAGAAAAGAATGAGATTTATTGGAAGCAAGACACTGCTGCTGGATCAGATTAAGTATGTAATAGATGAAAAAGCGCCGGAAGCGAAAAGCTTTTGTGATATATTTTCTGGAACCGCTGCGGTTGCCAGATATTTTAAACAGTGGTATCAGGTCTGTTCCAATGACCTGCTGTATTTTTCTTATGTGCTTCAGCGGGCA
>JAEYPZ010000117.1:0-6436 GCA_023410275.1 Bacillota bacterium
TGCTATGGAGCAGTTTTGGAATGAATGGGTTATGCAGTCGGCAGTAGAAAACCGCTATCTGTATCTTGCCGGTATGAAAGATGGAGCCAGAGTTTTAGCGTTAATTTTATAGTTATGAGAAAGCTGCAACGATTTCAAGTATATATTTTTATTAAAGAGAGAATGTAGAAAAGCTTTGAGCATGGGGGAGGGAGAAGTTATAGTTTGAGTTGAGATTATGGCTTCTTTTATACTGCTTTACGTTGTATTGAGAAATAAGCGTGAAATTGTCTATGTGAAATAGGCTAAAGAATAAGTGGTTTTTATGTCAGAGGCATTTCTATGATGCTTCTTTTTATTGTTCTAAATAAATGAGAAAGATTATGGAGGAATAACAAATGGATTACATACAATTTTTAGAAGAAGTCAGAGCAGCAGTACAGGAAAGATTAGGGAGCGATTATGAGATTCGGATTCAGAAGATAACAAAAAATAACGGAATTGTGCTGGATGGGCTGATTATTGGGAAGGCAAGTAAAAATATCGCTCCCACAATTTACTTAAATTCATATTATATGCATTATACCCATGGTATGTCCCTGGAGGAAGTTCTGGAAGATATTATATCTGCGTATAAAGAGAGCAATGACGTATCTTTTGGTGATACGAGAGAATTTTTGAATTTTAATAAACTAAGGGATAAGGTAGCTTTTAAGCTGATCCAGAGGGAAAAGAATCAGGAACTTTTAAAGGAGGTTCCATATATTGAATTTCTGGATCTTGCAGTAGTATTCTATCTGATGCTGGATGAGCATAAAGGAGGACAAATGACAGCTTTGATTCATAACTCTCATATGGAGACTTGGGGCGTGGAGAAAGAAGAACTGTATTGTCTGGCAATGAAAAATACCCCCATATTGTTGCCTTCGGAAATTAAAACAATGAAAGAGATTATGTGTGATATATTGAAAGGACATTTAGAGGAATTGGAAATGAAGGAGATGGTAGATGATTTGCTTGATTTTGATTCCCAGAAGCCAACCTTATATGTCCTTTCAAATATAAAACAGATTAACGGTGCCGGGTGCATTTTATACGATGGGTGTTTGAAGAATTTCGCTGATTCTCAGAATTCCGATATTGTTATATTGCCGTCCAGCTTGCATGAGACTATATTGGTTCCTGATGATGGGCAGTTAGATTATGGGGAACTTCGGAAAATGGTTAGCGAGATAAATGAAAGTGATGTGCCGGAGGAGGATGTGTTGTCTGATAGGGTTTATAAGTATTCTTGGCATGATTGTAGTATTAGTCTTATAGAATAAAATTAGATTATTGTATGTCATTAATTGCTCCTATGGGTGAAAACCATAGGGGCAATTTTCAAACAAAATTTATTTTTTATAAAGAGTAGATAGGATCATTATTATGGAGAGTAATGTATGCTATAATGTTTACATATTATTATGGTGAAGCGGGGAAACGCAAAAAATGCTAGAACTTATGACAGGAAAAATGATCAAAATATTAGAGAAGCAAGCATGGAGAAACGATCTAAATTGAGAAGGAGGGGGAAATAAAATGCAGAGTTATGAGATAGAGGTAAAATCGTTTGGAAAGGTTTTATCTAAAACAGGAAATAATACAAGAACGCTTTATGAACATCAGAGAATGGCATTAGAGAATCTGAATCTGATTAATCAGAATTCGGATTATAGTACACTTCTTGTGCTTCCGACAGGAGGAGGAAAAACATATACTGCATCCACATGGCTTCTTAGGAATGCATTGGATCAGCATACAAAAATACTATGGTTGGCACACAGACAGATGCTTCTGGAGCAGGCAGCGGAATCTTTCCAGAAGTACGCCTATGCGGAGACGATTCCGCATATTTCATCGTATACATACCGGATCATCTCCGGGTCGCCGTCCCATGACAGGACCATAGACATAGATCCATCTGATCAGTTGCTGATTGTAAGTAAAGACAGTATTGGACGGAACCTGAAAGCTCTGGATGCGTGGTTGAAAGGAGAAGAGGAAATTTTCCTTGTAATTGATGAGGCGCATCATTCTACGGCTAAGACATATAGAAAAGTGATAGAATATGTGAGATCAAAGGTTCCTCATGTAAAGCTATTTGGCCTGACGGCAACACCGTTCCGTACCGCAGAAAAAGAACAGGGTTTGCTCTCAAAAATCTATCAGGACGGTATTCAAAACGGGCAGGTAGTGCATGGTAATATCGGAATTACATATCAGATTGGATTGAAAGAATTGATCAACAGAAGGATTCTTTCAAAGCCGGTTTTTATCAGCCGTTTTACGGATGAAATATATGGGGATCTGCTTGGCGTAAATGATTGGGAAAGTATTCAGCATTTCGATGTGCTTCCAGATGATATTGCTGGTCAGATTGCAGACAGTGCGGCCAGAAACCGGTTGATTGTGGATACATATAAAGAAAAGTCTGCCGAGTATGGCCAGACCATTGTGTTTGCAGTCAATGTAACACATGCGATTACACTTTGTGCGCTTTTTAAGAAAGTAGGTATTAGGGCCGAGTATATTGTTTCTGATATTAAAGATTTCATTACCAGTGTATGGATCAGCAGAGAGGATAATGAGAGAAAGATAGAGGCATACCGAAGCGGCTCTGTTCAGGTCTTAATCAATGTGAATATTCTGACCGAGGGAATTGACCTTCCTCAGACAAAAACGGTATTCCTTGCAAGGCCAACTGTTTCAACCATTATGATGACGCAGATGATTGGACGTGCTTTACGCGGAGAAGCTGCAGGAGGAACAGCAACGGCGTATATTGTATCATTTATTGATAAATGGAATGAGCATATTGCATGGATAAACCCGGAATCTATTTTCATTGGAGAAAATGAATTTACAGAAAATGAATCTGACCATGTAAAACGGGAACTACGAATGATTGCAATTTCCAAAATTGAGGAATTCGCTTCAACGCTGGATGAATCAGTGGATACGACAGCATTGGAAAAGGTTCCGTTTGTGCGTAGAATCCCGGCCGGCATGTATGCATTTTCCTACTTGGAAGAAGGGGGCGTGGACTCTTCTTATCAGGTCATGGTCTATGACAGTACGAAGGGAGCGTATGAAAAAATGATGTCTGTGCTGCCGGAACTTTTTGCTGATTATGGAGTAACAGAGGAGTTCCCAGCTGCAGATATGATTTATGAAATGGCAGAACAGTGCAAAAATACAGTGTTCCTAGGGGAAATGGTTCCGCCTCTGGAAGAAACGGATCTGGAACGGATTTTAATGTACTATGCCCAGAATGATGAAGCTCCAAAGTTCTATACCTTTGATGATATTGACAGAGGCCGCCTGGATGTTGGTGTGATTGCAAAACATATCTGGGATGAGGATATGGGGTGCAGAAAACAGGCGGAATTCTTAGAAGGTATCTGGAATGACCAGGACGATAACATGCTGAAGCTTTTTTTTGGCAGAAAATTATACTTTTTACGTCAGGTGGAAATAGAACTGACAAAGTTGTCTGACCCTCATATTTATGATGAAGAGAATAATGTGAAGTTTGGAAAAAGAAAGCTGGAAGATCTTTCCCTTTACGAGATTGGAAAAATTAACCCGGAACTGGAAAAAGAACTTAGGGATAAGACATTTGAACGTGCAAAGGATACAGATGGAAATTTTACTTGTGCATGCTGCGGTAAAAAAGAGCATAATAGAATCTATTTCCAGGTTGATCATATTAATCCAATGAATCAAGGCGGAAAGAGTACTGAGGATAATCTTCAGATACTATGCAGAACTTGTAATGGAATCAAGGGTGACCAGATATGAGAGAGCTTTTATACAGTAGTTTTGATCTGGCCTGCATCATTAACAGTATGGATCTAGGTGTACGGGCAACAGGAGGACTTTTGGAAGAATTATTTTATAAAGACCGTTTTTTCCTTGCGTGTAATTATCGAAATAATAAGAGAAAGCTATATCTGGATGTGCATTATTGGATTGCTTATCTATCAGATAAGCCGACGATTGATCGTGAGTTTCCATCCATTCAAAAAGACTTTGATGCATTTGGAGGAAAGATTAATGAAGATGCTTTTATAACAGAATATTTTGATCTGGATCTGTTCTTTAAGAAGATGCGACTGCAGCTGCTGTTCTTGGGTAGTCAGGATTTTCTTCGAATGAAACTGAGAACCCTGCTACGTGCTTATGGGTATAAAAGAAGATCAGAAAAACTGCTTCAATATCTGAAGGACAGTCTTCTGTTTTATCATATTGAAACCTTTGTTCGCGGTAGGGTAGAATGTAGCATTAGTGAAATAGGGCTAGACGAAATGATAACGTTTCGAATTTGTGGGTAGTCAGATTAAAAAGGCAGATAGTTGTATGTAATGTTGTATACTCTTCCAACATTATAGAAAAGAATTGCTTGGATTTGGCAGTGGTATATATCTGGTTTTGAGTAGATAGAGGAGGGTAAATGATGGCGCTGATATTATATTGAAAGAATATTATTTTTTGTAGTAGAAATTAAGTAGTATTCTTATTAGGAAGAATAAAGTATGTTATAATGTTTTAAAAATACTTAAAATCACTACGTAGCCTATCAAGCTCTGGCTATGTCATACCAGGGGGAGACTGATATGATAGACCGGCAAGTTCTACTTCGGTTGATTGAAAGCTGTAATATTTACTTTGAGGGTTCTTTAATTTCCAAAGAACTAATTATACAAAAATATGTTGATTTTTTTGCTACATCAATTACCTCAGAAGATCATTCATTCAGTGTGGCGATACACACAGGATCGCTATGCTTTGATATTATGTCTTTTATTATAGTGGCCATCGCCTGTATCACAATAGATCAGACTGATCCCGTTGAAATAATATCTTCTTTGACAGACGGCGATATGATATTATATAAAAATGAACGGTATCGATGGCGTGGACTTGAGATAATGCACGGAATGACATATATGAAGCTTGAACAAGATGGACGTGGTAAAAATGGCCGTTCCACAAAATGGTGTCCGCTGGAGACCAATAAAGGATTGGTGAAACCTTACAATGGAGCCTCTGATATAACTGATGGAAGAGGCATTAGAAGAAAAAAGACAAACCGTTCTGATTTTATTTCATACATTACAGGTAAAGAGATATCAGATATTCCCAGCGTTACAGGGGTTTCGGCAGTCATTGTCGCCGAGCGTACATCATTTGATCGCATACAAAGAGGTACACGCATTGATTACGATGAGGGAAAAAGTATCAGACTCTTGGACATAGTACCTGCGTCGTATTATTCCGACAGCAATGAGACGTATCAGTTCGGAAGCAATCCATCAAAAGAGGAGCCTGTTCTAAAGATCGCAGGAAAAGTGTCAATCGCTCGCGAGTTGGTGCTGGACAAATATGGGAACAAGGTTGTTGGCTTGATAGTAATTGGATCGGATGCAATATCTAAAGGTTTTTCAGAGCTTGAAGATTTGCTCCATAGAAAATCACTAAAATTTACCCATGTGACGATGAGTATTCATTCTGAGAATACTGAATATTATGTCAGCGAAAAAGAAAACCATGCAGTTTTTGCTTGTACTAAGAGATTTTTATTCCGGAATTCAATGCCTGTAATAGTTCGAAATCCGCTTACTTCCGAACTTGAGCAACGGATCCGCAATATTATTAATAATGAAGTGACAACAAAAATAATTAATGGTGGTTGTTCATGGCATACTTATCAGACAATACGTAATGCCCTGTTTTACATAAAGCTATCTGAGTGGGATGATGAGTATAAAAAGAAATTTATTGTTGTTTCATATTCAATCCTTAACCTATTTACAACTGCTGTGTTTTCAATGAGTACAGTGGAGCAGATGGTTACAGCCGATGAATTGCAGTTTGGTATCTCATCCCCATTCTCTCGCATTGAAGAATTAAGGAAACTTGTTAAGTGTGCAAATTCTTTAGAATTGCAGTGTGCTTTTATTGCTGATGCTCTGGAAAACTTATATAATTCGATTCTTACTGATTCTCCAAAATATCAAGCTCTGAAACAAATGGTTCTAAGAGCTTCCGGAAAAAAGGTCGCTATAATTATTCCGAAGGCATATTATGCCGACATATTATGTAAAGATACAATGTTTTCTCGGAGAGGCGTTTATATAACGACTGCCAATCAATTTGATGATAGCCAAAGCTACGATAAGATAATTGTAGTCGGTGATTTCTCGGGCAAGCGTTTTGATGCACTGAAATGCAAGGCCACCTCAGATATTATAGTTTTACTCTATGAATGTGAATTGCACTGGTTTGAAAAAAAAAAGGCAAAAAGCGGAGAAATTTGAGAAGAAATTGAATACAATAATGGGCTTGGATGATAATTATAGCCATGATGATTCTGACGATGCGGCTGGCAATGAGGATATAATTGCGCAGTTTG
>JAEYPZ010000161.1:0-203753 GCA_023410275.1 Bacillota bacterium
GCTGTGAGCTCAGACAGTGGTATAATTTTACCTAGGAACAGCTGCCGCCATTTAAGTGTCATTAGGGAACTCCTCAATAGAAAATTACGAAAGGTAAGCCAAAATCATCTGGGGATTGGCAATAAACCTTTGGACAGTTATTGTGTTGTTGGAGACTTTTAAGGTTTTGGGCACGGCAAATGCATAAGACCTAAATAATGGATATACACAGATGACCAAGGGGGTTGTTTTGGAGTTTTGTCTCAAGAGGTTCCTTATGACACTTAAGCGGCAGGAAACGTGACTAGGTAAAGTAATGCCACTGTTTGAGCTTGATAACTAACACAGCCATAGCTGTAACAGCGAGTTTGGCATTGATTTGCCTGCCAGTCACGTTTTCTGCCGCTTTAGTGGAATAAGGGTTCTCGCGTAACAAAACTCCAAAACAACCCCCTTGGTCATCGTCCGGTTCCATAAACTACCTTTCCTTTGTCCTGTTACACGGTAAAAGCGGATACCATTCCATTCAGGCTTTCCGCCATATCGTGGAGCATGGTGATGCTGTCGGAAATGCTCTTCATTACCTGAGTATGCTGTTCTGAGGAAGAGGTTATCTCTTCAATGGAGCTTGAAACTTCCTCGGTCTGTTTGGAAAGCTCCTTTAATAATAGGGAAAGGGTATCCTTCTTATTGTTAATGGAGTGGTTATATTCTGCAATATGGTTAATGTCGGTGACTAATTTGCGCAATTCCTCAGCAATAAGCTGGAAAGCAGTCTCTGTCTGAGAGACGGTAGTATTGATGTTCTCTGCACTTAAAGCATTCTTTTTCACAAAGGCTTCTGCGGTTTCCGATTGCTTTTGCACCTCGAAGACCATTCGGCTGATATTGTCTACGGCATCTGCAGTTTCATTGGCAAGGCTGCGGATTTCTCCTGCGACCACAGCAAAGCCCTTGCCTTGTTCCCCTACTCTGGCAGCTTCTATGCTTGCGTTCAGGGCAAGAAGATTGGTCTGTTCCGCTATCTGGGCGATGACGGTTACAATGGAGCCGATTTCCTGTGCCTGCTTATTCATTGTTTCTATTACCGTCTCAAGCTGTTTTGAGGCTTCGTTATTCTCAAGGGTCGCTTCTTTTAAAGCACCGACGGAAATAAGGCCGTTTTCCTTTAATTCCAATGTCTGGTCTGCCGTAAGCCTTGCATTTTCACTTTTATTTGCCGTTTCCAGGATGTGCTCCCCAAGGGCATTCATTTCTGTCACACCTTCATAGATATCCTTTACCTGGTCATCGCCGGCAGAGGCAATCTGGGTAATGGAAGCCGTAATAGCTGCATTTGCTTCCGCCGCCAGATTATAGGAGGATTTCAGCTCCGAGGAAAAGCTGCTCAGGTTGCTGCTGGATACGGTTATGGATTTTACCATACTGTGGAACCGGTCAATTAAAAGATTGACGGAATCACCTAACAGCCTGGTCTCATCCTTTGCCTTCACATGGATTTTATCAACCGTAAGGTCACCCTCTGAAACCCGCTGCAGGGATTTGGTTATTTTTATAATGGGAGAGGTTATTCTTCTGGCAATTAGTACGATGACCGACAGGGAAAGAACCAAAATAACAGCCAGAGAAGCCAAATTTGTATAGAGGATGCGGCTGGGGCCTCTGAGAAGGTCTGAATCATAAATAACAGCAGTGACCACCCAGTCCCATTCCGGAAAATATTCGGTATAGACCGTTCTGTTCTCGGAGACGGAGCTGCTTTCGCTTGCCAATGCATAATGAAGCCTGCCTCCGCCGTTTTGTGCCGTTTTAATGATTTCCTGGATGATATTGCGTCCATCGATGGACTTCAGGTCGTAGAGATTATCCTTCAGAAAAGGATGGTATAAAATATTACCCTTGGAGTCGGTAAGAAAGTAGTAGCCATTATTTCCAAGGCTGATAACAGGATTCATACTGTTGGTATTCACGGTGGCACTGGAGGTGGCATCCGTGTCGGACTTTGCATTTTCTCCGCCTGGAATTCCTGTAATGAACTCTTTGATGGTATCCAGGGCGGCCTGCTTTGCCTGCTCCTCGTTCATCCAGGCCGTATCTCCCGAGGTGTAGCTGTAGTTCTTCTTAATCTCATATAAAGAGGTTTCGATGGCATTCTTTAACAGGATGTCATTGGAACGGTTGATTTCATGCCGGGAGATGGCATAGTCAATAAAGGAAATGATTAACAGGGAAACAATCAGGGTAAGGGACACTCCGTAGATTAATTTTTTGGTTATATTCATTTTAAAGGTTTTCATATTTTTACCCATTGTGTATCCCAGACTGTCCTGCGGAATGGGATACTGCCACGATAATAAAGAGTGAAGGAATATGTATGTGGTATCCTTTCATATCTGATTTTCTTTCACTCATACTTTCTTTGTATGTTTTATAATGAAAATTAAAAGCAACTATATTATAAATTGACAAAGAAATTTTGTCAGCATTTTTTTAAAATAATGATAAAAAAGTATCAAATAGTGGCCATTTCGACAAAATATCAGAATATTCTTCTATGCATTCAGAGGATGAATGGGGCTGTGTATGGGAATTTTGTGCACTGCAAATGCATAAGACCTAATGATGGATATGAACAGATGACCAAGGGGGTTGTTTTGGAGTTTTGTCTCAAGAGGTTCCTTCTGCCACTTTAGTGGAATAAGGGTTCTCGCGCAACAAAACTCCAAAACACCCCCCCTTGGTCATCGTCCGCTTCCATAAACCTCCTTTATGCGTTTCACGTGGTTTCTTATGAAAACAGGATATCATCTTCTTAATGTTTTTGGTATAATGAGGGTATTATATAGTTATCATCAACTACAACGGTATAAGGAGGCACACAGCATTGGCTTTAGATTCCCTGTCTGTTTTTCATCCATTGACTGCTAAATGGTTCTCACAAAATCTGGGAACTCCCACAAAGGTTCAGGAGGAAGCCTGGCCTGCTATTGCTGCGGGAGAAAATACGCTGGTATCTGCTCCTACGGGCACCGGTAAGACCCTGTCCGCCTTTTTGGTATTCCTGGACAGGTTAAAGGAACAGGCAAGAGAAGGAACCTTAAAGCAGGAGCTTCAGGTGATTTATATCTCTCCTTTAAAATCCCTGGCAGGAGATATCCGGGAGAATTTAAGAAAACCCCTGAACGGTATTCTGAAGGAAGAAAGGGAAGCAGGGGGTGAAAACAGTACTCCCTTTGATTTGACGATTGCCGTCCGTACCGGAGACACTACCCAGAGCGAGCGGCGGACCATGATAAAGAAGCCGCCCCATATTCTTATAACAACACCGGAATCCCTCTATCTTCTTCTGACAAGCAAATCCGGGCAGAGCCTGTTAAAGACGGCTAAGGCAGTAATTCTGGATGAGCTTCATGCCTTGATTGACTCCAAGAGGGGAGCCCATCTGATGCTTTCGCTTGCCAGGCTTGATAAGCTGTGCCAGGAGCCCCTTCAGCGTATCGGACTTTCAGCTACCATTGAACCACTATCGCTGGCGGCAGCCTACCTTTCCCCGGAACCGGCCACGATTGTTGCGCCAAAGATGGGCAAGGAGGTCAGCATTGAAGTTACAAGTCCTCTGCCCTATGGGCAGAAGGGTTCAAAGGACCCCATCTGGGAGGAAATCGCGGCAACCCTTTTTGAATACTGTCAGGGGACCAGAAGTGTCATCGCCTTTGTGGAGGGGCGAAGATATGCGGAGAAGCTTGCCTTTTATATGAACCAGCTGGGCGGACCGGGCTTTGCCAGAACCCATCACGGCAGCCTGTCAAAGGAACAGCGCCTTGAGGTGGAAGCCTCCTTAAGGAACGGAACCTTAAGGCTTTTGTGCGCTACCTCCTCCATGGAACTGGGAATTGACGTGGGAGAGATTGATGAGGTATTTCAAATTGGCTGTCCCCGTTCCATATCCAGTACCCTTCAAAGACTGGGAAGGGCAGGGCATAATCCGGGGCGTGTCAGTGTGATGCACATTTTCCCCAGAGCTTCCGGGGAAGGCCTCTACTGCGGACTGACAGCGGAAGTGGCAAGGGAAGGGCTGGTAGAGCATGCCAGCCCTCCAAGGCTTTGCTTTGATGTTCTGGCACAGCACCTGGTATCCATGGCAACAGGGGATGGCTATGGGGTGGAGGATGTGATGGAAATATTAAAAAGGGCATATCCTTTTATCGGGGTCAGCAAAGAGGATGTGAAGGACATTCTTTCCATGCTGGCAGGTGATTACGAGCATGAGAGGGATTTACCCGTCCGCCCAAGACTTCTTTATGACAGGATACACGAGAAGGTGGAAGGGGATGCCTACAGCCGTATGCTTGCCATTTCCGCAGGAGGAACCATCCCGGACAAGGGGCTTTACACTGTCAGAACAGAAAGCGGGGTCAAGCTTGGGGAGCTGGACGAGGAATTTATCTTTGAATCCAGGCCGGGAGAACGTTTTCTTCTTGGTTCCTTTGCCTGGAAGATTGAAAGAATAGATAAGGATGCGGTAGTGGTATCGGAAGCAGGCACAGCAGGTGCCAGGCTGCCCTTTTGGAAAGGGGAGATAAAGGGAAGGGGACTTAGGACAGGCATTGCCTTTGGAAGGATTCTTAACCGGCTGCTGGAACGCTTTGAGGAAGGAAAGCTTTATGAAGAGCTTTTGGGGCTTGGGCTGAATGATGCGGCGGCAAAAGGAGCGGAGGACTATTTAAAGCGCCAGATTTCGGTAACAGGGGTACTTCCCGGTGATAAGACGATCCTTGTAGAACATTTCAGGGATTCCAACGGGAGCAATCAGCTGATGGTTCATTCTGTATTCGGCCGGAAGGTAAATGCCCCTCTTGCCATTTTAGCCCAGCATACGGCGGTTAAAATGACCGGGATGAATATCGGCTTTTGTGAGGATGATGACGGTTTCCTTTTGTTTCCCTATGGTACGGATGAAATGCCGGAAGGAGTTTTGCAAAGCATTGACGGAAATACGGCCAGGGCAGTCTTGGAAGCAGCCCTTATGGCAACCCCTCTGTTTAACATCAATTTCCGCTACAACTCGGCCAGGGCTCTTATGATGGGAGTGAAAAAAAGCGGCAGGACGCCTTTATGGCTGCAAAGAATGAGAAGTGCCGACATGCTGGATTCCCTTGTGAGAAAGGAGAACCACCCTCTGATACGGGAAACCAAAAGAGAATGCCTTGAGGATTACTGGGATATGGAAGGGGTAGAGTATCTGCTTTCCGGCATACGGTCCGGGCAGATAAGAGTTGTGGAATTACAGCTGGAAATGCCTTCTCCCATGTCACTTCCTTTCCGGCAGCAGACCGAAGCTGCCATGATGTATGATTATGCACCCACTCCAAGGGGAATCCATTCTGCGGTAGAGGATGCCTTGAAACAGGCAGAGATGATATCCCCCTCCAGGGAGGAATTAAAGAAGGCCACCGAAAGGAGCAAGCTTCCGGAGGATGATAAACAGCTTCATTCCCTTCTAATGATAGAGGGGGATTTAATAGCCGGGGAACTGGATATCCCCATAGAGTGGCTGGAAACCTTAATAGAGAAAGAGCAGGCGCTCTACATCGAGCCCGGCCTTTGGATAGCAAAGGAGCAGGAAGAAAATTATAAGAAAGCACTGGAAGAAGAGAGCGAAGAAGAAAGGCTTATCATGATCAGACGGCTGCTCCGTTACCGGGGAGCCCAGTCGGCAGAGGATGTGGCGGAAAGATACTTAATTGCCGCAGAGGCGGCAGAGGACTTACTCGGGAAGCTCAGCCAAAAGGAAGAGGCAGTGGAGGATGACGGCCTTTATTACCACACTGCACTCTATGACAAAGCCCGCAGAGAAACCCTTAAGAAAAAGAGGAACCAAATACAGACCCTGCCGGAGGAAAGGTATGCGGACCTTTTGACAGAGAAGGCTTTGATTTCCGGTACCAAGGAGATGCAGCTGGAGTATGCCATGAAGCAGTTAAAGGACCAGAGCTTTGCTCCCGCCTTATGGGAAGGTGTCCTTTTTTCCGGAAGGGTAGCGGACTACCGGGAGGAATTACTGGACAAGCTGTTATCCCAGGGAAATTATTTCTGGGAGTTTCGGGAGAAGGAAGGACTTGTTTTTCATTCCTATGAGGATATTGACTGGGATGCGCCTCTTGAAGAAAACCTGGAAGGGCTTTCCCAAAAGGAAAGGATTATATATGAGGCTTTATTAAAGAGGGGAGCCAGTTTCATGCAGCGGTTCAGAGAGCTTCTGAATGGAGAGTCCCCCTTTGATGTGCTTCTGGACATGGCGGCAAAGGGTCTGGTATGTGCGGACAGCTTTCAGCCTGTCCGTTGGTGGCAGAACAGGGATAAGCTGTTAAAGGCATCCGTAAGGCAGCGGGTAGGAGTGCATGCAAAAGCCATGACCACCGGGCGGTGGGAGCTTGTAAGGCCTCTTAAGAAGCTTGCCAAGGAGGAAGAGCTTAACCGGTTATTTGAGCGTAATTTCCTTCTGAGTAGGGAAACCGTTTCGGGAATTTCCTGGGGAGAAGCCCTGGAGCATTTGAGAATAGGGGAGTATACCGGGCAGGTGCGGAGGGGTTATTTTATAAAGGGACTTTCCGGTGTCCAGTTTATCAGAAAAGAGGACTTTGAAGGAGTGCTGTATACCCTGGAGCATCCGGGAGAAAAGCTGATATGGCTTCCGGCAATTGATCCGGCCCAGCCCTATGGGAAATACCTGGCTCACCGGACGGAAACGGCCTTCTTTAATGTACCGGGAACTATCGTGGCCTTGAAAGCAGGAGTACCGGTAGCTGTAATGGAACGTCAGGGGAAAAGTCTTAAGGTGTTTGACGAGGGGCAGGCAGATGCTGCCATAGGAGCCTTTGCCCGGGATTTTCAAAAGAAAAGACTGTTTCCTGCCATGAAGCGCCTTCTGGTAAAGGAGTATCCAAAGGATATGGCTGAAAGCTTTCAGAAAAACGGATTTATAAAAGAAATGCAGGATTTTGTGCTATACAGGGAATAAGTAGACAAGAGGAAATTCCTAAGGAAATTGGAAAAGCAGATGGAAAGACAGATAGAAAGCAGATGGAAAAGCAGATGGAAAGACATATAGAAAATAGATGGAAAGACAGATGGAAAAGCAGGTGGATAAGTAGATGGATAAGCAAAGGAATATTGTAATAGAAAAAGGAAGAATGGAAGACCTTGATGAGCTGGAAAAGCTATATAATAAATTGAATGACGCTCTGGCAGCCGGGATAAACTATCCGGGCTGGATCAGGGGCATCTATCCGGTGAGAGAAAATGCGGAAGAAGGCCTGGAAGGAGACTGCCTGTATGTAGCAAGATGCGATGGTAAAATTGCCGGAACCATCATATTAAGCCATAAGCCGGAGGAAGGCTATCATACCGTCACCTGGAAAAGCGAAGATGATTACGGCAGGATTGCGGTAGTGCATACCCTGGCTGTTCATCCGGAGTTCAGAGGGTGGGGTATTGGAAAAGCATTGATGGATTTTTCCGTCAGGCATTGCAGAGAAGCAGGATTAAAGTCAATAAGGCTTGATGTCTATGAGAAGAATGAACCGGCAATAGAGCTGTATGAAAGCAGCGGCTTTGAATATATCGCTACGGTCGACCTGGGCTATGGAGAGTATGGTCTGGACTGGTTTAAACTGTATGAAAGGCTGCTCTAACGGCAGCCTTTCATATCCTTTAGACAGCTATTCAGGGCATTCAGAAGATGCAGGTACAGCAATATCAAAAGGCTGCAGTGAAGCCACAGGTTCGAAAGCCCATTTTTCAGTAGGATATCCCTTGGGTTCGGCGTAAGGTAATCCATGTCGGAAATCTGCTGTTTGATGGTCTTCCCGAGGTTGATCCAGTAATCAAAGTCGGACCATTTAGTCGGTATTATTTTTTCCGGCAGGTAGAAGGGGCTTCCTCCGTACTGGAAGAGCAGGCTGCCAAATCCCAATACCGTGAGAAGAAATATACCTGCTAATCCCAGGAAGGATACTGGCTTCAGCTCCCTGCGGTTCCTTATGAACAGCCTGAAGGAAAAGAAGGAGATAAAGGCATATAAAAGCCAGATGGGAAGCACCAGGAAGGAGGATAAGGCCCTGCCGTAGAAGCTTTCGTCAATGCCGGTATAGCTGCCGGTGAGACCATATTTTTGAAGAAAGGCGGAGGCTGATGCTTCCGCCATGGCGTTGCTTTTATAGTGAAATTCCAGATTAGGATAGGCTTGTGACTGCCGGAAGCCCTGTATCATAACCAGAGGAACAGAGGCTTTTACAACTCCCCGGATATAATAGCTTTTATTATTATAAGAAAGCTGGTTGCCGATGACCCTGAGGGAACCAAAGAGGGAATAAGCGGTCGCTGAATCGATGATGCAGCCTTTATAATCTTCCCGGTAGACGTAATTGCCTTCTATCAGGGAGGAAGGCACCGTATGCCTCATGTCACCTGCCGTAACAACTGCCATTACTTTTACCTTTCTGTTTAAAAAGGTGTTTTCAATCTTTGCCCCCTTCGTCAGCCAGGCCGTAACGGAGGGAACCTGGCCCGGATTATCCTTTTCTTCCTGCTCAAGGGCCTTTAAAAGGTCATCTTCCTTTACACCGGCACTGGATTTCATGCGGATACCCATGCCGGTATAAACTTCCCTGTAAAATGAGGCCCTCGTCAGGGTATACCATGTGAAAAGGATTGAAATCAGAAGAATAACAGATAGAATAACAAAGCATTTATTCCGTTTCATTCACTCTCACCCGATCACCTTCCTCAACGAACTTGTTGCTGTCTGTTATAACGGAATCCTTTTCCGAGAGGGAACCCTCTATGGCTGCCGTTTTCTTATCCTTATCCAGGACTGTGACATTCAGCTTGAAGGCTTCGGTTTCTTTGCCAAGAACACTGTCCTTTTCCTTGACCAGCAGTACATAGGTGCTTCTATCGGAACCCTGCCGGATAGCACCGATTGGAATACATTCCGCAAATTCCTCCGAGGTCTTTGAAAGCTGGTATCCCAGGCTGTCACCCTCCTTGTAATTTCCTTTTGGCAGAAGGGCTGTAAAAGTGACCCTGCCATTACTGTCCGGAAGTCCGATTGACTCCAGCTTGGAGGTCAGAGACTTATTGCTGTTATATGGCTTGATATTTACTTCGTCTCCGGAGACAAAATATTTCATTTCCTCTTCACTGGCCTTCATGGAGAGCTCGTATCCCCCGGTGGAAATGATGTATTTTTCGCTCCCGGTAACCAGCATTCCGTAATTTAAGCTGGATTGGCTGATAACTCCGTTTACGGGAGAGGTTACGCGGCCTTTGTTATTTATAATTGCTGTTATGTTATGAATTTCTTCTTCCTTTTTATCAATATCCAGTCTGAGGGCTGAGAGGTCAAGGGCCTCGCCCTTTTCTTCCTTCTGTTTCGTTTCCTGCTTTACCTCATTGCCGTCCTTCACTTTATCCAGGGAAAGCCTGGCAGCCTTAAGGGCTCTCCCGGCAGCTTCTACCGCCTTCTCTCCCTCTTTTTGATCATTGCCGTAATCATAGGTTCCCATCTCCATTGCCTTCAGGTCGTTGTTTAAAAGGTCTGTTTTCTTTTGAGCCTTAGCGATTTTTTCATTCCATTCCTTTTCCTGGTCCCCTAAATCTTCTTTTGCTCTTTCAATTTTGGTTTTTGCAGAATTGAGGGTTTCCTCCTTGATATCCAGTTTCTGGAGGACAAGCTGGTAAAGCTGCTGGTAGGAAAGGGTAGGGCTGGCAGTGCTGTTGATTTCGATATCACTTCGGTAGGCCTTAAGGGCAGTATTCAGCTTCACATCCTCTTCCGTCAGCTCATCCAGTTTGTTCTGGGCATCCTCTACGGCACGGTTTCCGCTTTTGACTTCTGAGTTTCTGGATGCAATTTGCTGCTCATAAGCTTTTCTGGTAGCGGGATCATCGGAATACCGTTCCCAGTCATTAATTGCCTCATTCCATTTCCGGATGGTATCCCCCAGATCTTCCTTGGCCCGGTTAAGGCTTGTTTCGGCATTTTTGACGTCCTGCTTATGATCCGTATATTTTTTTGTATAGTAAAAATCAAAAATATAATTTGAGCGGGCAGTGATTGCTTCCTCCTGCCGGCTTATGACAGCATCCTTATAGTCTTTTAAGAGACCCTTCAGAGTCTGCTCCGGCTCCTCAAGCTCCGTCAGGGCCTCAGTGGAGTCATTTAGGGCTCTTTGGAAGGTTTTCAGGGCAGTTTCTTTCTGGCTCTTTAGGTCTGTAAGCTCCTCGAAAGCAGTATTGTATTCCTCTTTCTTTTTCTTTTTGGCTGTTTTTTGGATGTCCTTTAAGGAGGCCTTAGCTTCCTTTAAATCGTCCAGGGCATTGCTTTCCTGTAAAAGCGCAGATTCTAAGTCCAGATTGCCGTCGTCGGTTACCGTACCCAGGCCGGCTTTTTCATATTGAAGCTGCATTTTTTTTAATTCCCCGTTCAGGGTTTCCCTTTGGTCTTTTAGGTTAGGAAGGTCATAGATAAATAATATGTCGCCTTTTTTCACCGTGTCCCCGGGCTTTTTTGGCAGCTTTGCTATCCGGCAGCCGTTTTGGAGGAGAATATATTTACCGGAATTTCCTTTCACAGTTCCTGTTCCGGATACTTCATAGGACAAGCTGTTTCTCTTTATGGAGTCCACGCTTACTCTGGCGACCATAACAGAATCGGCAGTCCTGGAAACAATTGTGAAAGTGAGCATTGCTATAAAAAATCCAATTATCAGTTTTTTAAGTTTTCTTTCCATCAGTGTCCGGTCCTTTCTCAGCCTTTTAAGCCTGAAGCGGCTATTCCCTGCTCCAGATATTTCTGCCCGTATAGGAACAGCAGCAGTGCCGGAGTCATCATAATAACCGATGCCGCAAAGGCAATTCCTGCATTTTCCGCAGATATGGCGGGCAGGTATAAAGACAGGGGCCATAGGCTTTTCTTTCGTGTTAAAAAGGTAAGGGGCTGCTCCACGGCATTCCAGTATTCCAGAAAATCCAGCAGAAGGGCGGAAATTATCCCGGAGGAGCCAAGGGGGATGCCTATTTTAAAGAAGATAAAGCCTTCCCCTGCACCGTCTAATTTTGCTGCTTCAATCAGGGATTTGGGAATTTCCCGGAAGAATTTCACCATGATAAAAACAGGAAAGGCGGAAAAAATATTGGGCAGTATGATGGCAAGGGGATTATCCGTTAAGTGAAGCTTAAACAGTACCAGATAGCTTGATACCATGGTGACCTGAAAAGGCAGCACCATAAGCAAAATATACAGGGTAAAGAGAAGCTTCTTTCCCTTAAAATCAAATCTGGCAAAGGCCCAGGCTGCCGGAAGGGCAGTAAAGAGCTGGCCCAGCAGGGAAGGAATCACCTGGAAGCAGGAATTCCAAAACATTACAAAGAACCCGGGGGAATCAAACAGCAGCTCCACATAAGACTTCAGGGTGGGATAGAGGGGAAGCAGGGTCCAGTCTGCCATTGCAGCGGTATCCCTTAAAATCGGGCCGGTATTTCTGGAAAGCTCGTCACTGCCCATAAAAGAACCGTTTACTATCATTAATATAGGAATCCAGACAACAAGGGCAAGCAGGAATAAGCCTGTTGTTTTTACAGTAAGTTTTAATGTTTTCATACAAATCTCCAAGACTTCTTCATATGCCGGGATTTCACAGGTACAAACTTGTGTGTGAATTATGGTTTTCAATAATTAACAAAGTAGTTATTTCATTCAATTTCCCGGTCAAATATCTGTAATACCGACAGCAGTCCGGCAAAGAAAAGCACGTAGAGTACGGCGGCAGCGGACATTTTCTGTATATCCAGGGACGTAAACCAGTTGTTGAACAAATGCTGCAGGAGATAAATACTTTCATGGGGATAGTTTCCCGATATCAGATAGGCCTCCCGGTATACCTTAAAGGAATTGATAAAGGACAAAATTCCAATCATGAAGAGGGAAGGGGAGAGAAGGGGCAGGGTGATATATCGGAATTTCTGCCAGGGACCTGCACCGTCTGCACCTGCGGCTTCGAAAAGGGAGGGATTGATCCCATTCAGACCGGACAGCCATAATACCATGTCGTAACCGATGTTTTTCCAGAGATAGCTGAATACCAGCACATAAAAAGCCTTATCCGTGTTCATGTAATCGCTGCCTGTTATGCCGAGGTGAAGGAGCAGCATATTAAGCAGCCCCCTTTCATGGAACAGTAATTTCCACAAAAGCACCATGGATGCTGCCGGTATGGCCAGGGGAATCATAAAAGAGGTCTTAAAAAAACCGGCATGTTTTAGCTGGGAATACAAAAGCAAAGCCAGCATGAGAGAAAGGCATAAAAGCAGGGGGATACAGATTAGTACAAACCTTAAAGTGTTTTTTACAGCCAGCCGGAAAGCTTCGTTGGCAAGTACTGTTTTATAATTGGATAAGCCGGTGAAGCTCTGGCTCATGGCTTCACAAAAAGACCTGCGGATAACGTCGGAAAAGGGAAGCAGTACAAAAACGGTGATGCCAAGAAGGCTTGGAAGCAGGAAAAGCCAGGCTTTTCTTGCTTCCTTTTGCTGCAGGAGGTTTTTTTGTCTGTTTTTCTTTTTGGCGAAAGGGATTAGCGGTGCAGATTTTTTCATATAAATGACCATGCCTTTCTCAAATTTATGTGTGAAAATTATCCTGTAATTGTCAATGGAATTAGGGTTTTGCCTTCCGCTACTCGGATAAATAAGTGCTGACTTTTGTTTTAACAGCGGATACGGCCTGGTTTAAGTCAATGTCACCTTTTAAGTAGGGAATTATCTGCTCCGCCAGCATATTATCCAATTCTTCATTTATTTTAATCGGTTTGTTCAGGCTCTGCAATGTCTCATACAAACGGAGCCGTTCGGCTTTGCCGGGCCATGAAGCAGAAATCTGATTTCCGGAATCATCGCCCATTGCCACCATCATACTCTCACTGTTATCTTCCTCTATCCACTTTTTCAGAGATTTCCCGTTAACAGGAAAACCATCTCTAAGATTGGCATCCTGAACCTCTTTGGAATACAGGAACTTAAGAAAGGCCTTTGCTGCATCCTGATTCTTGCCGGATTTATTTAAGCCTGCCATGCCGGAGGGCACGAAGGTGCTGTTAAGAGAGCCGTAGTCAAGGGAAGTATCCTTTAACAGGGCAAACAGCATCATGGAATCAGAAATACTAAAGATTTGTTTCATACCTGCTTGGAACTTACCCTTTTTAATTCCAAAAAAGGTGGTACTGGAATCCCAGAAAAGTGTGTCCTTGTTACTGTCATTAATATCTTTCACGGTTTCTGCTGCACCAGTGTTTTCTGCAATAGCTTTCAAATTTTTCAGAAAGGCAGAAAAATTATCATCAGACAGCCGTTTGTCCGTTAAAAACTCTTCCCGATAGAGTGCAAGATAGTTTCGTGTCAGCTGATGGTAGGTAAGGGGACCGGTATAGGGAAGGGAGGAACTCTTCATATAGTCCACAATGTCCTTTGCATCGGATACATGAGTGAGGGCATCCTTTTTGCCGTAAATGACAGGAATAGAAAAGCGGAGGGGCATTTGGTATATTTTTCCGTCAGTTTCGTAACCGTCTGCAATATTGGAAAGAATCTCCCCACTATCCGATAAGGGCTTAATGATATCGGAAATATCCGCCAGGACACCCTTTTCTATATAGGAATCCGCGGGCAGTCCGTCCAGCAGGATGATGTCAGCTCCGTTACCGGCCAGAAGCTCCGTATTGAGGGCTTTGATATAATCCGATACATTTCCTCCTTCTTCCCCCATGGCAGCCACATAATTAATCTGAGTATCGGGGTTTTCTCCCTGATACAGGGATATGGCCTGGCGAAGGGTTTTATTTTCCCTTAAGGAATAGACGCTAAGCTGAGTGGAGGGGATGGCAGGGACATTCTTGTCAAAGGTAAAGTGAAGCAGTTTATAGCCGCTTCCTGAATCAGAAAAGACGCCATAGTAGTCCTCCGGTGATTCGCCGCCTACAAATAGGTCCTGGATATAGTTGGTGGGCATGCTCATGGAGGTCAGGGAACCGTCTACGGTTTTTTCCCACACGGTTCCGTCCTTTATCATACGCTGGATACCGCCGGAATCACCTACCAGCAGGGTTTGGTCATCCAGGAGGGCATAAGCGGCACCATTATCGTTGTATGTATAGTCGTAGGTCTTTGTGGTGCTCTTTGACTGGGTATCATAAAGGAAGATACCGGAGCCGGATTCATTTGCTGCAATGACAGTGCTGCCGGTTACGGTAAAATTTCTCTGTGTGTCGGCAGGTATTTTATCCTGCTGTTTTCCGTCGGGTGAAAAAACCAGCAGATTATTGCCCTGCCACATGTCCAGAAGTACCAGACTGCCGTCTGCCAGTACCTGTATCCCGTTAATGCTGGGATAATAGGTTGCTTTTTTAACCTTTTTTGCCGGCTTTAAAAGATAAGGAAGGTCTACCTTTTTTGAACGGCTGCCGTTATCCTCTGATTTAACCAGAAAACTTTTCATTGTGCTGTAATCGGTAAAGCCGGCATAGTAATTGCCGTCCTGGCCCAGGCACATACTTGTGAGGGATACCTTTTCCAGGTCCTTTTGATTCAACCAGCCGGGCGCGCTGCGGCTCCAGCTCAAGTCATCCTTCTGGGTATAGCAGTTGTAGAGTGATTTCGCTTCATCATGGGTATAAACCTCGAATTTCTTCTCCTTGTTGCGCAGGATTTTCAGGATGGTTTCCGAATTCTTTAATTCCGGTAAATCAATCTTCTTTTCCAGATATCTTCCCTTTTCCTGTACGGAAGTGTCCTTATCCGGTGTAATCTGTTCGTCTGTACGGATATTATTCTTCCTGCTGCATCCCAAAAGACTCGTCACGATGAGAACCAGCACAAGAAAATAAGCCGTTGTTCTTTTTTTCATTCTTATTACCTGTTGCTTTAAGCTTCCTTTCTGGCATTTTTTAAAGTGTCTTTTAGCTGGGACTATGATAATTATGGAACCGCCTCAACACTTTTCAGATAATAGAATAGCAGTCAAATCTCTAAAAAATCTCACAAAAGCAATCGGATTATGCTTTGCCCCAGGAAGGTCAGGGGTTATCAATGGGAATACAAAAATAAAAGGTGGCGCCGCCGCCTAAGGTATCCCGGATACCCAGTGTTCCTGCATGAAGCTCTGCCAATTCCTTTGCTATGCTGAGGCCAAGGCCGTAATGAGTCTTATCTTTTCTTGCTTTATCCCCCCGGTAGAATCTCCTGAAAACATTCTTTTTCTTTTCATCAGCAATACCGGGGCCGTGGTCTTCCACTTCTATTACCAGCTGTTTCTTAGAGCAGTATGCCTTCAGAAGTATGGTATCCTCTGGGACAGAGTAGACGGCCGCATTGTCGATTAAGATGGCCAGAAGCTGTTTTATGCGTTCCCTGTCACCTTTTACCCCAGGCAGCATATCCGCAGGCAGCACCAGCTTTAGCTCCTTTCCCTTTTCTTTACAGTAAGGATAATAGGTATCATAGGCTTCAATTAATAAAGTATCCGTATCGATAAGCTCCCTTTTTGTCTGCCAGCGGTTGGTATCCGCAGAGGCCAGGAGGAGCATGTCCTCAATAAGCAGTGCCATACGGCTGCATTCCCTGTCAATTCCTTCAAGGTAGCGGAGAGAAGAGGCTGGCTCCAGCTTAACAGCGGATGCATTGGCACGGATGACTGCCAGGGGAGACTTTAATTCATGGGAGGCGGCGGCAACGAATTCCGTCTGCTGCCGTCTGCTTTCTTCCACCGGTAAAAGGGATTTTCCTACAATCCACCGACTTACAAAGAACAGGGCGGCAATGCCGAGAAGGTCAAGGGCAGCTGCAAACAGAATCTGCGTATAACGGCTTCTGCGATTACTGTTTATGTATTGCAGCAGGAGAAGGCTGCGGTATCCTTCACCGGAAGGGACGATAAATACGGCTCCGAGATAACGGTCTTTGTGGAGGCCTGTTATCTGGTAGGTTTTACTTTGCAGCTCCTTTAAGGAAACGGGCCTTACAAGGGTGCTGATATTATCTGTCAGTGCTGTTTTCTTCAATTTCTGTATCAGGATCTCCCGCTTTGTAGGAGTATTTAGGACTCCCTGATATAGTAAGGGTGTCCCGTTATCTTCGATATGTATCAGCAGCTGATTTTCCTTTTCCATCTGGGACAGCCACAGATGGCTGATTTCCTTATCCATCTGTACCGTTTTCGAAATTGTGGAAAAGCTGTTCAGAAAGCTGTTCTCTTTCTCCTGCAGCAGTTGTCTGTCGGTATTAAGCATGAGAATTACCAGAACAGCCGTCAGGATAAATCCGGTAGAGACCGTATAAAGGAGAATAAATTTTCTTTTTAATGCATTAAGCATGGCAAGGATACTCCAATCTGTAACCGATACCGTGAATCGTCCTGATGCAGACGGCCGTATCAAGAGCTCTTAACCGTCTTCTCAGGAAGCTGATATAGTTATCAATATTTCCGTCTTCCACGAAAGTATTCAGACCCCATACCCGGTTTAAAATCTGCTCCCTGGTTACTATATTTTCCTTATTCAGCAGAAGGAATTCAAGGAAAGCACCTTCCCTTTTGGATAAGGAGATTTTCTTATCTCCTTTTGACAGGGTATAAATATTGGTATCAAGAGTGATGTCCCTGTAGGTCAGGAGGGAAGTGTTCTTCATATTCCGGGGCCTTCTAAGCAATGCCCTTATTCTGGCCAGCAATTCGTCCATGGCAAAGGGTTTTACCAGATAATCGTCGGCACCTCCGTCCAGACCGTCTATCCGGTCATTGATTCCGTTCATGGCAGTTACCATAATCACTGGGGTGGTAATTCCACGGCTTCTGACATCATTTAAGATGGATAAGCCGTCTTTTCCGGGCAGCATCCGGTCCAGAACAATAACATCCTGGGTGTGTTTTTCAATAAAGTAGACGGCATCCTCGCCGTTATTGCAGATATCCGTCTGATAGCCTTCTTTTTTCAAATGCAGGGCGGTTGCTTCGCATAAAGCGGCATCATCTTCAATCAATAAAACTCTCATAATAATTTCCCTCTTTATCCCAAATAATAATAGCATTATATTAGCACAATAAGAAGGAAAATGAAATAAATTATGTTGTCCAAATAGCCCCGATAGAGTAAAATAGAAAAGGAAAGTGTGACCTGTCTGCGGTATGCAATGGGAGCAAGTGTGAAAATTAAAAAGCAATTTTCACACAAGTACCTGCGAAATCCAGGTGCAATCTTGCGGCGATTGAGATGGCATAGCTGTTAGTGTGAAAAACAGGCAAGTTTGGAATTTAGTATGTACATCTGGTAATTACAAAAGTTTAGATAGAAAAAGAAAGGAGACAAATCCGTTTACCGGATTGAGTGAGTATATGAACGATTACAGGAAAGAATATGAGAAATGGCTGGCAGCACCTTCTCTGGATGCTGATTTGAAGAAGGAGCTGGAAGAAATAAGTAAGAAAGAGGAGGATATCAAGGACAGGTTTTATTGTGATTTATCCTTTGGTACCGCAGGGCTGAGAGGAATTCTTGGCGCAGGTACCAACCGTATGAATAAGTATGTAGTGGGAAGAGCCACGAAAGCTTTGGGCAAGGTTATTCAGAAACAGGGCGGTGAATTTGCCGGAAAGGGTGTGGCAATAGCTCATGACTGCCGTATTATGTCCCCTGAATTTGCCGAAATGTGTGCCCTTATCCTGAACAGTATGGGTATCAGGGTATATTTATTTGACTCCTTAAGACCGACCCCGGAATTATCCTATGCTGTCCGCTACTACCAATGTGCGGCAGGAATCAATATAACGGCAAGCCATAATCCTAAAATCTATAACGGCTATAAAGTATACTGGGAAGAGGGCTCCCAAATAAAATCCGGCATTGCGGACCAGATATTGGAGGAAATCGGGAAGCTGGACCTGTTTGAAGAAAACGTACTTCTTACAAAAGAAGAAGCAAAAGAGAAAGGGCTCCTTGTTATCATCAATAAAGAAGTGGATGAAAGCTTCTATGAAAAGACCATGTCCATTTCCCTCAGGGACAGTGAAGTAGATAAAAGCATTGGAATCGTATATACACCCTTAAACGGAGCAGGAAATATTCCGGTCCGCACAGTTCTGGATAGAATGGGCTATACCAATGTTCATGTAGTGAAGGAGCAGGAGCTGCCGGACGGAACCTTCCCTACCATCGCTTACCCGAACCCGGAAGACCATGCAGCCTTTGCCTTAAGTGAAAAGCTTGCATTGGAAATTGGTGCGGATATCCTGATTGCCACTGACCCCGACTGTGACAGGCTTGCCGTAGAGGTGGTTCAAAACGGAAAAATTGAAGCCTTAAACGGCAACCAGGTAGGTGTCCTGATTATCAATTACCTGCTGGCCTCCATGGCTGAAAAAGGAACACTTCCGAAAAATGCGGCTATGGTAAAATCCATTGTAACGGGAGAAATGGGAAGCGCCATTGCAAAGGCTTACGGGGTAAAGATGTTTAATGTGCTTACCGGCTTTAAGAATATCTGTGCTCTGTCAAACGAATGGGACAGCACAAGGAAATACACGTATATTTTCGGTTACGAGGAGAGCATTGGCTACAATGTAGGCAGCTACCTGAGAGATAAGGACGGCGTAGGGGCAACTCTCATTCTTGCTGAAATGGCAGGCTACTATAAGAAAAATGGCAGAACCTTAATTGATACCTTAAATGAATTGTATGAAAAATACGGCTACTACCGTGAAAATACCATTTCAATTGTATTGGAGGGCATTGAAGGGCAGGAGAGGATTAAACGGATGATGGTGGAATACCGTAAGAATAACGCAGGCTCCATCGGCAGCTCCAAGCTGGTTACGGTTACTGATTATCTGACCTCTGAAGCTGTGAATGCGCTTACAGGAGAAAAGAGTACTGTTGATGTTGAAAAGACCGATGCGGTGCAGTTTACCTTTGATGATGGCTGCTGGTACTCCTTAAGGCCCTCCGGTACGGAACCTAAAATCAAGCTTTACATTTATACAAAGGCAGATACAGCCGCAAAATCAGAAGATAAGTTAAAGGAAATTGAGACAACAGTCCTTGGTGTATTGCACAGTATACAGTAAGGAAATATAACTGGCCGGGCTGTACGGAAAAAATCCGTCAGCCCGGTTTTTTCATAGACTATGGACAAATAGAATCCAATAGGGTTCTTTCATTTACTATGCTGCCCAGGCAGCAAAAGGGAGGTAAAAATGCAGGGTTACAATTGTATTATGGTATATAGTAATGATAGAAGCAGGCTTTTGTTCTGCAAAAGGAAGAAGGACCCCTATAAAGGCCTGTATAACCTGGTCGGCGGTAAGATTGAGCCCGGGGAAGAAGGAGAGGATTTCTTTGACCTTGACCGTTTTGCCGGAGAAGGCAATATCGGACATATGGCAGAGCATGTAAGAAGGTTTGGACTGGAGGCCGGTAAAGCAAGGGAATAGATAAACAAATAGTTTAAGTTTTCTGGCTCTTTCTTTCAGATTCATAATATATTATTCTCCTGACTGATAGAAATTTGAGAACATAGTCTTAAAAAAGCTTCTATTTATTTTTATTATAACAAAATAATTTAAAAAATATAGCCTGGCGTAAGAACTCTTTTTCAGCAGCCTCACCGATACCCTCATTATAATCAATTTCTTTTTAGCCTGTGATAAAGCATATTAGAAAAAAGTGTTAAATAATTTGTAATTTAACATAAAATAATGTCACATTATCTGTTCGGGGCCATATTATGAAGTATGGTTATAAACGATTAGCAATCGGATGACCTAATATATTTAAAGGAGGAAATCAAATCATATGGCATGTGGAGGTTTTAACTCAAACCAAGCCTTAGTTCACAGTCTTTGCAGATTTGTCGGCGAAACAGTTACGGTATTTACGAAAAGCGGCGGTGTTTCGGGATGTGGATTTACGGGTGTTCTTTTCGGAATAAACAATGACTTTATACAATTAGTAACAGATCGTGGCACTTCACCGGCTCATCCTATCGGTGGCCCTAACAGTTCCTGCTGCAGGGATATCGATTTTGATCGTCGTCGTCGTGAACACTTCAACTTAGGTTCTGTATGTGATATCCCAATCGATAAAATTGCAGCTTTCTGTCATAATGCCGTATAAAGAATATAAGGAGGCTATTTATGTCATTTAATAATTTTGATGGATTTAACAATGATCAGAGTTTTGTCAGGCATATTCGAAGATTTATTGGGCAGTCGGTTATTATTTTTACAACCAGCGGTGGTGTTTCAGGATGCGGCTTTACTGGTGTGCTTCTTTCTGTAAACTGTGATACCGTCCGTATTGATTCCAGACAGGGATTTGCTCCCGCCTGTCCTCTAGATCGTTCTTGCACCGCCGAATTTAATGAGGAGTTTGATAGAGATCGCGACAGAGATCGTGACAGAGATTGCGATTTTGACAGAGATCGTGACAGAGATCGTGACAGAGATCGTGACAGAGATCGCGACAGAGATCGTGACAGAGATCGTGACAGAGACTGTGACAGAGATCGTGACAGAGACTGTGACAGAGATCGTGACAGAGATCGCGACAGAGATCGTGACAGAAGGCGTTCAGTAGGTTCAGTTTGCGAAATTCCCATTTGCAGTATCGTAGCTTTTTGCCATAATGCTATTTAGACGAACGATTAAGAATTCAAGATAGGAAAAAACTGCTTTAACGCTTTAAAAGGGCTTCTGATCGGTCCAAGTGCTTAAAGCAGTTTTTTGTAAAAATATAAATAAATATCGTGTTATATTATACTTTGATCACTTCCTGATTTCATTTACATACCTAAAAAGAACTGTGTAAATAGTGCAGCACAGACTCCGCCTAAAAGTGGGGCAATGCCAGGAACTAAAATACCATACTTCCAGTCTGCATCTGTTTTGTTGTCTATTGGCAAAATGGCGTAAGCAAGCCTGGGACCCATATCACGTGCCAAATTCATGGCAAATCCTGTGGTACCGCCCAATCCCATACCAATAGCCCATACCAGGAGACCAACTGCAATGGGTTCAACAGCCGGATTGTTAAGCCTCGTAATACCAAGAATACAGCTGATAAACATAAAGGTTGCAATGAATTCTACAAAAAAGTTGCGGGGGAGATTTCGAATGCCTGGTGTAGTGGAAAAAATGTTACGTATTTTTACCGCATCCATTTTGCCTGCAGATAATTTAAAATGGTCCGCATAGCATACATAAACCAAAAGCGCACCCACAAAACCCCCGGATACCTGGGCTATACAATAAGGGACTACTTTACTCCATGAAATTTTTCCAAGAACAGCTTGGGCAAGTGTCATGGACGGATTAATATAAACGCCGTTAAAAAGATAAAGGGTAACAGTAATACCAAAGGCCCAAGCCGTAATTGCAAATATATGACCTGAACCATGATGCTTCGTTTCGTACAGTGTTTCATTGCAATGTACACCTACGCCAAATATAATCATGAATGCAGTACCCAAAAACTCTGCGATAAGATGGTGGTACATGTTTCAATTCTCCTAATGATTATTTTCCAGAATGAAAAGCTTCACTTAATTTTATACATACCAAATTAAGTGCATCCCGTGCTTCCTCCACTGTCCTTTGCATATTGAAAAATCCGTGGATTATTCCGTCATATCTCTTTAAGCAAACATCTGCACCGGCCTCTGATAGGTTTTTAGCATAATGCTCGCCTTCATCTCTTAATGGGTCATATTCTGAGGTAATGATGCATGCGGCAGGGAGATTACTGAAATCATCTGCAAGTAAGGGGGAAGCTATTGGATTATTTGCTTCGCTTAAATCATTTAAATACATTGGAACAAACCACCCTTCAATTTCTTTTGTTTCCAGTCTGTACCCTTTTGCATTTTCCACTCTGGATAAAGGTTTTGTTTTTCCGAGAAGATCAAACATTGCATTAATTTCTATCTGATAAGCAATGGGAAATTCTCTCCTGTCTCTTGAAAGCTGAGTAATTGCAGCAGTAAGAGTTCCGCCTACACTGTCTCCTCCAATGGCGATTTTATCAGACTGTATATTCAAATCTTTTGCATTTTCATATACCCATTTGACAACCTGATAACACTCCTCTACCGGCTCCGGGAATTTGTGCTCGGGAGACAGGCCGTAATCAATCGATATCACTGTGCAATTTACATTGTTTGTTATTTTCCGGCATATAGAATCATAAACATCCATACTTCCAAAAATAAATCCTCCACCGTGTATCCATATAAATACAGGGTGTATTCCCTCCGTTTTAGGGTTATATATTCTGATGGGAGTATCTCTTTTGGAAGTTCTGACAGTACGATTGGTTACTGTTCCTACTTCAATGATATCTCCTTTAAAATCATCCCAGCTTTTTTTATAATATTCTCTCAGCTGATCAATGCTAAGGGAAGTATACATACTGCTGAAATCCGTTTCTAATAACTTGTTAAATATTGGATTTAATGGCATGCTAAGAACCTTCTTTCGTATAATAAAATTTTATTAGTTAACTAATGACCAAATTATAAACATATTAGTTGAAAATGTCAACAATTATAATTTTGATTTTTGTAAGCTTTTTTATGAATGATAATGATATTAATAAGGGCATATATTAGATGAAATACTTTGATATGCCTATTTAAGACATATCTGGATAAGCACAAAAAATAGATATATAATGCAACTAATTTTCTTGAAATAACGAGAAGATAGTTGACAGATTCAATTGAAATCCATATAATATAGTTAAATAAATCAATAAAGGAGTCAGGCGTGAATAAAAAATATGATACAAGATATTTTGGAATTTTGCACAGACAGCTTCAAACATATATTAATCTTGCTTTTAAAACAATAGATTTGGACTATTGGGAATGCATATTGATAGTCAACCTGTATGATAATGAGGGAATTAATCAAGAGAAGCTTTCTTCCCTTCTTCTGATAGATAAATCAATCGTCACAAAAACAATAAACTCTCTTGTAAATAAAGGGCTTATCATAAGAAAAGTCTGTGAAGAAGATAAAAGAGCTAAAAACCTCTATTTATCAGATAAAGGAATGGGATACAAAGAGCAAATATTTTATCTTTTAGAAAAATGGATAGGTTATATTTCAGATGGAATAGATAAGGAAACCCAGGAATTTGTGCTTAGTAAACTTCGTGTTATGGCGGAAAAAGCCAGAAATGCAGATTTTGATAAATTGATAGAAGCCGATGATAATAATGTGAAGTAAAACAGGATATTGAAAAGTCTATGTGCAGAAATGTAAAATATATTGAACTAAAAAAGGAAACACTTGAAAGTTGTATAATTATGACTATAATGGAGTTGTATGGTAGAAAAAGTTCCATATAAAAACATCATATTGTAGTGAAAAGAAAAATGAAAAAGGCAAACCTGCCGAAAGACAGGGACGCAAAGCCACGGGCCTAAGACGAATGTTAAGGCAGCCGGGTTGCCATGATACACGATAGGTCCATGGCATAGCTATGGACTTTTTTTGTTATATTATGGCAAGTATTCTTTTCAGCAGCACAAAAGAAAAGGAGAGCGAGTATGGAGAAATTTAGTATTAATGTTTCAGGAGATGTATTAAAAATCGTGTTGGATGGTAAGTTTGGAGATGAAGATATCGCAAGCTTTGGCGCAGCTTACCAGCAGGCTGTGGCAAAGATTAATCCTGCGCAGGTTACCCTAGAACTGGATGCCAGAAATATGGGAGTTATCACACCGGATAAACAGGAAAAATTAAAAGGATTTTTCATTCTCTATAAACAGACAGGCTTTCGAAAAGTAGTACTCCGCATGGAGGACAGTGCAATCCTTTCTATGCAGGTCAGAAGACTTGCAAAAGAAGCCGGTATTGCAGACTTCGAAATCAAATAATAATACATACTGGAGGGAGAATGGCATGGTACAGGTTAAGATAAGGGATATTGCAGTAAGCCATGGAAATCTGGTAGTGGATAATGAACCGTATTTGGAGCACTTTCGCAAGAGAGGAAAAGATGTTGAGCATTTTTTAAGGGATGTAATCGGAAGGGAAAAAAGGTTTCTCTTTGAGGATGAGAGTGGTAATACTCTGACACTTTCACTGGAGGCAGTCAAGGATTTATTGGACAGGACGGGCCTTAAAGGCTCTGATATGGACATGATAATTTTATCAAGTCAGCTGCCGGAATATACGGCTCCCCCTACCTCGATTAAGATACATAGTGCCATTGGCGGAAAAAACGAGTGCATATGCTATGATATCAATTCCAATTGCTGCGGAATGGCACTGGCCTTTGAACAGGCAGCAAAATATATGACATTGACACCTCATGTTACAAGAGCCCTGCTAATTGGCTGTGATTATATCAACATGACCATTGATGAAGAGGAAGAAAATCTTTACGGGCATTACGGGGAGGCTGCCTGCGCAGTAATCCTGGAAAAGACAGAGGAAGATGCCGGTATAGTTGATTCCGTGTGTACGGTCAAGTCGGAAGGGGTTGATGTAGCCCTCTTTCCAGGCTGCGGATTCTCCAATATCCTTCGTGTTGAAAATAAAAAAGATATGCTGATTAAGTTCGTACCGCCTACGGAGGATGTCCCGGCCTCAGCAGGAGAAACAATAGGAAGACTGCTAGAGGCAAATGGACTGACAAAGGATGATGTCAAAATGTTCTGCTTCTCCCAGTATGCACTTATTAATATTCGTAAGATTCGGGAGAATTTCGGAATTGACGAAGCACACAGCCTCTACATTGGTGATGAATACGGCTATACGGGAACCAGCAGCCCCTTTATTACCCTCTACGAATCTGTAAAAAGAGGATTTGTAAAGCGCGGAGATTACATTGTAATATGGACCATTGGCTGCGGCTCACAAAATATCGGACTACTGTGTAAGTACTAGAGAGATGGATTAAGGGGGAGAAAATATGCTGATTACTAAAACTTTAGCAGAAATTACAGATGAGATATGCCAAAAATATGGTGACAGAGAAGCATTGGTGTTCCCGGAAAAGCAAGAAACCTATACATTTTCCCAGATGGTGGAAATGAGTAATGCCTGCGCAAAGGGCTTGCTTGGCTTAGGTGTAAAAAAAGGGGATCACATGGCTATCCTTGCTCTGAATTCACCGGAATGGGTAATTCTTGAATTAGCAGCAGCCAAAATCGGTGCGGTATTAGTATGCATAAATACAGCCAGTACAAAAAGCGAACTATCCTTTGTGTTAAAGCAGTCGGAAAGTTCGCTTTTCTTTCTTACCAAAGGGTTTAAGGATGTCAGCTTCCTGGACAATCTGACAGAGATTTGTCCGGAGCTTTTAACCTGTGAACCGGGTAACTTAAAGAACGATGCACTGCCCTGCCTCAAAACCGTGGTATTATTGGATGATACTCCATTAAAGGGGGCCTTTCATTTTAAGGATGTAGAGGAGCGTGGAAATACCCTCGGTGAAGCCGCCCTTAAGGAAGCTGGCAGGAAAGTTACGGCAAAAGACCCTTTAAATATCTTTTACACCTCCGGTACTACAGGAAATCCCAAAGGAGTTGTTCTGGACCACTATGCAACCGTAAATAATGCACTGGTATCAGGTGAACGCATGGAATATGATGAGGACGACAGAGTACTTTTGTGCCTGCCGCTGTTCCATGTAATCGGGTTTGTCTTAAGCACCTTTGCAGGGCTTTTCCGAGGAGCTTCTATTGTAATAGCAGAACGCTTTGAGACAAAAAAAGCCCTGTCCCTTATTATGGATGAGAGCTGTACCGTATTTAATGGCGTTCCTTCCATGTTTCAGTTTATGTTGAACACTGATTTAAGCCGGTATGATTTGTCCAGTCTTTCAAAAGGCTTCATTGCAGGTGCCTGCTGCAGCAATGAGCTGATGAGAAGAATCGTGGAAGAATTGGGAATCGAGACTATTGCAAACCTCTACGGACAGACAGAGGCCATCGGCATTACACAGATTTCCTCCTCCGATGATATGGAATACCGTCTGCACAGCATCGGAAGACCCTTGCCCGGTGTGGAAGTTAAGGTTGTTGATATAGCAAGCGGTGAAGAGACGGCAATAGGAGAAAAAGGTGAACTCCTTGTAAAATCCGCCTATATCATGAGCGGTTATTATCACAACCAGGAGGCTACCAATAATGCCATCGACAGGGAAGGCTGGCTTCGTACCGGGGACCTTGTAACCATCAACAGGGAAGGCTTTATTCATATCGAGGGCCGTATTAAGGATATTATAATCCGCGGAGGTGAGAACATATCCCCGGCTGAAATAGAAAATGTCCTGAAGCATTACCAGGGAATCTTCGATGCAGCTGTTATAGCGGTGCCGGATGAGCTGCTGGGAGAGGAAATCTGCGCATTCATCATACCGGCCTCCGGGCGTATGCTGAGTGCGGAAGAGGTACGTGAATATGCAGCTCTTCATCTGGCAAAGTTTAAAATTCCGAAGTACATAAAATTTGTGAAGGAATTTCCGATTACTTCAAGCGGAAAGATTAAGAAGGCCGTTTTAAGGGAGCAGGTAAAGGATGAATTTGCCCAGATAGTTCACAGAGAGATTGCCGCTGCGATAAACCGGTAAGACCTTCTTTATCAAAAGAATAAGTAAATAAGGGAAAAGTACCCTGTTAGTCAGACGCAAAAGGAAATTGTGTTTTACTTTCAGGGTACTTTTTTATGCTTATAATCACATTAACTGTAAAATGAAATATATTAACTGCATATAGAAAAACATTAACGGGAAGGTAAAATACAGATGGTTTCTGGTTCCATTTAGGAATTTTCTATTGAGGGGTTCCTCATGACACTTAAATGGCAGCCGTTATGACTAGGTTAAATTGCACCAGTGTTTGAGCTCACAGCGTTAATATACCCAATAATTGTGAAGCGAGTTTGGTGCAATTTAACCTTCCAGGAATAACGGTTGGCATTTTAGTGGAATTGGAACCGTGAACAGAAAATTGCTAAATGGAACCAGAAACTATCGTCCGTTTCCAAAGGCTTAACTGGAAATTAAAAAAAGGCTTAACTGGAAATTAAAAAAAAGACTTAGCTGGAAATTAAAAAATATTGACAAAAAGAAATTCATCCTATAAAATAATGTCATTGAATTCATATAATTCATATTATAATAATATGAATTAATACATAAGATAAATAAGTTAAGACGTAGTTATAAAAGAGAGGTTTACACAATGAATATAGATGTGCTGAAAGAATATGCACCAATGTATCTTAGTGCGGCGGGGCTTACGGTAAGAATTGCTCTGATTGGAATAGCGGGTTCCTTTCTTGTGGGGATTTTCTGCAGTCTTATCCGATATTACAAAATACCGTTTCTAAGGCAGATAGCGGGCTTATATATCGAGCTTTCCAGAAATACACCGCTGCTCATTCAGTTGTTTTTTCTATATTTTGGATTACCAAAGGCGGGGATCTTGCTTAGCTCTGAGACCTGTGCCATTACAGGTCTCATTTTTCTTGGAGGGAGCTATATGGCGGAAGCCTTTCGAAGCGGGCTGGAAGCGGTGCCTTCCATACAGCTGGAATCGGCCTTAAGCCTGGGGCTTAAAAAGAAGCAGGTCATCCGGTATATTCTGCTGCCCCAGGCAATATCGGTTTCCATACCGGCCTTTGCGGCAAATATCATCTTTCTAATAAAGGAGACTTCGGTATTTAGTGCAGTTGCCCTGGCTGATTTAATGTATACGGCAAAATCCCTTATCGGAATGTCCTATAACACAGATGAAGCACTTTTTATGCTGGTATTGTCCTATCTTGGCATACTGCTTCCGATTTCTGTGATATTTACTTTGATTGAAAGGAAATTAAGATATGCAGGATTTGGGAATTAAAGTATTGTTTGAAGGAAGGAACCTGATAAGGCTCTTTGAGGGATTATGGGTCACTGTTGAAATATCCCTTCTGTCCGTACTGATTTCAATGGTTCTTGGAATCGTCCTTGGAATGATAATGACGGTAAAAAATCCGGTGGTCAAGGCCGTTACAAGACTGTACCTGGAATTTGTACGTATCATGCCCCAGCTGGTGCTGCTGTTCCTGGTTTATTTCGGGCTGACAAGGGCATTCCACATAAACCTGTCCGGTGAAGTATCGGCGGTCATTGTCTTTTCCCTCTGGGGAACGGCAGAAATGGGGGACCTGGTAAGAAGTGCGCTGATCTCAATTCCTGTGCACCAGTATGAGAGCGGAAAGGCCATAGGGCTTACGGGGGGACAGATCTACCGTTCTATTATTATACCCCAGACCGTAAGAAGGCTGGTTCCCCTTGCCATTAACCTGGCAACCAGAATGATAAAAACAACCTCCTTGATTGCACTTATCGGAGTGGTGGAAGTGGTAAAGGTGGGGCAGCAGATTATAGAAGCCTCGCGCTTGTCCGTTCCCTCGGCAGCTCTTTGGGTATACGGAGTTATCTTCTTTTTGTATTTTCTTATCTGCTATCCGGTGTCAAGGCTTGCGGCCAGACTTGAGAAAGCCTGGAATGGAGTATAAAATTTGCCATAAAGAGGAGAACATCCGCTTTATGGCAGGAGGCTAAGGAAAGCGGCTGCTGGAAGCTAGGTATGAAAGGTTAAGAAAATGCCTGATATTATTAATAAAGGGCAAATAGAAGGATGAGGCAGACTGAAAATGATAAAGGGGCAGATATGTGCTGATGCCCAAAATTACGGTAATCAGCAGTATGGAGGGATGGTATGAGTGGAAAAGAAGAAATTCTTACATTAGAGCATATAAAGAAAAGCTATGAAAGCCTGGAGGTGTTAAAGGATATCTCCCTTACGGTAAGCAAAGGAGAAGTAGTGGTTATTGTAGGACCTTCCGGCTGCGGCAAGAGTACCCTGCTGCGGTGCATTAACGGTCTTGAGGCAATCCAAAGCGGAAAGATATCCTTAAAGGGTGAAGTAATCAGCGGCAGGCAGAAGGATATGCACCTGGTGCGGCAAAAAGTCGGAATGGTATTCCAAAGCTATGAATTATTTCCCCATATGAATATTTTGGATAATATAACCCTGGGGCCAATAAAGGCACAGCGCAGAAGCAAAGGGGAAGCAGAGGAGGAAGCCAGGAAGCTTCTTGAACGAGTGGGGCTTCCGGATAAAATGAATGCCTTTCCAAGGCAGCTCTCCGGCGGACAGAAGCAGAGAGTGGCTATCGTAAGAGCCCTTTGCATGCATCCGGAGGTCATGCTTTTTGATGAGGTTACCGCAGCCCTGGACCCGGAGATGGTAAGGGAAGTACTGGATGTAATGTTAGAGCTTGCAAGGGAAGGAAGCACCATGCTTATTGTAACCCATGAGATGCAGTTTGCCAGAGCCATTGCGGACAGGATCATTTTTCTGGATAAGGGTGAGATAGTAGAAGACAGTACGCCGGCGGAATTCTTTGAGAATCCACGGACAGAAAGAGCAAGAAAATTTTTAAATGTGTTTGAATTTGACGCTGTAAAAAGTGTTGAAGATAGAAGCTAAAAAGCGATTGCCGTCAAAGGCGGCGGAGTGAGAGGAAGGTGTAAAAATGAAAAAAATAATATCATTATTATTGTTACTCGTCTTAATGACAACCTTACTGGCAGGCTGCAAAAGCAATGCCAACGATAAGAAGGAAGCAGATACATCCGCTTCTGCCGGAACGGCAAGAACATTGGACGATATTAGGAAAAGCGGAAAGATTGTAATTGGGGTATTCAGTGACAAAAAGCCTTTCGGCTATGTGGATGAAAAGGGAGAGTACCAGGGCTATGACGTATACTTCGGTAACCGTATAGCAAAGGATTTAGGCATTGATGTTGAATATGTTTCCGTAGAAGCAGCCAGCCGTGTGGAATACCTGGTAACTGCCAAGGTAGATATCATACTTGCCAACTTTACCGTAACACCGGACCGTGCCGAGAAGGTGGATTTTGCATTACCCTATATGAAGGTTGCCCTTGGTGTGGTATCACCTGACAGTGCACTGATAACCTCTGCCGACCAGTTAAAGGGAAAGACACTGATCGTAAACAAGGGAACTACGGCAGAAACCTACTTCACCGAGAATTATCCCGATGTCAAATTGTTAAAGTTCGACCAGTACAGCGAAGCCTACAGTGCCCTGCTTGACGGCAGAGGGGATGCCTTCTCTACGGACAATACGGAAGTACTTGCCTGGGCTATTGAAAATAAGGGCTACACAGTTGGTATTGAGTCTCTTGGAAATCTTGATACCATAGCACCCGCTGTACAGAAGGGAAACACCGAGCTGTTGAACTGGCTGAATGAGGAGATTAAAACCCTTGGCAAGGAAAATTTCTTCCATAAGGATTATGACGAGACCCTGGCTCCGGTATACGGAGATGCCGCCAACCCGGATAACCTGGTGGTAGAAGGCGGAGAAGTAAAGTAAAACGAAATTAGATTGAAGAATAAAACTGTTCGAATGGTTCATAGACCGTTTCGGGCAGTTTTTTTGCGCTTATTTTTTGTGTATGTTTTAAAATTGCCCTATTATCTGTGGAATTGACAAATAAACATAAATCTGAGTAAATACTTTTTGTATATTATCCTCTATAATATTCAATACAAAGGGCAATTGTTGTACATAATAACGGTAATTTTAAGAATATGTTAAAGATGGACAAAATTGCTTTTGACAAAAAAGGAGGTATTTTTATGGGTAAAATCAGGAAAGTGCTTGCAGCTGTTTTGGTATTTACAATGATTTTGGCATTGTGTGCCTGTGGAAAAGCATCTACAAACAGTAAGAGCACAAATGGGGCTGCATCAGCAAATGGATCAGCCAAAGAAACGACCGATGGCAAGGCAGCTGATGGGGCAGCGGCTGAGACCACCAAGACAGATGGACAAAGCGGGTCATTTTCATTGTTTCATTTTTTTGAAAAGGAAGGAGCAGGAACTTCCATCGCTTTTTGGAGTGCGGCAGACAAATACCAGAAAGCCAATCCAGGAGTATCCATTAATTATCAGTTTACTGACAGTGACAACTATGAAGAAAAATTAACCACCTTAATGGCAGGAAATGAATTGCCGGATGTATTCCTGACCAAGGGAGATATGCTTGGAACACTTGCCGATGCCGGATTAATTGATCCTCTCGATAAATATCTGAAGGAAGATGTCGAATGGGCGGCTAATTATGTTGACGGTGCTTTCAGTGACTGTACTTATAACGATACCGAGTGGGGAATTCCTTTCCAGATGCAGGCAAACTGTATCGGAGTGTACAACGAAGAAATATTTAAGGAATGCGGAATAAGTGCCTGGCCCGAGACCTGGGATGAGCTGCTTTCAGCCTGTGCCAAGATTAAGGCTGCCGGTTATACCCCTATTGCAATGGGCAATAAGGATCAGTGGCTTGCGGAATCCGCTGTTTTTAATACCTATGCTTATAAATATGTTGATAATACCTGGTTTGACAGCTTAAAGAACAATAAGGGAGCAAAATTTACCGATGACAAGTTTGTTGCGGCACTTACCGGCTTTAAGGCAATTGCAGATGCCGGATATTTAAACAGTGACGTAAATTCCATCAATCAGGATGAAATGTACTCTTTATATTATAACAAGAAAGCCGCAATGTTCTTTAATGGCGCCTGGTCCATTGGAACAGTAATAGCAAATGCTCCGGCAGAGGTACTGTCCAATACCCACCTGGGCTTAATGCCGGCAGTAACCGGCCAGTCCGGTACCAAATTCGACACGGCTGCCGGTGCCGGATGGAATTATGTCATAAAAGCCGGCCTTAAGGGAGATAATTTAAAGGCGGCACTTGCTTTCCTGAAACAGGTAACCACCGGGGAGTATGCGGATGAAGCCCTTCTTAACGGATTCTTTTCAGCAGCCAAGTCCTCCGGAAAGGTAGACGAAAGCCAGATGAAACCTCTTTTTGCCGAATATGTCAAGCTGGAAGCTGATATGAATTTCCTTCCGATTTTTGACTGCCAGCTCCCGGCAGAAGTAGGAAGCGGTGTGTTATATGCAGATACCCAGCAGCTGATCGCAGGAACCCTGGAGCCTAAGGATATGGCAGCGGACTGCCAGTCAGCCATGGAGGCAAATTATAAATAATCTGGAATAAGAACAGGAAGGGGCTTACAGGCTACTGATTAGCCCCTTCTTTTAAACATGAAGGAGGCAGCGAATGAATACCAGAGAAATCCGCTCCAAGGGACAGTATATTATTATCTACACCCTGATTCTGATTCCCTTTCTTTATTTTCTTTATATACTCATTGTGCCCTTAGGTACCTCAATCTATTACAGTCTGACCAGATGGAAGGGAGTAGGAGATCCGAAATTCCTGGGCCTTGATAATTATGTTACCTTAATTCACGATAAGAATTTCTGGCTCGTTACAAAGAATACCTTTCTGCTGTCGATTATGTGCGTAATCGGACAGGTTGGCATTGCACTTTTGATTGCATTCCTGATGACTATCCGGAGGCTCCGGTTTAAGTCTTTTCACAGGGCGGTTATCTTCTTTCCCGTAGTAATGGCTCCGGTGGTCGTGGGCTATGTATGGCGTTTTATTTATAACAGCAACTATGGACTTTTAAATACATTCCTGACATCCGTCGGGAAAGCCTCCTGGATAAAAAGCTGGCTGGATGATTCCTCTATCGTACTCCGATCTGTTGCTGTTCCGGTAATCTGGCAGTATATAGGCTTATATATGGTACTTCTTATGAGCGCTATTTCAGCTGTACCCCAGGAGGTTTATGAATGTGCGGAAATAGATGGTGCCACAGGAGTGAAAAAATCACTGTATATCACACTTCCCCTGATATGGGATACCTTTAAGATCTGTATTATCCTGTGTGCCTCGGGGACCATGAAGATATATGACCATCTGGTCGCCCTTACCAACGGGGGACCCGGGAAGGCATCCTCTTCACTGGCTCTTTACTGCTATGATTATACCTTTAAATTCGGCAACTTTGGTGTCAGTGCGGCAATTGCTGTATCCATACTCATATTTGCCGTAGGCATCAGTCTGGTTATTCAGCTTATTATGGGGAGGAAATCCGTATGACAATTGCTATGAGAATAAAGAAATATCTGGCATGGGCAGTTGTGAACATTCCCATACTTGCACTGTCCCTGTCCTGTATCTATCCGGTGGTCTGGCTTTTATATTCTTCCTTGAAAACAGACCAGGAATTTGCAGTCAGCCCGGTTGCACTGCCCAAAATCCTGCATTTCGGAAATTACATAACAGCCTTTGCCAGGGCAAAATTCAGCGTTTTCTTTTTCAACAGCCTTTTAAACAGTATCGCTTCGCTCCTTCTGGTATTGGTAATATCCTTTGTTATGGGCTATCTTCTTTCCAGATACCGGTTTCCCGGCAGAAATTTAATTTATATGATTTTGATGGCAGGAATCATGATACCGGTGTATGCTTTAATTGTTCCGATATTTATCCAATTCAAAAATATCGGCCTGTTAAACAACCGGTTCACGTTGGTACCGATTTATGTGGCCTTTGAATTACCAACCGCAATTTTCCTGATTGACGGATATTTAAAAGGAATCTCGGTGGATTTGGAGGAGGCTGCCACCATTGATGGCGCCGGCATGCCAAGGGTAATGTTTTCCATTATGCTGCCCGTATGCCGTCCCATTATGATGACGGTTGTGATACTTACCTTTATGCATGTCTGGAACGAATTTCCCTTTGCACAGGTTATGATTAACAAAGAAGCCTTAAAGACCATTCCCATCGGACTTACTTATTTTACTTCCCAGTATATGACCCAGTACACCCTTTTACTGGCAGCACTGGCAATGGCTACGATTCCGGTGCTTACCATTTACCTGTTCTTTTATAATAAAATTATGGAGGGAATGATGGCAGGTGCCATAAAGGGGTAATCAGGCTTGTGTATGCGCTGTGCACACAAATCTGATATGGCAGACACAGCGCAGAAAGGATGATAAGCATGGACATAAAAGAGCTGGAGGACATATCACCCTATATACGTATGATGAGGATAAAAAAGGCCGTTGCAATGAGCGGCAAATGGAAGGATTTGGACAATGTATTTACCTATATTGCCCAGGGCTGTGCCGAGTTTGTCGTAGACGGGGAGAAATATGAATGCGGAGCAGGCGATACCATTATTATTCCCCCCTTAAAGACCCATATAGTGCGCTCCCTTGGCGGAGAGCCGCTGGTACAGTTTATCTTTCATTTTGATTTTTATAAAAGACCGGAGAGCTGCCTGCTGGAGCATCAGGATGTTCTGGAATTGGGCACGGAATTTGAAGTACCGAAAAGAGAAGTGCTTTTCGGAGATAAGGTAATCACCTCTTCCATGGGGGAAAAGGAACGGTATGAAATTAAGAAGCTTTACTTAAACATGTATAAGGAATTTACGGAAGGAAAGGAATGCAGGGAAGCCATGCTAAAGGCATATTCCATCATTCTCCTGATTCTGACCCTGCGCCATGGAATAAGGGAAAAGAAAGAGACGGATGGGAACAGGGATTTCCGGAAGACAAAATCCTGGATTCACATTGAAAATGCCATAGCTTATATTAATACCCATTATAAAAATGAGGACCTGGACAACGATACCATCAGTGAGGCTATCGGGGTAACGTCCAATTACCTGACCAATGTGTTCCGCAATTATCTTGGCATCTCTCTTCATAAATATATTATTAACGTAAAGATAGAAAAAGCCCAGCAGGTTCTTGCACTGGGACAGATGAATATTACAGAGGCAGCGGAGGAGTCGGGCTTTACCAGTATCCATGCCTTCAGCAAGACCTTTAAGGCAGTGGTGGGAATGACTCCAAGTGAGTATCTGAACTATGTGGTGCAAAAGGAAACCATGTCAGTAAGCGGCTTATACAGAAGCCATGAAGCGGAATAAAAAATAACAGTATGGTTTTAAATGGATTTAAACTGTTCTCATGCAGAAATAATTAAAGATTTGGGTGTTGAAAGGGTAGTCATTCGAAAGGGGACGGCAATTTGCAAAAACCAGAAAGACTCATGCTTCGATTCCAAGGTATAAGAAGTCCTTTCCATAGGCGCATTCGTTCTTTCTGGTTTGTGCAAATTGCCTGTGTTCCTTTTGAAGCAAGGCTTTTGTCACTCAAATCAATTAAAATAAATTAAAAAATGAAAATGAAACAGGAATAAAGCTTCCTGGAAAGAGGACTATATGTGGATTGAAGGCAATTATAGAAGAAATTTAATGGATATGCATATTGATGATTGGAATGAAGAATTTCTGACAAAAATCAACTGCGAAGAATACGTAGAGGCTCTTAAGGATGCGGGAGTGCAGGCAGCCATGGTAAAAGCAAAGCCTCATACGGGATTGTGCTATTATCCAACAAGCATCGGACGGATGCATAAAGGTCTCCATGGAAAGGATTTTCTGGGGGAAATGATTCAAAGGTGCCATGAGGCAGGAATAGCAGTTGAGGTATATTTTACGCAGGTTTTTGACAACTGGGCCTATGAGAACCATCCGGAGTGGAGGACGGTTGGCCCGGACGGAAAGAATTTCAGGGAATACAGAAACGGAGGGAATTTCAAGACCGGGAGGTATGGAATTGTCTGCCCTAATAACGAAGGTTACCGGGAATATGTGAAAGAAAATCTGCAGGAACTGAACCGTAATTATCAGTTCGAGGGAATGTTTCTGGATATGACCTTCTGGCCTGACATCTGTTATTGTCCAAGCTGCAGAAAGAAATACCGGGAGGAGACCGGAAGAGAGCTTCCAAGGACCCTAAGGTGGGACAGGAAAGAATTCCGCGAATTTGTCTACCTTCGTGAAAAGTGGATGGCGGATTATGCGAAATTTGCTACCGCTGCCATTAAGGAAATCAATCCGGAGGTTACCGTGGAGCACCAGTTTTCCATGATTACGTCTCCCTGGATTAATGCCAGCAGTGAATTACTAATGGAAGCAGTGGATTATGCGGGAGGAGATTATTACGGAGGCTTTTTACAGCAGACCTTTATTAATAAATACTATAAGAACGTATCGCCGGCATTGCCCTTTATCTATCATACTTCCCGGTGCGACCCGGAATTGGTGTTCCATACCACTACGAAGACAAAGGAAGAGCTGTTGCTCCATGTCATGACTGCACTGGTGCACAACGGGGCCTTTTTATTGGTGGATGCCATTAACCCGGACGGGTCCATCGTGCCGGAAATCTACCATGGGCTGCTGAAAGAGGTTTATTCCGTTACCCGCAGGTATGAAAGCTATGTTAGCGGAGCTTTTAACCACAACGCTGCCATCTGGTTTGCAAGCCATGCCAAATATGACCCTGATGAAAACGGAGTGGACACCTGTGATAAGAGCTTTGACAGAAAAATCTATATGGATGCGCCGGTGGCGGCAAGTGCTATCCTGAGAAGCACTAATTTACCCTATGAGGTAATCGGCAGCAAGAACCTGGAAGGAGAAAGGGCGGAGGTTATTATCCTGTCCAACGTGGCTGCAATCAGGGAGGAGGAAATGGATGCCCTGGAAGCCTATGTAAGGAGAGGCGGAAATCTCTACATCAGCGGACCCATCGGAAATCCCCGGCTGGAAAAGCTTCTGGGAGTGAAGGTGCTTGGAAAGACAGGGCATCAGTTCACTTATCTAAGCCCTACAAAGGAGGGAGAAGAAATTTTTGAGAAGTTCTCAAGAAAGGTACCTCTTACGATTCCAATGGCACAGTATGAAATAGAGATCAGGGATGAAAACGAAATCACAGTACTGGCAACCCAGACGCTGCCCTATACCATGACCGGGACGGAGGAATTTGCAGCTATACATTCCAATCCCCCCGGTTTCTATACGGACCAGCCGGGAGTTATCAGAAAGAAGGCAGGGTCCTCCACCCTCATATGGTCGGCGGCTCCCGTTGAGCTGTCAAAGCCCTACTGGAGCAGACAGGTATTTTATAATATTATCCGTTCACTTTGCGGTAAGCTCGTATTCGAATCCAATGCGCCGAAATATGTGGAGGTAATTAACTGGAACAAGGAAGGCCAAAACTATTTTGCACTGTTAAACCAGCAGGAGGAAGCCCCTATTGTACCTGTATACGATATTTATGTAGAGGTGGAAGGAGCGGGAAAGACCGCAAAAGAACTGGTAAGCGGTAAGGTGCTTAAAACAGAGGTGCTGGGAGATAGGACCAGAATTCTGATTGATAAGCTGGAGCTGTTTTTGCTGTTAGAAGTGGAGTAAAAATAAAAAGGAGAATCGGGATGAAATACGGTATTTATTTTGCTTATTGGGAACAGGAATGGACGGCAGACTATAAAAAGTATGTCCGAAAGGTTAAAAAGCTTGGGTTTGATATTCTTGAGGTATCCTGTGCGGCTCTTGCCAAAATGGAACGAGATGAATTATATGCCCTTAAAAAGGAAGCAGAGGACCAGGGAATCCTTCTGACGGCAGGCTACGGTCCTACGGCATATGAGAATCTCGGCTCAGCGGAAGAGGGCATAGTGAAAAATGCCATAACCTTTTATACGGATATTTTAAAGAAACTGGAATTTCTTGATATCCATACTTTGGGCGGAGGGATTTATTCCTATTGGCCGGTGGATTATTCAAAGCCTGTTGACAAGCAGGGAGACTGGGAGAGAAGTGTAAAAAACATCCGCACTGTGGGAAGGCTTGCAAAGGAGTGCGGTGTGGAGTATTGCCTGGAGGTACTGAACCGCTTTGAAGGGTATCTGTTAAATACCTGTGCCGAGGCCAGGGAATTCGTAACCCAGGTAGACGTTCCTTCCGTAAAGATCATGCTGGATACCTTTCATATGAACATCGAGGAAGACAGTATTACCGAAGCCATCCTTCTGGCAGGGGACCTTTTAGGGCACTTCCATGCAGGAGAAAACAACCGGAGGCTGCCGGGAAAGGGGAAGCTTCCCTGGTACGAAATCGGTGCTGCACTGCGGACTATCGGATACTGCAAAAATGTTGTTATGGAGCCCTTTGTAAGGAGCGGAGGCCAGATAGGTTCGGATATTAAGGTATGGCGTGACCTGAGCCAGAGTGCCACAGAAGAACAGCTGGATGAGGATGCCAGGAATTCGGCAGCATTCCTGCGTTATGTATTTCATGATAATACGGTACACCAGGATTGCTGTAGGAAGGGTGAATAAGAACAGGATGTTCTTACCTTTACAGCAGACAGTGGGATTCAATTGGCAGTAGGATTCAGCTGGTTAGAGAATTCAACTGGCAGGATTGAAAGGAGGATATGGAATGGAACAGTATCCGGTTATCGGTATAAGGCCTGTAATTGATGCCAGGCAAATGGGAATCAGAGAAAAGCTGGAGAAAAAGACCAGAACCATGGCGGAAAATGCAAAAGCAATCATTGAGAACAGTCTTTGCTATGGGGACGGAACACCTGTAAAATGTGTGATTTACTCCGGCAGTATCGGCTGCGGGGAAGAAGCGGCCCGCTGCGGGAAGGAATTCGAAACACAGAATGTCTGCGCCACCTTAAGTGTGACTCCCAGCTGGTGTTACGGAATGGAAACAATGGATATCAATCCTCTTACCTTTAAGGCGGTATGGGGCTTTAATGGGACGGAAAGGCCGGGAGCGGTCTACCTGGCCTGCGTCATGGCAGCATATAATCAGATGGGGCTGCCTGCCTTTTCCATCTATGGAGAGAATGTGCAGGATATGGAGGATGATACCGTCCCGGGGGATGTGAGGGAGAAGCTGCTGTTATTTGCAAAGTGCGCAGTTACGGCAGGCTCTCTGAGAGAAAAAGCTTATGTTGGCATCGGTTCGGTCTCAATGGGAATTGCAGGCTCTTTTTTAAATCCCGGCCTTTACCTGAAATATTTCGGGATGAGAACCGAATGGATTGATATGACAGAGGTTCTGCGCAGAATTCAAAAAGAAATTTATGACAAAGAGGAATATGAAAAGGCCTTCAGCTGGGTGAAAGAGAACTGTACGGAGGGTATGGAGCCGGAGCCCAACAGGATAAATGGCGGGCATTCCCCTGAGGAAAAGGATAAGGACTGGGAATTCAATATTAAGATGACAATTATTATCCGTGATATTTTAAAGGGAAATGAGAAGCTCTCCGGGCTTGGCTGGAAGGAAGAAGCCTATGGCAGAAATGCCATTGCAGGAGGCTTTCAGGGTCAGCGTATGTGGACGGACTGGCTGCCGAATGGTGACTTCACAGAGGCAATTTTAAATTCTACCTTTGACTGGAACGGAAAAAAGCAGCCCATAGCATTTGCTACGGAAAATGATAATCTGAATGGTATCTGTCAGCTCTTTTCCAATTTACTTACAGGCTGTGCCAGTATTTTTGCCGATGTCAGAACCTATTGGAGTCCAAGCGCCATAGAACGTGTAACCGGCTGGAAGCCGGAAGGAGGGGCAGGGAATGGGCTTATCCATCTGATTAATTCCGGAGCAGCCTGTCTGGATGGCAGCGGTGCGGTTAAAAATGAGCAGGGAGAGGGAATTATGAAGCCCTGGTGGGAGATGACGGAGGAGGATATTGACGCCTGCTTAAAGGCTGCAACATGGTGCCCGGCAGAACTGTGCCAGTTCAGAGGCGGTGGATTTTCCTCCCATTTCTCCACAGATGCCTGCATGCCTCTCACCTTTATCCGCCTTAATATGGCAGCAGGTATCGGCCCTGTATTACAGTTAGCCGAAGGATACAGCATTGTCCTGCCGGAAGAGGTTCATTCAATTCTGGATAAGAGAACGGACCCTGCCTGGCCCACCACCTGGTTCGTGCCAAGACTGACGGGAGAAGGAGCTTTTACGGAAGTGTATTCCGTAATGGCAAATTGGGGAGCCAATCATGGGGTTTGTGCTTATGGGCACATTGGAGCAGAGCTGATTACCCTGGCATCCATGCTAAGAATACCGGTTAATATGCATAATATCGAGAAAAAGAGGATATTCCGGCCCCATGCCTGGAGCACCTTTGGTACGGTTGATTTGGAACCTGCTGATTTTATGGCTTGCAGGACCTATGGACCTTTGTACCGTTAGTAACGGATAATAAGATAAGACTAAAAAAACAATTACCAGTACATATTGTTGTAATTTATTTTTTTCAATCCTCTATTCCTATGTCAATTAAAAATAATGGTAGATATTATAGAATGATTCAAGTAAAATTAATACAAAGGACAGCCGGTATCTGCGAATGATATTGGAATCAAATTCAGGCAGGAGGATTTACATGAAAGTATTGGTATTAGGCGGAACCAGATTTTTTGGGGTTCATCTTGTAGAAGAGCTGTTATTAAAGGGGTGTGATGTTACAATAGCTACAAGAGGACTGACCCCGGACCCCTTTGGAGACAGAGTGAAAAGAATTAAGGTAGACCGGACCAGGGAAGAAAGCATGAAAACTACTTTTAAGGATAAGGCTTATGATATCGTATATGATGATATTGCCTATTGCTCCAATGACATCAAATATGCCCTGGATAATATTACCTGTGAGCATTATATATTTGTATCAACCATATCCGTGTACGATGACCTTCATATGGAAATAGAAGAGTCGGAATTCAATCCACTGCAGGGAGAGACTGTCTGGTGTAACAGGGAGGACTCTGCCTATAACATTATAAAGCAGCATGCGGAGAGAGCACTTTTTCAAAACTATGCCGGCAGGAGTGCGGCTGCAGTGCGTTTTCCATTTGTGATTGGTAAGGATGACTATACAAAGAGACTATTCTTTTATGTGGATCATATAAAGCGCGGCATACCCATGAAGATTGATAACATCAAAGAACCTCTGGGCTTTATCCATTCATTGGAGGCAGGCAGATTTCTTGCGTTTTTAGGTGATAGGAATTTTACGGGAGTGGTAAATGCGGGCAGTAAAGGAGCTGTTTCAGTAGGGAAAATTATAGAATATACAGAGGGAAAGACCGGGAAAAAGGCTGTTATTTCGCCTGAGGGAGAAGAGGCACCTTATAATGGGGCAGATAGATTTTCTGTGGATGTCAGGCTGGCCGAAGGTCTGGGCTTTTCCTTTTCAAAGACGGAAGATTGGATATGGGATATTCTGGATTACTATATTTTGCTGCCATAAGAAACAATAGTTTATCTTATTTGTTTTATGATTCATCAAAGAATTCTCAAAAAAGGAAAAGGGAAGAGCGTAATCAATTCTCTTTTCCTTCTTTTTTGCAATTTATTTGCTTATTTGACAAATAATACTAAAATACTATTTGACATTGGCTTTTTTTATAGTTAAAATACATTTATAATAGGAGGTACGTTGAATGAAAAATGTTAAAAAGATTATTTCTTTATTTTTGTTAGTGACATTGGTATCTGTTTCTTTCGTAGGATGCTCGTCCGATGATCTGACACTTCTAAGTGCAATCACCAAATCACCTAACATAACATCAATGGAAAGCAAGACAGACATGACTTTAAGCTTTAGTGCAAAGGGGCTGGCTACAGAGGACCAGCAGAGTTTTGATTCAATAGCACCAATGCTGAATGGTTCAAAAATCGTTATTACCCAGAAGTCAAAAAGCAATGCCGACAAAACAATCGCAAAAGGCCAGGCCGATATAAGCGTTGACCTTGGAGGAATGGGACTGTCAAGCTCAGTGTGGGTTGACACCGATACTTCCGGTACTACTCCGAAAATTAAGGAGATTATGAAGGTTCCGGCTGTCCTTTCCACCTCTTTGCCTGAGAAATTCCAGGGAAAAACATATATGGTCATGGATGAACAGCAATTGCTGGATCAAAGTTCTACAGGCAGCATAGATACAAAGAGTCTGCTTGATTTCAGCAATAACTTTACTCCAAAAGCAATGGAGTTTTTAAAGGAATATGCCACACAGTTCGACCCGGGATTTACAATGGTAACAAAAAAGGATAGTAAGATAGTGGATGGACAGACATTAACTGTTTATAATCTGAAACTTGACGATGCTTCCTTTAAAAAGCTCTTGAATGCTGCAGTAGTAAGCTTTTCAAAAAATGATAAGGCTTTAGGATTTATAAAAGACTATTTACTGGCTGTGAATGATCTGACAGGCGTTTCCGGCACGGAAAAGGAGCAGGGAAAACAGGAAATCAATAAATCCTTTGAGGAGTTTAAGACCAATCTGCCGGAATTTTTGGATAATTGGAACAAATCAATGGAAATTCTGAAGGATGTTAAAATGATCGGCGATAAAGGTATCAATATCGACTTTGGTATTAACAGTGATGGTTATGTAGTCAGCGAAAGCGGCAGCATGGATTTCATTATTGATTTAAAAGCCTATGAGCAGGCCGGTAACAAATTTGACGCACTCAGTGGCAGCAGCAAAAAAGCAGCGTCCGGTACACAGAAGGGAATTATACAGTTCGGTGTTGATTTTAACAGCACGATTTCTAATATCAATAAGGATGTGGATATTACTTTCCCTGAGCTTAATTCCACGAACTCCTTCAGTTACGCTGATTTAATTAAATATACGGCTCAGCCTGCTATCGTAGATGATATTACAGCACCAAGCGCACCAAAAGTAAATAAAGTGCTGAGTACTTCAACTACTGTATCTGGAAAAGCAGAAAAAGGCTCTACAGTAATTGTTAAAAATGGAAAAGATGTGCTTGGAAAGGGTGTCACCAATTCAAAAGGTGTTTTCAGTGTTAAAATCAAGCCCCAGAAAGCAAAAGTAACTCTTACGGTTACCGCAACAGATAAATCAGGCAATGTAAGCAAGGCAGCAAAAGTTTCTGTTAAATAGTTATATTGTTGACAGTACATATATTAATTTAGAGATAGAAAAAGACACCAGGAATAGATTTTAGAATTCCTGGTGTCTTTTCTGCCTGATAAACAGACTCTGTGCCTAAAATGGAATGTACTTATGCATAACCAACATAATAGAACCGAAAATAAAGCGGCTGACAACTTTGTTTCCAGTTCATTAATAAAATCTTTATGCTGGATACTTATTGTGTATAACCCGCAAATTGTTCGCCTAATATATCTTTTAAATCAGAAATGATTTTTTTATCCTCTCCGACATACTGTACAATAAGTCTCCCCTTTTTATAAAAGTGAGGGAGTGAAACCCAGCTTACCTTAAGGGAGTTAGAGCCGTTTGTGTAACCGCACCCGTCACTGTTGATATAGCCTGCTTCCTTTTCCAGCTTTTTGTTGCTTCCAAATAGGTAAATATCAATCTCTGTTTTATCAATACTCATTCTTTTCCTTGGGGCCTGGAGGAAATCCTCCTCTGCATCTGTTATTTCATAATCATAGCCCTTGTCCTTCATGGCATTTTCAAACTCCTCAATGCCAAAGGTTTTCCGGGAAGTATTTTCTCTGCTGCAGCCTGTAAATGCTGCAATTATAATGATTATCAGCATAAATACCCTGATATGGCTTCTTGATATTTTTATAATATCCCCTCCTTTGTATACGTAAGTAATTTATTGTTTATTATAGTATAATTCTGGACAGATTACTACCAAAATCAGCCTGGATATACGACATACGCATGAATCTTTTACCGGTCCCAATTTTAAAACCATCTTTTTTTAATTTATAACTCCAGTATTTCTTCCCAACTATCTGCATTTGCCAGCGCGGCAAATAAAACTATCACCAGTATATCCTTTAAACAGTGTCTAACCTTCGCCTGCTGACGGCTATCTTTAATTATCTCAATCCAGGGGGGATTGGGAACGGACGATGATTTTGGCTTACCTTTCTTAATTTTCTCGTTCGGGGTTCCAAATTCCACTAAAATGCCGGCAGCTGTTCCTGGCAGGTGAAATTATACCAAACTCGCTGGAAGGTTGTTTCGGTGTGGAGCTGTGAGCTCAGACAGTGGTATAATTTTACCTAGGAACAGCTGCTGCCCTTTCAGTGTCATTAGGGAACTCCTCAATAGAAAATTACGAAAGGTAAGCCAAAATCATCTGGGGATTGGCAATAGACCCTTGGATAGTTGTTGTGTTGTTTGGGTCTTATAGGGTTTTGGGCACGTCCGCTTTCATAAACTTTCTTCATGCGTTTGCCTTGCATCAATTAAAGAGCACGGAAATCAATTTGGTGAATTTTTATACAAATCACATCCGTAGAGCCAGAAAAATAAGTATAAAACCGCTTTTATGTGGTGATTTAATCTTTAAAAAGACAGTTTGAGAAGATATTATTGCATGTTTATGAGTTAAATTGATTTCCGTGATCCAAGAGGACTACATATTGTAAGAGACATTCAGGTATGCTATAGTAAAGCTGATTATTTTATGGATTTTAGTTTTTAAATAAAATCGAGAAATGGCAATGACATTACGGATGCAGCATGTAATAGGAGCTAGTTTGAAAAATGCGCTGTAGTTTTCAAATACTATTTAAGCAGTATCCCAAGCATGCTTGGGATATGCATGGGGATTAGATTAAAAAATGCGTTGCATTTTTAATCTTTCTATTTAAGCAGTATCACAAGCAAGCTTGTGATATGATTGGGATTAGTTTGAAGATTTTTACACGCAGCTTTGTGTCTGCTTTACAAAGCTTGCAGATACGGAAAGGGCATGATTACTAATATGAAAAGCTATAAGTATGATACACATGTTCACACAAAAGAGGGAAGTGCCTGTGCCAATATAAGAGGCAGTGAACAGGCGAGACTATATAAGGAATTAGGATATGAGGGAATTATCATTACGGATCATTTTTATAATGGAAATACGGCTGTTTCCCGAAAATTGCCCTGGGAACAGTGGGTGGCAGGATTCCTGAAGGGCTATGAAGAAGCACACAGGGAAGGCAAAAAGATTGGATTGTCTGTTTTCTTTGGATGGGAGGAGACAATACAGGGAAGGGATTTTCTCATATATGGGCTTAATAAGGAGTGGCTTCTTCATAACAGGGATATACTTGGAATGAGTCTTTCCGAGCATTACAGGAAAATAAAAAAGGATGGAGGGTTCATCGTACATGCCCACCCCTTTCGTAAGTGCCAGTTTTTAGATGACATAGAACCTACCCCTGAATATGAAGATGCGGTAGAGGCAGTAAATGGCGGAAACAAGGAGCCTATTTATAACAAGCTGGCGCAGGAATATGCCAGGATCTGGAGTAAGCCTGTAACAGGAGGTTCTGATGCCCATCACAAAAAGGACCGGCATATCGGAATTGTTGTAAATTCTCCTATTAAAACAATAAAAGATTATCAGGAGGCTGTAATGGGAGGTAATATTGCAGAAATCTTAGATTTTTGATAAAAATTAACCATGTAATCATATTGACAAGAGGTGCTTGATATAATATAGTGTTCCTTAAAAGAAATAATATATTTTCAGACTCTAATTCGCAATTAACTGAATGGAGAAATTTCATTGCAGCATAAGGAATCAGATAAAGACAGAAAGGAAGCGGTAGAAATGAAAAAACCTTTTGTAACGAAGGAACAGCTTGATAAGATAATAAAAGAATATCCAACTCCATTTCATCTGTACGATGAAAAAGGAATCAGAGAAAATGCAAGAATGTTAAAGCAGGCTTTTTCCTGGAATAAAGGATTTAAAGAATATTTTGCAGTGAAGGCTACTCCTAATCCATTTATACTTCAGATACTAAAAGAGGAGGGCTGCGGAACGGATTGCTCCTCCCTGACGGAATTGATGATGGCGGAGGCTCTTGGCTTCGAGGAAAGTGAAATCATGTTTTCCTCAAATACTACGCCTCCCGAAGAATTTGTCAAGGCCAGAGAGCTGAATGCGATTATTAATCTGGATGATTTTACCCATATAGATATTTTAAAGGAATTGACAGGTATCCCGAAAACGATTTGCTGCCGTTATAACCCGGGAGGATTATTTACTATCAGCAATGGCATTATGGACAACCCGGGAGATGCAAAGTACGGGTTTACCAAGGAGCAGATATTGGAAGGCTATAAGAAGCTGAAGGCTTTCGGCGCTGAAGAATTCGGAATACATTCCTTCCTTGCAAGCAATACGGTATCAAATGAATATTATCCTGTGCTTGCAAAGATACTCTTTGAACTTGCAGTAGAATTAAAGGAAAAGACAGGTGCCGATATCAAATTCATTAATTTATCCGGCGGCGTAGGTGTTCCTTATAAGCCGGACCAGGAGCCTAATGATATACTGGCGATCGGTGAAGGGGTAAGGAAGGCCTTTGAAGAAGTGATGGTTCCGGCCGGTATGGGTGATGTGGCAATTTACACGGAACTGGGACGCTTTATGCTGGCTCCTTATGGACATCTGGTAACTACAGCCATCCACGAGAAACATATATATAAGGAATATATCGGTTTGGATGCCTGTGCAGTTGACCTTATGAGGCCTGCCATGTATGGGGCCTACCATCATATAACGGTAATGGGGAAGGAGAATGAGCCCTGTGACCATGTATATGACATAACAGGCTCCCTTTGTGAAAATAACGATAAATTTGCCATAGACCGTAAGCTGCCGGGGATTGAGAAGGGAGATATTCTCGTAATCCATGATACCGGAGCCCATGGATATGCCATGGGGTACAATTATAACGGTAAACTGAAATCCGCAGAGCTTTTGCTGCAGGAGGACGGCTCGGTTAAACTGATACGAAGAAAAGAAACTCCCAAGGATTATTTTAGCACCTTCGATTTTTGTGATGTGCTCAAGGATATGAAATATTGATTCGGGTGTCATAAATTAATCTCAGCTTTCATTAATGTATGTTCCGGAAATAGTATTAAGAGAGGTAAACTGTACCCCTTGCCATAAGCGTTAAAAAGAGTATGCCAAACACAGCTCCTTTTTCCGTTTCTGACTCATAAGGGATGGTTTACCTCTTTTAGTAGTATGAAAAAAACAAATATACAGCCTGTAGAATTCAGAGCTAAATTAACAATATCCAAAATAGAATACAAAGTAAGAATGATTTCTTTAAAAATGTAAGAATGAGATTAAGGATATGTAACAGTATGAAGCTCATGTTAACGGAGTTTTCAGCCATTATAAAGAAAACTATATTACAATTTATGGTAAAATGATAAAAATATTGATTCTACTCTTAACATAATAGGACCAGTGACCGATAAATATTACATAGCAAATAGAAATGAGTTAGGTGGTGAAAAGAATGCGAATCGATGCATACAATAAAATTTCACAGGTTTATCAGGCAAATAATATACAAAAGCTTACCAAAAGTGTCAGCGCGTCGGGAAAAGACAAATTAGAGATATCAAGCACAGCAAAGGATTACCAGACAGCCAAGCAGGTACTCGGCCAGACACCGGACGTCCGTGAGGATAAAATTAATGCAATCAAGGCTCAGATGCAATCAGGAACTTATAACATTAATATGGAAGAGGTAGCCTCCCATATAGTTGACAGATATTTTGAAAAAACCATATGACCAAGTTCAGATTTAGAAAGAGGTTAGGCTGTGGCTAGTTTAATCGAAGAATTAATTACAACATTAGGCCAGGAAAGCGAGATTTACAAAGAGCTTCTTCCCGTGGCCAGAGAAAAAACACAGATAATTGTGAAGAATGACCTGAAAGCTCTTCAGGAAATAGTTGACAAAGAGCAGACCTTGGCAGACCAGATTAATCTATTGGAGAAAAAAAGGGAAGAGGTCATAAAAAATATTGGCGTAGTAGTAAGCAGAGACCCTAAGACCATTAACATCAAGGCTGTTATACAGATGATGGAGAAACAGCCGGCTGAAAAAAACAAACTGATAGAAATACACGACACTCTAAAGAGAACCATTCAGAATCTGACAGATATCAATAATCATAATAAATCTTTGATACAACAATCCCTGGAGCTGATAGAATTCAATATGAATTTTATACAAAGTGCAAGGATGTTACCGGGTAACAACAGCTACAACAAAGGAGCAGCCCAGGTGGAAATGCTCTCTGAGCAGACAGGGATGTTCGATGCAAAGCAGTAAAACAGTAATCTCCCAACCGGAGCATTTAAAATACCAGTGCAGCAGCTTGTCACTGCACAATAATACAAAAGCAGGTGAAATAATATGAGCTTATCGAGCAGTTTATACGTAGGAGTTTCTGGACTTACAGCAAGCCAGAATGCACTTAATACAACAGCCCATAATCTGACTAATATCAATACAAAGGGCTATACCAGGCAACAGGTAGTAATGGCTGACTTCGGTTACCAGAAGTGGGGCGTGGATCATATATCGACCTTACAGAAGGGCCTTGGTGTAGATATCGAAACTGTAAGACAGGTTCGTGATATGTTTTTTGATAAATCTTACCGCACAGAAGTCGGAAGGCAGGGGTTCTACCAGACTCAGTATGAGACAGTAACAGAAGTGGAGAGTATGTTCGGTGAACTGGAAGGTGTAGCATTCCAGAAATCGCTGAACGATTTCTGGACTTCCATGCAGGAGCTGTCAAAACAGCCGGGGGCCATTGAGGTTCGGTCTAATTTTGTGGAAGATGCAAGAAGCTTTCTGGAAAGAGCAGGAAATATATCCAGGCAATTGCAGGAATATCAGGTAAATTTAAACAAGCAGATTTCAGATAATGTAAGTAAGGTAAATGATATTGCAAGTAAGATTTATGACCTTAACGAGAAGATAAGCAGCTATGAAAGCAATGGAGTGGAACATGCCAATGATTTGAGGGATACAAGAAACAATCTCCTGGATGAGCTTGGCGGCATTCTGAATATTTCCTACAAAGAAAATTCGAACGGAGTAGTAACGGTATCGGCAGAAGGTATGCCGCTGGTAACGGAGAATGAAACCTATAAGATGGAGGTTGCAAAGGTCAGTGATTCTTCTGACCTGCTAAAACCTGTATGGTCATCTTTTAACCAGGATGTATTCCGGCTGGATTTGCCGATTTCAACAGAGAACAATACGGATATTGGTTCCTTAAAGGGATTGTTGGTATCGAGAGGCTCGGATAAGGCAAATTATACGGATATACCGGTAAAGCCGGTTCGTACGGCTGCCATGACGGATGCCCAGTACGATGCTGCCATGGCTGACTATGCTAATAAAGTAGATGATTATAACAAAAATATTAATGTTTCGGTTATTATGACAGTACAGGCACAATTCGACCAGCTGATTCATGGAATTGTTACATCGGTTAATGATATATTTTCCCCCAACAAAGAAGTAACGGTCGGAGGTAAGACTTTTAAGGTCTTTGACGCGGATAATGCTCCTTATGGTATGGATATACCGGATTATACCCGGGGCGAGGCGTTATTTAACAGAAAATCCGTTTCCAGATACAGGGATCCGGATGCTTCTGACCCCATCGAAAGTCTCTTGCCTGCAGGAACTAAAATATACGTAGAGGAAGACCCGAAGGATGTATACTCCTTATTTACATTAGGAGAAATTGAAATCAATCCCGAAATCTCTAAAAATTATTCCAAGCTTCCTTTGAATGCGGGAGCAGGAACAGGGGGCTTTGATCAAAAGGCGGCAGAAAAATTACTGAACCTGTGGCAGCAGCCTTTTTCAGCCTTGTCACCAAACAGTCTTGCAGTTTCTAAATTTAAGGACTATTATACGAATTTTACGGGAGAGCTGGCAACCAGAGGAAAAGAGCTGGATGCAACCAGCCAGAACCAGGCGACTATGGTCAAGTATATAGATGATAAAAGACAGGCAGTAATGGGAGTATCCTCTGATGAAGAGCTTACCAATCTGATAAAATATCAACATGCTTACAATGCTTCCTCACGGTTCATTACTGTAATTGACCAGATGATGGAACATATCGTAACCAGACTATAAGAGAAGAGGTGGAAAGATGCCGTCAACATTTTTTGGATTATCTATCGGAACATCAGGATTATATACGTATCAGGCAGGAATCACTACAACAGCCCATAACATATCCAATATAGAAACGAAAGGCTATACAAGGCAGATCTTAAATCAACAGGCTTCTGATGCAATCAGAGTGAATGGTTCTTATGGTATGGTGGGGACAGGGGTAACTGCTACCGGAATATCACAGGCAAGGAACGCTTATTACGATTTGAAATACCGCAATAACAATACGGTAAGCGGTGAATATCAGGCAAAATCATATTATATGACAGAAATAGAGAATTATTTCAATGAGGTGTCACTTCAGGGATTTACTAGTTCCTATAATTCATTTTTTGACAACCTTCAGGAATTATCAAAGAACCCCTCCAGCGATACAACAAGGAGGCAGATTGTAAATTTTGCAAAGAATCTGACGGAGTATTTCAACGGCATGGCTAACAGCCTTACAAGCATACAGCAGGAATGCAATTTTGAAGTAAAAAACCAGGTGGACAGGATAAATTCCCTTGGACAGCAGATTGCTCAGGTAACAAAACAAATAAATGCGCTGGAATCAAGCGGTGGTTCTGCCAATGATTTGAGAGACCAGAGAAATCTGTTGGTAGATGATCTGTCCGGCATTGTGAATGTATCTGTCAGTGAAAATGTAGTAGGACAGAATGTCGGTGTTACCAGCTATACTATAAAAATCGAAGGGCAGACCCTTGTTGATGGGGGAGATTATAACACCCTTAAGGTGGTTCCCCGTGATGCAAAGGTGAATCAAAATGATGCGGACGGCCTTTATGATATACAATGGGATAATGGGAATGATTTTGCATTCCAGAACAGTGCCTCAAAGGGATATTTAAACTCTCTTTTACAGGTCAGGGACGGAAATAACCAGGAGATCTTAAGTGGCTCAGTAAAGTCGGTCAGCGCGGATAAAAAGACTGTTACGTTAAGTAATACCAGTATTGATGCCGTTGAAAAGCTGAACATTCCTTCAGAGGGCTATATTACAATAGATAACCAGCTGCGTAAATATAAAAGCGTAGAAGTAAATAATGTCAGCGGAAAGCTTGAATACACCTTTCATTTTGAGGATGAGACAAATGCTGTTGCAGGCAGTTCGGCTGCCGTTGGTAAAAGCATTGATTACAAAGGTATTCCCTATTATATGGGGCAGCTTAATGAGCTGGTAAGGACATTTTCTGAGAACTTTAACAGTGTTCATAAGAAAGGATATGACCTGAATAATAACAAAGGTAAGGATTTCTTTACGTGTGTTATGCCTTCCGGAAGTGATTATGACCTGGGTACGGCAGGGTATTATAGTATGACGGCAGCCAACTTCTCCGTATCACAGGAAATCTTTAAAAGCCCGTCTATGATAGCAACCTCCGGAAAGATAATTACCGACGGCGTAGAAGATAAGACGATAGTAAATGAATTAATAGCATTAAGAAATAAGACCTCCATGTTCAAACAGGGAACGCCGGCTTCCTTTTTCCAGACACTGATAGCGGAAGTGGGTATTGATACCAAAAAAGCCGCCAATAATGATAAGAATCAGAGTGACATCCTTAAAGTGATCAGCAATCAAAGACTGTCGGTATCCGGTGTGGATGGAGATGAAGAAGCAATGAATCTGCAAATGTATCAGTATGCGTGGAACTTATCAGCTAAGGTTATTTCTGTTATGAATGAAATTTATGACAAACTGATTAACGGTACGGCAGTATAAAATTAGATGCGGAATGAGACATGAATATATACCAGCCGGAGACTTGAAGAAGCATCCGGGAAAGGGGCATACAGATGAGAATAACCAATAAAATGATGACCAATAATTTGATGTCAAACATTAATAATAATAAAAATCTGCTCAATACATTGGATGAACAGTATTCTACGGGGAAAAAGATACAGCGCCCTTCCCAGGATCCTATCATAGCCGTAAGAGCATTAAAGTTAAGGACCAATTTATCCGAATTGAACCAGTACTACGAAAAGAATATTCCGGATGCCAGATCATGGATGAACGTGTCAGAAGAAGCTCTTAAGAACATGAATGAAATCTTAACGAAGGTAAACAGCAGCTGTGTACAGGGAGCCGATGATCATTTGACTCCTTCAGACAGAGACAGTATAGCGGAAACATTGAATGAGATGAAAAAGCAGATATATCAGGAAGGCAATTCTAATTATGCCGGAAGATATGTATTTACGGGATATAAAACCAACAGCACCATGAGCTTCGAAGAGAACGTTACAAAAAACTATGAAATAACAGAAGAATTTACCGGTAAGGATATTGGAGCACTGAGCAAAGTCAATACGAAGGATGCCGCCTTGCCGTCTGCTTTGCCGGGTGAAATTGTCCCCTCGGTCACTAATACCCATAGATTACGGCTGTCATATGGTGATGTAGATGGAATGGTAGGACAGATTAAATTCACGGATGATACAAAACCGGTACCGGTGGATTTACCGGGCAGCCCGGCTGCTGTAAATGTTATTTCGGTAAATGATGCAGCTGCTTATAAACCGGCACCCGGAACCATTAATCTAATTAAAGAAACCGGCGAGTTGATTATATCCGACGAAACACCGGCAGGACCATCAGCAGTGAATTTATATGATAGTATGAAAAATGCCGCCCACATTACCGTGACTTATAGCAAGTCAAATTTTGTAGAAGGTGATTTGCAGCCGGAACATTATTTTAACTGTGTTGATAAAACAGATGCTGCGAAGCCAATAACCTATACACAAGCCGACCAGCAGATACAGTATGAAATTAATTTTAACCAGAAGCTTACAGTAAATACACAGGGTAAGGATGCCTTTGATCAAGGTATCGGAAGAGATATCGATGAAATAATCTCGGCGGTTAAAGACGTACAACTCACAGAAAAAAACATTGCAGATGTTAAAAAGCAGCTGGAAGACAAGAGTCTGTCGCAGACTCAGATTGATGCGCTTAACGTAAGGCTGACCAATCTTCAGACAGAGCAGAAGCTTAAAACGGATGTCATGCAGGATAAGTTTAGCAAAGGGATACTTGGAAGCAAGAATGCCCAGGATAAATTAAATACAGCAGTAGCTGATCTGGGAACACGCTCTGTCAGACTTAATTTGACAGAGGACAGGTTATCCAGCCAGCAGGTGGATTTCGAAGAATTAATGTCAAATAATGAGGATGCGGATATCGCTGAAACCTATATCAGACTAAATTCAGTCCAGACCTTATACACGGCATCCCTGAATGCAGCGGGAAAAGCGGTAAAGACAAGCTTGCTGGATTTTCTGTAGGATTGGCTCTTATATAAGTTGAATAAAGGCATAAACTAAATTCCACTTATATAGGAGAGGAAGTCATTAGTGCAATCATATGAATATACAGGTAGTATAAATGACATACTACTGAACAGAGAGGATAAAAGGGCGGATTCAGTATGCTGATACAGACAAAGTATTTTGGGCAGGTTGATATAGAGGAAGAGAAAATAATAGTGTTTCCAAGAGGAATCATGGGATTTGAGAATTACACCAGCTATACGATTCTTTACGACATTGAAGAAACGGAAGAATTCAGTATTTCATGGCTGCAGAGCACGGAAGAAGCCAGCCTTGCTATTCCGGTAGTTAATCCCCTTTATATCAGGCAGGACTATAATCCTCTGGTGGAAGATGAAGTATTAAAAGGCCTTGGTGAAATAAAGGAAAACAATCTGGTAATACTCCTTACCATGACCGTCCCTTCAGACGTCACAAAGACTTCGGTGAATTTGAAGGCTCCCTTTATTATTAATGCAGATACCAGGAAGGGCTGCCAGATAATTGCAGAGAACCCTGATTATGAAATTAAATATAATGTATATGAACATGTTAAGAGAATAAAGCGGCAGAAGGGAGAGAGCTGATGCTGGCCCTTACACGAAAACAAAATGAATCCATTATAATCGGAAATGATGTTGAAATATCAATATTGGAAATCAAAGGCGACCAGGTTAAAATCGGAATCAATGCCCCGAAATCCGTACCGATATATCGAAAGGAAATCTATTTGCAGATTCAGGATGCCAATAAAGAAGCGGCAGACAGCCAAATTTCAGCGGATACCCTGAAAAAGCTTCTGGAATAAAGGTTAACTAATTTCATCATTGGCCGATATATCATATAAGTATTGTATAATTATTATGGATAGTTGTTAAAACACACGGAGGTGGTTACAGTGGCAATAAGTATGATTACAAATGCTGCAGCTGATTATTCTGGTCTGAATAACAGTGAAGCTGTTTCAAAAGCAGCAGTACAAGCAGTCAGCAAGTTACCAGCAAAAGGAATCAAGGAAGGTTCCACAAGTGCATCGGCAGATTTGTCAAGTGGACATACAAGTGATGAACTGCAAAAAGGTGCAGAGGCAAAGCGGATCAAGAGCCTGATGGATGATACCAATAATAGAATCCGGGGAGCCAGAAGAAGATGTGAATATTCCTATCATGAAGATGTGAACATCATATCTATTAAAGTAATTAACTCGGATACGCAAGAGGTAATAAAGGAAATACCCCCGGACGAAGCTATAAAAACACTGGAGAAAATCCGGGAATTAGCTGGAATTTTAGTCGATGAAAAGAGATGAATGTCTGATATCGGTGTAATCTGATATTATCACAAAGGAGGAAAAGATATGCCTATACGAATGACGGGTATGATTTCGAATATGGATACGGAATCATTGGTAAAAGAACTTGTAAGTGCTCAGAGGATGAAGAATAAGAAATACTCAGATAAGTTGACTCTTTCGGAATGGAAAGAGGATAAGTGGAAGGATTTAAATACAAAATTATATAAGCTTTATACGGATGATTTGTCAAAGCTAAGGCTGTCAGGAAATTATAATGTAAAGAAAATTGTCTCTTCCAATGAAAATTTAGTGACAGTAACGGCGGATACAACAACAGCTCCGGTTAATGGAACCTATACCTTATCTGATATAAAGATGGCCAGCAATCACTATATAACAAGCGGTGTGATAAAGACAGCTACGGGTAAAGCTACAAATAGCACAAAATTATCAGAACTGGATGGAAGTATTCTTAGTTCCACCGATAAAGTTAAGCTGCATTTAACTGGTAATGGTCTGTCCGATATCGAAGTTACAGGGGATACAACAATAAGCCAATTAACAGATAAGTTAAAAGCCCAGGGACTAAATGCTAATTATGATGAAGCCCAGGGAAGACTTTTTATCAGTTCAGCAGCCGGCGGAATCGACAGCCGGTTTGAAATTACGGCAGGAACAGCAACAGATGTTTTTAAAGCGTTAAAGCTGGATGCATCGGTTAATATGGATGGAGATCCGTCAAACGATAATGACCAGGATTATGCTACGATTGTGAAAGGTGAGGACAGCAGCGTAGTTTTGAATGGCGTAAAAATGACCGGTAAGTCAAATATAATAAAAGTAAATGGATTAACCATAAACTTGAAGGGTGCGACTGCAAGTAATGAAAAAATAAGTCTTTCAGTCTCAAGCGATACAGACGCTACTTATAAAATGGTAAAAGATTTCATAAATAATTATAATACCATATTAAAAGAAATGAACACCCTTTATTATGCAGCTTCCGCAAAAGATTATGCTCCTCTTAGTGATGATCAGAAGGCAAGCATGACAGATGATCAGATAAAGCAATGGGAAACTAAAATCAAAGACTCTATTTTAAGACGTGATGATACTTTAGGAACCCTTATTAGTTCTGTGAAGACAGCAATGATGTCAAGCGTGGCGGATCCGAGTAAACCTGGAAGCTATCTTGCTTTGGCTAACTATGGAATTCAGACTTCTAAGGATTATACAGAAAAGGGATTGCTACATATTGCCGGTGATAAAGACGATTCAACTTACTCGAATTCTACCAATAAACTTAAAGCGGCACTGGAGAAAGATCCTGCTACGGTAATTACGGCATTGGCGGGAATTGTTCAAAATGTTTATAGTACAATGGTCGATAAAATGAGTTCTATCCCTAATGTCAGAACGGCATTTACCTTTTACAATGATAAATTAATGGATTCTGAACAGCTTACATTAAAGAAAAAAATCAAGGAATTAGAAGGTAAGCTTACTGACATGGAGGACAGATATTATAAGCAATTTACAGCAATGGAGAAAGCCATGTCTAAAATGCAATCCCAAGGCAAGGCTCTTTCTGGCTTGTTAGGAACATCTTCTTAAAATTTGTTATAAAAATATAAAAGTGCGAAAAACATAACCTTTCATTGTTATCAGGAGGATCTGGATATGCCAATTAATGCTGCAATAGCATACCAAAATAATAAAATAAATACAGCTACCCCCACAGAGCTGACGCTAATGCTTTATGAAGGTGCAATAAAGTTTTGCAACATTGCAATAGCTGGTTTGGAAGAAAAAAATAATGAAAAAACCAATAAGAATATAATCAAGGCGGAGAAAATTATTACACATTTACGTTCGACTCTTGATTATAAATACAGTGTTGCTCAGGATTTTGAAAATATATACCAATATATTTATAATACACTACTTCAGGCTAATATTAAAAAAGATATTAATTTACTGAATGAAGCTTTAGTAGAATTAAGAGGGCTAAAAGATACCTGGAAAGAAGTTATGAAACAGGCTAAGTAAGTTCATTAGGTAAAGGGAGCATAGTTTGAACAATCAAACGTATATTAAGATATTACAGGATACATTAATTAAAAAAAATCAGATTCTGGATGAATTATTGAAGCTAACAGGTCAACAGGAAATGATACTGAATAACTCAATAATGGATTATGAGAAGTTTGAAACGTGTATTTCGCAAAAAGAGGTCCTGATAAATCAGCTAAACCAGTTAGATGATGGGTTTGAAGCGCTATATGAACGTATTAGAGTGGAATTGCCTGAGCTTAATGAAGATTCTAAAGGTCTAATTCTGGATATGCAGAATTTTATAAAAGATATTATGATGAAAAGTACAAAATTACAAGCATTGGAACATAAGAATAAACTCAAATTAGATTTGTTTTTGACGAGTCAAAAGCGGGAAATTAGAACTATGAAAATGAATAACAAGACGACAACGAGCTATTATGGCAATATGTCAGGGCAAAATCTAAATAATTCATTCTTTTTTGACAAAAAAAAATAATTTATTCTCAAAAACCTATAAAGTAAAAAATAATTTGTCCGATATATTTAGTGTATATAATAATTCATCCTTTTTATTCATAGGAGCGTACGGCCTGTGTTATGGATGAACATTATAAAATAAAATAAGTAGCATGGATGCTACTATTATTTCAAGGAGGAAATTAATATGGTAATTCAGCATAATCTTACAGCAGGAAATACTAACAGACAGTTAGGTATTACAAACGGCAATCTTCAGAAAACAACAGAAAAATTATCTTCAGGTTATAAGATTAACCGTGCAGCTGATAATGCAGCAGGTCTTTCCATTTCCGAAAAAATGAGAGGTCAGATTAGAGGTCTTGATCAGGGCTCTTTAAATGCACAGGATGGTATTTCTTTGATTCAGACTGCAGAAGGTGCATTAAATGAAACTCATTCTATTCTTCAGAGAGTTAGAGAGTTAACAGTTCAGGCATCAAATGGTACAAATACTACAACTGAAGTTAAAGCATCTTATGATGAAGTTACTCAGTTATTAAGTGAAGTAACAAGAATTGCTAACCAGACTGAATTTAATAAGAAGAATATTCTGAATGGTGATTTGAATGCAACTAATTCTGGCTTGATTCTTCAGGTTGGTGCTAATGCAAATCAAGTTATTACAACAACAATTGATAATATGGGTGCTACATCTATTTTCAATACCCATTTAACAAGCTTCACAACTGCTTTCTCAGCTACTGCCACTAGTGCTACTAAAGCACGCTTCTCAGCTTTAAATGCTACACTTGGTTTAGTAGATGATGCGATAGTAAAAGTTTCTACACAGCGTTCTACATTAGGTGCTATCCAGAACAGATTAGAGCATACTATTGCTAATGCTGATAATACATCAGAGAATTTACAGGCAGCTGAGTCACGTATTCGTGATACAGATATTGCTAAGGAAATGGTTAAATACTCCAAAGACAATATTCTTCAGCAGGCATCACAGTCTGTACTTGCACAGGCAAATCAGGCAACAAAAGGAGTTCTTTCTTTATTACAGTAAGTTAATAATAATACTAATAATAAGAGGCTTGGCATCATTGCCAAGCTTCTTTAGCATAGAGGGATTATGGATATTAGGCTAAATGAAAATAATTTAATATTAGAACCTGCTATTGATGAAATTGTGTCTTGTTTATATAGACAAGATGAAAGTGAAGGATTTGATAAGTTACAAAATTTATTACCTGTAATAGAAAATACAATAGAAGGTTACCTACAGGCCAGTAACGATGATAAAAGTGTTGTATCTGAGAAAATAAACAGTATTCTTCTTCAATTGCTTTCAGCAATGGAAAAAAGAGATATCATTGTAATGGCGGATATTCTAAAATACGAATTAATTAGCTGCTTAAGATATTAATCACAATAAAATTTCCTGGAGTAAGTATATGAATTTCTATATGGAAAACATGACTACCTTAAAAAAGAAACATTTAAATGTTTATGATATACTGAAAAAAAATTCATATGATTCGAAAGACGAAGATTATGAACTTGACATAGAGGATATTTCAATAATGCGTTCAGCTGACGGATGTAATATTTTAAATATTACGAAATCAGGTGAAAATTATAGAATGAACAGTATTTATAGTTTGGAGTATGAAACTAATAAATGGCTTGAGAATATTAATTCTCATCAAATAAATAAAGTTTTTCTTCTGATGGGATTTGGAAACGGGTATTATGTAGAAAAATTATTAGAACACATAAAGAATGATGATATTGTTATTTTGTATGAGCCTAATATTGAAATTTTTAAATTTGTTTTAGAAAACTTTGAATTAGAAAAAATTTTATTGAAAAATAACCTGCATATTTTTATAGGTAATAATATGCTGGATGATTTAAAAGATTTCTTGAAAAGATTGATATATATAAACAATATATCATCTCAATCTATAATAATATTGCCTCAGTATGCAAGACTTTTCCCGAAAGAGTTAGACCTGTTTTGCACCACAATAAGAGACAATAATCAAAGAGTTATGATGGGTGAAAGAACAAATGCTAGTTTTGGAAAGATCATTGTAAATAATACGTTCAGTAATATACAATTTTTGGATGGATGTAATACAATCAATGACTATAACAATGTTTTTCCGAAAGATGTTCCAGCTATCATAGTATCGGCAGGGCCGTCTCTTGCTAAAAATATGGAGCAGCTTAATAAAGCAAAAGGCAAAGCAATAATTTTTTCAGTAGACCGTGCATTGGAGCAGCTATACAGTGAAGATATATTACCTGACTATACTGTTACTATAGATCCTAAAAAGCCATTGGATTTTTTCGGAAAGGGCTATTCTGTTGAAGTTCCCTTATTTACTTGCCTTGAGTCTAATAGTAATATCTTAAAGGTTCATAAAGGTAAAAAAATTTTTTTTAAAGCCTCACCGTTTATAGATGATATACTATACAAAATAGGAAAAGGTATCTTTTATAATTGGAATACTGGAGGATCAGTTGCTACGGCGGCATTTACAATATGTGTACAAATGGGTTTTAAAAGAATAATTTTAGTAGGACAAGACTTAGCTTATGCCGAAGATGGGAAGACATCTCATGTAGGAAATAATGCAAATGTTATTGATTCGTATAAAGAAAAATGGGTTGAAGGCATTAATGGAGAAAAGATAAGATCCAGATTAGATTGGTTTGAATATTTAAATTGGTTTGGCGATTGCATTGAAGCGTGTAAAGATAGGGGCTTAGAGGTTATTGATGCAACGGAAGGCGGAGCCAAAATTAGGGGAACCCAAATCATGAAATTATCCGAGGCAATTGAGAAATTCTGTAATAAAGAAGTTTTTGTTGATAAAATAGAAAAGAAAATGAAGCATTCTTATGTAAAAAAAGATTTATTAAGGATTGAAAAGCAGATTGATAAAGGTCTGTTGGAGCTTGAACTAATTAAGAAAAAGGCAATTACAACAACTGTATTATGCGAAAAGATGGTAAAGAAATGTCAAAGAAAAACGGCAGAAGATAAGACTGGGAAATTGTTAACAGAAAGAATTATGAAAGCAAATGAGTATATGGCTCATAAGTTGATATTTCCTTTAGTTGATTCTTATATCACCCAGGAAGCACAACTAATAATGAAAGATGTATTCCACTTAACTGATGATAAGGATCAGGATATGGAGGCATCTTTTACCTATAGCAAAAAAATATATCAGCTGATAGAAAAAGCAACAGATGATATTAATAAGATAATTTGTGAAAATTTTAAACGTTGGAGCGAAGGGGACCAAAACATTTAAATTAAATCATCTACCGCGAAAGGAACTCTTATGATTGGCATCAGTCTTTGTATGATAGTAAAAAATGAAGAAAAAAATATTAAGAAATGCCTTGAAAGTGTAGTCGATATAGTGGATGAAATAATTGTAGTTGACACTGGTTCTGTAGATAATACTAAAAATATTGTTACAAATTTTACAGATAAATTGTTTGATTACAGGTGGAATAATGATTTTGCCGATGCACGAAATTATTCTGTTAGTTTTGCTGAAAATGATTGGATACTGATATTGGATGCAGATGAATGTATTAAGATGGGAAATAAAGATGATATAGTAGACATCATGAAAGAAAATGAATCTTCCATCGGCAGGATTGTTATAGAAAGTGAATATACAAGGCAAGGCCAAAAATATATGGAAATAGATCATGTTGCCCGGTTATTTTCAAGAAAATATTATACTTTTGATGGTGTCATTCATGAACAACTTGTACCATTAAATGGTATACCTAAGAAATCCTTTGATTTAGATCTGGTAATATCACATTCAGGTTATAATGGAGATTTTACAGAAAGAAATAGAAAAGCAAACAGAAATATTGAGCTGTTAATGAAAGCAAAAAATACTTCTGATAATAAGCAATATATAAGTTATCAAATAGGTAAAAGCTATTATATGATAGAGGATTACGGCAATGCAAGAAAATATTTTGAAGAGGCTATGCGGTATAATTTAAGACCTGACTTGGACTATGTTCAGGATTTGGTGGAAACTTATGGGTATTCTCTTATAAATACCGGGAAATATAAAGAAGCAATGAACTTTCTTGATATTTATGATAAATTTTCGGGCTCAGCTGATTTTCTATTTTTAATTGCGCATATATTGTTGAATAATGAATATTATATCGAAGCTATAAATGAATTTTTAAAAGCTACGCAAGCAAACAAATGCAAAGTAGTTGGAGTGGATGGGTACTTATCATATTACAATATAGGTGTTATATATGAATGTCTTGGAGAAAAAAGTAAAGCAATCTATTACTATAGAAAAAGCATAGGATATTATCCTGCTGAGGATAGACTAAAGCAGTTATTATAATATAGTATGAATATATTTTATTATTAGAAAGTGAAAATTGATATGAGCAGGGATTTACATAATGAGAGCAGATCTAATAAAAATATATTGGCTATAATACCGGCTCGGAGCGGTTCGAAGTCAGTACCTCATAAGAATATTCGAATAATAGCCGAAAAGCCAATGCTGGCATACTCTATTGAACATGCTCAGCAATCTCGTTACATCAACCGCATAATACTTAATACAGATAGTGAACAATATGCCCAAATAGGTAAAACATATGGAGCAGAGATTCCATTTTTAAGACCGGAAGAATATGCGGGGGATTATTCAACGGATTACGAAGTATTTTACCATTGTCTTAATAAGCTATATCAGGAAACCGGTTACCTGCCTGATATAGTTGTTCATTTAAGGCCAACTTATCCTATACGCGATGTTCGGGATATTGATAATATGATAGAGATTCTTATGGAACAGGAAAGTGCTGATTCTATAAGAAGTATTGCACCAGCAAAAGAAATTGCATATAAAATGTGGCTGAAAGCTGAAAATAATAGAATCCTTCCTCTTATGAGTGACATTCCGGAAGCTTATAATAAACCAAGGCAGGAATTGCCGCAGGTTTATTATCAAAATGCATGTATAGATGTTATAAAGACAAAGACTATTTTGGAAAAGCATTCTATGACAGGCCAAATTATTCTTGGTTATGAGATGGATAAGAATTATGATATTGATACAGAAGAAGAACTCCTAAGAGCAGAAGAATTGTTAAAATTATTTAATGGAAAGAGAAAATTTGTTTTTGATATAGATGGCGTTATTGCACAATTAGAACCTGATAACAACTATAATTTTTCAAAGCCTAACAGGCGGATGATAGATATTATAAATTTACTGTATTCGATGGGACATTATATTGTATTGTTTACAGCAAGAGGGTATACAACAGGATTAGATTGGAGAGCGGTCACAGAGGAACAATTAAAGAAATGGGAAGTTCATTATCATGAATTGCATTTTGGTAAACCAAATGCTGATTATTATATTGATGATAAATTGATATCCTTAAATGTTTTGAATGATTTTTGGGACCTATATCATATGAAAGAAATGTAAATGGTATCATAGATAATTGAGAATATATTGACATATAGAAATTATATGTAAGGAGGAGCTTATAATGGGTAGGAATAACAGTATATTTGAAGAATTATTTATATTTGAAATGGCTAACAGTCACCAGGGAAGTGTGGAACATGGCATTGAAATAGTGAAAGCTATGGCTAGAATTACGAGAAAATATAATATTAAAGGTGCAGTAAAACTTCAATATCGAAATTTAGATACTTTTGTTCACCAGGACTTTAGGACAAGGGAGGATGTGCCTCATATACCTCGTTTTATGAGTACAAGACTTAATTATGACCAATTTACACAATTAGTAGATGCGATTCATGATGAAGGATTAATCACAATGTGCACTCCATTTGATGAAGATAGTGTAGATTGGTGTATGGATCAGGGTATTGATATTATTAAAGTAGCCAGTTGCAGCGCTCTTGATTGGCCTTTACTTACGAAAATAGCACTTACAAACAAGCCAATCATAATATCGACAGGAGGAAAAACTCTTTCTGATATAGATAAAATTTATAATTTTTTTACTCATAAAAACTGCCAATTTGCTTTTCTACATTGTGTAGCAGAGTACCCGGCTCCATTAGATAGTCTGCAATTAAATTTTATAGAACGCATGAGCAGAAGGTATCCGGATATTGTTACAGGTTATTCAGGGCATGAAAATCCTGATGATAATATAGTTCCCATGCTTGCAATAGCAAAGGGGGCTAAGATATTGGAAAGACATGTTGGTCTGCCTACAGAAACAATAAAATTAAATGCATATTCTATGAATCCCGAACAGGCAGACAAATGGGTCAAAGCTTCTTTGGATGCAAAAGCAATATGTACTTTGAAAAAAGATGACACTAAATATATCAGTCAGGAAGAAATAGACTCCCTTAGATCTCTTATGAGAGGGGTCTATCTAAAGAAAGAAATTAAGAGTGGACAAGCAATATCCTTAGAGGATGTTTATTTTGCTATGCCATGCTTGGAAAATCAAATGGTAAGCGGTGATTTTACAGATGGTATTAAGGCAAGCAGGGATTATTCGGCCGATGAAGCTCTTATGGAAAAAAAGCAAATTCATGAAATTAATCAAGTGCGAAGTGTAATACATGACGCAAAGGGAATGTTATATGAGGCAGGAATTGCTTTAGGTAATGAATTTGAGGTGGAATTATCACATCATTATGGTATGCAGCACTTTAGGCAGACAGGAGCTATCATTATTAATATTATTAACAGGGAATATTGCAAAAAGTTATTAATAGTACTTCCTGGACAGAAACATCCGGTTCATGCGCATAAGTTGAAAGAGGAGACCTTTCAACTGCTTTATGGTGATTTAAGCGTAACGATAGAAGGACAGGAAAAAAAGATGTTACCTGGTGATATACAAACGGTTTTCCGAGGAGAAAAACATTCATTTACATCTACAAAGGGTGCTATTTTTGAAGAAGTTTCGACAACACATGTTAGAAATGATTCGTATTATGATGATGTAAGAATAAGTGCGTTGGATCCTATTGAAAGAAAAACGATACTAAAGAATTGGTAGTAATAATGATTATATAGTTAAGGTGCCTTTATAATTACCAAGCCTTTATTTTATTAAACATATAAAATAAAGGCTTGAACTATTGCAATTTATCTTTTTTGAAGTTTTAAATATTTTTTATGATTCATAAGGCTATTCGAAGACTATTCGAATTATCTGCTGCCTTGAATATATGGAACAACTTTAGCTGTATAAAAAGATTATAATATTTTTTGGGAGTTTATAAGATTAAAGTTGACGAGGATAATATGAAAGATAATTATAAAATTATATTACAGGAATGTGTAAATTTAATTAATCTTTATTACAATAATGTCTTTGGAGAAGTTTATACAAAACAGAGAGAAAAGATTAATTATATGTATGGACAATTACAATCTGAAAGAGATAGAGAGGATTTTTTTACACTTCTTGCTGAGAGCACATTTGATGATAGAGAATTTTATATGATAATTATGACGGCTTTGTATAGTGCAACAAGTGATTCCATGTGTTTGGAAAATATGGTAAAAATACTTGATAAAGGTGAGCTTGACTTATACAAAAGCTTTATTGCTGCACAGCAAATTTATTACGTAATGTTTATGGATAAAAGCATAAAAATTAACTACATTGAATTAAGAAAAATGTATGAAGGTTTATTATTAAGATTTGAGAGTGAAATTGACCTAAAAGCAGATTACATACCTTTATCTGAAAGGGATAAGAATAAGGTTATATTAGTAACAAAACAATTTCTTGGAGAGTTACATGCACCGTCGCGAATTGTTAGAGAAGTTAGCGCAGAATTACAAAAAAACTTTGGTATAAAGGTTTTGGTAATAATTGCATTAGAAGAAACGAATTCTGATGAATGTAAGCAAGTATGGTTAGAGCCATTTATTTTTAACCATTATGAGGAACTCAATGGAGGTTTCACATTTGAATATAATGGGGAAACTGTAGAGGGATATCAGTTAACTATTAATAAAGAGAATGAAAATAATATAAAATCTCTTTTAAATATAATCAGAACCGTGAAACCGTTATTTGTTCTGTCTATCGGCGATACCATAGCACTGGCCGATGTGATGGGTAAATTCACACATGTAGTAACAGAAAGCCTTACCAGTGATATTCCCATTTCAACAGCTCAAACATTAATTAATTTTAATAAACAACTTAATGATATTGAAGTGTTAAAGTACATTGAAAGTAAAGGACAAACCTTTATAAATAATAAGATTATGTTTTTTACGGATGGCGCTAAAAATTCATATAGTCGGCGGCTGTTTAATATTCCGGAAGATGCTTTTGCAATTTCAATAGTTGGAAACAGACTTGATATGGAAATAACGGAAAAATTTATAGATGTACTAACGAAAATATTATATTGTAATAAGCGAATATATTATGTGTTTATTGGACGTTTTGATGAATTTAGTAATATGATAACAGAACCAATGTTAAAAGATAGATGCGCTTATTTAGGATACCAGCAAGATCTACCGGGAATATATGGAATGATGGATTTATATTTAAACCCGCCCAGACAAGGTGGAGGTTTTTCGGCACTTATTGCTGTTGAAAATGGGGTGCCTGTTGTCACACTTGAAGATTGTGATGTTGCGGTTAATTTGGGGAAAGAGTTTACATGCAAAAGTATGAGTGAGTTTTCAGATTTAATTTTAAAATATATTTTGGATGTTTCTTTCTATAATAGAATGAAGGAAATTGGATATAAAGTAGCACAAAATAGTAAAAATCTAAAAAGTAATATAGAAATCATTTTAAAGGAAATTAGTAATGAATAATAGGATAGAAGCGACTTGTTCAAATATTTGAATAAATATGTTTTTCTTCGTTCAACAAATAAAAAATGATATATTATTTATGAAAGGGGGTTATAACTATGTCAATAGACCTTGTACAAAGAAAGAACAAATCACCTGTTTTTTCGATTTTAATGAGCGTGTTTAATCATACTGAATGCTTAAAAAATGCTATAGCTTCTGTTCAAAATCAAAGCTTTGACCAATGGGAATTAATTATATTAGATAATGGAAATCAGAATGAGGATGCTTGGAATATCATAAAAAATGCGAGTGAGTCAGATGACCGTATAATCGGACTACAGAGCAAAACAAACGTTGGTTGGCCAAAGGGGGCCAGTTTATGCTTGAAACAAGCCGAAGGTAAATATATGACATTTTTGGCTGCGGATGATTTTTTAGACCCGGATGCATTGCAGTGTGTATGGGAAGAAGTAGAGAAAAATTATCCCGATGTGATTTGGGTTGGCTATGCAACTGTTCATAAGAATAACAATCATTTGATGTTAGGTGATTGTAATATACCACAATATGCGGTATTTAATCAGGAAAACAAACCCCAACAAGTGGAAGCTATTTTGAACACAGTTTATTATAATGCTTTCTTCCACTATTTGAACATAGATTTTTTGAGAAGAGAAAATATAGACTTTTTTGAACCTTATTGTGCTGATTGTGGCGGAATGACACAAGCTTTATGCACTGCTTCCAAGATGACGGTATTGAATAAAGCAGCTTATTTTTTAACTATTGAAACCTCTCATACAAGAGGAAGCTATTCATGGGATTCATATATTCACACCTTTATATCTCAATGGAACAGTATAATGGCATTATATGTGCGTGAAAGATATTATAACAAAGAAAGTATTAATTATATTGCGAAGAGAATTGAAAATAATCATATATCACAAATAAAAAACATGTGTCTAGGTCATGTTTGTAGAGATAAATATATGCATAATATGGACATAACTGCCTGCGAACGTTTGAAGCAGTTGGAAGATATCCTTTCAAATGAAACAATGATTCGAATAATGCGTTGTTATGGAAGGGAAGAATATACAGAACAGATGTCAATGTTGTTTCAATGCTTCCTGGAGACATATTTAACAAATAATTCTTTTGAAGTCCTTGTCTCAGAATGTAGATGGCTAGGATATATCTTAGCTGCAGTCTATGAAATAAAAGATAATACCTACATTATTAAACGTAGTGCAAGTTTTGAAAGTATGAGTATGCTTATGATAGGTTTGGGAGCTAGAGAAAATAGGGGATTGTTTGGCTTCGAGTTTTTATTATCATATGTTGATTTGCTGGGTGACCAGGAAAAGTTTGGGGAATGGGTCACTCCTATTCAAGTAGTTTTGGCACAGTTTTCTGATTTGGAAAAAAGGTATATGCTGGATCTGTACTATGATTTTATAGGGGAGGAAGCGTCTACCGAAGAAATTAATGATAAGTTATTGGAAGATTTAAGAGTTATTTATTCGAACATTGCAAGATACTATTCGAATGATCCTGAAATTAACCGTATAAAGGTAATTTTATAATAGATTATATTTGATATTTAATCAAAGAATTGTGAGGGATGTTAATGCAAGTCGTTATTCTTGCCGGCGGTTTTGGCACACGAATCAGTGAGGAAAGTCACCTGATACCCAAACCTATGATTGAAATTGGCGAAAAGCCGATTCTTTGGCATATTATGAAATATTATGCTGCTTTTGGGCATACGGAATTTATTATTTGCTGTGGATATAAGCAATACGTCATTAAAGAATTTTTTGCAGATTATTATCTTCATATGTCAGACATAACTTTTGATTTTACAAATGAAAATAAAATGATTGTACATAATAATTATTCAGAACCATGGAAAGTGACTTTAATTGATACAGGTTTAACAACCATGACAGGCGGAAGAATAAAGAGGGTAGAAAAATATATTAATAACGAAACTTTTATGATGACTTATGGAGATGGATTATCTAATGTCAATCTTAATGAACTGGCTAACTTTCATAAAAGTCATCATAAATTAGCTACAGTAACAGCAATACAGCCGGGAAGCCGTTTTGGAATGATGGATATTGATGATGATGAGAACATAAGTAACTTTAAAGAAAAAGACATAGAGGATGGAGGCTGGATTAATGGAGGATTTATGGTTTTGAATCCTGAAATATTTAAATATATTGATGGAGACGACTGTATATTTGAAAGACAGCCGATGGAGCATATGGCTGTAAATGGAGAGCTGAAGGCATATAAACATATTGGATTTTGGCAATGTATGGATACATTAAGAGATAAAGAGCACTTAAACGGCTTGTGGAAAAATAACCAGGCTCCTTGGAAAGTATGGTGATAGTATGAATGAATTTTATAAAGGAAAGAAGGTATTTATCACAGGTCATACAGGTTTTAAGGGAACCTGGTTATCTCGAATCTTATTAAATTATGGTGCTGAGATAACGGGATATGCATTAGAACCACCTATGTCTTTAAATTTGTTTGATATGTCAGGCAATAGCAAACATATGAAATCTATAATAGGTGATATAAGAGATAAAGAATTATTAGATAAAGAATTTAAAAAGGCAAATCCTGAAATCGTAATACATTTGGCGGCTCAGCCAATAGTAAGGGAATCATATAAAAATCCATGTGCTACCTATGAGATAAATGTAATGGGAACAGTTAACTTACTTGAATGTGTAAGGCAATCTGAATCGGTTGGTTCAGTTCTGAATGTAACGACTGATAAGGTTTATGAGAATTGTGAATGGCCTTGGGGTTACAGGGAAAATGATTTATTAGGTGGAAGTGATCCGTACTCCAATAGTAAAGCCTGTTCTGAATTTGTTACATCAAGTTATATAAAATCATTTTTAAGTTTAGAGGATATCGCAGTTTCTACTGCAAGAGCAGGAAATGTTATAGGCGGAGGAGACTTTGCAGTGGATCGAATTATTCCTGACTGTGTACGGGCGGCACTTGCCAGCAAAAGTATAATCATTCGAAACCCGTTATCTGTAAGGCCGTATCAACATGTTCTGGAGCCACTTTATGCATACTTACTAATATTGAAAGAACAATATGAGGATAAAAAATTTGCAGGATGCTATAATGTCGGACCAGATGATAAGGATTGTATTTTAACTGGAGAATTAGTTCGGATATTTTGCAAAAAGTGGGAAGAAATTACTAAAAACAAGCTTATATATAAAATAGAAAATCAGGATGGACCTCATGAAGCAAATTATTTAAAACTGGACTGCTCTAAGATAAAAACAACCTTAGGATGGAAACCAAATTGGAATGTTGAAATGGCAGTTGAAAAAACAGTACAATGGACAGATGATTACATGAATAAAAGGAATATTTCGATGATAATGGACGAACAGATTGATGAATTTCTAAATGGAGGCTCTTATGTTTAGTGGTAAAACGGAAGAAGAAGCAAGAAAGCATATTTTACATCTGGTATCTGAATATTATTGCCAATATCATACTAAAGGCGAGTATAAGGAAGGAGATAAAATCTCATATTCGTCTCGTGTATATGATGAAGATGAAATGATTAACCTTGTTGACAGTTCTCTAGAATTTTGGCTGACAGCAGGACGTTATACTGAAAAGTTTGAGAAAGAGTTCTCGTCTTACTTAGGAGTAAAATTTTGCTCATTAGTAAATTCAGGTTCCTCTGCAAATTTATTAGCATTTATGGCATTAACTTCGCCTTTGTTAGGAGAAAGGCAGCTTGTGAGGGGAGATGAGGTTATTACTGTAGCAGCAGGATTTCCTACGACAGTTGCACCAATTGTACAATTTGGTGCAATACCTGTATTTGTGGATATTACAATCCCTGATTATAATATTGATGTTGCTCAATTAGAGGCTGCCCGAAGTAATAAAACGAAAGCAGTAATGTTGGCTCATACATTAGGGAATCCCTTTTGTTTATCTGCTGTGAAAGAATTTTGCAGGAGATACGATTTGTGGTTGATTGAAGATAATTGTGATGCGTTAGGCAGCAGATATACAATAGACGGAAAGCAGTATTATACAGGTACTATCGGTGATATTGGAACATCAAGTTTTTATCCTCCTCATCATATGACTATGGGAGAAGGAGGTGCAGTTTATACTAATAATCCCCTTTTACATAAGATTGTTAGATCCTTTAGGGATTGGGGGAGAGAATGTGTTTGTCCCCCAGGGACTGATAATTTATGTGGTAGCAGATTTAATAAACAATATGGTGAATTACCATTAGGCTACGACCATAAATATGTTTATTCACATTTTGGATATAATCTGAAGGCGACAGATATGCAAGCGGCCATAGGATGTGCTCAACTTAAAAAGATAGAGACTTTTTCGGAGAAAAGAAGATATAATTTCAGTAGATTAAGAGCAGGACTAGAAGAAGTAGCAGACAAACTAATACTTCCAACACCTTGTGAAAATTCAGAGCCAAGTTGGTTTGGTTTCCTAATTACCTGTAAAGAAGGTATCGATAAAAATAAAGTAGTTCAATATATAGAAAATCATGGAATACAAACCAGAATGCTTTTTGCTGGTAATTTACTAAAACAGCCTTGCTTCAAAGAACTAATGGAAAAGAAAGAAGGATTCAGGGTAATTGGTGACTTGCCAAATACAAATATTATAATGGAAAGATCATTTTGGGTAGGGGTTTATCCAGGATTGACAAATGTTATGCTTGATAAAATGATAAGTATAATTAAGAATGCAGTGAAAATATGAAGAAAGTTATTATTACAGGCGCATCTGGCTTTTTAGGTAGCTGGCTGGTTGAAGAGATGTTACGTAACGATGTTAAGGTAATTGCAGTAGTTAGAAACGAAAATTTTTACAAAAATAGTAATGCAAAAGGTAAATTAAAGATAGTTGTATGTCCAATGAATAAATACAGTTTACTACCAGAATTAATACATGATAGAGATGTGGAGGTGTTTTATCATCTTGCATGGTCAGGAACATCAGGACAGGAAAGAGCTAATGTTGCATTGCAACTTAAAAATATAGAAGCTACCTGCCAAGCGGTCATTGCTGCTTCTTCAATTCAGTGTAAGAAATTCATTAATGCTGGTAGCATTATGGAATACGAAGCATTAAAATTTATACCTCAGGACAATGCTGTACCTGGACCAGGATATATATATAGCGTTGCTAAAATGACTGCTAATTATATGGGGAAAATAAAGGCTGTGAATCTAAACTTGAATTATATAAATGCAGTTATCTCAAATGTTTATGGTCCGGGAGAAAAATCTGAGAGATTTATATATTCAACATTAAAAAACTTCTTAAATCATAAGTCAGTAAATTTTACATCAGGAAAGCAATTATATGATTTTATTTATGCTTCTGATGCTGCAAGGGCGTTTTATGAGATAGGAAAGAAGAGCAAGAAAAGCACGGAATATTATATTGGAAATACAGTCCAATACTCACTGAAACAATTTGTACTTATTATGCAGGAAATGGTAGATAAAGATATAAAAATATCTTTTGGGAATCTGCCCTATAATGGTGCATATCTTACATACCAAGAAATAGATACCGGAAAGTTAAGGAAAGATTTGGACTTTGAAGTAAAAGTCTCTTTTGAAGAAGGAATAAGAAACACTATTGATTGGATAAGAAAAAATGAACTAGCAGGTGAATTAAATTGAATGAAATGCAGCTAATAAAGACAAATCTGGATGGTGTATATCGTATAAAAGCTTTTTATTCAGAAGATAACAGAGGCTTTTTCCTAAAAGATTATGATAAAAATTTTTATATAAATAATGGTTTAGAAAGTAATATACATGAGTGTTTTGAATCTACTTCATATAAAAATGTCGTAAGAGGAATTCATTTTCAACTATATAATCCTCAGGCTAAATTAGTGAGAGTTGTAAATGGTAGCATTTTTGATGTAGTTGTTGATTTGAGGCCCAATTCTCCTACATTAGGAAAATGGGAAGGATTTTATCTTTCGTCTGAGGAGGCAGACAGCATTTATGTTCCGAAAGGTTTTGGGCATGGCTTCGCAGTATCCTCAAATATAGCGACCGTATCCTATAAATGCTTTGGAGAATATATAAAAGAATATGACAGTGGAATTGTATGGAATGATAAGGTGTTGGGGATTAACTGGGCAATAGAAAATCCTGTGATTTCAAAACGAGATGCAGCACTCATGACGTTTAGCGAATACTATGCACTAAGTAATACTATGTACTAAAATTTTGGGCGGAGAATATATTGTAGACGTATATTTCATAATATATCAGGAGGCATCAATGAAAATTGACGGTAAGATATATAAACTAGTTCTTTTTAAAAATAATATTGAAACCCTTGGTTATTTTTCAGAACAGATGGCGCGGACCTTTCGGGAACTGGGATATGAGGTATATATGTTCGACTATAACACCAGTAATCAGACAATAATAGATTTAATCTGGTTTTGTGAGGCAGGGAAAACTGCTATGATTACTTTTAATTTTATCGGATTAGGGGTTGAAGATGAGTTCTTCATGAATGATGGGGAACTATTTTGGAATCAGAGGAATGTACTTTGTTTGAATATCCTGGTAGATCATCCTTTTTATTATGATAAGGATTTTAAAAATCTTCCTGATAATTATAAAATGTTTTGTATTGATAAGGATCATGTAGAGTATGTAAGAAGGTTTTATAAAGAGGTCAAATCGGTAGAATTTCTGCCATTAGCAGGGACAGAAATTAATGTGGAAGACATACCCTATAATAGAAGAAAATACGACATTATATTTACTGGAAATTATACTCCTCCAAACAGGTTTGAGAAATACATAAATCGCATTGATTCAGATTATGCGGCTTTTTACTGGAAGATTATCAGTGAATTATTAGCTAATACTGATATGACCATGGAACAGGCAATGATGGAATATTTAAAACTGGAGATGCCGGATATTAGTGAACAGGATATGAAAACAGGAATGTCAGCAATGATATTTATTGATTTATATGTCCGTTTTTATTTTAGAGGAGAGGTTTTAAAGTCAATCATTGACAGCGGGCATGTTGTACATGTTTTTGGAAGAGGATGGGATATGCTTGAATGTAAACATTCTGAGAATCTGATCTGCCATGGCTCAATAGAATCATATGAATGCATCTGCCATATGAAAAATGCTAAAATTTCACTTAATATTATGCCATGGTTCAAAAACGGTGGGCATGATAGAATCTTTAATACAATGTTAAGCAAGGCTGTGTGTGTTAGTGATGGAAGTAAATATATGGATACACAGTATAAAGAAAATGAAGATTATGTTAGGTATTCGCTCGCAAGGCTTGATGAACTTCCAGGAAAGATTGACGAAGTTCTTTATCATGACGATATAGCAGCTCAAATGGCACAGTTGGGTTATAATAAAACAATACAATGCCATACATGGGCTCATAGAGCTTGTGAGTTAGCTAAATGGTTAAATAAAGCGTAAGAATATATTAATGAAATATAATAAAGATTATAACTATAAAAGTTATCAGTATCAGCCGATATATAGATATAGGATATATCTTATTAAAGATAAAGGAGGAACCTGTGCTTTAGTTTAGTCTGAGTTAGAGTACAGGAAATGGCATGCGGAAGCAATCATTAAAACAACAACAGCTGGAGGCTTTGGAAGAACTTTTTCACTATTCTCAAAAACTGATTCCTGCAATTGAGACCGTTAGCGGTGAACTTAAAGGAAGCAGGCAGGATGATACGGATGAATATTTAAAGACAATTATAAATGGGATTAATTGGATAATTGAAGTATTGAACCGTACAATGGAACTGGTTAATGAAGAAGAAGTAGTTATAAATAAGGAAAAGATAAATTCAGGTATCTTGAAACTGGGAGAAGCTATTAAAGAAAAGAATGATGAGAAAATTGCTGATACTCTGACAGTAGAAGTTATTCCATTCCTTACAGATATAAGTATAAGAGCTGCGGTTTTAACTAATCAAAAGCTTAATTAATTCTTTTGGAAAGAGATTGGAAAATCTTATCTTTACTATAGCTGTCTTTAATCTTGAAAAATATAGGACTGCTACAAATTAGAATCCTAAATTACTAGATTTAGAAAATAATATATTTATAATCTGGATTGGTTTTACATATCTATATATTTTTCAAAAAGAAAAGGAGTTATTAGGGCATCCCCGCCCTAATAACTCCGATTCGTAAGAATGTCTGCCGATCGGCTGTGACTATAGATAACTGAGCTGTGTTCATCTCAGAAACGAGTTAACATCGATAGCTCAAGTTAGAAGAAATGTTGAAGCAAGTTTTACTTGCTATGTATGTATTATAACACGATTATTATAACTGTACAATATTGGTAAACCGACGATAATTTACAAAATACTTGTGCATTATGATAACCATTAATTTACATTCGTTAAGTAAAATAGGGCAAAAGCACTAGAAAATTTCGCTAATTTATTTCATGCTTTATAGGCATTTTCTACAAGGCATATTTAACCTTATCGAAATTGTCAGTATTTCCAAGCGTTTATGTCACATTGCAGAAATATAGTATAAAATAAATTAAAATGTCGATTGCAATTATATACAAAAATAGAAATCGATAAATAGGTTTTGTCATTGTGAAAATGTACAAATATATGGAATTTTATTGGAATATTTGACGAATCTAAGTGTTTCATGACATCTATAATGGAGGCAGCCATGATAACTGTAAGTGCTTGCATGATTGTAAAAAATGAAGAAAGAGTCTTGGCTAGATGCCTTGACAGCCTGAAAGGCCTGGTGGATGAAATTATACTCGTAGACACCGGTTCCACGGATGGTACAAAGGAAATTGCTAAGAGATATAACTGCAAAGTTTATGATTTCAAATGGATCGATGATTTCGCTGCCGCCAGAAATTTTTCTTTCTCAAAAGCAGTCATGGATTATATTTATGTTGCAGATGCGGACGAAGTTATTGATGAAATTAACAGAGAAAAATTTCTTGCACTGAAACAACGTTTGATTCCGGAAATTGATATTGTTCAGATGATGTATGCAAATCAGCTGGAGTTTAATACTACTTATAATTTTGACAAGGAATACAGGCCTAAACTCTTTAAAAGGCTTCGCCAGTTCACCTGGACAGATCCAATTCATGAAACAGTCATGCTGGACCCTGTTGTATACGATAGTGAGATTGAAATTCTTCATATGCCGGAAAATAATCATGCTGTAAGAGATTTTGGCATCTTTCAGCGGCTGATACAGAAAGGAACTGCTTTTTCGGAAAAACTAATAAGTATGTATGCCAGAGAGCTTTTTATTGCCGGAGAAGATAAGGATTTTCTGACAGTAGAACCTTTCTTTACAGGTCTTTTGGAGCAGGAAGTTTCAGAGGAGGTTATAAAGCTTATTCAATGTATACTGGTTCGCTGTGGACGTATAAAAAACGATTCTGAACTAATACTAAGATATGCCCTGAAAAATATAGCAACCGGCAAAGCAAGTGCTGAAGTGTGCTATGAGGTTGGAGAGTATTTTTATAATAAGGATGATATAAAGGAAGCAGTTATTTGGTATATGAATGCTGCATTTGAAACGGAGGCAGAGCTGAATATCCATTACAATAAGGACCTGCCCTTGGAGAAAATAGCCCTGTGCTATGAAAAGGCCGGAAATACAGAAGAAGCAGATAGCTACAGAGAGCAGGCAGCTGTACTTCGGGATAGCTTAATGTAGGCTGTGTATTTATTACGAAAAAGCAGGTTATTTCTGAATATTTCTTAAATCCAATCATATCTCTTGATGTACATGTAAAAATTTACTATAATAAGAAAAGAGAAGCAGGAAATTAACTTGTTTACAGGTACAGGAGGAGTCTTATGTTTTATTTGATTTTAATCGCAGTAATATTTCTGACAGAATGGAAGATAAAAAATTACATTGAGAAGAATAAAGAAATGCATAAAAAAGAGGAAATCCTGAACGGCAATATTGTGATAGAACGTTATCATAATAAGGGTGCCATGCTGAATTTCCTTGAAAATGATGTAAAGACGGTTAAAACAATATCACTGACCTTATTGGGGGTTTTACTGCTGATTTTTGTCCTTGTTTTACCCAAGAAAGGGGACAAACTTCTTAAAGTGGCATTATCCTTTATACTTGGGGGAGCTCTGAGCAATGTTTATGACCGTTTTACCAGAGGATATGTAGTTGATTATTTTAGCTTCAAGTTTCTGAAGAAGATAGTTTTTAACATTTCAGATATCTGTATTTTTCTTGGATCAGCATTAGCGGCAATACGGTCACTTTTTAAGAAATGATGCATGATATTCGATTGATCGATTTGCAGGATATTTGTTGGCTCTGTGTATACAGTCAGGGTGGGATTCTTTGAATCCCACCCTGTTGCTGTTGTAGAGCTTTCTTATATTGGTCTGTGTTAATATTTCTGGGAGTATCCCAAAGTCTCCTATTTCTACGAGCAGATAACAGATGTTGAAAATTCATTGATTTCAATATCAAGGGTTTTTTTGAATGCCTCCTTGTTGCCATATTTATATCTGTTCTTATAATGATCTGAGCCAATGGTTAGGAAAGAATCCTTAGAATGCTGCTTCATTATTGTATTTGTAGCTATTCTTATAAAAGTCTGGGCCAATGGTTAGGAAGGAATCCTTAGAATGCGGATTTATTAGTGTATTTGCAGCTATTCTTCTAAAGGTCTGGGTCAATGGTTTGAGATGAATCCTCAGAATACTGCTTCATCATTGTATTTGTAGCTATTCTTATATAGGTCTGCAAATAGCTGGGGAGAGATTATTTGAATCTTTCCCCAATGCTATATTCAGGCTCAATTCAGAGCTTTTCTTTTAAAATCTCCATTTCAGAATATAAAAATAAACAGAAATTAAATCATAATGAGAATTTATTACGAATAATGATATAACATTTGTAAATTTAAGTAATAATTTGCTATAATCGTAATATGGAATCTATATCCAAGTATATGCAAAATTATAAATTTGTAAAAATATATAGGTTTAAGAGCATGTGAACATGAGAATATAAGGGCATGAGAACAAAAGGGCATAAGAACATGAGAATAAAAGGGCATAAGAATATGAGAATAAAAGGGCAGGTGAACATGAGAATAAAAGGACATAAGAACATGGGAATATAAGAGCAAGAGAACATGAGAACATGAAAATATGAGAGTATGAAAATATGGAAGTATAAGAGGAAAGGAAAGGTTACAAAGAGTAGTGCAAGGGGGGAGCTTGAGTGGTAGATATTGCTATTTGCGGCAGTGACAGTGCCAGTAATGCCCGGATTGAAAATATAATTGAAAGTGAGTGCAGTAAATATAATATTAATATCGGGATTGATATATTCTATAGCGGGGAGGCTCTGGAGAAAGGTCTGTTGATGGGAGAAAGTTATGACCTTTTATATCTTGATATTTCTATGACAGAAAAAGGGGGAATCAGGACAGTGAAGCGTATCAGGCGGATGGATGAACATGCCCTGATTATTTGCGTGTCCGAACATGAAAAGGATTTGGCAGAGTTATTCCGGTTCAATGTTTTTGATTTTGTAAAAAGGCCTATGAAGGAAGAGGATTTTATAATAAGTTTTCTGGCTGCCTATGAGAGAATATGTAATGAGAAGATTTATTATCATTATCGTTACAAGAACACTGAATATAAGGTATTAAGCAGCGAAATCCTTTATTTTGAGAGCAGGGGCAGGCAGATACATATGCATCTTTTGGATAAGACGGTGGAAGTGTTCAATGCAAAGTTGGATCAGGTAGCGGCCCAATTAGAGTGTGGAAAGATACCTTTTTTGCGGATTCATAAGTCATATTTGGTCAATTACCATCAGGTTAAGGCTTATTCCAGGACTAAGCTGGTAATGTTAAATGGACAGGAACTGCGGATCAGCGAAGAGAGGCAAAAAGACATTGAGGTTATTTATAGCAGGCTGCTTGGAGATTAAAAATGAAAATTTTGGAACGTCAAGTGTCACCATTTCTATAAACCAAACGTTATTTAAATAGAATGAGGAAAGGAGTATTAAGATGGGCTTAATCAATCAAATTGCCAAGGGGGATATGGGGGCCCTGGAAGACCTTTATAAGGAGTATAAGACTTATGTATTTCGTATCGCCCTGACAATTTTAAGAGATACGTACCTGGCAGAGGACGCGGCGCAGGAAACTTTTATAAAAATTCAGAATAATGCCGGGAAGTACCGGTTTGGAATAAGCGAAAAGGCATGGATTACTGCAATTACCAGAAACATAGCAATTGATATGCTTAGAAAACGCAAATATGAAGTGGTAAGAGAGGAACAGGAGTTGGAAGAACAGCCGGTATTTCCGGAAGATAAACTGGAGTTCCTGTCAATCATTCAGGTCCTTGATGAAACAGACAGGGAAATTGTATGTATGCGGATTATAACGGGCCTTAAGCACAGGGAAATAGCGCAGATATTAAAGCTTAATACCAATACGGTAAAGAAACGGTATGAGAGAGCGTTGGGAAAGCTTGCAAATGGTATGAAGGAGGTTGGATGATATGAAGAATAAAGACATTGAAAAGCAATTAAAGACATTGGCGGATAAAATGCCGGAACCGGAGTTTAGGCTGGCTTATGATATGTCGGAAAAGAAAAATTATTACCGAAAAGGGAGAATGGCAGTCAAGACTGCTTTGACATTTGCTGTTATCGGATTGTTTTTATTCGGCGGAGTTTGTACGGTAAATGCAGAGTTCAGGGACTATGTTTTTAATCTGCTGAAGATAAAGACGGTGGATGAAGCTCCGGTGATGGATAAAGGGAAAGAGCAGGAAATGACCGGAGAGAAAGTCATTAATGACCAGCCCCGGGATATCAGGCTGGCGGCAGTTAAGAATATGGATGATATACTTACAGTACATTATATCGAATCGGATAGTTATATCACCTATTGGGATGGATTATTTTATTATAAGGATATAAAAGGCGTAAGGAAATTCTACAAGGCCGCAGGTGAAGAATTTATTCCGGTGGACTTAAAGAAGCTGGACCGTACGGTAGAGGTCAAGGGGATAAAGGGCAGGCTTGATTACAGCTATTATGTAGAGGATTCTTCCGTTATCCTGTACCAGAACGAAGCCCATAATACGGTGCTAAGTGATGGAAGAGAGGCTGCATTTGAATTAATCAAGGGAAAGAACAGCAGGGTCTATCTTCAGGTGTCAGTGAATCCCCAGGTGGGAAGCTGGGCATACCCGGTAAGATATAATCCGGAAACCGGAGAAACGGAAGATTTTCTTGAAGGTATCCGTTTGAACGGCATAGAAATTTCGGACTTACCGGTATTAATGAACTGGATATTAATAGATGATAATTATGCAATCGTAACAGCAGGAGCCAGGGAAGGCGAAAAAGAGCTGTACCTTGTTGATATAAAAGAAAAATCAATAAAAGAAATTAAGGCTGTCACAGGACTTTCCGATGTTTGGGGCGCGAAGATACTTGAGAATAAACTATTTGTTTTTAACGGTGATCCGGACAGTTTTAATTATATCAGTTATGACCTTGATACAGGGGAGAAGAAGGTTATTTATGAGGGAATTGAAAAATGGACGGAGGGCTCTAATGCTGGTTACAGCGTAAGCTTTACCGGCGGACGTTATGATTTGGTGAAGAAGGACGGGAAGATATACCTTTCAGATGAGTTTAATGGCCAGTTAAGTGAAATAGAAGGTATTACGGATAAATTTCTCTCGGGACCATTGATTAATGATGCAGGGGATAAAATTATCGTAAGCAATTTCGAAGATGGCTTTATGAAGCAGATTGGTATACTTGATATAAATAAGAATATCTTTTACCTGTTCGATAGAAAAGCAGATCCGGATATTGAGGAATATGGTATAGGCTGGAGGAATAACACGGTATTTTCTATTGATGGTGCCAACGTAAAACAAAATAAATATTTTGTCAGCTTATATCTACTGAAAGAGTAAATGACACAATAGTAGAGTGAAAAGACAGAACCAAGGAGTAAGAATACAGAATTAAGGAGTAAAAAGACAGAATGATAAAGAAAAAAAGATAGAATGGTAGAGAGAAAAGACAAAAAATAGGTAAAAAGACAGAATAAATTAGCATAGAAACAGAATAACTAAGTAAATTTGACAAAAGTCCACGTAAAAATGACACCACTTTCGTTTTGGTAAAAAATGGTGATATAGTATGGTAACAGGATATATCCGCTGGAGTTTTAATTGAATGACAACAGCAGAAGGGAGGGGAGCCTTATTCAGGATATATCTGTGTTACAAGGAAACTGATACTGTATTAACATTGAGAGGAAAGGGGTAAAAATACTATGAAAAAGATTTTTGTAACAGGTCTTGTTATTTGCTCGCTATTGATACACGTACCAGCCGTATCCGCAGATACTGAAAATATTGCGGACAGTACAGGACTGGAGGTTATCAGGGAGTACTTTGAACTGGTCAATAATAAGGAGCAGGAGCTCATACCGGGAATTCTCAGCAGTACCTATGCAGAGGATACGGCAGCATTCTATTCCAATGGGGAAAATAAGGAAAATCTGGTCGGAATATTTAATATTGATACCGCCGTGGTTGATGATGCTGTTGCCATCAGCAATAACTCCTCCAGTGCATCGGTAAACTTAAATGCATATGAAGGAACATCAGGCCTTAGCCTGTATTTTGTCAAAGCCAATTTAAAGGTAACCTCTTCTGATGAATATTTCATGGACGGTATTAACTACTTTTACTTTGTTACAGGCATCGATAACGGACAGACCAGGATACTTGAATTTTCAGTCCCTACATATGAGGAAATAAAGCAATTAGAGTCTAATCAGAGTGATGCTGTGGAATATATACAGGAGAAGGAAATGAATAAAGATGACATTTTAATTACTCCTTATTCTTATGATGCTCCGGTAAGTGACGTTACATCTAATCCTTCAACGATCTCTGTACTCCGTAAGTCCAGCGGCAAGGTGGATAAAGTTAATTTTAAGACCTATTGCAAGGTTGTCACCAGCTGTGAGGTCGGTTATTCCACCTGGAAAAGCGATGCTCTTAAGGCAAGTGCCATGGCTATAAAAAATTACGGAATACAAAGAACCCATAAGCAGAAGCATCCCGGTGAAGGCTGTGATGTATATGATACCCAGGCAGACCAGGTATATAATCCGGATAAGACGAGGCTTACTGAGTGTGACACTGCCGTAGATGATATCTATAATTATTTTATGTATGACAGCGATACCAAATTGTTCCCTGGTTTTCACGTGGCAAATGTCAAAGTAAGTAAGTATGCCTCCAAAAACGGAGGGATTCTTTCACAGGAAGGCAGCAGGGACCTGGCGAAGAATGGAAGTACCTGGAAGGATATCCTGCATAACTATTATGACAAGGTATCCGGCACCAGCTACTATAACAGTGAAGTAGCCAGCGGAAAGATTCAGATTACAGAGCATAAATAGATAGATATAATTTTATAGTAAAAAAGGCAGCTGGAGGTGTAAACCTAACCAGCTGCCTTTTTTTACTCTTATTAATCTTATTTTTAGTGTATTTGTTCTTCCTGATATTTAATTGCTGCCCCCACAAATCCGTTAAATAAGGGATGGGGCCTGTTAGGCCTGGACTTAAATTCCGGATGGGCCTGGGTGGCTATAAACCAGGGATGAGTCGTTAATTCCATCATTTCCACAATGCGCCCGTCAGGTGATAAACCGGATAATTTAATACCGCCACGTATAAAGTCTTCGCGGTAATAATTATTTACTTCATAGCGGTGTCTGTGGCGTTCGTGAATGACCTTATCACCATAAAGACCAAAGGCCTTACTGGATTCATCCAAAACGCAGGGGTAAGAGCCAAGTCTTAAGGTTCCGCCGATGTCCTCGATACCATCCTGCTCCGGCATCAGATGAATTACCGGATGGGTAGTAGCAGGATCCAATTCTACGCTATGTGCATCTGCAAAGCCAATGACATTACGGGATATTTCAACAATGGCAAGCTGCATGCCAAGGCAAAGACCTAAGAAAGGTATGTTATTTTCTCGGGCATAACGTATGGCAGAAATTTTACCTTCAATTCCCCTGTCACCGAAGCCGCCGGGAACTAAAATGCCGCTTACACCTTCTAAAATTCCGGCTGCATTTTCATCCGTTAAAGTTTCGGAGGGAATCCACTTTATGTTGACGGAAGCTCTGTGAGGAACGGCACCATGTTTTAAGGATTCTACAACGCTGATGTAAGCATCATGAAGCTGGGTATATTTTCCGACTAAAGCGATGGTAACTTCTTTTTCGGGATGTTTAAGGGCATCCACCATACTTTCCCAGGCAGTTAAATCAGGTGTGGGACATTCAAGACCGAGACATTCACAGGCGATATTTGCAAGATGCTCCTTTTCCATGGCAAGAGGAGCTTCGTATAGTGTTTCAACATCAAGATTCTGGATAACATGATTACTGGGAACATTACAGAATAAAGCTATTTTTTCCTTGATTCCGGGTTCTAAGGGGTGCTCGGTACGGCATACAATAATATCCGGGCGGATACCCATACCTTGAAGTTCTTTTACACTGGCCTGAGTGGGCTTGGTTTTCATTTCACCGGAAGCTCTTAAATAAGGGATTAAGGTTACATGGATCAGAAGGGAATTCTCACGGCCGACATCATGCTGGAATTGGCGGATTGCCTCTAAAAAAGGCTGGCTTTCGATGTCACCTACAGTACCGCCGACTTCAATAATGGCAATTTGAGTATCCTTGCATCCATCATTGTGATAGAAGCGGTTTTTAATTTCATTTGTGATATGAGGGATGACCTGAACGGTTCCTCCGCCGAAATCTCCCCTGCGTTCCTTGGAAAGCACGGACCAGTAAATTTTACCGGTAGTCACGTTGGACTTCTTGGTAAGGCTTTCATCAATGAAACGTTCATAATGCCCTAAGTCCAAATCCGTTTCGGCACCGTCATCTGTTACAAATACTTCACCATGCTGAATGGGGTTCATGGTGCCCGGGTCGATATTTATATAAGGATCGAACTTCTGCATGGTAACCTTATAGCCCCGTTCCTTTAATAACCTGCCTAAAGAAGCAGCGGTTATACCCTTGCCTAGACCTGAAACAACACCACCGGTAACAAAAACATACTTGACACCCATTACATGATTCCTCCTTTGATATTTGAATAATGTATTATACACCCTGCCTATAATGAAAAACGCCTTAAATAGTCGATGTTACCTGTTATCCATCGTTTTAAGGCATTGTGCTAATTTTAAACAATCACCAGCTATTATACTATCATTAACTGAAGAAATCCAGTACAAATTTCAAAAAAGTAAAAAAACTTCATAGTTTTTTAATTTATAGAAGAAAAATTTCATGACATACGTATTGATTTATGCAGGAACTCACATTATAATGAATTGTAGCTTTCAAGACATTTTTCATATTTGGCTTCTTAATGTGTGCTTTAGCACGTATACAAAATCAGGGAGAGTTAAAGATTTATATTTCATTCTTGCTCCCATTGCATACCGCAGACAGGTCTGCGGTACTGCCATAAATAATGGAGTGTGAAAGCGCTTTTCTTTCACACTTGCTCCCATTGCATACCGCAAAATAAAAATAAGTGAAAGAATCACAATATCTTTTCTTTCACACATGCTATCATAGCATACCGCAGATTTGTCTGTGGTACTGTCAAAATAAAAAATGCAGATAAACTTAGCAGAGTGAAAGAACAGTCAGGAGTCAGTTTTATCCTGTGAAGACTTCTTCCGCTCTTTTGCTGGTAGGGATATTGGAAAACGTTTATAAACAGCGGACTTCGAAAAAGAAATCTGCCGGTAATAGATTATAAAATATAATAGAAGGGATAAGTAAAAGATATCAGTTAAGGATATCAGTAAAAGCAGAACAAGTGTAAACAGCAATCACAGTAATACACATATTGATAAAGTTGGAGAATATGATCCATACAAGTTAAATCCATGCAGATGAAATCTAAGATTAAATAAATCTTTCATGAAATCTATACAGATCAAATCTGTTCGGACACTGAGCAGAACAGCTTAAGTAATTGGTTAGAAGAAAATAGATAGAAGAAAAGGACAGAAATAGAAAGCAAATAATCTGTCGGATAATAATAAGGATACGAAGGAGGTTGAGTATGGATAATAAAAACAGGAATAATAACAAGCCCGGAACAAATAACAGCAACAATAGTAATAAGAAGCCTTTGCTGTATATTCTGATAGCTGCTGTTGTAACCTTGATTTTATTTTCCTTTCTGGCAAAACAGTTTCAGGAAGGAAGTAATATAGAAATAACCTATAATAAATTTGAAAGTATGTTAGAAGAGGGTAAGATAAAATCTGTTAAAATTCAGTCTGACCGGATAGTAATCGAACCCAAGGAACAGCCAAGTGATGTTTACAGCATCAAATATTATACAGGCCTTATCAATGATAAAGACCTGGTAACAAAGCTGAATAAGGCCAAGGTCGAATATAAGGGAGATACTTCTGCTAGAAGCTCCATTCTTGACGTCATCCTTGCCTGGGTATTGCCCTTTGTACTTATTTATGTAGTATGGTATTTCCTCTTCCGTATGATATCAAAGAGCAGCGGCGGCATGATGGGCGGAGTAGGAAAAAGCAACGCTAAAATATATGTGGAAAAAGAGACAGGAGTCACCTTTAAAGACGTTGCCGGCCAGGAGGAAGCAAAGGAATCCTTAAAGGAACTGGTAGATTTCCTTCACAATCCGGGCAAATATACCCGTATTGGTGCGAAGCTTCCCAAAGGTGCCCTTTTGGTAGGCCCTCCGGGAACCGGTAAGACCTTGCTTGCCAAGGCAGTGGCCGGAGAAGCAAAGGTTCCCTTTTTCTCCCTTTCCGGTTCTGATTTCGTAGAAATGTTTGTAGGTGTCGGTGCCTCCAGAGTAAGGGATTTATTCAAGCAGGCACAGCAGATGGCCCCCTGTATTATTTTTATTGATGAGGTCGATGCTATTGGTAAGAGCAGGGACAGCCACTATGGCGGCGGCAATGACGAAAGAGAGCAGACCCTGAATCAGCTGCTTTCTGAAATGGATGGTTTTGATTCCTCCAAGGGACTGGTCATTCTGGCAGCCACCAACCGTCCTGAGGTTCTGGATAAGGCCCTTCTTCGTCCGGGACGTTTTGACAGAAGAATTATTGTAGACAAACCGGATTTAAAGGGAAGAGTTGATATCTTAAAGGTTCATGCCAAGGATGTGTTAATGCATGATTCCGTTGATTTAGAAGGAATTGCTCTGGCAACCTCGGGGGCAGTAGGCTCCGATCTTGCCAATATGATAAATGAGGCGGCCATTCTTGCCGTAAAACAGGGCAGGAATGTAGTGACCCAGGAGGATTTATTTGAATCCGTAGAAGTGGTTATTGCCGGTAAAGAAAAGAAGGACCGTATTTTAAGCAAGGAAGAGAAGAAGATAGTTGCCTACCATGAGGTTGGGCATGCTTTGGTAACTGCCCTGGAGAAAAATGCGGAGCCGGTGCAAAAGATTACCATTGTACCCAGAACAATGGGCTCCCTGGGATATGTCATGCAGGTACCGGAGGAAGAAAAGTACCTGATGAGTAAGGATGAGCTCATTACAAGAATTGTTACTCTGTATGGAGGACGTGCCGCAGAGGAGCTGGTGTTCCATTCCATTACAACAGGTGCCTCCAACGATATTGAAAAGGCTACGGAGTTAGCCAGAGCCATGGTTACCCAGTACGGTATGAGTGAAAAATTCGGACTTATGGGACTTGAATCCGTCGAAAACCGTTATCTGGACGGAAGAGCGGTATTGAACTGCGGAGATGCAACTGCTGCCGAAATAGACCATGAAGTAATGGCTATCTTAAAGGAGTGCTATGTAAAAGCCCAGGGGCTGTTGGAAGGAAACCGGGAAGTACTGGATGAGATTGCCGATTACCTCATTGAGAAGGAAACTATTTCCGGAAAAGAATTCATGGAAATCTTAAACCGGGTAAGAGAAGAAAAAGGTCTTAGCTTCATCGGCAAAAAAGATGACCAGAATGCAAGCATTGAAGCAAAAGAGAAATATGTATTTACAGATGCTGCAAAAGCAGAGGAAGCTGCAAAAGAGCAGAAATCAGACCCTGAAAGCGATCCTTTTGGGAGCCATGTAATCAATCTTGATATCAATAAAGAAACAACCGACTGATATTACCGGAGAGGCTGACATTGACAGTTGAAGGGTAAAGAATAATTCGGTGTATGGTCCGGGTGACAGTATCCTGCCTGGATAACAGCCATACACCGGATTATTTTGTTTTGTAAGGAAATCAATTTCCTATTTCTTTCAGAAGAAAGGAGCAAGGATGTATTTTAATATAGAGGAAGAATTAAAAAAATTACCGGGAAAGCCCGGTGTTTACATTATGCATGATAAGCATGATACCATTATATATGTGGGAAAGGCTATCAGCCTTAAGAACAGGGTCAGGCAGTATTTTCAGAACAGCAGGAACCTAACGCCCAAAATCCAGCAGATGGTGTCCAGAATCCAGTATTTTGAATATATCATTACGGATTCTGAGTTGGAGGCCCTGGTACTGGAATGCAACCTGATTAAGGAGCATCGTCCAAAGTACAACACGATGCTGAAGGACGATAAAAGTTACCCCTACATCAAGGTTACCATACAGGAGGACTTTCCCAGAGTTCTATTTGCCAGGCAGAGGGGAAAGGACAAGGCGAAATATTTTGGACCCTACACCAGTTCCAAAGCAGTAAAGGACACTATCGAGCTTATCCAGAAGCTCTACCTGACCAGAACCTGTAACCGTAACCTTCCAAAGGATATCGGGAAGGAAAGACCCTGCCTGTATTATCATATTAAGCAATGCAAGGCTCCCTGCCAGGGCTATATTTCCAAGGAAGAGTACCGGGAATGTGTAAACCAGGCTCTGGAATTTTTAAACGGGAATTTTTCGCCGGTGCTCAAGCAGTTGGAGAACAGGATGCTCAAGGCCTCTGAAGAGATGGAATTCGAAGAGGCGGCAGGCTACAGGGATCTGCTGAGTAGTGTAAAACAAATATCGGAAAAGCAGAAGATCACGGGACAGGAACAGGAAGACAGGGACGTACTGGCAGTGGCCAGCGCAGGAGACGAGGCAGTCGTACAGGTATTCTTTATTCGGAATGGAAAGCTGATTGGCAGAGAGCATCATTACCTGACCAATGTCACCAGCGAGACAAAAAGCAGTCTGGTAACCAGCTTTATCAAGCAGTTCTATGCCGGCACCCCCTATGTGCCAAGGGAGCTTTATGTCAGTGACAATGTGGAGGAGCAGGAGATTCTGGAAGAATGGCTTGGGGCAAAAAGGGGACAGAAGGTTCATATCAAAATGCCGGTCAAGGGAGAAAAGGAGAGGCTGGTAGAACTGGCCAGAAAGAATGCTTCCCTTGTATTGCAGCAGGATGCGGAAAAGATTAAGAGGGAAGAAGCAAAGACCACGGGAGCCCTGGCTGTTCTTGGTGAAATGCTTCACATACCAGGCCTGCGCCGGATTGAGGCCTTTGATATTTCCAATATCAGTGGATTTGACTCGGTAGGCTCTATGGTAGTCTATGAAAATGGAAAGCCAAAGCGCAATGACTATAGAAAATTTAAGATAAAGTCCGTTAAAGGGCCCGATGATTATGCTTCCATGCATGAAGTATTGACCAGAAGATTCACCCATGGTATGAGGGAGCAGGAAGAGCTGAAGGAGAAGATGTTAGGAGAGGAATACGGAAGCTTTAACCGCTATCCGGACCTTATCCTTATGGATGGCGGAAAGGGCCAGGTACATATTGCCTTAAAGGTCCTGGAGGATTTAAAGCTGAACATTCCCGTATGCGGTATGGTGAAGGATGACAACCACAGGACAAGGGGACTCTTATTCTGCGATGAAGAGCTTCCCTTATCCCCTTCCTCAGAAACCTTTAAGCTGGTTACCAGAATTCAGGATGAGACTCACCGCTTTGCCATAGAGTACCACAGAAGTTTAAGAGGCAAAAGCCAGGTCCATTCCATTCTGGATGATATTGAAGGTGTGGGTGCGGCAAGAAGAAGGGCCTTGATGAAGCACTATCAGTCCCTGGAGGATGTCAAGGCGGCGGCCATTGAGGAGCTGGCGGCAATTGAAACAATGAATATGCGCGCGGCAAAGCAGGTATATGATTTTTTTCATAAGGAAGATGGCGAAGAATAAAGAATTCTGAAGGCATTTGTGTTTATATTTGCATGCAGCCTTTGGCTGTGATAAAATAGCATGGATGAAGCAGCCCTGTATAAAGGGTGGTTTGCAGGAAGGGAGAGCTATGTATACGGTACAGTTATCGAAATTGATTGAAAAAATGAACCTTGAAAATCTCACCCCTGAATTGGATATCAGGCATATAAAGCTGTCACAGCCGGATGTGAACAGGCCGGCACTGCAGCTGGCTGGTTTCTTTGATTATTTTGATTCGGAAAGGGTTCAGGTAATCGGGCATGTGGAAAATGCCTATTTACAGAAAATATCAGAAGATGAAATCGGGATACTGTCCAAGCTCATGGACTATAAGGTACCCTGTATTGTATTTTGCAGAAACATTGAGGTAAAGGAAGAGCTCATTGAGCTTGCCTATGAAAAAGGTATCCCTATATTGAGAACCGCCAAGACGACTTCTTCCTTTATGGCTGAGGTAATTCGCTGGCTGAATGTGGAGCTTGCTCCCCGCATTTCCATTCATGGCGTATTGGTGGATGTATACGGAGAGGGTATCTTAATTACCGGTGAGAGCGGAATCGGTAAGAGTGAAGCTGCCCTGGAGCTTATAAAGAGAGGACACCGTCTGGTAACGGATGATGTGGTAGAGATTAAAAAAGTAAGTGATGATACCCTGATTGGAACTGCGCCGGATATAACCAGGCATTTCATTGAACTTCGGGGTATCGGTATTATAGATGTCAAGACCCTTTTTGGTGTGGAGAGTGTTAAAAACACGCAATCCATCGATTTGGTCATCAAGCTGGAGGAATGGAACAAAGACCAGGAATACGACAGGCTGGGACTGGAAGAGCAGTACACGGAATTCCTGGGAAATAAAGTCGTGTGCCATTCCATACCCATCAGACCCGGCAGGAACCTTGCCATTATCGTAGAATCCGCCGCTGTCAACTACAGGCAGAAGAAGATGGGATATAATGCTGCCCAGGAGTTATATAACCGGGTAACCAATAACTTAATGAAAAAGTCAAAACAGGACGATGATGAATATTAGAGTGAAAATAAAATAATTTTTACAAAAGGCAAAATAACACTAGCAGAAAGGTAGAGAATACTATGGGAAATTTATGCTTTGGCATTGATATCGGGGGTACCTCCGTAAAGCTTGGATTATTTACACAGGACGGAGAACTTTTGGATAACTGGGAGATTCCCACCAGAAAAGAAGAGAAGGGAAGCTTCATATTAAAGGATGTGGCAGCTTCTTTAGAGAAAAAGATTGCGGAAAAATCTTTAAAGAAAGAAGAAATTATCGGAATCGGAATCGGAGTGCCGGGACCTGTAAAAGAAGACGGAACAGTTATTCAATGTGTTAACCTGGGATGGGGAATTATCAATGTAGCCAAAGAAATGAAAGCCCTTACCGGTTTTGAGACCAAAGTCGGAAATGATGCTAATGTAGCTGCCTTAGGCGAGATGTGGCAGGGAGGCGGAAAAGGCTATCAGGATATTATCATGGTAACCCTGGGAACCGGTGTCGGCGGCGGCGTTATTCTGGGCGGTAAGATTGTAACCGGAAGCAATGGAGCGGCAGGAGAAATCGGCCATATTACGGTAAGCTATGATGAGCCTGAAAGCTGTAACTGCACAAAACATGGATGCCTGGAGCAATTTGCTTCTGCCACTGGTATTGTAAAGGAAACCAGGAGAATGCTGGAAGGCAGCGCGGAAGCTTCTTCCTTAAGAGAGGTCTCCTCCCTTTCAGCAAAAGCAATTTTTGATGCGGCAAAAGAGGGGGATGCACTTGCCCTCCGATCCGTCGACCAGTTAGGCAGATATTTGGGAATCGCCCTTTCCCATGTGGCAGCTGTCGTTGACCCGGAAGCCTTTGTAATCGGAGGAGGAGTATCAAAAGCCGGAGAAATGCTGTTAGATGTAATTAAAAAGCATTTCGAGCAGAATGTAATGCTTGCCTTAAAAGGAAAAGAATTCAAGCTGGCTACTCTGGGAAATGATGCCGGAATTTACGGAAGTGCCAAATTAATTCTGGGAAAATAACATAGCGGAATGGTATTGCGAAAATATTACGCTTATTGTATGATAGAAGCGGACCATACATTAGGTATATCAATTTGAAATTAAACATATATTAAATGAGATAATTAACCTGAGGGAAGAAACAGTCCCTTATATGGAGTGAATATGAGTGAGGTATTTTATCAGAAATTACAGAGCCTGTTAAAGAGGGAGCAGATAAGGATAAAAGAACCTCTAGCCAGCCATACAACCTTTCAGATAGGCGGACCGGCAGATTATTTCCTGCTGCCGGAGGAAGAAAGCCGGGTGTCGGAAGCAATTAAGCTGTGCCAGGAAGAAAAGATGCCTTACTTTATCCTTGGTAAAGGAAGCAATCTCCTTGTCAGTGACAAAGGCTACCGGGGAGTTATCATTAAGCTCGCGAAAAATTTCAGCCGTATTGGGATAGAAGGCTGCAAGGTAACTGCTCAGGCAGGAGCCTCTCTTTCCGAACTGGCGGAAAAAGCTGCTGAAAAAAGTCTGGCAGGTTTTGAATTTGCCAGCGGAATTCCCGGAACCCTGGGTGGAGCCGTTACCATGAATGCAGGTGCTTACGGCGGAGAGATGAAGGACATCATTTCGGACGCCACAGTACTGGATACGGACGGCAGGGTGCATTTTCTTGAAAAACAGGAACTTCGCCTCGGTTACCGGACCAGCATTATTCAGGAAGAGCACATGGTAGTCCTTTCCGCTTCCTTTCTCTTAAGGGAAGGAAAAGAAGAAGAGATCAGGGCTGCCATAGCAGAATTGACAAGAAAAAGGGAAGAAAAACAGCCTTTGGAATACCCCAGCGCAGGAAGCACCTTTAAAAGGCCGGAGGGTTATTTTGCAGGTAAATTAATTATGGATTCCGGACTCAGAGGTTTCAGTATCGGAAATGCAGGGGTGTCGGAAAAGCACTGCGGCTTTGTAATAAACAAAGGAGGCGCAAGCGCTTTGGAGATATACACCTTGATTCAGGAGGTCATCCGTATCGTCTATGAAAAACAGGGAGTCAGACTGGAACCGGAGGTACGGCTTTTAGGGGAATTTTAAGAAGAGAAAGGCCAGGTTAACCAATGAGACTAGTTATTGTTACAGGAATGTCAGGGGCAGGCAAAAGCTCGGCACTTAAAATGCTGGAAGACGCAGGATATTTCTGTGTAGACAACCTTCCGATTCAGCTTATTTTTAAATTTGTTCAGATTACCTTTAATGGAAATGAGAAGTTTGACAAGGTAGCGCTGGGAGTAGACATTCGAAGCGGACAGGCTCTGGAGGAATTGGATGATATCCTGAAGGAAATATCAAAAAAAGGTTATCATTTTGAAATTCTCTATCTGGATGCTACCGATGAGGTTCTTGTAAAGCGTTATAAGGAAACCAGAAGGATTCATCCCCTGTCAGGGGGAGGCCGGGTGGAACAGGGTATTGAAACAGAGAGGAAAAAGCTTGAATTCATCAAGAAAAAAGCGGATATTATCATTGATACCAGCCATCTGCTTACGAGAGAATTAAAAAGCCAGATCGATAAAATCTATACCCTCAATGAGAAATATAATAATTTTTATATAACAATACTCTCCTTTGGCTTCAAGTATGGAATACCGATGGATTCCGACCTGGTATTTGACGTAAGGTTCCTGCCAAATCCTTTTTATGATGCGGAGCTGAAGCCTCAGACGGGAAATGACAGGCCTGTCAGGGATTTTGTAATGAGTGCCCCTCAGGCAGTGGAATTCCTGAATAAGCTTTATGATATGATACATTTTTTGATTCCCAATTATATTATTGAAGGAAAGAACCAGCTTGTTATCAGCATAGGCTGTACCGGCGGAAAACACCGTTCCGTAACCCTTGCCAATGAACTTTATGAAAGGCTGAAAAGCCTGAAGTATGGTATAAAGGTTGAACACAGGGATATTGATAAAGATGCAAGGAGATAAGCCATGTCATTTTCCAAGGAAGTGAAGGATGAACTGTCCAGACAGCTGAATCCTGCCAGACACTGTATGATAGCCGAAATCGCAGCGGTAATCAGCCTGTGCGGACGGGTACTTATCAACGACAAGGATTGTATAACCCTGAAGATTCATACAGAAAATATAACCGTCGCAAGAAAGTACTTTACATTAATAAAGAAAACCTTTAATATAAATACAGAAATTTCAATCAGGCAGAACTCCTACCTCAAGATGAGTAAGATGTATACCCTGAGCATTGCGGAACACGACGATGCCGTCAGAATCCTGAAAGCCACCAAGTTAATGGATGAATCCATGGAAATTGGGGAGAATCTTTCGGTGGTAAGCAATCTTGTAATACAGAATGCCTGCTGTAAAAGGGCATTTATCAGGGGGGCTTTTTTAGCTTCCGGCTCCATCAGTGACCCTGAAAAGACGTATCATTTCGAAATCGTTGCACCGAATGAGGACAAGGCAATCCAGCTTCGGGATATTATCAACAGTTTTTCTGTTGATGCAAAAATAGTCAGAAGAAAGAAGTATTTTGTCGTTTATGTAAAGGAAGGTTCTCAGATAGTGGATTTATTAAATATCATGGAAGCGCATGTAGCACTCATGAATTTAGAAAATGTACGTATACTAAAAGAGATGAGGAATTCGATAAACCGACAGGTAAATTGTGAAGCGGCAAATATTAATAAAACAGTTATGGCTGCCTCCAAACAACTGGATGATATCAGGTATTTAAAAAAAACGGTTGGGTTAGGAGAATTAGCAGAAGGACTGGAGGAAATTGCAGAACTTCGGCTGGAATACCCGGAGGCATCCTTAAAGGAATTAGGTGCATTGCTTAATCCGCCTATAGGTAAATCAGGTGTAAACCATAGATTGAGGAAACTTAGCATATTAGCTGATAACTTAAGGGAACAAAAGGAGGAAGTAAATTATGGTATCAAAGAGAATATTGATTAATATTCCAACAGGGTTGGAGGCAAGACCGGTCGCATTACTTGTACAGGTCGCCAGTCAATATGAGAGCAGTATCTACGTTGAGTGTGAAGAGAAAAAGGTAAATGCCAAGAGTATCATGGGGATGATGAGTCTTGGGCTTGCTGCTGGGGAAGAGGTTACAGTTACTGCTGAGGGGGCAGACGAGGATGTAGCGATGGAAAATATTGAGAAATACTTAAGCAGTAAATAGACAGCAAAAACTGTTAATAATAAGTCAGGACATAAGTAAAGAGAGATAATATACCCGCAAGTTCCGGTATATTACCTCTCTTTATTTCATTTTTTTTAATAATTTATAGAAAAAAGTGAAAAAAATATCATATTAACGTAATAAAACCTTAAACACTTCCTGCCTGCCTTGTGTTATAATACAAACAGATTGTTTCAAAAAAAGGAAAAATTATCTATTATAACTAATACATAAAATGGAATACTAATTACAGGAACGTCTTATTATCTTAATATAATTCGTGTAATATGAAACCAAAGTCAAATCTTAGAAAGGAAGTCGCCCAGATGAAGGAGCAAAGAAGCTCATATACAAATAAGAATAGAAAGAAATTCAACAAATTACTTCTGCTGGCCATTGAAGCAGCGTTCATCTGCGTAATAGTTGCCGGATATTTTATTTATATGAAAAACTTTTATCATAAGGATGGAAATAGTAATACGGTAAAAACCGGGCAGAATTCATCAGGGAAAAAGGGTTCTTCAGGGAAAAATACCAATGGTAAGGGGACATCCACACCAACTCCGCTGACAGAGGAAGAAAAAAGGGAAAAGGAAGCAAAGGAGATATTGGAAAAGGCAAATCTTAGTGCCATGCAGTATGATTATGACAAGGCAATTACCATGGTGAAGGGATTTGATAACTATACACAGGTTAAAATACTTACGGATGCCCTTAGCGGCTATGAGGAAAAGAAAAGTACACTAAAGCGCTTTGGAGCCTATGATTCCGCCAGCCAAATCAACCATTTATTCTTTCATATATTAGTGGCCGATGACAGCAAAGCTTTTGACGGTGATTACAAACAAAAGGGCTATAACTACTATATGACCACCATACCGGAATTCAATGCCATGCTGCAGCAGCTGTATGACCAGGGATATGTACTGGTCAAGCTCCATGATGTTGCCAAAAAGGTAAAGGGCAAGGACGGCAGTGTAAGCTTTGAGCCGGGAGATATTATGCTTCCGCCGGATAAGAAGCCTCTGGTAATATCCCAGGATGATGTCAATTATTATGAATATATGACCGGAGACGGTTTTGCAAAAAGAATCGTTCTGGATAAGGACAATAGTCCTACCACGGAAATGGTAATGGATGATGGTACCGTAAGTGTGGGAGACTATGACATGGTGCCTCTTCTGGAGAAGTTCATAAAAGAACACCCGGATTTCTCCTATAAGGGAGCAAGAGCAATTCTTGCTTTGACCGGTTATGAGGGTGCTCTCGGCTACCGTACAAATGATGCCTCCTCACCTACCTATAAGCAGGATAAGGAAACGGTTAAAAAGATAGTAAAGGTAATGAAGGAAAGAGGCTGGGAATTCGCCTCCCACAGCTATGGCCACAGAAATATGGAAAAGGCTACCTATAAATTTATTATAAAGGATACCGACCGCTGGGAGAAGGAAGTTGGAAGTCTCATTGGACCTACCGATATCTTAATCTTTCCCTTTGGTATTGATATAGAAACAACCATGGGACATTACAGCAGTGATAAATTCAAGTATTTAAAGAAATCGGGATTTGACTATTTCTGCGGTGTGTTTAAAGAACCTTGGATGCAGATAAAGACTGATTATGTCAGAATGACCAGAAGGCCTATGGATGGGCAGGCTATGCTGGAATTCCCGGAGAGGCTGAAGGATTTATTTGACTTAAGCAAAGTAATCGACCCCAACAGGCCTAAGTGGGAGAAATAAAAATATGAAAAGACGTACAGATGAAGGGTATTGTTCCTCCATCTGTTTTTCTTTCTAAAATAACCGCATATTTTCAGGACAGGAGATTATCAGCAGAGTCACATGGTAAACGCATGGAGGAAGTTTGTGGAAACGGACGATGACCAAGGAGGTTGTTTTGGAGTTTTGTTACGCGAGAACCCTTATTCCACTAAAGCGGCAGAAAACGTAACTGGCAGGTAAATCAGTGCCAAACTCGCTGTAACATATTTGGCTGTGTTAGTTATCAAGCTCAAACAGTGGCGCTGTTTTACCTAGTTACGTTTCCTGCCGCTTAAGTGTCATAAGGAACCTCTTGAGACAAAACTCCAAAACAACCTCCTTGGTCATCTGGGTATATCCATTATTTGGTCTCATTTGTCAGCCGTGAGCAGAGTCAAGTTTATGGTAGGCAATCAGTCGGAAATATGTTATGATAATAGCTGAAAGAAAGACAAAATTCCTGAAAATTTAGGTGAAATAAATTTGGAAGACTGTTGGTATTCATGTACTATGGCTTAAGTATGGGGGTACAAGTATAGTAAAACAAGTACAGTAAAACAAGTACAGTAATACAAATACAGTAATACAAATACATTGGAATACGTATGAAAGCATGAATACAGTAATATAAGTATGGCAGCAGAAACACAGCAGTTTTTACAGCATTACAAAAAAATGCTGGTAATTGGATATTAGAAGGGAATGGTAGGATATGAGCTTTACCCATTTGCATTTACATACAGAATACAGCCTCCTTGACGGCTCGGGAAAAATAAAAGAAATGGTCTCCAGGGTCAAGGAGCTTGGCATGGACAGCATGGCAATCACAGACCATGGCGTTATGTATGGTGTTATTGATTTCTATAAAGCCTGCCTTGCCGAAGGAATAAAGCCGGTTATCGGCTGCGAGGTATATGTGGCTCCCGGTTCCCGTTTTGACAGAGAAGCGGGAGCTTCCGATGAGAGGTACTACCATCTAATCCTCTTGGCTGAAAATAATACAGGCTATCAAAATCTCATGAAGATTGTTTCAGCGGGATTTTTGGAGGGCTTTTACTACAAGCCCCGTGTAGACTATGAGGTGCTGGAAAAACACAGTGAGGGAATTATAGCCCTTAGTGCCTGCCTGGCAGGAGAAGTGGCAAGTTACCTCCGCAAGGGATTTTATGAGGAAGGCAAACAGGCGGCCCTTCATTATCGTCAGATATTCGGTGAAGGAAATTACTTTCTGGAATTACAGGACCATGGGATTCCGGAACAGGCCGATGTCAATCAGGGACTTCTTCGCTTAAGTGAGGAAACAGGAATACCCCTTGTGGCGACCAATGATGTTCATTATACCATGGAGAGCGACGCGCAGGCCCATGATATCCTTTTGTGCATCCAGACCCAGAAAAAGGTATCTGATGAGAACCGCATGAGGTATGAGGGCGGACAGTTTTTTATCAAGTCGGAAGAGGAGATGAAAAAGCTCTTTCCCTATGCTCTTCAAGCTCTTGAAAATACTTATGCTATTGCACAAAGGTGTAATGTAACCATAGAATTCGGAGAGTATAAGCTGCCGAAATTTGATGTACCTCAGGGCTACAGTGCCCTGGAATATTTAAAGAAGCTCTGCTATGAAGGGCTGAAGGGCAGATATCCGGATTCCTATGAGGAACTTTTGGACAGGCTGAACTATGAAATAGACACCATTACCAATATGGGCTTTGTGGATTACTTTTTGATTGTATGGGACTTTATCAAATATGCCAGGGATAACGACATCAGTGTAGGTCCGGGAAGAGGCAGTGCGGCGGGAAGCCTGGTATCCTATACCTTAGGAATTACGAACATTGACCCCATAAAGTATAATCTGCTCTTTGAAAGATTCTTAAATCCCGAAAGGCTTACCATGCCGGATATCGATATTGACTTCTGCTATGAGCGCAGGCAGGAGGTCATTGATTATGTGGTAAGAAAATACGGCAAGGACCGCGTGGTGCAGATCGTAACCTTTGGAACCATGGCTGCCAGAGCCGTAATCCGTGATGTGGGACGTGCTTTGGACCTGGGATATGCCAGAGTGGATACGGTAGCAAAGATGATTCCCATGGAGCTTGGCATCACCATTGGCCGGGCGCTGGAAATTAACAGGGAGCTTAAGAATTTGTATGATTCCGACGAGGAGATAAAGTACCTTATCGATATGTCCCTGCGTCTGGAAGGACTCCCAAGACATACCTCCATGCATGCCGCGGGAGTTGTCATCAGTAAGGCACCGGTAGTGGAATATGTACCCGTATCCAGAGCCTCCGATGAATCTGTCACCACCCAGTTTACCATGACCACCCTGGAGGAGCTGGGACTCTTAAAGATGGACTTTCTGGGGCTGCGTACCCTTACGGTAATACAGAATGCAGTACGGCTTATCAATAAGAACAAAGAGGAAGAAGAAATCCTTGATATAGATAATATAGATTATGAAGATCCCGTTGTATATACCATGATAGCCTCCGCCAAAACGGAGGGCGTATTCCAGCTTGAAAGCTCCGGGATGAAGAGCTTCATGAAGGAATTAAAGCCTAAGAACATGGAGGATATTATCGCCGGAATCTCTCTTTACAGACCAGGTCCCATGGACTTTATACCAAAGTATATTAAGGGAAAGAGCAACGAAGGAAACATAGCCTATGAATGCGCCCAGCTGGAGCCTATTCTTGCACCTACCTACGGCTGTATTGTATACCAGGAACAGGTTATGCAGATAGTAAGAGACCTGGCAGGCTACAGCTATGGACGCAGCGATCTGGTGCGCCGTGCCATGTCAAAGAAAAAGGCATCGGTTATGGAGAAGGAGCGGTATAACTTTGTCTATGGCAACGAAGAAGAGGGAGTAGCCGGCTGTATCAAAAACGGAATACCGGAAGGGGTAGCAAACCACATTTTTGATGAAATGACGGATTTTGCAAAGTACGCTTTTGGTAAGTCCCATGCAGCTGCTTATGCGGTGGTATCCTATCAGACCGCCTTCTTAAAATGCTATTATCCGGTGGAGTTCATGGCAGCCTTACTGACCTCTGTCATTGATAATGGCGGAAAGGTGGCGGAATATATCTTTACCTGCCGCCAGATGGGAATTAAAATACTTCCCCCTGATATCAATGAAGGTGACGCTACCTTCTCCGTATCCGGCGGTGCTATCCGGTACGGGCTTTCTGCCATTAAAGGACTTGGCAGGCCGGTAATAGAGAGTGTTGTAAAGGAGCGGGAAGCAGGCGGAGCCTTTACCTCCCTGAAAGATTTTGCGGAGAGGCTTTCCGGCAAGGAGGTAAATAAGAGGACTGTAGAAAGCTTTATCAAATCCGGTGCCTTTGACAGCCTTCCCGGAACCAGAAAACAGAAAATGATGGTATATGTCCAGGTGCTGGATGAGGTTGCCCAGAATAAGAAGAAGAATCTGACCGGGCAGCTTTCCCTCTTTGACTTTGCGGAGGAAGAGGACAGGCAGGAAATGGAGATTACTTATCCGGATATCGGTGAATACTCCAAGGAACAGCTCCTTGCCCTGGAAAAGGAGGTTATGGGTATCTATGTAAGCGGTCATCCCCTGGAAAGCTATGAAGAGCTGCTGAAAAAGAATGTCACCCATACTACCCTTGACTTTGCCCTGGATGAGGAAACCGGCCAGACGAAAGCAGAAGACGGGGAGACCTCCGTAGTCGGCGGAATCATCTCTGCAAAAACCGTAAAAACTACCAGAAATAATTCCATGATGGCATTTATCACCTTGGAAGATATGGCAGGGGCAGTTGAAATTATTCTCTTTCCCAAGGATTATGAGAAGTATAAAACCCTGTTATACGAAGATAATAAAATACTGGTTAAGGGAAAAATAACAGTGGAAGAGGAAAAGGCAGCGAAGCTTATCTGCCAGGAAGTTATCCCCTTTGCTGATAATCCCAAGGAAGTGTGGATTAAATATAAAGATAAAGAAAGTTTTGTGCAAGATGAACAAAGACTATACGGTATTTTAAGCCAATATGATGGCAATGACCAGGTCTGTATCTATCTGGAATGTGAAAAAGCAATAAAACAACTCCCGAAATCCAAAAGTATTAAGGCAGAAAATGAATTGCTGGCGAAACTATCCGAAACTTACGGAAGCGGGAATGTCAAAGTAGTAGAAATGAGTATTGAAAAAGCGAGAAAAAAGGGGTAAAATAAGAGCGATTCAAGTTCCTTGGAGGTGAACGATATGGCAAAAGAGATTAAAACAATAGGAGTACTGACAAGCGGCGGAGATGCCCCCGGAATGAACGCAGCCATCAGAGCTGTAGTCAGAACTGCATTGGCTAACGGATTAAACGTGAAAGGAATACGCAGAGGCTTCAGCGGTTTATTGGAAGAAGATATCGTGGACATGGACGGAAAGAGTGTATCCGATATTATCCAGCGCGGAGGTACGATTCTTTATACTGCCAGAAGTAAGGAATTCATGACTTCAGAGGGTCAGGACAAGGGTGCGGAAATCTGCAGAAAGCACGGCATTGATGGAGTAGTGGTTATCGGAGGAGATGGTTCCTTCCAGGGAGCAGAAAAGCTTGCTGCAAGAGGAATTAATACCATAGGCCTTCCGGGAACCATTGATTTGGATATTGCCTGTACCGATTATACCATCGGATTCGATACGGCAGTAAATACTGCCATGGAAGCTATTGATAAGGTCAGAGATACGTCAACATCTCATGAAAGATGCAGTATCATTGAAGTTATGGGAAGAAATGCCGGATATATCGCTTTATGGTGCGGAATTGCCAACGGAGCGGAGGATATCCTGATTACGGAAAGATATGACCACAACGAGCAGCAGATCATAGATAATATTGTCCACAGAAAGCAGATGGGCAAGAAGCACCATATCATTGTAAATGCAGAGGGTATCGGTGATTCCTATGGAATGGCCAAGAGAATCGAAGCCGCTACCGGAATTGAGACGAGAGCAACGATTATCGGACATATCCAGCGCGGAGGCAGCCCTACCTGCAGAGACAGGGTATATGCTTCAACTATGGGATCTATTGCAGTTGATTTACTTTCCAAAGGCGCCAGCAACCGTGTAGTAGGATATAAGGACGGGAAATTCGTAGATTTTGATATCGAAGAAGCTCTGGCTATGAAGAAGGATATTGACCAATACCTGTACGATTTGGCAAAGAGATTATCCAAGTAATTCATTTCTGAACAAGTTAAAAGCCTGACCAGTTAGCACTTTCCAAAATTAGGTGTTGCCAAGGGGTCGGGCTTTTATTATGATTATGTTAAAACGATTAAAACGGAAAGGCACAGGTAATAAAATGAGTAACCGATCCAAAAAATTCTTATCCTACTATAAACCATATAAGGGATTGTTCCTTTCGGATATGTTTTTTGCACTGATGGCAGCGGCCATATCCTTGATATATCCCTTGATTGTAAGGTACATAACCAATGACCTTTTAGGAAAATATGATATATCACAGGTGTTTTCCACTATTATAAAGCTGGCACTTCTGATGATAGGGCTGGCTGTACTTGAATTTGTATCAAACTTCTATATCGCCTATCAGGGGCATGTTATGGGAGCAAAAATGGAATACGATATGCGGAATGATATCTTTGAGCATTATCAAAAGCTATCCTTTAACTTCTATGACAACCAGAAGACGGGACAGCTTATGTCCAGGATAACCAATGATTTATTTGATATCACGGAGCTATGCCATCATGGTCCTGAGGATATTGTAATATCCATCATCAAGTTCGTCGGTGCTTTCGTTATTCTGATTCAGATCAATCTTCCCATTACGATTATTGTATTTGCTTTTATTCCCATCATGTTCACCTTTGCTTATCACATGCAGCACAAAATGAACAGTGCCTTCCGAAAGAACAGGGACAGGATATCGGAAATTAATGCACAGATAGAGGATAACCTGTCCGGTATCCGTGTAGTAAAATCCTTTGCCAATGAAAATCGTGAAATTGATAAGTTCCATGACGGAAATGCGAGATTTGTGGAGAGCAAACGGAACAGCTACTGGCAGATGGCGACCTTTCACTCCGGCCTTGGTATGTGCACGACCTTTATTAACATTGCTGTTATCGTAGGAGGCTCCGTATTTATTGCTAAGGATATCATTAAGCTTGCCGACCTGCTGACCTTTTTACTTTATATCAATAATATCATTGAGCCGGTAAGAAAGCTGATTAACTTTACGGAGCAGTTCCAGAACGGAATTACCGGTTTCGACCGCTTTATGGAAATCATGGAAATACAGCCTGATATCGTTGACAGGAAAGAGGCAGCAGGCTTAAAGGATGTAAAGGGAAATATTGAATTTAAAAATGTTTCCTTTAAATACAATGAAACAAAATCAGAGGTATTCCGGAATATCAATCTGAAGGTAGGTGCCGGTGATTATGTGGCACTGGTTGGTCCCTCCGGTGTGGGGAAAACTACCCTTTGCAGTCTTATCCCAAGATTCTATGAAGTAGCGGAGGGAGAGATTCTCCTGGATGGAAAGGATATAAGGGATGTCAAGCTTCGTTCCTTAAGAAAAAATATCGGTATTGTGCAGCAGGAGGTGTATTTGTTTGCCGGAAGCGTAATGGAAAATATTCGTTACGGAAATCTGGAAGCAACCGATGAAGAAATCATAGAAGCAGCCAGGAATGCCAATGCCCATGAATTTATTATGGAATTGCCGGATGGCTACGATACCTACATCGGACAGCGGGGCGTGAAATTATCGGGAGGGCAAAAGCAGCGTATCAGTATTGCAAGAGTCTTTCTTAAGAATCCGCCGGTGCTTATCTTTGATGAGGCAACCTCAGCTCTTGACAACGAAAGCGAAAAAATCGTACAGGAATCCCTGGAAAAGCTTGCGAAAAACAGAACAACCTTCGTTATTGCCCACAGGCTTTCTACCATACGAAACGCAGGTAATATTATTGTACTTACGGAGGATGGCATCGCAGAGCGGGGCACCCACACGGAACTGTTAGAAAAAGACGGTGTTTATGCAGGGCTTTACAAGCTGACACAGAATGCCGGACAGATAATGGCATGACAACACGATACTAGTTTAAAAAGGAGGGCTGCTGCTTACAAAAGAGCAGCAGCTCCATGAACCTGGGAAGGATGTGGACGAAATAGACAGGAAGATAATCTTTTTTGATATTGACGGTACTCTTTATGACAATGAATTAGGGGTTACGGAGCTTACAAAGCAGGCAATAAGGGAACTGATAGAGCGGGGACATATCCCGGTGATATGTACGGGCAGAGCCAGAGTGATGGTTCCTGATTACCTGACAGGACTGGGCTTTTCCGGAGTGGTGGCAGGTGCCGGAACCTATGTGGAATACCAGGGAAAGGTATTGCACAATAAGGTTATGGGACCGGAATCGGGAGAGGAGACCATTGCCCTTTTGAGAGAATCAGCTATTCATTTTATTCTGGAAGGACCGGAATTCATTTATTTCGACAATGAGGACAGCTCAGAAGAATACCTGGAGTCTATTGAATTTTCAAAAAAGTATTCTAATGGCAGGACCAGGACCGTTGAGAAGAAGGATTATATTATGAATAAGTTTACCTGCTTTCCTTCGGCGGACAGCTCAGTAGAAATGGCCTCCGATAAGCTGAAAGAGAAGTACCATCTGATTTACCACATTGACGGTAATTTTGAAATGACACCGAAAGGCTATGATAAATCAACGGGAATACGGATATTTCTAGAGAATCTTAAGGCGGACAGAGAAGATACCTATGCATTTGGAGACAGCACCAATGATATGGAGATGCTTTCTTATGTGCAGTATGGCATAGCGATGGGAAACAGCTATCCGGAAGTATTAAAGGCAGCAAAATACACAACCTTATCCATTAAAGAAGATGGAATTTATTACGGACTTAAAAAGTTTGGATTAATATAAGCAAATCAGGGAACCATAATATGATTTATTTCGTCTAATCTATGATAGTATACGAGGACTGTCAGGATTGGGCAGGGAAATCCTATCATCGTATATTAGGGGGACACTTAAATGTACCAGGAAAATCAGGAGGTTTACGATATCGAAGCCTTGATGAGAAAATACGGTAACGATGTTTTGCGGACAGCGTTCATGTATGTAAATGACAGTCACTTGGCAGAAGATATTTTTCAGGAGGTATTTATAAAAGTAAACCAGAAGCTTTATACCTTCCAGGGGGAGAGCAGTATAAAAACATGGATTATTCGTATCACGATCAATGCCTGCAAAGATTATATAAAAAGTGCGTGGAATCAGAAGGTGACACCGCTTACAGAAGTTCATGAAAATACACTGTACAAAGAAGATGATTACAGCGCGGTGGAGCAGGAAGATGAAAACAGGATAATAAGAGACGCAGTAAAAGAGCTGCCCCCCAAATATAAAGACGTGTTGTTGTGCGTTTATTTTCAGGATATGACCGTAACAGAAACAGCCAGGCTTTTAGGAATAGCGGAGGGAACGGCAAAAAGCCGGTTATCCAGAGCAAAAGAGAAGCTAAAGCTTAGCCTTGAAGGGAGGATATGACAATGGAAAAGAATATAACTGGCAAAAATCCTTCACCTGACAGGGATGATATGGAATTAAAAAGGCATTTGGAAGCTTCCTTTGAAAGGGATAACATTACCGTATCCGAGGACCTGATTCAAAGGACACTTATAAAAATAAAGGAAACAGAGGATTCCGGCAGGGATAGTGAGAATGTTTCCGACAAGACTAAGACTAAAAAAAGATTTCCGGCTGTAAGATTCGCAGGAGCTGCCGCTGCCATACTTCTTTTTATAACTGCAGTATGGATATACCAAAACAGTATGACGGGCTCGAAGACGAATAACGGCTTAGTGAACGATAAGATAAGTTATGGTATAGAATCAGCACAGAGTACGGAGCCTTCCCTGGCTGATGATGCAAATACGGAGCGGAGTGCGGATAAGAAAATAACCGCTGCACAAGACGCCGCCGGCAGTGCTGCTGACCAAAGTTCCGGAGCAGAAGAGAAAAGCAATAGTTTTACCGGCCAGTCAGATGGAGAGGCCGGTACGAAATCGGATATGAAAATTATGATGAAAGCACCCCAGGTACTTTCAGAGCTTTATGCAATTGATACAAAGGATATACAATCCTTTATTCTGCAGAGGGAAAAAGAAAAGGACCGGCAAATGAGCATTAAAAGTGCCGGTAAGTTCTACAGCCTCTTAGCGAATTACTCAGTGCAAACAACGGATAAGAAGGCCCCGGAAAAATATATTTACTGCTTTGTAATAACTGGAAAAGAGAAGAAGACCATTACCTATGAATTTTATAAGGACAGTTTGGTAAATGTAACAGATAAGCGGACAGAAGAAGATACCGTAACCTATGCAATAGATAATGGAGAAGAATTGTTAAGTAAGCTGGAAAATCTGATAAAAGAGTAAAAAAATAAAAAAAGGAATTTACCACAGTAAATTCCTTTTCTTCTATTATTCTTCAACTGTATCTTTTACTTCTTCTTTTTCGGCACTTTCTGGTTCTCCGGAAGTAATATTTATTGAGACATATTCTCTGGTCTCTTTTTTATCAGTGGCGGGAGTATCTTCTTCCGTATCGAAGTCCTCGAAATCATCTTCAAAATCGTCGAAATCATCTGCGGAATCCTTATTTAGGATATTTTTGTACAGATAATAAGCACCGCAGGCCAATGTAGCGATGGAGACAGTACCAAATAAAATTTTACCGAATTTCTTCATAATGAACATACTTCCTTTCAGTTTACAGTATATGCATATGCTAATTAAAATTATACACACAAAGAAATGCTAATCTGACTAATTCACTCTTATTCCCATTGCATACCGCAGATAATAGAGTGTGAAAGTGCTTTCCTTTCACACTTCATTATAAGACAAGTTTAAATAAAAGAAAAGTAAAATTTACTAAATAAAATAGATATTGCCGGGAAATTACAGAAATGCTATAATAAATCACGCACAGTAAGAATTAGAAGGACAGAGCTGGGATAGTGTGAATTATTGAGAAGCATAATTCACACACAAGTTTGCGCCTGCGAAATCCTCGGCGCAATCTTGCGGCGCGTTGGGAAGGCATGACGGATAGTGTGAATTATTGAGAAGCATAATTCACAAAAATGCCTGCGAAATCCTCGGCCCAATTTTGGGGCGTATTGGGAAGGCATGGCTGTTAGTGTGAATTTTAATTCTAAGATTTGGTATTCACGAAAGGAGAAAAATGAGGTATAACAATATTAAGACAGGAATCTTCGTTTCGCGTCCCAACCGCTTCATTGCATATGTTAAAATCGATGGCATTACTGAAAAATGCCACGTTAAAAATACAGGCCGCTGCAGAGAGCTTTTGATACCGGGAGTTACCGTTTATCTGGAAGAGGCTCATAATCCGAACCGCAGTACCAAATATTCTTTGGTAGCCGTACAAAAAGGCGCACAGCTCATTAATATGGATTCCCAGGCACCCAATAAGGTAGTTTATGAGTGGCTGCTGGAAGGAAATTTATTAAAGGACGCTGTAAAGATAAAGCCGGAACAGGTTTATAAAAACTCAAGATTTGATTTTTACCTGGAAACACCTGAAAGAAAAGCATTTATGGAAGTGAAAGGAGTAACACTGGAAGAGGAGGGAGTCTTACTTTTCCCGGACGCACCTACCGAGAGGGGCGTTAAGCATATCCATGAGCTGTGTGACTGCATACAGGAAGGATATGACGCTTATATTATGTTTGTGATACAAATGGAAAATGCTAAATTTTTCAAACCGAATGACAGGACTCATAAGGAATTCGGAGAAGCTTTGCGTATGGCGGACAGCCAGGGTGTAAAGATAATCGCTATGAATTGTACGGTACATACAGATAGTTTGGCACTTAAGGAGCAGGTGCCGGTAATGCTTTCATGACATGGGATATTTTACTTGAACGGAAAATGAATACAATGGACCAAAGGAGAAAATGATATGTACGAGATGAAGGATGAATACTACATTGGTGTAGAAGCAATTGATATGCAGCATAAGGAATTATTTCGTATTGCAGATGAAGCGTACACATTATTAAAGGAAGAATTTATTGCCGATAAGTTTGATGATATCGTAGCCATTATTATAGGGTTAAAGGAATATGCCATACAGCATTTTGCAGACGAAGAGGCTTATATGCAAAGCATCGGCCATAAGAAATTCCTGTCCCATAAGACAGAGCATGAAGATTTCATTGAGAAAGTAAACAGCATTGATTTTGAAAGTATGGACCATAACCAGACAGGAACGCTGCTGGATATTATGAGCTTTTTAAATGACTGGCTGGTACATCATATTCTTGAAAAGGATAAATTAATCGGAACCTTATAAAGGATTGAAAAATGCGTTGCATTTTTAATCTTTCTAATGAAGCAGTATGACAAGCAGGCTTGTGATATGCACGGGGATTAGATTAAAAAATGCGTTGCATTTTTAATCTTTCTATTGAGGCAGTATCACAAGCAAGCTTGTGATATGCATGGGGATTATTGTGAAAATTAGAAAGCAATTTTCGCATTCTATTTGGGCAGTTTTGCAGGTGAATCTGCGAAATGCATGGAGGTTAATGTGAATATAGGTTTATTTACAGAAACATATTACCCTGAAATAAATGGGGTTGCCAACTCGGTATTTATGCTGAAAAGAGAGCTGGAAGCATTGGGACATACTGTATACGTGTTTACTACCACGACTCCCGGTTCTCCGGAATATGAATATAATGTCTTTCGTGTACCCAGTCTTCCCTTTATATTGATTACAGAAAGACGTATTGGTATGTTCTATCTGCCGAAGCTGGCTGGAATTATAAAAAAATTAAATCTGGATATTATCCATACCCATACGGAATTTTCATTGGGCATATTCGGGAGAATCATGGCAAAGGAACTAAGAATTCCCATGATACACACCTATCATACAATATACGAGGATTATACCCATTATCTGACTCATTTTAAGACTCTTGACGCAAGAGCAAAGTCCCTTGCCAGAATCTTCTCAAAGGTCAGCTGTAATACGGTAGCCCATGTTATTGTGCCGACGGATAAAGTAAAGGAACTCCTTCAAAAGTACAGTGTCCATAGAGAGATTTCTGTTATACCTACGGGAGTGGACCTGAAGAAATTCGACCCGTCCCTTTATGAGCAAAAGGATATTGACAGGATAAAAATGGATTTTGGAATTGAGAAAGAGGAAAAGGTCATCCTTTATATTGGCAGGGTTTCCAAGGAAAAAAATATCGTAGAAATCATAAATGCAATGAAGGCATACATGAAGGAAAGAACGGATGTAAAATTCCTGATAATAGGCGGAGGCCCGGAAGCGGAAGAATTGCAGTCCAGAACCAGGGAGCTTAAGCTGGAGGATAAAATTATATTTGGCGGTGCAAAGCCCTGGGATATGATTGGCCTGTATTACCAGCTGGGAGATGTATTTGTAAGCGCCTCTCAAAGCGAAACCCAGGGCTTAACCTATATTGAAGCCATGGCAGCAGGGCTTCCTGCCGTAGCAAAGGAAGACGACTGCTTAAATGACATTCTGATAAACGGAGTAAACGGCTATAAGTTTAACAATGAAACGGAATTGACAAGCGGACTTGATAAGGTGCTTTTTACGGATAAAGAGACTCCTTACGGCGAAAATGCCAGAAAGCTGATGCAGAAGTTTTCCACGGAAGCCTTTGGAAAAAGTGTGGAAGCAGTTTATCTGGAAGTATTGGAAAAGGGCCATTCTTTGGAGCAGACGGATTCCCTGGAAAACAAGAAAATCAATTACCTGTTTTAAATCCGGGGCAGACTGAAATTTTCGGCAGGTCTCGAAATTCCCCGGAGGACCTCAAAATTCCACTTGACAAAATAATGGGGAATGCTATAATGAGGTTTATCAAGAAGAAAAAGCTTTGACGAGACGAGTAAGATGTGAAATGTTACAGAGAAGGATATGATATGCTGAGAATGTCCTATCAGGAAACATCCGAAGACTACCTCTGAGTGGCTCTAATCCAGCCCGGCTGATGCCGTTATCATCAAATGAAGTGGGAATTTACAATCCAATGAGGGTGGAACCGCGAGATATATGCTCGTCCCTTTCGTACTGTATAAAGCAGTCGAAAGAGATGGGCTTTTTTGATGCTTTTACAGAGGTTGGAAGGAAATATTAAGAATGAAAGGATGCCATACAATGATTCTTTCAACCTGTTTTATTTATGGCAATACCGCAATTCAATAAACGGTATACAATGGGTGCAATTATGAAAATTACATTAAAAGACGGATCAGTAAAAGAATATGAAAGCCAGATGGCTATTATTGATATCGCAAAGGATATCAGTGATGGTCTTGCAAGAATTGCCTGTGCCGCAGAGCTTGACGGCAAGGTAGTGGACCTTAGGACAGTGGTAGGGAAGGACAGCCAGTTAAGTATTCTGACCTTTGAAGACGAGGGCGGCAAGGCGGCCTACAGGCATACTACCTCCCATGTACTGGCAGAGGCGGTAAAGCGCCTGTATCCTGGTGCAAAGCTGGCAATCGGACCTTCCATCGACACTGGATTTTACTATGATTTCGATGTGGAGCCCTTTGACAGAGCAGCTCTGGATAATTTAGAGAAGGAAATGAAGAAAATTATTAAGGAAGGTGCTGAGATTAAGCGCTTTACCCTTCCCAGAGAAGAAGCCATACGCTTTATGGAAGAAAGACAGGAGCCCTATAAGGTAGAATTGATTAAGGATTTGCCTGAGGGAGAAGAAATCTCCTTCTACAGCCAGGGTGAATTTACGGACCTTTGCGCAGGCCCTCATTTAATGAGTACAAAGGGAATTAAGGCAATCAAATTAATCTCCTCCTCCGGTGCTTATTGGAGAGGTTCTGAGAAAAACAAAATGTTGACCAGGGTATACGGAACAGCCTATACCAAGAATGCGGATTTGGAGGCTTATCTTGAACATCTGGAGGACATAAAGAGACGTGACCATAACAAGCTTGGCCGTGAGATGGAGCTCTTTACCACGGTTGATGTTATCGGCCAGGGACTTCCCCTTCTTATGCCCAACGGTGTAAGAATTATCCAGACACTGCAAAGATGGATTGAAGACGAAGAAGATAAGAGAGGCTATGTCAGAACCAAAACACCTCTTATGGCAAAGAGTGATTTATATAAGATATCCGGACACTGGGACCACTACAAAGAAGGCATGTTTGTCCTGGGAGATGAGGAAAAAGATAAGGAAGTATATGCCCTTCGCCCCATGACCTGTCCTTTCCAGTACTATGTATATAAATCAGCACAGAGATCCTACCGTGACCTGCCTTTACGCTATGGTGAGACTTCTACCCTGTTCCGTAATGAGGACTCCGGTGAGATGCACGGACTTACACGTGTCCGCCAGTTCACCATTTCCGAAGGACATCTGATTGTAAGACCTGACCAGATGGATGAGGAATTCAAAGGCTGTCTTGACCTTGCTAGATATTGCTTAAAAACCCTTGGCCTGGAAGAAGACGTAACCTACCGCCTCTCCAAGTGGGACCCCAGTAACAAAGAAAAATACATCGGTACGGAAGAAATCTGGGAAGAGACCCAGGGAAGAATCCGTAAGGTATTAACAGAACTGAACATTCCTTTTACAGAAGAAGAAGGAGAAGCTGCTTTTTATGGCCCTAAGGTAGACATTCAGGCAAAGAATGTGTACGGTAAGGAAGATACGATGATAACCATTCAATGGGATGCCATCATTGCAGAACAGTTTGATATGTACTATATCGACCAGAACGGTGTGAAGAAGCGTCCTTATATCATCCACAGAACCAGCTTGGGATGCTATGAAAGAACTCTTGCATGGCTTATAGAGAAATATGCAGGACAGTTCCCTACCTGGCTGTGCCCGGAACAGGTAAGAGTACTGCCCATCTCTGAAAAATACCATGAATATGCCAAGAAGGTGGAAGCAGAGTTAAAGGATAACGGAGTCCGCTGCAGCGTTGATGAACGTGCGGAGAAAATCGGATATAAGATTCGTGAAGCCAGACTTGACCGTGTTCCTTATCTTCTTGTGGTGGGACAGAAGGAAGAGGAAGAAGGTAAGGTGTCCGTAAGAAGCCGTTACCTCGGTGATGAAGGACAAAAGGAGCTTTCCGTATTTGTAAATGATATCTGCAAGGAAATCAGAACAAAGGAAATCAGAAAGATTGAAGTAGAGCAGCAGGCATAATATGAGGAAGCAAGGTTATATGCTGCCAGGTTTGCATGTAAATAAAATTTCATGAATAGTTTATAGATTTAATAGCTTACAATGAATGCTCATGAAACAAAAAGCTCATGAAATGAAAAGCTCATGAAATAAATAGCTCATAAAATGAATAGCTCATGAAATGAAAAGCTCATGAAATAAATAGCTCATAAAATGAATTGTTCATGAAATGAAAAGCTCATAAAATCAATAGCTCATGAAATAAATGGCTTATGAAATGATAACTCATGAAATCAACAGTTCTTAAAATAAACAGGAATCGAAGAGATGCTCCATCTCTTTTCCCACGCACCTTTTTGAAGCTTATTAGTAAATCTTTCAAATTGTGCAGGAAGGAAAGACATGGAGCCTCTTTTGATTTATTGAAACGGGTATTAAACTCAGTTAATAGAATGACTTTTTGAAGCAGCAAATAAATACAGCTAATAGAATGGCTTTTTTAAAACAGGAAAAATACAGTTAATAAAATAGCTTTTATAAAACAGGAAATAAATACAACTAATAGAATAGCTTTTTTGGAACAACAAATAAAACACAGCTAACAGAATAATATATCCCAGCTGTCAATGAAGTATAGCGGAAGGAAAAGAAACAGATACTCTACAGAATGGGTCAACAGGAATCAGAAAGCAGAAAAGAGAATGTTAAAAATAGGAACACATTTATCGGTAGCAAGAGGGTATGAAAGAATGGGGAAGGATGCCCTGTCAATAGGAGCCAATACCCTGCAGTTTTTTGCCAGGAATCCCAGAGGGGCAAAAGCCAAGGCTGCTGATTATAAGGATATGTCTAAATTCAAAGAAATCCTGGAAGAGAATAACTTTGCGTCCATCATGGCACATGCTCCCTATACCATGAATGGCTGCTCTCCCAAAAGTCATCTTAGAGAGCTGTCTGCTCAGATGTTTGCAGAAGACCTTGAACGGATGGAATACTTCCCTGGAAATTTCTATAATTTTCACCCCGGAAGCCGTTTGGGGCAGGAGGTCAGGGAAGCAACGGAACAGATTGCAGACATGCTGAATCAGGTTCTGTTTAAAGAGATGCATACGACGGTCCTCTTAGAGACCATGTCGGGCAAGGGCAGTGAAATGGGGTGGCGCTTTGAGGAAATACAGGCCATTCTGGAACGTGTACACCTGCAGGACAAGGTTGGTGTCTGTATGGACGCCTGCCATATGTGGAATGCCGGATATGATATGGTTGGAGGACTTGATGAGGTTGTGGAGGAATTTGACTGTGTAATAGGGCTTCACCGCTTAAAAGCCTTCCATCTGAATGACAGCATGGATGAAAAGGGAAACCGTAAGGACAGGCATGCAAGGATTAGCATGGGGCGTATGGGAGCAGAGGCTGCCAAAGGCATTATAAACCACCCGAAATTAAAGGACCTGATATTCATACTGGAAACTCCTGCGGACCTGGACGGCCACAGGGATGAAATCGAGTTATTGAGGGACGCTTATAATTGGAAAGACCTGCCGTAATCTTTATAATAACCTTGACAAGAGATGGAAATGTATTATATGATTAAGTAGTTTTGAGGCGGTTTCCGGTGAAGAACTGCCCGTACCATGGAAACTGGAGGAATTATTTTGGAAGACTATACCAAGGAAATAAATAAAAGGCGGACCTTTGCCATCATATCCCATCCCGATGCCGGTAAAACCACATTGACGGAAAAGCTTCTGCTTTATGGAGGAGCCATCAATCTCGCCGGCTCCGTAAAGGGTAAGAAAACAGACAGGCATGCGGTGTCCGACTGGATGGAAATAGAAAAGCAGCGTGGTATTTCCGTAACCTCGTCTGTTATGCAGTTCAATTACGGTGATTATTGCATTAATATATTGGATACACCCGGACATCAGGACTTCTCGGAGGATACCTACCGTACTCTTATGGCGGCGGATTCCGCTGTCATGGTAATTGATGCCTCCAAGGGTGTGGAGAACCAGACAAAGAAGCTGTTTAAGGTCTGTGTCATGAGAGGAATCCCCATCTTTACCTTTATTAATAAGATGGATAGGGAAGCAAAGGATACCTTTGAATTACTGGATGATATTGAGACTGTTTTAGGAATTAAGACCTGTCCTATCAATTGGCCCATCGGCTCCGGTAAGAACTTTAAAGGAGTCTATGACAGGGATTCCAACCACATCCTGCGCTTTTTTGCTGCTAACAGCGGTCAGAAGGAAGTGGATACCGTTGAGGTGACTTTAGGGGATGAAAGCCTTGATTCACTCATCGGTAAAGAAAACCACAGTATCTTAAATGAAGAAATAGAGCTTTTAGAGGGTGCCGGAAGTGAGTTTAACCTGGAGGAAGTAAGACAGGGTAAATTAACGCCTGTTTTCTTTGGCTCTGCCCTTACGAACTTCGGTGTGAAAACCTTTTTAGAGCACTTTTTAAATATGACCACAACCCCCCTTCCCAGAAAATCATCAGTGGGGGAAATTGACCCGGTTGAAAATGATTTTTCTGCCTTTGTTTTCAAAATTCAGGCAAATATGAATAAAGCCCACCGGGACAGGATTGCCTTTATGAGAATCTGCTCCGGTAAGTTTGAGGCCGGCATGGAAGTAAACCATGTACAAGGCGGCAAAAAGCTAAGGCTTTCCCAGCCCCAGCAGCTTATGGCACAGGAAAGAAAGATTATTGAAGAAGCCTATGCGGGAGATATCATCGGTGTATTTGACCCCGGTATTTTTTCAATTGGTGATACCCTGTGTTCTTCTGATAAGAAATTTGAATATGAAGGAATCCCCACCTTTTCACCGGAGCATTTTGCTAAGGTAAGACAGGTGGATACCATGAAGAGAAAGCAGTTCTTAAAGGGAGTTACCCAGATAGCGCAGGAAGGTGCTATCCAGATATTCCAGGAATATAATACGGGAATGGAAGAAATCATTGTCGGCGTAGTCGGAGTACTTCAGTTTGATGTGTTAAAGTTCAGGCTGGAATCCGAGTATGGCGTGGAAATCCGCCTGGAGCCCCTTAGCTATGAGCACATTCGCTGGATTGAGAACAAGGGATTGGATGCCAGTAAGCTGAATGTCACCTCCGATACCAAGAAGGTAAAGGACTTAAAAGGCAATCCGCTGCTGCTCTTTACCCATAGCTGGAGTATCCAGACCGTACTGGACCGTAACAAGGAACTAAGGCTGTCGGAATTCGGAAGAAATTAATGACGGACAGAGATAATAGAATAGAGTATGGTTTAATAGTTGAAAGAAATTATAATAATAGATATTGATTTGTTAATAGCAATATAATAATTGATGTTAATGGATAAAGCTTAACAGAAAGCCTGCTTTGCGGTTATAACCGCTGAAAGCAGGCTTTTTGTAATCTTCTGATTTTTTTAATACTCAAAGTCTTTTTAAAATATCCTTCTTTTTCAGCCCATTAGTTTTAGCTGTTGCATTCCAGAAGAAATGGGTTCCGTTGAACTTCCACGCAAATCTTGGAAAGTTGGGGCTGATATACATTACTTCCACGGTGCTGCGGGAATTTATGCTATCTGCCAGTTGCCTTAAGGCTTTCCCTAAATTTTTTTGCGGGCCATGGCCAAGGGGTACTTTTTCGATAAAATTCATCATTTCTCCGGCACCCAGGCCGATTCCTCCACTAAACTGCAGGCCCGTGCGTAAACACCAGTTTTGAAGAATACTGACGGCAATGTGGTTTTGCCGCCCTTCGTAGAAGCCATTATTGAGAATGGCATACACATAAACTGGGTTCTGACGCTCAGTTTTCATATAATCTTCGAGAGCAGCAAGCATTTTGAACAAGTGGGAGGGGATAGCATCAATATACAGCGGAAATGCAAAAAGGAGTGTATCCATGCGGCACAGTTCCCGGTACTGTTGGGCGGTTAAGGGGTTTTTGTTTATATTGTAATGGAATATTTCGTTATCGGAGCCTATCATGGATTCAATTTTTTGGAGAAGGAAAGAAGTAGTACCATTCTTTAACTTTGGGCTCCCGTTTATGACAGCAATTTTCACTTTAATTCCTCCTTTAGCGATTGCAAATTATTATGGAAACAGACCTTGTTTCCGGTACAATGGAAATTGATGCTGTTAGCCTCCACCAATTCCCTTGCGGTATCCTGCTCCTTTTTCGTCAGGTCATTTCCATAAAAATGTACGGTTAGAGGAAAATGGTGTTCATAACGGGGCTTGTGGTGGGTTTCCCCGTTTTTATACATAAAGTAGGGAAGCAGGAAGGAAATGCTCCGGTCAAGAACATTGCGCACAAAGGGACTGTAGCTCCCATATAGGCACCTGCTAACAATGGTGAGTTCATCACATTTTGATAATAATTGCCCCATTTCTTGGTAGTCATCCTTTAAAACACATTTCCCCGGTGTTTTGACCCAGCATCCGAAACAGCTGATACAATTTTTGATGGTACCGCTGTCGGATATGACAGTTGTGTTCGAGTCCAGTGTCAGACCAAGAGCTGTAAACTCCTGGGGAGCTAAATCATGTATCAGTATTCTCATAATATACCTTTCCTTTCACTTGATAATATTTATAAAAACCTGCTGCCAATCCCCGGAATATTGGATACTGCCGTTGGTGAGCAAGGCGACGATACCGTGAACCACCGACCAGAGAGAAGCCAGTTCTTTTGAATAGGCCTCTTTTGGAATTCCCCTTTTGTCAAACATTTTATAGGCTGTTGTTCGAAATAAAGCAAAGGGAGGGTAATCCTCCGGAGTCTCATAGTCAAGATTTATGAATATTTCCGAATGATAATACAGGAACTGAAAGTACCGGGGGTTCTCCAGGAAGAAGTCTATATAAGCCTGACCAATGGATAAGACCGCTTTGGGACCGTCCTCCTTTCCGGCGACGGAGGCACGCAGTTTGTCCGTAAATTGGATCGTTACATGTTCGCCCATGGCATTGAGCAGACCGTCAATGTCCTTGAAGTGGCTGTAAGGTGCTGCATGGCTTACATTGCATTTGGCTGCGACCTTTCGCAGGGAAAAGCCCTTCAGGCCTTCCGTATTAATAATCTCAATACCGGCTTCAATAAGCTCAGTTCGCAGGTTGCCGTGATGATATGGTTTTTCACTCAATTTTAGTGCTCCTTTCTTACTATCTTGACACTGTAAAGATTGTAACAGAGAATCTTTACAGTGTCAAGATAGTAATTCAGATTATGTTGTGAAATTTGAATTCTTTATGGTCTGGGGATTAAATATGCTTGTTTTTATAAGAATTGAATCGGGTATCACGGTGTTGAAGTAATCTGTAAAGGAGTAAGGGTCTGGACATAGGAAGCCAGAGGAGCCGCAGCAGACCTGGCCTTGGCATCATTCAGGATGAATTAGCTTTTAATCTGCTGAGCAAGCTGATAGATGATGATAATCCGGAAATCAGAAAAGCAGCAATTGCTGCCTTTGCCAGCTCAGGAAAAGAAAATGCCAGAACCTTTTTGCAGCTTCTTTTATCCAAAGAAACGGACGAAATCGTAAAGGAAGTGGCTTCAAAGGCATTGTGGGAATTTAAAATAAAATAGAACTGACGGGAAATGTAATAGAATAACTTAAAAATAAGTTTTAGTTTATAGTTGACACAGGTAAGAAAGTATGTTATTATAATAGAGCTTGTGAATTATCTTTACGGTAATTCGACGATAACAACAAAGCAGAGTATCCACTCTCACCTTAGCACTTGTTCGTGACTTGGGTTTATATTTCGGAACTGCACTGGTGTGTAGAGAATGACAGCCGGGTAATAAGGAGATTTTCCTTAAGTCAGCTTGGCATCGTGTGACGAATTGTATTGTGGATAGTCTTTGCTATCCACTTTTTATATGCCCTTGTGTCCGGCGGAGCCGGATCACGCTAACTTATTATGCAAACAAACCTATGGAGGTGCAGTACTATTAGTGAATTAATGATTAACGAGCAGATCAGAGACAAGGAAATCCGTTTAATCGGAGAAGAAGGCGAGCAATTGGGTATCATGCCTGTCAAAGATGCCATGAAACTTGCAAAGGAAGCAAATCTGGATTTAGTAAAGATAGCTCCTACCGCAAAGCCACCTGTATGTAAGATTATCGATTACGGTAAATACAAGTATGAGCTGGCAAGAAAAGAAAAAGAAGCGAAGAAAAAACAGAAAATTACTGAGGTAAAGGAAATCCGTTTATCACCCAACATTGATGACAATGATTTGAATACCAAGGCAGGCCAGGCCAGAAAATTTCTTGCAAAAGGTGATAAGGTAAAGGTTGCTCTTCGTTTTCGAGGCAGAGAGATGGCTCATATTTCTTCCAGTAAACAGATTTTGGATAATTTTTATTCTAAACTTGAAGACGTTGCAGTCGTTGAAAAACCGGCAAAGTTAGAAGGCAGGAATATGATTATGTTCCTTACTGAAAAACGTTAATTACACTTGATAAATTTCCGTGATGTAAGAGTTGTGGTTCTAATACTGAAACAGGATCATGATGGATTTTGCAGGTGTTATAATAATAAAATAAAACAATAGGACAACCATTCGGTGCACTTATTGTACCATAATGAAGGAGGAAATATCATGCCTAAGATTAAAACCAACAGATCAGCAGCAAAGCGCTTTAAAAAGACAGGTACAGGAAAGTTAAAGAGAATGAAGGCATACAAGAGCCACATCTTAACAAAGAAGAGTACCAAGAGAAAGAGAAATCTTAGAAAAGCAACTATAACGGATGCAACGAAAGTTAAAAATATGAAGAAGATTATACCTTATCTTTAAGATCAGGTGCGAAGGAGGGAAATAGAACATGGCTAGAATTAAAGGCGGCTTAAATGCTAAGAAAAAACATAAGAGAGTATTAAAACTGGCAAAAGGTTACAGAGGAGCCAGATCGAAACAATATAGAGTAGCAAAACAATCCGTAATGAGAGCATTAACCTCTTCTTTTGCAGGAAGAAAGCAGAGAAAGAGACAGTTCAGACAGTTATGGATCGCCAGAATCAATGCAGCTGCAAGGATGAATGGAATTTCTTACAGCAAATTAATGCATGGTTTAAAGGTTTCCGGTGTGGAAATTAACAGAAAGATGTTATCTGACATGGCTATTAACGATCCTGCCGGCTTCACAGCTTTAACAGAGCTTGCAAAGTCCAAGATTGCTTAAGCAGATAAATTAAGTCATAGATGTAAAAAGAGCTTTTATAGACTAAGAGGAAGGTTATACTTCCGGAAATAACAGTCTTATAAAAGCTCTTTTTTTGAAGTAAAGTGTAGGTAACTTACTCAGGATGCTGAAAATGTCAGGAACACATATTACCGCAATGAAAGCAGGAAGTGGGGGCATGATTCCCTGGAACTTGGGATATGTGCTTAAATTACTGAAGAAGCAGGCTCATAACATCCTGGCGCATGCTCCTTGGAGCTTCCTTTACGGGGTATCCCAGCCTCATTAGCATCTGGACGGTTCCGCCTTCTCCGTACTGTTCCTGTATGTCCTTATACACGTCCTTCATTTCATCATATTCTTCTAAAGCCTGGCTTAAGGGCTGCATCACAAGCCCCATATTATGAGCCTTCAGGATACAATAACTGTAGGCCATACCGCTTTCTACCTGGCTGGTGCGGCTGTTATCCTTTGAAATAAGCAGCAGATAGGAAGGAGTATTGGCAACGGATTTTTTCGTGGAAGAGATAAAGGAGTCCGTCTGTGCTTTACCGCTGTTCATAGAGGGAAAGATTGTTACGATACCCTGAAGGATATGCTTCATAAGTCCGCTGGTTCCCTGGCCTTCTACGGAAAAACCATAGCGGTATTTATTTTTCTGGTATTCATTGGGGCGGAAGATTACTTCTGTTTCCTTCATGACCCGGCTGACATTTGCTTCGACTTCGGCTGACTTGATAGCGTAATTTCCTAACGCCTCCATGTCAGGTGTGTTCTGGAAAACTCTGGCGGTTATTCCTTCAAACTCTTTTGTATATGCTAAAGCTGTCGTTTCATTTATGGACAGGGCTTTATCCTGATAGTCTCCCCTGTTGGTATCGGGAAGAAAAATATTATCGTACAGCTCGGTTTTCACAGGGGCTGCCTGCGTAAGAGTAAGCTTTGCAACCGGATATTTATCCATGCTCTTATATAAATCCTTTTCATCATAGGAGCCTTCCGGGAAGAGGTCTATGGTAACAGGGGTGCCAAGCTCGTCACCTGCGACCTTCACATATTCCAGAAAGGTCCCCTGGCTTACCATCATCTGTCTTGCATAAGGGTCCACCTCCTTTGTAACACGGGAGCTGTCCGCATAGAGGTAGAAAACAGATGGGTCTTTTTCGTCCAGCTTGATTTTCCAGGGCTGCATATTATGGCCGTTGGCTGCCAGAAGGCCGCAGGCCGCAAGCTTCAGCCTGGGGTCGTTAAAACGGTTCTGATAGGTTTTGCTCCAGGGTTTAAGATAACTGGCAGGCAGAAAGATGCCGCTGATAACAAATAAGGAAATAAAACCTGCCAAAAGCAGGAGGATAAAGGATAAAATAATAACAGTCAATTTCTTCTTTCCTTTCTTCATGATAACTCCTTTCTTCATGTGAACTCCTTTCTTGAATGTGAACTGTTTTCCTTCCTCAGTACGGAACCAAGGATAAGGGAGTAAGAGTCATACAGGAGCTCTTCTCCCGTAAGATTATAATAATTCTTTAAGTAATTTTCTTTCTTATCGGCAGTATTAAAAATGCCAAGGGTACAGGACCATAATATCAATGCAGTTTTCTCAGGGTGAAGCCCGGGAAGGAATGTGCCGTTTGCTATTCCTTCTTTCAGCAGGCGGATTAAGTATTTCAGGACTTCTTCCCCCAATTCATAACATTCTTCCTTGGACTTGGAAGTCAGAGTTTCGGTAAAATCAATCTCCCTGTTCTGATATTCCATAATTGCCTGGAAATGATGGGGGTACTCCTTCCGAAAGGCGTAAAATTTATCAAAAAGTGCCCTTAATCCCTCCAGTGGTTCTATTTCTCCGGAAGAGTTATCCCCGGATTTTAGCATATCGAGGAAGAGGCGGTAGCCTCTAGTCATAATCTCAAAGTATATCTGCTCCTTGCTGTTAAAATACATATAGAGTGTCCTTTTACTAAATTGGGCCTCCTTTGCCACGTCGTCCATGGTAGAAGCCTGATAGCCCTTGGTAAAGAATACCCGTTCGGCCGACAGTACAATATCCTCCTTTCGTATTTCTCTTTCTCTTGCTTTTCTTTCAGTATTCCCCATTATATAACCTCCATACATTTAGGTGTAATAAAGTAAACTATGAGTTTACTTTATTTTAATTTAAAGCGTGAATTCTGTCAAGTGGTTTTCATTTGCTGCACGAAATAAAAAGAAGGAGCAGGCTCTGTGGGTACTAAGGTATGGGCTAATGAGCCGGTAAAAGGACGGCCTGAGTTTAAAAAATATCAATATGGAGAGAACTGAACCCTTAAAAATTTAAAATATTTCAAAAAATTAAAAAAATTTGATAGAATAAGAAAAATAATTGTTGCATTTTAAAAATATCTTTGTTATAATATAATTCGTTCGCTGGTGATAAAAATAGTGAACACTCTACGTTTATAGTTGTGCAGTCGTGGCGGAATTGGCATACGCGCTAGACTAAGGATCTAGTGAGCATTGCGCTCGTACGGGTTCAAGTCCCGTCGACTGCAGTATATAAGTCTTGATTTTTCAAGACTTTTTTTTGTGTGTTGCATAAATATTATAAACTATTTTTAGCCATTTCTTTGCGTATCGGTGTACTTCCCACATAAATCACAACTTCATGAATTTCAGCTAGTTAAGGATAAAAGAACGTTTGAAACTATTGTCTATATGCTCTGCGAAGGAATTGGAAGAATAAAAGGAAAGAAAATTGTAGGGATACAAAACTCAGACTTGAAAAAACTCACACTAACTTCAGGAGAATCCCCAAGCACTGCTGATACCCTTAGAAAGAATTATGGACGGATAGGTAAGATAAATTGACGTAAATTGACAGCAGAATATTGATAGTTGGTAGAAAATGGTGTAAGATTTGTATTATTTACATCGGAGGAATATGATGAAAAATGTGAAAATTGCAGTTATACGAAAAGAATTCTATCCAGAGTTTGCTGATAGCTACCTGACTGAAGGTAAAGAAGTTGGACCTTGCCCACTTATGAATGTTGGTGATGAATTTATTTATGAAGGTGGTGCCGAAATGCCAAAGGGATTATGTCCTTGGGCTTGGATTGATATATATAGAGGGGTAAATGCCCTTTCTGCTGGTGCCACATATGCGCCATGGAATAATGAGGACGGGGTACAAATTCTTTGCTGTACTGATGGCATACGCCCGGTTGTATTCAAATTAGAAGCAGTTAAAGAATGACTATATATTATTGCTGCCAACTATGATTAAGTGGCTGTCTTATTATTTACTTTAGTGAATAGCAGTGGTACATCTACCATGTAATTTATTGCAAGCAATGGATAGGAATTATATTTTGGAACCGGTCATACTCAATATACAATTTATGTAATGTTGCCTGCTGATACTTATAAAGCAACTATGGTAAAATTCGAAAAGGCAAAAAATTGTAATTTCGCATATAATTAATGGACGAGATTGGTAAGGAAATTGAAGTATTACAGTGTGTGATATTGACAGACCAGAAGGTATCCAAATATTTTGAAGTGTGAAATTGAAAAACATAATCACACATATTATAATAATTTATAGTAACCAAGAGCAATACGAAATTCAGATGCCTATATTTGTTAATAGACAACTGGTGGACCTAATAGTTACCACCTCTTCGAAGCAGGTAAAATACAATGGAAAAATTACACTTATTATTTCAACCTATAGGGGCTTATTTGTCCGAAACGACATCAAATGTAATGTCGTACGGTTCACCATGCAGCCTTTTATGCCCATATATTTCATCATACTGGGGCACTGAAGGGCTGACATCAGAATGTTCTGTACAGGAATTTGAACCGTCTTTGATCATACCGGACGCCTGCGTAGATATTATTTTTACAGTAGACCACACAAAAGGTATTGTACATAGTGGGTTTTGCGGCATATCCGATTATCCTGGTTATGCATGGTCAATCAGGGAAAGATCAAATATGTCGCGATTTGCTATACAATTTTATTTTTGGGGTGCGCAACACTTTATTAGTGACAGTATTGAAAATAGCTATAATGCTTATGTTAATATTGAAACCTGTTTTTCGGGATGGGAAACCTTCTTTGAAAAAATGCTGCTGAAGGTGATTGATTTTCAGGAGAGGGTAAAACTGACAGAACAGTTTCTGATAGAGAAAATGAAACAGAATCAATACAATCATAATGTGATGAATGCATTATCGAATATTTTACAGGCACAAGGGACTATCTCCGTAAAAGAAATCTGTAATTATACAGTTGTTTCTCAAAGACAACTGGAACGTATGTTTAAGAATTATTTGGGAATAAGTATAAAAAAGGCAAGTAATTTGGTTCGGTATCAGAACTTGTGGCGGGATATTGCGTATGCAAAAATAGGAACTATTCAGGATGCGGTTGATAAATACCATTATGTTGATCAGGCGCATTTGCTGAATGATTTCAAAAAATTCCATACCATGACACCAAGGGACGCTCTTAAGAACGCATGGCAGTAAATGTCGCTTTTTTGCAATACATACATATCAGCTTACGGTATAATTCAGTAAAGACAAGGAAAAGCGAGGAAAATTATGCGGTATTTTGAATATGAGGACTTTGTAGAAAAGGTTTGTGAACTGGGTTTTCTTATGCCTAAGGATAAAGATATAAAAGGGTTTCCCGTTCTTGAGGATTTTGTTCCGGAAAGTCAGTGGTGGACGAATAATCCTGATATTGACCCGTGGCTGTGGAAGGATAGGGCAGCAACGGAAAAGAGATTGGCTTATGGTGCCTTTTTTAATGGAAAAAAAGGCTATATAGCTCCTGAGTTTTATTCTGTATTTATGGATGCATTCCGTCCAAAGGTATCAATGGCGGAAAGATATGAAGCTGGTAAGCTTGGACTATATGAATGGAAATTCTGGTGTCTGCTAACTAACGAGAACAGGCCAATTGGTACTCACGAATATCGCCGGATGATTGATACGGGTGAGAAAGGAAAAAATGCGCTGGATGCTGCTGTCATTCGGCTGCAGACTACTTTTGACATAACCATTGCTGGAAATATGGATATGCTGGACAAGGATGGTCATCCTTATAATAAGGCTGTGATATATGATATGGCAGATAATTGGATTCCTCCGCTGTGGCAGTCAATAAATCCGCCTATGAGTCATTATGAAGCAGTAGAATCCATTTATAAGCGCTTGATTTGTGTCAGCAAAGGTCTTGATACGGCGCAGGCTGAGAAATTATTTCATAAATCTCAAAAGCTGTATGCAAGTTATTCCTGATTTTTATTAAAATTTTAGAATAAAGAAGGAGTTATGGAAATGAAAATAGGACCGCAAGTATATGTAAAGGGCAGCTTTGACGCAGCCGAACGGTATTGTGATGCCTTTGGTGCAAAGATTGGTTTGAATTTTAAAACACCGGAAAATACTTATGAACACTGTGAGCTAATGGTTAACGACCAGTTATTTATGGCTGTGAGTGAAGCGCCTGATGACTGTGAACGAACCAAAGGACAAGCGTGGCAGACAACTGCTTTTAATGTTTATGAAATGGGCAGTGAGGAAGCTGTCCGGCACGCATTTGAAATACTAAGTGATGGCGGAAAGGTAATCCATCCCCTGGGACCGTGTGATTGGAATCCATATTGTGCTGATGTTGTGGATAAGTTCGGTGTGTTTTGGTGGATAGCGATTTAAGTATAGTGCGCCCATTTTGAAGAAAATATCTTCAAAATGCAGGATGCAAGCTAAGAAATACAGGGCAAAAACACCGCAAATTTCTTAAAAACTTGACAAAACGGGATAATGCAGGGAATAACATCAATTAATCAGTGTTTCCCTAGAGAAAGTGACCTTAAGGGCGAAAATGTATTGCAAAATCAAAATGTGCTGAAGAATTGTGGAATTACTTTAATGATTTGCATCTTTTTTGAGGAAACAAGATTTCTACAAACTCCAAGTTGTAGTGCATACGAATTATGAGCATTATGGGAAGATAGTAAGTTCCAATTTATCTCTATACAACAATTAATATTTAACAGTAAATGCCATTGTGAAGTTAAAGCTTCATAGTGGCATTTTTGCGTTGAGGGTAAGAATGTTTAAAATTAAAAGGGTGAATGATAAACCAATGGCCATTCATACCAAGCAGAAGGCAAAACTGCACGTAAAAATACAGTCAGAGGCGAAGATAAAAGGAAGTAATGTATTCACTGTTTGCAGAAAAAAATTTTCTGTTTCCAAAGGCAGGAGTAACCTTTGTTCAGGCAGCTTCTGTAAACAACATGCTTACATTTATGTTTGCTATAGTGCCATTGATCGCCGGAATTACTGTATTATTCATTTATTATAAATTGAACGTTCAAGAGGTAAATGCAAAAGAAAGAGAAGCAAATGCTTAATATGAAATGCGAGGTATAGAGTTGAAAGAAAGTCACTTTCAAACTATTTATTAAGGCCTATTCACAAAGCGAATATATTCGCTTCTGGAATAGGTCATCAAAAAGTGAAAGGCACGGGTATAAGAATGAAAATATATGTTAATATAGCTGCCCCCAAACAGGGAAATGGCAGCAAAGAAATGCCCTATAAGAACATCAATGATGCAGCGCAGGCTGCAAAAGCAGGCGATGAAATCCTGGTTGCACCGGGAGTATACAGAGAATAAGCCATCATCAAAAAAGTGAATAAAGACCACAATAGGAACTTCTCCTTATCGTGGCATGATAAGGAGGAGTTCCTTCTTTACTTGCATTCGGTTTTTGTCACACCCCTGCGGTCAGTTCAAATTGAAATGCTGCCTGCTTTTTAGGCTATTTCAGCTTTGTTGGTTAAACCATTGTTGTACCGCCATTGTCTGAGATGATCTGTCCGGTGGTGAAGTTGGAAGAGATGAAGTAGCGAACTAAAAGATCCATTTCTTCCAAATCTCCTGCTCGCTGCAGGGGGGTGCTTTTCAATCTTGCTTCCATAACTTCAGGGGGAGCACTAAAGTACATGTCGGTTTTATGAGACCCGGGAGCAATAGCATTTACTGTGATGTTATGAGGCCCAAGTTCGCAGGCCAGAGACTGGGTTAACCCTCTTACGCCGAATTTTGAAGCAGCATATGCGGTACAGCCTGGCATTCCACGCAGACCAACGGCAGAGGAAACATTAATGATTCTGCCGTAATGCTGCTTTATCATCAGCGGAGTAAAGTAGTGGCACATATAGAAGGTACCCTTTAAATTCGTATCTATTACTGCGTCAAAATCTTTAGGATCCATATCAACCAGGTTGACATTTTGGTAAATTCCCGCATTATTAATTAGTACATGCAGGCTTTCTCCGAAAGTGTCTACTGCGAACTGGTAGAGTTCCTGAACACCTTTAGAGCTTTCAACCTGTAACGGAAAAATTTCTACCCTAACACCGAAACGTTCTGACAAGTCTTTCTTGACATCTTCAGCAAGACTGACATTTGAATTATATGTAAAGATAACGTCATAGCCCTCTCTTGCAAGCTCAATGGCCATTTGTTTACCAAGCCCTCGTGAAGCGCCGGTAACAATTCCGTATTTTTTACTATTCATTTTTCTCATTTGCTCCTTCCTTTAAAAAAATAATCATGTTATTGAAGTTATGTTCTTATAGAACGCGGATAGAATGATACCCTTGATGAATCGCATCGAGGATTTTGCCGGGCTGGACATTGTCACCAATTACGACAGCTTCAAAGCCTGCATTCTTGATCTGATTGTACAGGTCTTGATTGGAGCGGAATCCAACAGCAAAGACTACGCTGTCACATGAGACTTTCTGTAACTGTCCGTCTTTTTCGTAAAGGATGGCATCATCCATGATTTCGGTAAGCTTTGCACTTGAAAGTATCTTTAATCCAGATTGCTGTACTAAGTAACGAAGGTTCTGATCATTTGCCACGAAATGTGAGGCAGTTTTTAATATCCCGTCCATCATCTCAATAATTGTGACATCATGCCCCTGCATCGCTAATTCTACGGCTGTTTCACAGCCTACTAGACCACCACCAATTACAACTACCTGATTACCGATATTTTTTTGATGAAGCAAAACATCTTCTGCTAATGTCACATGTGCCTTATCATATCCAGGAACCTTTATCACAATTGGTTCTGCACCGGTGGCAACTACTACAAAATCAGGGTTGAATTTAGTAACATCTTCTATTCCCACATTGAAACCCAGTTTCAAGTCAATTGCATGTTTGTAGATCTGGCGAACCAGGTATTCTACGTGGGAGGCAACATCTTTCTTAAATCTAGGAGCTCCTGCAACAGTCATCTCTCCACCAAGATAAGTATTCTTTTCCCACAGGGTTACCTGAAAGCCTCTTTGAGCAGCAGTAATGGCTGCTTTCATTCCCCCTGGACCTCCTCCTATTACCAGAATACGTTTCTTCTCCGCAGCGGGAGAGAGGGCATATTCTTTTTCGTAGCCGGTAGTTGGAGTGACAGCACAGGAAAGAATTTTTCCGTTCATGGCATTATAATGACACTCTCCGCAGCCAATACAAGGAATGATTTCGTCAAGGCGATTGTCTTTGATTTTGTTTGGCCAATTAGGGTCTGCCAGCAAGCCATGACCGATTGCTACAAAATCAGCAGCATTTTCTGCTAAAGCCTTTTCCGCAATATTGTTACCATCCAATTTGCCGTGAACCATAACTGGCATATTTTTTACGATATTCTTGATCTGCTTTACCGCCTCAATATCAAATCCTGGTTCTTGGTATACACTGCTGACCATGCGCCATCTGCAATTGTATGCGCCACGCCCCACGTGAAGTAAATCAACATCCATCTCATTAAGCATCTTTACAACGGCTAAACCTTCTTCCAGGGGGCGTTCTGGTCCATCCACACTATCGACAGTAAGTTTTACAGATATAGGGAATTTGGACCCGCACATTTTTCTGACCTCTTCGATGATCTCCCTTAGAAATCGGGTTCTGTTTTCAAAGCTGCCGCCGTATTCGTCTGTTCTCTTGTTCCAATACGCAGATGTAAACTGGTCAATTAAATAACCTCCGTAGGCATGAACCTGAACCATGTCGACGCCTGCCCTCATTGCCAACTGAGCAGAAAATCCCATGGCTTTTACGAGCTTCTTGATCCCTTCCACCGGCATTTCACGGCAGATTAAGTCAGGAAACGCGTAGCTGGGGACGGGACTTGAAGAGTATGGTGGCGTAAAGGGATCAATGAAATTCATTCTCCCAATACCTGGAGAAAGCTGTAAGCACAACTTTGCGCCATACATATGAACCTGGTCTGCCAGAGTTCCTAATCGGTCATTTTGATGAAAGTTATTGTGCATATTGCAGGGTCTGGGTTCATACTCATCGCTACAGACTGTGCAGCCGGTGATGATTAAACCGACGCCGCCTTTCGCTCGTTCTACCAAGTAATCAATATTGCTTTGTGTGAAGCCACCATCAATATCTGCTGGCTGACCCATAGGGGCTAATGCAATTCTATTTTTAATTGTCATATTACGAATTTTGCCTTCTTGAAAAAGTAACATAGGATGTACTATTCCTCCTTTTGTTGATTTATTTGTTTGGATATTATAAAATGTAGGTGCGACAGTAGGGTACCGCAGTGGTATTAGTGAAAATTAAATAACAGTGTGAAATAAACAGTACCAAGGTAATAAAAAACAGTACCATGGTACTAAGAATATTACTTTATCTATTTTTTGTCAATCTTTTTTTAGGAGGAATTATGTCAAGATCAATTAACAACAAGACCCATGGAAGGATCATGGAATGTGCTTTAAAGTTGTTTCGGGAAAAGGGTTATGATAATGTAACTATTCAGGAAATATGCCAATACTCGAAAATTACGAAAAGCACTTTCTATTATCATTTCCCATCAAAGGAATCACTGATCGAAGAATTTACCGAACAGACATCCCGAACAACCCAAGAAAATTTTGCAGAAATTATGGCACTGGAGTCAAATATTTTGCAGTTATGGGCAATTTTTAATTCCTATATAAAAAAAAATAATGAATATGGTTCGTCTGTGGTGGGACAAGTTTACCGCACGCTTTTGAGCACTTGTGACGAGATAGACTTTCCAAAGTACCTGATTTTATTCAATACAGTGGTGATTCTCATTGAAAAAGCCCAGAAATCCGGAGAGATTCAGAACATGTCACTGCCAGAGCAAATAGCAGAAGCCTTATATTATGGCTCCCGTGGCATCGTCTATTCCTGGGCTGCAGGGCAGGGTGGTTTCTGTCTCCAAGAGAAGTTTAAAAATCTATTCAATGGGCTACTGCTTCCGGTGAAAACCCATGCCATCTGTTTTGAGGAAAAGAATAGTCAGGAGAAGAAATAATATAGTCTAATGAAAAAAGCTGCAAATCTTGCAGCTTTTTTTCTGCGATTTTTGAGAAGTGAAATGCATTTTAAAAAAAATTGCTAAAAATTTAACAAAAACAATTGACAATTTTTTTTTTGTTGGTATGATATAGCTGTGAAATAGAACTGTGGTACTAAAAAAATAAAATGTAAGTGCTAAAAAAGCCATATGGCATCAAGAATAGGAGAAAGATATATGTTGGGGTATATTAGCATTTTTATTAGCATTGCCATTGTAATGATTTTGATGATGAGGAATTGGAGTCCCTTGATCGTCGGAATTGTAGCAGCAGCAGTGGTAATTATTCTGAACGGGTTACCGTATAGTGAAACAATGTCTAATACATATTTTGTTAAATTCTGCGATATGTTTCAGGCCCTATTTCCTGCAATCTTTTCCGGCAGTCTTTTGGCTCAAGTGTTTAGCAGATCCGGAGCGGTTATCACCATAGCAGATAAAATGGCAAACGTCATCTTTAAGGAGGGATCGTCTCAGACTCAAAAATACATCTCTGCAATCATTGCACTGATTGCTGTTAGTGGTATTGTCTGCTATTGCGGTATGAACTCACTGGTTACCTTGATTGCTACCTATCCCATCGCACTACGCATCATGGAGAGAGCGGATATTCCAAAACGTTTTGTAATGGGGATTCTGGCCTGCGGAGTTTATACGTTTGCTATGACGGGACCGGGATCAGCAGAAATCGTAAACATACTGGCAATGCAAATTTTAGGTACTCCGTCTTATTCGGGGTTCTTTGGAGGTATTGTTGCCATCATTGTTGAAATTTTTGTCACCACCTCACTGTTGACCCTGATGATCAAAAATGATGTGAAACAGGGTGCCAAATTTGAGTATGGACCGAAGGATCTACTGCCTATAGAAGACAAGCCAAGACCAGGATTTATGAAAGCCTTTGCTCCGCTTCTTCTTCTGCTGCTTCTATTCAACTTTTTTGCACTTGATATTTTTACGGCAACGATGATCAGCTGGATCGTTTCGGTGATATTGTTTTACCCGTATCTTGGTGGAATGAGTGAATTGAAGGAAAGTGTGTCGATAGGAGGAAAAATGGCTTTTATTCCTACTGGCTCCGTTGCTTCTATTGTGGGATTTACAGCGGTCGTTCAGACTTTGCCTGAATTTCAGAGTATGATTGACGGCATTTTTAATTTAAATGTGCCTGCAGGATTCATCTTAATCCTATCGGTTTGTTTAATAGCCGCCATCACGGGAAGTTCTTCCTCCTCTATTCGAATTGCAGTTCCACTGGTGATGGAACGATGTCAGGAAGCAGGGCTCAGTCTCGCATATATTCATAGAGTATCGTGCTTTGCAAGCTCCATTATTGATGAGCTTCCCTGGTCATCAGCAGTAATAATCAACATGGATATAGCTGATCTCAAACTGAAAGATGGGTATCCGCCGATTTTAGTATCTAGCTGTGTAGCCACCCTCTGTGGTACGGCGGTTTGTGCAATCTTCATGCAGCTATTTCCTTATTTGCCTTAGTTGAGACGTGACATATCTTGGAAAAATGATATCTTATTCACATTTTATTTTCATATTTAATAAAATCTATTATATTACAGGAGGAAAAAATATGTCTGACCAATATACTGGAGTATTGAAAGGGTCAAATGACGACAATGATGTTTTAGTATACATAGAGCCAAAGAAAAGAGCAATGGTTACGATTTCGCTTCTTGTGGGCTTTTTTGGAATCCATTTCTATATGCGTGCTTTTAGTATGTGTACCTCTTATATAATGGCCGGCTGGAATGCAGGAGAATATTACTCTGCAGGAAAAGCATTGCAGACCGCAGTTATGGTGGTGGCTACTTCCGTTTCGGCACGACTGATTCCTAAATGGGGGATCAAGAAGATCATGGGCGGTTCGCTTATTATCGTGATCTTATGTAATTTTGGTACTCTGTTGGCAAATAATCTCCCCATGTTCCTAATCATAGTAATGCTGCAGGGAATTGGTAATGCGGGACTGATCAGCAATATGATTAGCTTGATGAACAAGATCTGGCCGCCGTCAAAGCGAGCTATGTGGCTTTCTTCCATTGGAATCACACAGGGAATTGCTGCAATTATAGTTCCAACTCTGTCTGGTTTGTTAGTCGATCAATTGGGATGGGAATCAGTCTACTATATTATGACTGTCATTCAGGCCATCGGTCTTGTTTTAACTCTGGCGATTACACCGTCAAATACACAGCAAAGAAATTACACTCCACGGAGGTTTGATTCGATTGGTACCATAATTTTCATAATTTGGATCAGCTGTATCGTACTTGCATGTAATTTTGGAAACTCATGGGGTTGGGGCAGCCCTAGAATTATTACTCTTCTGATCGTGGGTCTCTCAGGGCTGGTAGCATTCATAATAGTAGAGGCGCGACTTGGTTCCGACGCGATATTCCCTGTTAAACTATTTAAGGACAATCGAAATGTAGCCTACATCTTTATTCAGTCATTTTTTGGATGCGCAGCATGTATGGGGCAGTTTGTGTTTGTTATCTATTACATGCAGGTGGTTATGGGTACAACAGCGGCAATGTCGGCGTTACCTTTTACGGTATTCTCCATTGGAACTCTTGTTATGAGTCCTATTTATGGTGCACTTTATAAGAAGTGGGGCAAGAGCAAAGGACTCCTGGCAATGTGTACACTGCTTGTGGCGCTGAACGCCTTCTTTTATGGGATAACACTGTCGCCAACCACTAGCTTAGGCTTAATCTTCTTTATCTCAGCCTTCGGGGGTCTTGGACACTGCTGTCTTGTTACGCTTTGCTATAATGCCGCAGAAGAATACCTGCCGAAAAGCAGGATTGCAGATGGCAACGCGGTAGCTTATATTGCGATCTGTATCGCCGGAAGCGTTGGACTTGCAGTTATGCAGGCAATCAGCAATGCAGTGGCGGCGTCCAAAGTTTTGGCTGGAATGGAAGATCTAGCTGCTCGCGCGGCGGGATATGAAACAGCTATGTTGGTCGCAGGACTTTGCGGTTTGCTGGGTGTCGGTGCGGCACTGCTCTTGAATAGTAAGAACAAAGAGAATGGTGCAATATAGAACTGATTAATTTGACTATAGTATGACCCGCGGCTGATATCTGAAATACTTCAGGTATCAGCCGTATGATTATAGGCCAAAGCCCGTGCTGAACCCACTCGCAGATGTCAACAAACGGCTGATGAGGCTGGTCTTATCATGCACGGTGGTACCGTTGTATATGGTGATTCTGGATATCTTAGTGCACCTATTATGGAAACTTATGACGAGTTTGAGTGTGATAATGAACCAAAAGGATATGGAAGAAGAATGTTTGGACTACGAAATAAGAAATAGAGAGGTGACATAGTGTCCAGAGGGATAATAATTTTCGGTGCAATGGGTACAGGAAAAACAACACTTGGCAGAGAGTTGGCGCAACAGTTAAATTTTCAACATTTCGATTTAGATGATTATCATTATCGGTGGGATATCATACAATTATCTGATATTAAAAGTTAAAAGAACTTTATGCTATTAATAAATTAAAAAACTGAAATATTTTTAGTAAAATATGAAATAAAAATAACCGTTACATGACAAAAGTGTAGATTTCACATATTGAAATCTTTTCACTTGGGTTGTGTAGCGGCTTTTTATTTAGGTTTAAAGTCTATGTGATTGTTAACGGCTGCAGAAGTTCCTTTTGGTGTTACGGCATAATGAATCGAGGAAGGTAAAGGGAATCATAGAGATAAAATCCTGAAACAAATACGGTACAGTAACTACAGTAACGCTGGCAATTTAAAAGAAAGATTATCGGGAACAGGAATACGGGCCCAGACAAAGCTCTGGCCTGACGAAAAAAACTACATACAGGCCACATATAGCAGAGCAATTCTGCCAAACAAGAGGGGACCCGGGAACTACATAAAGAGTCATGTGGCAGTTGAACAAAAAATAATATACAAAACCGAGGTTAAAAGGAGCTTACCAAAAAATAATGCACAAAAAAAAGAGAATTCGTGTCGTCTTATACGGATAAAAGTAATAAACTCTTAGTAAATAAGGAAAGCCATTTTCACTTTAAAATCTCCCGGATACTTGCCCGAGCTGTTTAAAAACCGGCCCGGGTAAGAAACCTGAGAAGAAAGAATGTAATGCCTGCGAAATCCTCGTCCCAATCTTGCGGCGTGCTGGGAAGGCATGGCTGTTAGTGTGAAGATTAAAAAGTAATTTTCACACAAGTGCCTGCGAAATCTTCGGCCCAATCCTGCGGCGTGTTGGGAAGGCATGGCTGGAAGTGTGAAAGAAAAGCGCTTTCACACTCCATTATTTATTCATTACCGCAGACTCGTCTGCGGTAGGCAAGGGGAGCAAGAGTGAAAGAAAAATTACTTTCACTCTAAAAGAACCCGCTACGCGGCTACTTTCATAAGATTTATGCCGCCGCTGGCGGCGGAATGGAGGAAAATATGAAAAAAGTGACCTGTTTTAGTGACAAACATTATACCTTGGGAAGAATTGATGACAAACTGTATTCTTCCTTTACGGAGCATCTGGGAAGAAGCATTTATTCCGGTATCTATGAACCGGGACATCCCTGTTCCGATAAGGACGGATACCGTCAGGATGTAATAGAGCTGGTAAAGGAATTAAACGTTCCGGTAATCCGTTATCCGGGCGGAAATTTTGTATCCTGCTATGACTGGCATGACGGCATCGGCCCCAAAGAAAACCGGCCGAAAAGGATGGACTATGCCTGGGCAAGTATCGAGACAAATGAATTTGGCATTGATGAATTTTGCCGCTGGGCCAAAAAAGCAGGTGTGGAACCCATGATAGCGGTTAACCTGGGAACCGGAAGCATTAAGGATGCGGGAGATCTGGTGGAATACTGCAATCATCCCGGCGGGACCTATTGGAGTGATCTGAGGGCAAAGAACGGAAGTCCCGAGCCCTACCATATCAAATACTGGTGTCTTGGCAATGAAATGGAGGGCAGCTGGCAGGCAGGGCACCTGTCGGTAGAGGACTATACGAAGAAAGCCCTGGAAGCTGCCAAAATCATGAAATGGGTCGATCCGTCCATTAAGCTGGTGGCCTGCGGAAGCTCCTATGATATGCTGCCCAGTTACATGGAATGGGACAGAGTGATGCTGACGGATTTATACAAACAGGTGGACTATATTTCCACTCACAATTACACCATGAATGCCGGACAGGGACTCACCAACTATCTGGCATCCTACAAGCAGCTGGACGATCATATTAAGAACAGTGCCAGAGTAATCGAATATGTGAAGGGTAAAAACCATTTTACAAAAGAGCTGAAAATCTGCCTGGATGAATGGAATGTTTGGAATTTTCAGGATATCAAGCTGAATTCTCTGGAGGACTTAAAGGAATTGACAACCTTTGAGATGACTTCGGCGAAAAAATGGGAAATTGCCCCGGGAATTCTGGAGGAAAAATACAGTCTTCTGGACGCTATCGTAGTGGGAGGGCTTGGAATTACACTGCTGAATAATGCGGATACGGTTGAAATTGCCTGCCTTGCCCAGTTAATCAATGTAATCGCTCCCATCACTACCGTAAGAAACGGTGGAATATACAAGCAGACCATATACCACCCCTTCCATATGCTAAGTAAATACGGACATGGCTTGACGATGAAAGCGGTTCTTAACGCACCGGTGTATACCTGCGAGTTTGGCGAGCTGCCCATTGTGGAGCCGGCGGTTGTATATAACGAGGAAGCCGGGGAAGTCCGTGTTTTTGTCCTGAATTGCAGCCAGGAGGAAGAGGTAAGCTTTGAATTAATACTCCAGGGCTACGGAGAAACAAAGGTAAAGGAACACTATACACTGGCTGGAGATAATTTAGAGGTGCGCAATACCCTGGAAAAACCGGAGAATGTAACGATGAAGCGGCAGGATGTTTCCGGTTATTCCGGCACGGTGATTCCATTGCCGAGGCTGTCCTGGAATGTCATTGTCCTGGAATGTGTCTGAAAAATCATTACTTAAGTCAGGCTAAAGGAGGAAAAAATGGGTACGGAATTTATCTTAAAGGCCAGCAATATAACAAAAAATTTTGGTCTGACCCACGCATTGAAAGAGGTTTCCATCAATATAGAGAGAGGAAAAATAATCGGGCTTATCGGAGAGAACGGTTCAGGCAAATCCACCTTATCTTCCATTATTTCTGGGGTTTATCCGGCTACCTCCGGGGAACTGGAGCTAAAGGGAAAGACCTATAGACCAGCGGATACCGTGGATGCACAGAAAAACGGCATCAGTATGATTGCTCAGGAGATGGGGACACTTCCGGGAATTCTGGTGGCGGATAATATATTCCTTGGAAAGGAGCATTTGTTTTCCCAAGGAGGTATTATCAACCGGAAGAAAATGTATCAGGAAGCCAGGGAGGCAATGAAAAGAGTCGGAATTACGGATATCGATCCGGCGGCTCCCATCAGCAGGTACAGTCTGGAGGAGCGTAAGCTGATTGAGGTTGTAAGAGCTCTTTCTTCCAATCCGGATATTTTTATTGTTGATGAGACGACAACAGCTCTTTCCCAAAGAGGCCGTGATATTATTTACCGGCTCATCAAAGAATTTAAGGATGCGGGAAAAGCGGTCCTCTTTATTTCCCATGACCTGGAGGAACTTATGCAGGTATGCAATAAGCTGATTATCCTAAGGGACGGCGTATTTATCCGGGAGCTTGAACGGGAGGAATTCGAGGAGGAAAAGATCAAGGAGCTAATGGTCGGCAGAAAGCTTACCGGGAATTATTACCGAAGCGATTATGACGGAAGCTTTCAGGATGAGATATTGTTAAAGGCGGAGAAGATTTATGTAAAAAATGCGTTGGAAGGCGTATCCCTGGAATTGCATAAGGGTGAGATACTTGGAATCGGCGGACTGACGGACTGCGGCATGCATGAACTGGGCAGCGTTCTGTTTGGTATCCGAAAGCCCCTGTATGGGGAGGTAACCCTGGGGAACGGCAAAAAAATCCGTACGGTCCGGGAGGCAATTAAGAATAAAATCGGATATGTATCAAAGAACCGGGACCAGGAAGCATTAATCCTTTCTGCCAGCATTCTGGAAAATACCGTATTACCCTCTTTATCCAAAATCAGCAGATTTGGCATGGTGCTAAAAGGTGCTGAAAAGCAGTTTACGAACCGGCAGGTAAAGGGGTTAAGTATCAAGTGCCGTGACATATCACAGGATGTAAGGGATTTAAGCGGCGGCAACAAGCAGAAGGTGGTTTTTGGAAAATGGCTTGGCAACCAATCGGAAATTTTCATACTGGACTGTCCTACCAGAGGAATCGATATCGGTGTAAAAGCGTTTATGTATCAGCTCATGTACCAACTGAAAAAAGAAGGCAAATCCATTATTATGATTTCCGAAGAGCTGCCGGAATTGATCGGCATGAGTGACCGTATCATGATTCTCTGTAAAGGGCGGCACAAAAAAACCTTTGAACGGGGAGAGAATCTGAATGAGGCAATCATTATTAAAGAAATGCTGTAGCTTCTTTTACTCTATTTTATATCCCTTACGGAATGAATAGATTGAAATGATGAAAGCTGTCCCAGAGCAGCATGGAGGAAAAAATGGAAACAATAAAAGCAGAAATAAAACAGGATAACAGGAATCTGTCGGAACTCGTAAGAAAATTAATCCCCTTTCTTGGTCTGATTGTAATGATCCTTGTATTCCAGATAGCCGGTGACGGCAAATTGCTGACAAGAGGCAACCTTACCGGCATACTGAATCAGACGGTGTATGTTGCTATTATGGCCTTTGGAGCAGTCTTTGTATATTCCCACGGAGGAATGGATTTATCCTATGGAGGAGTTATCGGTTTTTCCGTATTGATTTCCATACTGGTGGCAAATACGGGCGTGCCCTTTGCGGTGGTGGTATTCACCAGTATAGCGGCGGCTCTTGTATGGTTCCTGCTCAACGGAGCAGTATCCATATACCTTAAAGTGTCTCCTTTTATTACATCCTTATGTATTATGTATATGTGCCGGGGTATCTTAAACACGGTCTGCGCAACTCAAAAATACAGTGTTCCGGTTTATATCTATAATTATGATAATTGGACTGTGAAGCTTATTGTTCTGGCGGCGGTATATATTGTCTGTTATCTGCTCTTTGAAAAAAGCGGAATAGGGAAAGCAAACAAGGCAATTGGTGGAAATCCCGCAGCAGCACAGCAGGCAGGAGTCAGAGTAGCCCAAACCAGGCTGATTGCCTATATCATCAGCGGCATCACAGTGGGGATTGCAGCCGTCCTTCTTATGGTCCGGGCAGGCAGTGTCAGTACTTCCACCGGACAGGGAATGGAGATGAATGTAATTACCGCATTGGTTCTTGGAGGAGTTCCCCTTTCCGGCGGTTCCCGGGTTAAGATGGCAGGAAGTTTAATCGGAAGCTTCTCGGTAATATTATTACGTAACGGATTGATTATTTTGGGAGTAAATGAACGTGTGATTGAAGGTATTCAGGGACTCGTTCTATTGTTACTGGTTTTCTTGACCTATGTTAAGAACAAAGATGGTATACTGAAATAAGTATACGAAAAAAAGGGAGGAAGCATTATGAAACGAATGATGTCATTGGTGTTAACAGTAATTTTGGTTTTATCGTTAGCCGGGTGCGGGAGCTCAAACCGGTCCGATTCTTCGGCAGGAGGAGCAAAGGCAACGTCCGGAGCAGATCAGACAGCGGCGGAACAGACCGGCACATCGGATAAAACAGACAAGGTATGGGGCGGAAAATCCGGTGAGACCTGCGGTGACCCCAACGGGCAATACACCATCGGTGTAATTATCCATACGACAACAGATTTTTTGTGTTCCAAGCTGAAAGCCTATACGGATTACATGGGAAAGGAATTTTCCGTAAAATTTAATTACTATATTATTGAAAACTTTGCAGATGAGACTTATCTGGCAGCAATTGAAAACTTATGCGCACAGGGTGTTAATGGTATCATAACCACGAACTTTTCCGGTACTGCCGTGCTTCAGGGGCTTAAGATCTGTGAGGATAACGGTGTATATTTAGGAGTTGGATTTTCACAGATTGATGAAAGCATCAAAGACCAGGTATATGCCAGCAAATATTTTGTAGGCGGCTCCTATGAGGCGGATTATCAGGCGGGCTATGACATCATTACCAGCCTTATTGATGCAGGCTGCAAAAACATAGCTGCCATCGGTTATGAACCCGGAATCACCTGCCATGACAGGCGCTGGGAGGGTATGATGAAGGCCTTTGAAGACCATCCGGAAGTAAAGAAAGCCGGAGAGTACCGCGGCCTGGAATTTACGAAAGCAGTGGAAGACTTTTTGGCTTCCGATGATTCCATTGACGGCATTGCCATTACTCTCTTAGGCATCGAATATTGTCAGGAACCCATTAAGGCAGCGGGCAGGGAAGGAAAGATAAAGATTGCCTTCTGTGATTTTTCAGAGAATTGCCAGGAAGGACTGGACAGCGGTTTTGTATCCTGTGCCATCGGAGGACAATATGTAGATGTGGTATTCCCTTTCCTATTTATGTATAATGCGTTAAACGGAACGCCGCTGTCGAAAGAAAAGACAGAGGTTCCCGTAAACTTCATTACCTGTAAGACCGGTGAAGAATTTTCCAATTATATGACCTATCTGCATAAGGACGGAGTCTATGCATGGACAACGGATGAACTGAAACAGGTCATCAAAAAATACAACCCCGATGCAACGGCGGATGACCTGGTGAAGATGGGGGCCAGCTACAGTATTGAAGACACCATAGCCAGACACGGCAAATAGGTCCGTAGGTTTATGGAAAGGGGAACAAATTATGAATTCAAAATCCACCAAAATAAAAAATGTTTTTAAAGTAATCCTGCTGCCGGTTGTAGTTTATCTAATGTTTTTTATCTGCTCCGGCGGAAAGTTCGGCAAATCCTCCAGCTTAATCATGAATCTGAAACAGTCCCTGGCGCCGACCCTCATCTCCTTTGCCATGTGCAGCAATATGCTTTGCGACAGAATGGATCTGAGCGCGGGAGCGGTTGTGATGCTGGCGGCTATGTTTGGGGCCAAGATGGTATATCTCTATGGCATCGGCCTTGGAACCTTTGCTCTTATCGTGATTGGAACCGGAATTGTCATGGGTATCCTCTCAGGCGTCATGTATATGCTGTTAAAGGTACCGGCAATTGTTACGGCTCTTGGCGTATGCATGATTTATGAGACCTTGTCCAATCTTGCCAGTATCTCCTGGGTAACAGCCATCAAGGGTGAAATCACCACCTTCGGCCGTTTTCCCTACTGCCTCATAATCTTTGCTGTTATGTTTGCATTATTTTATGTCATTTTTAACTATACAAAGTTCGGATATAATGTAAGAGCCTGTGCCAGTTCCCAGCAGATCGCAAAAAACGGGGGTGTGAACACAAAGAAGACGGCATTTCTTTGCTACGCGGTATCCGCCCTGTTCCTGGGAGTTGCGGCATTGCTGAAAATCTCCATTCAGGGCTCTATTGATACACCCATGTATATGTCCAGCACAAATATTATTTTTAACTGTATGCTTGGTATCTATGTGGGACTGGCTCTGGAGCAGTATTGCAATCTGCTGATTGGCATCTTTATCGGTAATTTTATTCTGAACATGCTGACTACCGGACTTTTAAGCTTAGGGCTGTCCGCCTCCCTCCAGGATACGGCCTCCGGAGCCTTCCTGCTGATTATTATGATATTTACTTACAATAACCAGCGTGTTATGGACTACATCAGCAACAGGAAAGAATGGTACCAAATATCCAGACAAAATTCTTAAGAACAAACAGGAGAGTCCACAAGCTTTCATAAACAATAATTCTTTTATTTGATTTAAAATACCGCAAAAGCGAAATCTTAAAAATAACTAGAACAGGCACCCGGCCAAAGAGAACATATATCTTGCACTGGCTCCGGGTGCCATTGTATAATTATCTTAGAAGACGGATAGATTCTCTTCCTGTATTATTTGAGCCCCTGTGCGGCAGAATGAGGGTAAACAGATATGATTAAGGTTTTATTGGTAGATGATGAAAAATTGGCTCTGGATTATCTGGAAAACATTATTAATTGGGAATACTACGATTTCCAGCTGGTCGGTGTGACAACGGATACGGAGCAGGCCTTGGCTATTTACCGGAAATACCGTCCTGAGCTGATAATTTCGGATATAAGGATGCCGGGGATGAGCGGAATTGACCTGGCACAGATCATACGGGAAAATGATAAGAATTCCCATATTCTCTTTCTGTCCGGATACCGGGATTTTAACTATGTAAAGCAGGGAATCCGGCTGGGAATTGATGACTACCTGCTGAAAAGCGATATTGAAGAGGAGTTATTTTTAAAAAAGATTCTGCAGCTGAAAAAGGAGATCGAAAAAGAACGTTCCAAAAACCAATACACCACCGGTGTGATTTTAGAGGAACTATTTCATAAAAATACCGAGGAAGAAAACTATAAAGAAATTCTGGATGAAAATGATTATATCCGAATCCAGAAAAAATATTACTATCTGATCCTGACGAAGAAGACAGCCCCCCGGTTTTTATACGATTATATACCGGAGCCAGGCGAGAATAAGGAGTTTGGAGAGCCTGAGCTTAAGAGAGTCTGCAAAGAGGAATCGGAGGAGGAAGAAATCCGTATCCTGTCCCTTTTTTTCGTTGGTAAAGAAGAATATCTTCTGATTGTGGAATTGGACGGAAAGCTTGTTTCACAAAAGGAGTTAAAGGACAGGCTTTACCGGTACTCCATGAGGCTTTTCGGGCGTTTCAATAGAGAAAAAATACAGCCTTATTGTATTTATTACTATTCCAAAGGCTCCAGTGTGCGCCAGTTCGGAAGCTTCTTTCAAAAAAATAAGGAGCAGCTTCTTTGCCGTTATTTGAAACCAAAGGCACAGGTGGCTGAGTTTACGGAGAACGACCTGTCAAACGACCGGAGAGTTAAGCCGAATGTACCCTCCGTATCCGTGGATGAGATTTATCTGGCCATTAAAAATACGGCCCGGGATAAGACAGGGAGATATATGGAAATCATAAAGACAGCAATAGAGAAAGAGGATTACTACACCTATTTATGGTATGTAAGGAATATGCTGGAGGCTCTGAGCCGCTTTGAAACTTCCCTTGTGGGGGAAAAGAGCGGCCGGCAGTTCCTGCTGGCAGAAGGACATACGGCCTACAGTTTTTTTAACCCCTATGAAATCCTTGCATTTCTTCAATATAAGCTGGAACAGATTCATACCATATCCAATGAATATAAGCTGGGAGCTTATTCTGCCATTATTCTGGAGGCCATAGAATATATCGGAGATAACTATGCACTGGCAGAGCTGTCTACCAATTGCATTGCAAGGTATGTGAATCTTAGCAGCTCCTGGCTTTCCACCAAATTCAAGGAGGAAGTGGGCGTGGGAGTAAGTGATTACGTCAACAGTATACGGGTACAAAAGGCAAAACAGCTTTTTGACCAGGAGGATTATATGATATACGAGGTGGCAGAAAAGGTAGGATTTACTTCCAGTCAGTATTTTAGCAAGATATTCAAACAATTAACGGGAGTTACCCCCAATGAATATAAAAGAGGTGCGGAAGGGAGAGTGTGAAATGTTTCCGGTATTATCAGAAGAGAAAAGAAGACAATTGCTGCAGCCGCCTGCAGGAAAGATACGTGCCGTATTGGATACGGATACCTATAATGAAGCGGATGACCAGTTTGCACTGGCTTATGCTCTTCGCTCAAAGGATAGGATAGAGCTTGAGGCAGTGTATGCGGCTCCTTTTTATAACGGCCGTGTACGGTCTGCCAGGGAAGGAATGGATAAAAGCTATGAGGAAATACGGAAAATCTTTTCCCTGATGGAAGAAGAACCGGAAGAAAAAATTTTCCGTGGAGCAAAAGATTTTATGTGTTCAAAAGATACTCCCCAAAAAAGTGAAGCCGCCTCAGACCTTGCCGCCAGGGCAAAAAGCGGATCAGAACCCTTATATGTAATCTGTATTGCTGCACTTACGAACGTAGCCTCCGCCATATTAATGGACCCGTCTATTATTGAAAATATTGTGGTAGTATGGCTGGGAGGACATCCCCACTATTGGAAGCAGACCTGGGAATTTAATCTAAAGGGAGATTTTTTTGCTGCCCGGGTTTTACTAGAATGCGGGGTCCCTTTTGTTCAGATACCATGTATGGGAGTTGCCTCCAATCTAACTACCACGGATTATGAATTGGACCACTATCTCAACCATAAGAGCAAAATCGGTACCTATCTGGCGGGAACCATCCGGGAATTTTCAAAGGACCCGGTATTTTTTAAAGAATATAATGAGATTGTGGACCGGTACCTGGAAGGATGTTCGGACTATGGTGCTGAATTAAAGGACGATACCGTGTATACGCAGGAGAATTACGCCTATTCCAAGATTATCTGGGATATCGCTGCGGTAGCCTATCTGGTCAATCCTTCCTGGGTAAGGACGGTGCTTGCAGAAACACCGGAATTACAGGAGGATTATACCTGGAAATTCCCTGGAAATTCCCGGGCTATGCGTGTGTGTACCTATATCAAACGTGATTGTGTGTTTGGAGATCTTTTTCAAAAATTAGGAACCGATTCCCGCTCCAAGTGAGGTTATGAAACCCTATGAAATTAAAAACCAAGCTTCAATTATCTCAAATCCTGGTTTTTGTGGTCATTTTCTTAGCATTGACCACAATACTGCCAACCATCATTTATCTGTCCGCCCGAAGATCGGATATCAAATCAGCCATGAATCTGAATGAACAGATCATGATGCGGGTGGATAACTGTTTTGAGGAATTAGACCGGTTTGCCAGTGTTGTATCGGAAGATGAAGAGCTGAACGCTCTTCTAAAGCTTTATGTACAGGAGCCCTCCCGCGGGAATCTGGCAAGAATCCGGCTTTATTTATCGGAGCTTGGGATCAAGGATCATATGCCTTCCTATCAGGTGCTGGGAATTTATATCAACCTTAAGGCGGATGGCAGGAGCTGCCGTTTTCATACTGTCGGGCTGTCTTCCAGTGTGATCAGCCACATGGAGAAGAATATCCTCCCTGATTACTACAGGCAGGAGCAGGCGGATATGTTTGTGGAACCTTTTTCCTTTACCCGGGGAGAATCAAAGACGGTTTTCGGCCGTGAGTTTTCCATGGGTTATGGTTTTGTGCATGCTTATTCCAAGAATGGGATTTCCGGCAGTATTACCATAATCTCTTCCTTTGATGAGATTGTCTATATGGTCCGGGATGTCGGTGAATACTGTAGGGATTATCTGCTGCTGACAAATAATGATATCAGAGTGGAGCCCAGTGTTCGGAATTCGGCCATTGACCTGAATAAAACCCTTCAGAATCTTACCTACGGAAAAAGCTATATGGAGGGCTATTACGAGGAACCGGATGGTGTATCTATTGTGCGGATGTCGGAGTACGGAAACTGGAAGCTGATTACCAGACTTACCAGAAAGGATATTCTGGCAAACAACCGGTCCGTGATCGTATTGGATGAATTGCTGGTGGCTATCTTCGGTATCTGTGTTCTGCTTTTGATGGTGCCTATCGTACAGCGCTTTACCAAGCCCCTGGGTGAAGTGTCAAAACAGATGGATCAGATTGCCAGGGGCAATCTGGATGCCAGAGTGACCGTTTATTCCAGGGATGAAATCGGAGAAGTGGGAGATTCCTTTAATATCATGTCCGAAAAATTAAAGGAAAATATGAACAAGGTAATTGAAAAAGAGAAAATTGAACAGACCATGCGCTACAGCCTGCTGATTTCCCAGGTCGATCCCCATTTTATTTATAATACTATGAATACCATCACCTATCTGGCCCAGAAAGGACGCAATGAGGACGTTATAGCTGTAAATAAAGCCATGATTGAAATACTGAAAGACAGGCTGCGTATTGAAATATCAGAGATATACGATACGGTAGAGCAGGAAATCAGTGTGGTATCCCAGTATCTGATCATTCAGAATTACCGCTATGAAGGTACTTTCAAGACAAAAATCGAGGTACCGGAAGAGGCAGGAGCTTATCTGATCGCAAAGAATCTGCTGCAGCCCCTGGTGGAAAATGCCCTGTTTCACGGAATTCTTGCAAACAAGGATGAGAACGGAGAAGTGTTAGGTGGCTGCATCACAATTAAAATAGTGAGGGAAGATGACCTTCTGGTGGTGACCGTTCGGGACAATGGGGCAGGGATGTCGGAGGAAATGGTAGATATCTTGGAACATCAGCCAAGAGCTCAGATACGGGGAGCCCATATCGGCCTTCGAAATATAAGGGAACGGATCAAATATATCTATGGGGAATCCCTGAATATTCATATTGAATCTATGGAGGGAGAGGGAACCTGCGTGGCATTGAGACTGCCGATTGTAGAAGAAGCAAGGGGGCGGATGTAAGCTGGGGTACAGGCTGCACGTTATTTTGCAGCAATAACCATTAATAACCATTAAACACCAGCGAGAAAAAAATACTAACAGAAGAAGCTTATAGATTCCTTCTGTTAGTATCACTTGGGTATGTTTGGAAAATCCGTTCTTAAAACATTGAATACATTATAGATATCAACAATACCGTATCCCCAGTCTTTATTGGGATATTGCAGGATATTGCTTCTCTTTGCACCCCGAATCAAATATTTTTTAATTACTTCGGTATCCATATCCGGATAAAATCCACGGATGATACCCCATTCCAGCATTATGGCAGCTATTCCGGCAATATGTGCGGCGGCGATTCCCGTACCGGTAGAATAGCTAAAGCCATTATCCAAGGTTGGTGTGACGATGTTAACACCGGGAGCAGCAAGCTCCGGCTTAATAATTCCATCCCGGGTATAGCCCTTGCTTGCTCCAAGATATAATGAATCATTAACCGGATTATAAGCCGTAACGGTAATAGGTGTTGTTCCGTCGCCGGGAGAAGTAATAGTCGTATAAGGGTCTGCTTGGGGAAAATAGGTATCATTCGTAATGAAACCATTCATGGGCAGCCAGATATTATAGGCTCCGACGGTATTTCCCCTGTTGTAGATGTGGAATTTCCATATACCGGGTGTGGGATTATGAAAGCGCAGTAAGATTAATTCCGCAGAAGTACGGTGCTCAATTAATTGATAATCAACATCAATTAAAGTTCTTTCATAAAGAAAGGAGACAAGCTGGTGGGACTTGAGACTTTCTGGAATACGCGGTATGAATTCACCGGTAGGGGATAAAATATCGATAGAATAAATATTCGGTGGATTGCCCCAAAATTCCATGGAAAAGCCAGGTTCCTGTTCTCCGATATTCAGTTCAAAAACCTTGGGGGCATCTGAAGGAGTGATGATATTACTGTAGTGCCGTTTTTTGTCTCCTTCATTACCGGCGGAAAGACAGACGATAAAACCTGTTATGCTGCTGTAAATTGATAATATATTGCTTAACGCACCTCTTCCGTCATGGCCGCCCTGAGAAGAGCCGAGGCCGATACACACGGCGCAGGGACGTTTTAGCTCTTCTGCTCTTTGCAGGATATATTCGATACCCCACATAATATCATTTTCCTGATAACAGGGGATGTCCGGGGGAATAATATAAAAATCTTTTAAATTCTGCTTTGCCTGTTTTAATTTTACAACAATAAGATCAGCCTCCGGGGCAACGCCGGAGAAATTATTCTTAGCATCCTCTGAGCCGGCCATGATTCCGGCCAGCATGGTACCATGGCCGATTTCATCCGTACTGGGAACCACAGATAATGGCTCATTATTTGCTAATGCCTGCTCTATCTGATTTTTTGAGAATTCTGTTCCATAGTAAAACCGTTCCGGAAAGCTATTACTATCCAGGGCCTGATCCCATAAATATTGAATTTTAGAGGAACCGTCCGGATGAAGAAAAATTGGATTTCTATAATCAATACCCGTATCAATGATGCCAACCAATACGTCTTTACCGAGAAGGTTAAAACCGGGAACCCTTCTTAGTTTCAGGACACCGGAAGCTTCCAGGCTTTCCTGGCTTGTAAGGCCATACAGGTTAGGTAAGGCGGAATAACTGAATTGACTGATAAAGGTATTATTTAATTGATTGGAAGGAACATAAGCAATAGCAAACCTGGTATTTAATAAATGAGAAGTAGAATTGGGAAATATCTCTAATAAAGCTGGATTTCTATTATATTCTATAAATAAATCGGCATAATCATTACTTATAATTTTATAGCGTTCTTCCAAGGTCATTTATTAAGACTCCTTCTAATAATGGAAATTAAGAATTGCATGAGTTTATAAGCCTTCCCGAAGACTGTTGAAAATATTATATACATCCAGAATGCCGTATCCCCAGTCTTTATTCGGATAAACAAGTTCGGGTTCTCTGTTAGCACCCCGAATCATTAAAATTTTAATATCAGCGGTTTTCATGAAAGGAAAATTACCTTTTACTATGCCCCATTCTAATAACATGGCGGCAACACCGGAAACGTGGGCAGCCGCAGGACTGGTTCCGTTCACAGCTACAAATCCATGGTTTAGATCAGGGCTCAGGATATTTACTCCCGGTGCCGCAAGATCCGGTTTTATAACGCCGGTTCTGGTATAGCCTTTGCTGGCATTAAGATAAAGGCTGCGGTCTTCATGATTGTAAGCAGTCACGGTGATGGCTTCCGTACTGTTGCCCAGAGATAACAGGGTAGTGTTTGGATCCGGGCGAAGGAAGTAGGTATCATTTGAAATGAAGCCTTCCATTGGCAGCCAGATATGAAAACTTAAGCTTAAGTCACCTTTACCATAGACTCTAAAAACCCATATGCCGGGAGCAGGTTTGGTAAACCGAAGTAAAATCAACTGATCACCGCTGCCGGATTCGACGATTTGATAATCAATATCAATTTTTGTCTGTTCAAAAATGAAAGAAGCTAATCTTGCCTCATTTATTTTGGGAATGATACGAGGTATATATTCTCCTGAGGGAGTTTTTATATCCATGGAAAACAGTCCTGGAGAATCTCCCCATAATTCCATGGAAAAATCCCCTTCCTTTTCCCCCACCCTTAATTCCACGGTTTCAAATCCTTTCGATGGATTAATGGAACCAAAAAAATGCCTTCTTGCACTCCCTTCATTACCGGCAGCAGTTTGGATGGAAAAATTATAATTTTCTGCCCTTATAGAGACCCACCTGCTTAAATAACTCTTGCTGTCGTGGGAATCCAGAGAGGTGCCCAAAGCCAAACAGATAGACATGGGTTTTCCTAACCGGTTGGCTGTTAATTCAAGATACTCCAAAGCAAAGGAGATGTCATTCTCCTGAAAACATACGGCATTTTCCGGCACTTTCCAAAAATTCCTTAAATATTGTTTTGGAGGCTTTAATTTAACTACCACAAGTTCAGCATCCGGCACGACTCCCGTGAATCCCTGCTCCGGTACTTCGTTCCCTGCTATAATACCGGCCAGCATGGTTCCATGGCCGTTTTCATCTCTGCTGGGCACGATATCATAAGGATTTGGGCTTTTTAGTGCCAGATTTATCTGATCTCTGGTATATTCAGTACCATAAAAGGTATTGGATTGATAGTCTTCTCCATAGATTTCCTGATCCCAGAGAACCGATATTTTTGTTGTTCCGTCTGCTTTTAGAAAGATGGGATTTGTATAGTCAATACCGGTATCCACAATACCGATCAATACGCCCTCTCCTCTGAGATTAAGTTTGGGGATAGTTCTGATTCTGGTAATACCGGAGGCTTCTACAGCCGATTCGCTGATGATTCCTAGCAGGGCGGGCATTGCCGTATATCCTAACTGTGTAATAGCCTGATTGGATAGCTCATTAACAGGAATTCTCATCACATAGGTAACATGACCATGGCTTTCAGAAGGTTCACTGTGGATGAGTCTCTGAAAGGTGGCATTGGGGTATTGTTTGAACGAGGGTTCATTGCCGGCATATTCAACAATTAGGTCGGCAAACTCATTACTATAGATTCTTTTGGCCTCTTCAGCTGTCAAAGTTGAAACCTCAAAATGGGAAGCTTTACATAAATATATTGGGATTGTGTGTATTTTATTCTATAATATCAATCAAAGAGCAGGGATTCATAAATTAATTTATCGAATGGCTCAATTGCAATTGCCCAGCTAAATATTTCAGGGATATGCATTGTGATATATGCGAAAATGTTGAGAAACAGCTACAGTCGGGTATTGATTTTGGCTTGGCGGTTCCTGCAATCAACGGCGATAATATCAATATGCGACCAAGCGATATAATGAAAGAAGGAATCAAACTTTCGGATTTGGTTTCTTTTAGGGTCAGGCGATAATTAAATTGTTTTAGAGAGCATAACAAAAAGAGCTTATCAAAAATAGAAACTTCGTGTTATAATACCGTTAAAACCTTCTTGAGAATAACCCGGAGATAATGAAATACAGAACGTAATAACGGACTTTGAATTTATTTTAATGAATTCCAATAAGGGGCAATGAAAAAGATATTCTAGGAGCCATGCATGAAGAATTTAAAAAGATATACGATAGCCTTAAAGCTGTTACTTATTTTAATGATTATCAATACAATAATCGGCGGAAATTTTGTATTCACGGTCTGCACTTATATATTCATCTGTTTGCTGATGTTCATGCGGACTTTGATGGTGCCGACGGAAAGCCGGATCAAGCTATGCTTAATTCCCATATATTTTGCAATTATGGCATTACAGATAACCTATATATCCATCGTGACCTTTCAATCCGGCCAGACGGAAATCCACAAGCTCATAGGCAGGATGTTTGGAGCTGTTGTCATTTGGTTTCCCTTTCTGGTAGAAAGGTTCGTGACCATTAATAAATATGCGGACCTCTACCTGCCCTCTGCCCAAGAGGTTGCAAGCATCAGCTTTGCTGACATCAAAGCTGGCAGAGATAAGATTATCAGTGCGATGGAGAAGATTGATAAAGCAGGTAAGGCATTTTCTGTTGAAAATTTATTAAGTATTAAGGACGAGCTGTACCGGCATAATTCCTTTGAATATATTAATAAAGGGGTCTTAACGCAAGAGTATTTTGAAGAAGCGGGAAAATGGCTGGACGATAAAAATATCTATATTATTCTTTCCAATACCGGCAGTCCGGCCAGTGAAATTATTTCCACATTTACGGGGAAGCAATATAATCATGCTTCTTTGTCCTTTGATCCGGAATTAAAGACCGTAATCAGCTATAATGGCGGTGAAAGAGTATATCCACCGGGGCTGAATTACGAAATGCTGGATTTTTTTAATAAGAAAGAGGAGGCTTCCATATTGGTGTACAAGCTTTCCTGTACCAGGGAGCAGAAGACCAGGATTTATGATAAGGTACAGGAGATCAACAGGGACGGCAGCGCCTATAACCTTATGGGACTTGTCTTAAAATATTCCCATAAGCCCAATATTATGTTCTGCTCACAGTTTGTCCATAAGATGCTTACCTTTGCAGGCATTGCTTACTTTGATAAAAGGGATGGGGAGGTAAAGCCTACGGATTTGATTGAAATGGACTATTACCGGAAGCTGGAATTTATGTATGAAATGAAATTAAATAAAAAATAATGCAAACATTGATTCTTAGCGGCAGGAAGGCGCGCATCTTAATAAAGGGCGTAAAACAGTTCTTTTTTATAGGATGCGGTGGTGAATAATATGGATTTCAGTGTATACCGCCGAGGAATATGTTGAAACTTAGCCGGCACGCAGGTAGAGCATATTACATTGCAGGAGCCATATAAATCAAGCTTTTATAACGGAGTCCGTGAGACTATTATAGATATGGGAAATAAAATAACACTTAACGATACGATTGCTTTGTATTTGACGAAAAAGCCTTAAGGGCACAATTAATTCATTGTGTAATGGAGACGCCGCCTTATGACAAGGCAATAATCCGGAATTTGAGGTGAACTACGATGGAGCAATATACAAGAAAAGAATTAGAGGAAGCTCTGCAAATTGTTTCTTCAGTTATCAGCAGATGTGAAAAGGCACAGCCCAAATTTGCAGAGGGTACCTCCCAGCACGCACTCCTTAAGAACAGAATAAAAGCGTTATATATTTCAAAGGCTTTGATAGCAGAAGAAAATGCTATAGAAGAAAATGCTAAAGACGAATATACAAAAGACAAATATACCAAAGAAGAATTGATGGATGCATTGCGGCCCGTATCTTCCATTATCAGCAAATGCGAAAAAGCTCAGCAAAAATTTGCAGAGGGCACCTCTAATTACACCCGCTTCAAGAATATGATAGAAGCAATGTATATATCAAAAGCTTTGATAACAGATGAAATCAGTAAAAGAAGTTGAATCCAAGGTATTGAACCTGGTGAATATGAGTGCGGAGAAAATTATACTTATCGAGGTGAGGAATATGCCGTATGAAGTGGAATATGTGATACCATTTGAAATCTTGTTTGAGGGCAGCTTTCGGGATAACTGGGAGGCTAAAGAGGCTGTTTTCACAAATGAAGTGGCAGGCCTGCTCCAATTATTGGAGATTACTGTAAATGCAAATGAATTGGCAGAAGAATATTGTAACCTTGATAGAGGTCGGGGTGACGTACATGTTTTTTTTGACGCCGGGAAGGACAAATTCCTTTTATTTGATTTATATCTGGGGCATACCGACCAGCATAATATGATTATTCTGGCAGGGCATGTTCCGTGTTATATGGAAGAACAAATGAAAACGGCGATGCTTGCTATCTATAACGATGAGGATGCTGTTCCCAAAAGTGATTTTAGTGAGTATTTTAATAATAAGCTGCTTGCAGACATCGATAAGTCCAATTATCCCAGGGAATGTGAACTTTATTACCAGAAAATTTTTTATCATGAGTAATTACCATCCTTTTGGATATCACGATGTCAGGAATGGACGGTTTTCAAACAACGGAGAAAATATCTCTTGGGGCAGACAGCCTGCATAAATGAAAAAGTTGATTCGAAATTATTTACTATTGAAGTATATAGGAGTAATCGGGGGATTTGTAACTACATTATTTGGGGGATGGAGCGCAGCATTGACGACATTAATTATAGCAATGGCAGCAGACTATTTAAGTGGGATTATCGTGGCAGGAGTATTCAAAAAGTCAACCAAGAGTGAGACCGGGGCGTTAGAGAGCAAGGCCGGCTGGAAAGGTCTTTTCCGCAAGGGCATGACACTCCTAATCGTTTTGATTGCATATCGGCTTGATCTGGCAGTAGGTACCACATTTATAAAAGATGCTGTAATAATTGCATATATTGCAAACGAGGTAATAAGCATAACAGAAAATGCCGGATTAATGGGCGTACCGATACCGAAGCCGATACTTAAGGCAATCGACATACTTAAGCAAAAATCCGAGGAGGGTACCCGGGATGACAAATAAAGAGTTTATACAGGCAATAGCAGACGCTGCTGTGAAGTATTATCCTACATATAAAATACTGCCATCCCTCACGATTGCCCAGGCTGTACTGGAATCACGATGGGGCAACTCTGGCCTTGCGAAAGACTGTTGTAATTATTTCGGACTGAAGTGGACTAGTTCCTGCGGAACCGACTACAAAGAGTTTAAGACAGGAGAGCAAACGGAAGACGGAAAGCCTTATACCATTATGGCAAAGTTCCGGAAGTATCCCAGCTTAGAAGTCGGTATTAAAGGTTATTATGATTTCCTTCAGTATGCCCGGTACAAGAATCTTAAGGGCATTACGGACTACCGGGAAGCCTGCCATCGTATAAAGGATGATGGATGGGCCACAGATATATCTTACACGAATAAGCTTATAAACATGATTCAGCAGTACGACCTCTGGCGGTACGACCTGCAGGCGGTGTACCCTAAAGGCCCCACCGGTACCATTACACCTGATAGCAATTTCCTAAAAATCGTCTGGCTGCAGGACAGACTCAATACCTGTCTGGCCGGCGTGAAGGACTTTGTCCCGCTGGTAGTGGACGGTGACTACGGAGCCAAGACCAGGACAGTGGTCCTCCTATATTGGAAGCTGCTAGGCTGGAATCCTTCTACCGGATGGAGCGCGGGCGTGAATACGAAAAAGGCTCTTACGGCCGGAAGGAAAGCATAAAAATAAGCCCTCAAAGTCACTGACAATGAGGGCTACTTAAATTTGTTTGGTTCATTAGAAGGGCAGACCACCATTTATGTCAAAATATGATATGGATTGAACAGTAGTGGAATCGTTCTTATAATTATACATATAACCACAAGAGATTAAACCTTTCATTATTGAGCCGTTTTGTTTCCATTCGATGACACCATAACCATATTTACCAATCGGATTCAAGGCAAGTTCTATAATACCAGTACAATGTGGATTCAAGGTAAAAGACGCAGTAGAATCTACATTTTGATCGCAGTAATTTAATACTGTATACGCTTTGATTTGTCCTGCGCTTACATTATTATCATCTTTTATTATTGAGCCATCTTTATCATAAAGGGTTAGCGTAACCTCAATAGGGTTATCAGTAATATTTGATACGTCAATATAATAATTAAAAATAGGTGTTAGAAAAAAGTGCGGTATTACAGCTTTTCCAGTGCTATAACTACTTGCAGAAACAGGGACACTTGAACCTAACATACATATAACCATAACCAGAGCCATAAATAAATACTTAAGCCTTTTCATAAAATTACCTCCATTGAATTTTATCATTTGTTTCTTAAATTATAGCCCGGAGCTGGCTAAAGAAACAGTCTATTAATTCCAAAATTTTCATTATACAATGAAAGTTTACATAGATAGCAACGGGCATAGTAGCTTTGTTATAACCTTTTATTTTACTTCTAGAAATTTCTAATTTACAGACTGTTATTTACAAAAATGATTTATTATAATTTTGTTGAAAAATTAAATTTTATTTAGGAGGAAAATTATGAAAAGGTACAAAGAAAGGTACAAAGGGTTATTGGTTTTTGTTTTAATGTTTGTTTCGATTTTATTTTTAGCTCCTGCTAACGCAGAGGCAGCTACTGTTGGTCAACAACTAACACAACCAGAGAGTGGATGGGCAAGATATGATGACACTGATAACAAGATTTTATACATAGGAGAAAACTGGTTAGAATCTACTAATAGAGATGATTTATATGGTAGGTCTGGTAGATATATACCATCTGGGCTTACTACAGAAAAAGTAAAAAGCAATTACATTAAATTCAAATTTATAGGCACTAAATTCAGATATATTGGAAGTTTAGCAGTGGATCATTCTAAGCAAATAGGTATAAAAATTGATGGAGTAGTAACGTCTATCTGTAGTGAATATACAACGGTAACTCCAAATCCTCAACAAATATTAATAGGCGAGATATTAGGATTAACCAACACCATGCATGAAGTTGAGATAATATCAACCGACGGTATAAGATTTTCCATTGATGCAATTGATATAGATGATTCAGGATATTTGGTAGATCCTAATACACCTAATTCTCCAACAAATCTTCATGCTACATCAGGCAGCTCAAGTATAGACCTTACATGGGATGCTGTTACCGGTGCAACAAGTTATAATATTTATAAGTCTCAAAACCCGGATACGGGATATGAAAAGATAGGATCTACTACTGATACATTTTATCAAGATAAAGATGTCAAAGCTGGAATAAATTATTTTTATAAAGTTACAGCTGTACAATCAGGAGTAGAAAGCGCTTTTTCTGATAAAGCATCTGGTATACTTGGTAATTCATCTGGTATTACAGGTAACAGAGCAATATTAGAAATAACATTTATAAACGGGAAAGAAAAAGAATATGACTTATCAGCAAGTGAGATTGATGCATTTATAAACTGGTATGATGGCAAATCTGGTGGTACAGGGAAATCATACTTTGCGATTCGTAAAAATAGCAATGTTAAACCTTTTCTTGGTAGAAAGGAATACATACGATTTGATACTATAGAAAGCTTTGAGATTAAAGATTATAATGATAATTAGTTTTTAATGACTAACAGCATCCTTCGGGGTGCTTTTCTTTATGCCTTGACAAAGCGGTAGTTAAATGAGAATATTGCAATACGAATAAATTTGTTGGAGAGTGCAATATGATCAAGTTAATATTAAGGCAAATTGTAGAGCTGTTATTTAAAATATCCCTATTTTTTGTATTGATATATTATTTCGTGGAAGATAGAAATCTTGCTGATTCAGCATATATAACCATCCTGTTTTTAATTATAAATGGCCTTTTTACATTGATTAGTTATATGATAAAGAGGATAAGAAAGAAGAGACTTAATAAATGAAAGTGAGGTGAGCCTTGATTGGAATTAACATAAATTACCTAGGCTTACCCCTATAAAATAGCAAGAGAGTAGCAATAAAAACCCGGAGGTTTATTCCTCCGGGACATCTATTAATAATTATTCGATTTCATCTATATCCAAGGAATAACCCAATACTTCACCGATTCTTGTAATCTTTCCCTTAAGTGTTATGGTATCCCCCTTTGACATTTCCACAACCTTATCTTTTTGCTCGTCATTTTTTATATAGCATTGCACACCCATAATAACGAAATCATCATTTTCTGGTACTAAGTCTATGTATTTTCCGCTGCTGTCTACATTGGATAATTTTCCTGTTATTTCTACGTATTGTTTCTTATACTTTTTTTCTGCCTTAAGTGCGTTAGAACTTAAATCAGACATCAGCTCAGAAACTTTATAAGCAGTATACTCAATAGGGGCCTTGGTTGGCTCCGCAGTTGGCTTAGATTTTTTTTCAGTTGTTTTGTTTTTTGCCAATGCTTGAGTGGTTGCCTTATCTGTGTTTGTGGAATCATCTTTGTTGTTACCCAAAGCACCCACTATAATAAAAAATGCAATTATTCCGATGACAATGAACTTTCCATTTCCACCTTGTTTCTTTCGGCAGTTTGGGCACACTTTTGCCTTCTTATCAATCTCCGTTTGGCAGTGTTTACACTTTTTTGTTTCTCCCATAAAAATCCTCCTATGTAATATATTAACTATAACTATGTCAATAGTATGGGACATATGGTCTATTTTGTCAATAAAAAAATACCCGGCCTCATATTGAAGCAGGGTATTTAATGCTCTGGTTTGACTGTTAATTGACTGCACGGCCCATAATTTATGGTACTTTTTACTACTTCTATATACTTTTTATAAAATATATCAAAATCATGGAATCGTGCATAAATACTGATTCCATCATAATTTGCAAATACGGTTAAAAAATGCTTTATTTTTAAAGTATATTAAAGTAAAATAACGATATATAGAACTTTGGAGGATCAATAAAATGTTGGAATTTAGATATGATACACAGCTTCTTATTGAAGGAAAAAATTTGGATGAAGATGCTATAAATGATTATTTTAACAATAACTTCAGCGGGGACTGTTTATTGGCAGTAGGAGATGAAGAGCTTATTAAGATTCATTACCATACAAATGAACCATGGAAGGTCCTGGAATATTGTTCTTCACTAGGCGAAATTTATGATATAGTGGTGGAAGATATGGATAGGCAATCCAGAGGGTTACAGGGGTAAGGATGAAATCGTGAAGGACGGCTTATGCAGCGATTAGGACGACTGTTTTTAATTATAGGTGTACTCTTTTTAGGAGGAATAGCAGGATATAGGTTATTGCCTGAATTTGAGCCGGTCAATACACTTATCTTTGTTTTTATCTGCCTTGCTTTCGGGGAACTGTTTTATCAAATCGACAAGCGGATATTGAAAAAATAACAAAAAATAAAATCATTGATTTGACTGCCAGCTAACAAAATTAGTTGGCATTTTTTTGTGTCTGAGGATAGTCTGGCTCTTTATGAAATAAAATTTCATAAAAGAATAAAAAAATAAAAATAAAATTACAAAATGTATTGACTTTCTGATTTGAATAAATTATTATATAGAAAGAGGATAAAAAACATACGAATAAAAACAATAAATTGTGCAAAACTACCAAAAAAATTCTGGTTATGGAATGCATAATGAAAGAGTAGGTACATAATGAATGAATACTTATCGGGTTTAATGACAGAGCAGGTGAATCAGAATACAAGAGAGATTGATGAGTGCAGTACAGAGCAAATATTAGAGATGATCAACTTTGAAGACAGCCAGGTGGCGGATATTGTAAAGAATGAAATACCAAAGATTGCTAAGGCTGTTGAAGTTATTTATAAGGCTCTTAGTAACGGAGGGCGGATGTTTTATCTGGGGGCGGGAACCTCGGGAAGACTGGGGGTATTGGATGCTTCCGAATGTCCCCCTACCTTTGGATCGGAGCCCTCATTAATTCAAGGCTATATAGCAGGAGGGGATATTGCTCTTAGAACAGCAGTAGAAGGCTGTGAAGACAGCGAAGAGGAGGGAAGGAATCAGATTACCCGGTGTAAGGTAACAGAGAAGGATGTTGTTATCGGAATTACCGCAAGCGGAGGTGCGGCTTATGTACTGGGAGCGGTAAAGCAGGCAAGAGAGCTTTCGGCAGCCACTATCGGAATTGTCAATAATCCTAATACGAAACTGGAAGCCTTATGTGATATCTGCATAGCAGCAGTTGTCGGGCCGGAAGTTATTATCGGCTCCACGAGGATGAAGGCCGGAACCGCGCAGAAGCTGATTTTAAATATGCTGACAACGACAACAATGATTAAGCTTGGTAAGGTATACGGCAATATGATGGTTGATCTGAAGGCATCCAATATTAAACTGAATGAGAGAGCCATCAGGATAATCCGGACTGTTACCGGCGTTGATGAGGAAAACGCCAGAAGATATCTGGAGGAAGCCAATCACAGTTCCAAAACTGCAATTATGATGATACTTTCAGGCTACTCACTTAAGGAAGCGCAGGACACATTGGATGCGAACCAGGGATACTTAAAGAAAGCGTTAGAGCAGGTCAATAGAAAGGATTAACTTGTGGATATATATTTGTATATGCAAATTTATATAAAATTATAGGAGGAAAGAAAGCATGAGAAAGGGTTTAGCATTACTATTAGTAATCGTAATGTCATTATCTGCATTGGTTGGATGCAGGAATAATGGGGCAAACGATACGGCAAAAGAAAACAAAAAAGACAGTCAGACTGCTGCGGATGCATCGGGCGATAAGAGCGCGGGGGCTGCAGAGGATACGGTTACGGTATTATTACCGCCGGTCAGCCCTACCTACCAGGATAATTTCGATGAGTGGACGAAGGAATTTCATGAACAATACCCCAATCTGACACTTAAAATCGAGGCGGCAAGCTGGGAAGATGTTACACAGAAGCTTGACGTACAGGTGCAGGCAGGTTCTCCGCCGGACATTGCTTTTGTTGGGGCAAACACCATTCCAAAATACATAGATTCCGGGTTATTGCTGGATATCAGCAAGATAGCAACAGAGGATATGCTGAAGGATTTTGACCAGAATATATTAAATTACTATAGAAACGGTGATGGTCTGTACGGTATGCCCGCTTATGCCGAGGTTCATGGTATTGGCGGTAACAGAGAGATGTTAGAAGCGGCAGGAGTGGACTGGAAGAAGGTTCAGAAGGATGGCTGGACCTTTGATGAATTCAGAGAAGCAATCAAAGCCGGAGTTGTTAAGGAAGGCAATACAGTGAAAAGGTATGGCTTCGTATTTGCCTGCTCCGGCGTTGCAGCTGCGGATTACCTGAATATCTTTGTTAAAAATGCAGGTATGCCCGATGCTTTCACCAAGGATTTAAAATACGCTTATACCAGCAAGAATTTCTTAAAGCTGCTGGAAGACATGAGAACCCTCATTGATGACGGCTCCATGCCCAAAGAACTCAGCTCCATTGATGCCGGAAAGCGCTGGAATATGTTCCTGACAGGACAGACAATGATTACGGGAAAAGGCTTATCCGTATTTGAACGTTCCGCAAAATTAAACAATGAGAAGATTGATGCAAAAGACGGAAGTGCGGTGGAAGGCAGTATCAAGGCAGATTATATCATCCTTCCCGTTCCTACCTTCTTTGGAAATAAGATGCAGGCAGCCGGCGCAATTGACGGGTATGTAATGTTCAGAGGAAAAGAAGAGCCGACCAGCGAACATTTATCCAATGTGGCAAAGGCAATGTATTATCTGGCAAGCGGAAAGATCGCTGCAATTACCTGTAACGATTTATATATCTCTCCGATTTGTGAAACTGGAAGGCAGGCAATGGCAAATATCGAACAGCCGGAAGGCAAGAATGAAAATAATACAGAAGCAGCACAATTACTTGCATCCCAGATTTCCGAAGCACGTACAGACATTACTCCGGAGCTTGGTGCTGCAGCACAGAAGATTTCCGATGAGGTAATGGTACCTAAATTTCAGGCATTGCTTGCAAATGAAATTACACCTCAGGAAATGTATGATGCCGTTAAAGCAGCAGCTATTGAAGCTTTCGGAAAAGACGGTATCGTAGCTGACTAATACTCCAGAAAGTAATTGATTTGTAGAATAAAGCAGAATAGGAAGGGCTGCTGCAAACTATCCGACTATAACTTTGCAGCAGCTTTTTTAATCGGAGGATGCTATGAATAAAATTAAAAATACATCATTGAACACAAGAAAAAAGAGAAGGTTAACGAATGAAAGCATCTGGGGATATATTTTTATTCTGGCTCCTTTTTTGGTATTTGCACTCTTTACCCTTTATCCCATTATTGATGCGTTTATAATCAGCTTCCAGAAGTTCAAGCCTCTGAAAACAGAATGGATTGGCCTGGAAAATTACACAAAGACTTTTAAAAGCTCCTTGTTTTATCAATCACTGGTGAATACCGTTGTCTATACCGGTATTACAGTACCGCTTTCCATGATGATTTCTTTTGTAATATCCATATTAATCGTACCCCTGACAAAAAGAAAACAGAACTTTTTTAAAGCTGCCTATTACCTGCCGGCAATCGCTTCCGGAGTAGCCCTTTCCTTTGTCTGGAAATGGATTTATGACCCGTTGCCGTCAGGCTTACTCAATAGATTGGTTTCATTTTTAGGAGTGGATAATCAGAATTGGCTCGGAAGTTCAAATACAGCTATGTTTTCCCTGATTTTTATGGCTCTGCTGTCCAGTCATGGAACCACAATTATTATTTACATAGCGGCACTGCTTGGCATTGACAATTCCTATTACGAATCGGCAGAGATTGACGGAGCCACCTTCTTTCAAAAGCTGAGATATATTGTTCTTCCCCTTGTAAAGCCTACCACGGTATTCCTGTTAATCACCAGCGTAATAGGTTCCTTTCAGGTATTCCAGAACGCATTTCTGATGACTGGCGGCGGACCGGATAATAAAACGACCATGGTCGGCCTTTTAATTTTCAATAATGCTTTCAAGTATTTTGAATATGGCCAGGCATCGGCACAGGCACTGGTTTTGACAGTTATTATAGGCATATTTACATTTTTACAATTTAAATTGACCGGCGATAATGTGGAATATTAGAAAGGCGGATACCGATGGCTCTATATAAAAATTACAGTAAAAATGAAAAAGGCAGGCAACACTTCCGCAACGGCAGCATTATGTTCCTGCTGGTTATTTTAGTATTGGCTACGCTTTTCCCCATCTATTACATGATTATGTCATCCTTTGGGAATCCGGTGGAATCCGGTGCAGCCAGTTATTCTTTAATTATGAAACATCCTACCTTTGCATCCTACCGGTTTTTCTTTGATTACAGCAAGTATTCTTTCCGGTGGATTCTCAATTCCTTTCTTGTTGCAGGGATAGTAACGGCATCGAATGTTATCTTTGCTACCGCAGCGGGATATGCCTTCAGTAAGCTCCGTTTCCCCGGAAATAAAGTACTATTTTCCATCCTGCTGGTTTCCATGATGATACCCTATCAGGTAACCCAGGTTCCGCTTTATATACTGATTGTAAACGTACTGAAGATGGATAATACCTATTCGGCTCTAATTGCTCCCGGACTGGTAACTGCCTATAATGTGTTCCTGGCAAAGCAGTTCATCGGTTCACTGCCGACGGAGATTATTGAGGCTTCCAAAATAGAAGGCTGCAGCCAGCTCAAGCTGCTGACCAGGATTATTATGCCCCTGTCGAAGACAGTTATGGCGGTTATGGCAATCAATACCTTTATGAATAACTGGAATACATTCTTCTGGCCCTTCCTCGTTACCAAGACAGAGCAGATGCAGACAATCCAGGTAGGCTTAAAAAATTTCAGCTTTGCGAATACTACCTATTTTTCACCTATGATGGCCGGCGCAACCATATCGGCACTGCCTATGTTTATTCTGTTCTTTGCCTTACAGAGGTATTTCCTGGAGGGCGTGACGGTCGGTGCGGTAAAGGGTTAGCAGGCTAGTGTGGAAATTATAAAGCAATTTCCACTTCTGATTGGAGTGTGTACTAAAGCGCAAGTATCGCAAGCATATTTATGATACGCATTGGAGATGGTAAGTGATGGAATTATTTAAAAGGAAAGAAATCAGAAAAGTAATAGGGCTGATGTCGGGAACCTCTGTGGACGGAATTGACGCCGCCCTGGTGGAAATCACCGGTGATCCCAATGACGGAAGGGTAAAGCTGCTGGAATTTGAAAATAACCCCTTTCCGGAGGGAATCAGAGCCGGGATTTTTGATTTATTTGATACCGGGCATGCTACTGTGGATAAGATTGGCTATATGAATATGCTCTTAGGCGAGCTTTATGCACAGGCAGCAGTCTCTGTAGCCAAAAAGGCGGGAATTGGAATAGAAGAGATAGACTGTATCGGTTCCCATGGGCAGACGATTTATCATCATCCGCAGATTTGCGGTAAGGATGGCTGGCCGGTACGGTATACCGTGCAAATCGGAGAAGGCGCAGTAATTGCGAACCGGACCGGTATTCCCTGTGTCAGTGATTTTCGTGTGGCGGACATGGCAGCGGGAGGCCAGGGTGCACCCCTCGTTCCCTTTACGGAGTATCTTCTGTACAGAAGTAACAGTAAGACAATACTGCTCCAGAATATCGGCGGCATCGGAAATATTACCGTATTGCCGGCGGGCTGCAATGCCGGTGAGGTATATGCTTTTGATACCGGACCCGGAAACATGATTATCGATGGATTGATGTCACGTTTTACCGGCGGGAAGAAAAAGATGGATGAGGGGGGCTGTATTGCGGCTGGCGGCAGCATAGATGCTTCCCTGCTAAAGGAACTGTGCAGCCATGGTTATTTTGATGAAAGACCGCCGAAATCCACCGGCAGGGAGCTGTTTGGAGACATTTATATAAACCAGCTATTTGATAGGATTCAAGCTTCTGACATATCCTTTGAAGATGCCATGGCAACAGTAACAGATTTTACGGCATGGTCCATAGAAGCTTCCTATCAGAGATATATCCTGCCCCACCATCCGGCAGATCAATTGCTGATTGGCGGCGGAGGCAGCTATAATCATGTATTGGTAGACAGAATACGGAAAAGATTAAAGCAGTATAAGGTAGAAGTGCTGTTACAGGAGGATCTCGGCTTTAGCAGTGATGCAAAGGAGGCAATTGCCTTTGCCCTGCTGGCGGACTGTACGATGCAGGGCAGGTGTAATACCATTCCTTCCGTAACAGGTGCGAACAGGCCGGTGATAATGGGAAAGATATCCTTATAATATTGTCCCTTTCATATTCAGTTGCAGGTGATTTACCCTTGTAAACGGCAGCTTTGTGAAACTTAAGTGACAATGGAAAGAAAGGAGCCAGGGTGCGGCAAACGGGGCAGCCTGGGAAGAAAGCCATGATAGATAAATATAAAGAGGAATATAGGGATGGAATCCTGAAACTCTGGAATACGGCAGCCGTAAAGCTTGGATATAAGGAATTGGATACGGATTCGTTTTCATACATTTTCACCGGAAATGCCTATTTTAATCCGGAACAGGCCTTTGTTATGCGAAAAGCCGGTGATATTACCGGATTTGCCTGCGGATGTACAGGAGAGGACTTACCCTTGGGAGAAACCAGCGGTTATATTACCTGTGTCATATTGCGGGAGGATGAAGAGAGCTCGGAAAACTATATACAGCTGCTAAGGCTGCTGGAAGAAACATTTCAAAGGGCAGGCAAAACCCAATCGGAAATTTTGTTCTTCAATCCGATGATGCTGCCCTGGTACGTCAGGGATACCGACCGGCACGAACATAATAATGCTCCGGGAGTATTTAAAAACAGCAGGTTTTACGAAGAGCTTCTGCAGAACGGCTATGTCCTGCGTACCACAGAGCAGGCAATGTACTTAGATTTAAAGGAATTTGGCATTCCCCAGGTAATTGCGGAAAAAGAAGAAAAAGCGGCAGGGGAAGGCTATGAGGTCTCTCTGTTTGATAAGACCAGACACTGCAAGGTGGAGCAGATGCTGAAAAAACTGGAAAACCCCTTGTGGGAAAGGGAAATCCTTCAGTGTACGAGAGAAGGGACACCTGTACTGGTTGCTGCAAAGGACGGAGCGGTAGTCGGGTTTGCAGGCCCAATACTCCGGCAGGAAAACGGACGGGGATATTTTACCGGCATAGGCGTTGTGAAAGAGCATGAGGGACACGGGCTTGGAACCATCTTATTTTATAAGCTGTGCGAAGAAGAGAAAAAGGTTCAGGCATCCTATATGTCATTGTATACCGGTGCGGAAAATCCGGCTGCCCGGATATATAGTCAGGCGGGTTTTCGAAGGGTGCAGGAATTTGCTGTTATGAGAAAGATGCTTTGAGCAGGGTGTATACTTTAAACAGGATATTGGAAAGCAGCAGGAAGGAGAGAACTATGAAGGATGGGAAATTAACCATATTAGCAGTAGGCGGACACATCGGTGATATGGAGCTTACGGCGGGAATGGCTTTGGCAAAGCATGCCCTGGAGGGAGCACATATCGTAACGCTGGCGTTGACGGCAGGTGAAAAGGGAGCTCCGGCAGGCAGGGATATTGCAGATTACAGAAAACAGAAGGTACAGGAAGCACAGGCCTTTGCAGGAATGTTAAAGGGAGAGGCAATTGTATTTGACTATCCCGACGGTGAATTGCCGGATAATGATGAGGTACGTTTTCAGGTATGTGATGTAATCCATAAGGTTAAGCCGGATATTTTGATCACTCATTTCAAAAGCGCCATGCATAAGGACCATAACAATACCCATAAGATTGTAAATGATGCCCGCTTTTATGCTTCTTTGCCGGGTTTTCTAAGAGAAAATCCGCCCCATTTTGCAGGACGACTTTACTATGCGGAAAACTGGGAGGATGCGGTGGATTTTAAGCCCTATCTGTTTGTGGATACGACAGAGGGATATGAATTGTGGAAAAAGGCAATTGCTGCCCACTGGTTCGTGACAGGCAGTACTTCTTTTCCTTATATGGAGTATTACGACCACTTGAGCAGAGTAAGAGGAATCGAAGCCAGAAAGGGAAGAGCGGAATGCTTTATGATTCCACCGGAAACCTACCGGGTTATCAGAGAGGGCTTATAGGATAGAAGAAATTTTAGAGTTAAAGAAAATGCAGAGATAAAAAATGCATAGACCAGGAAAATTACTCTTCAGGGAGGAAATAAGTGTGAAGGAATGGAAGCTTAGGGATAAAATCGGGCAGATGATTATGACAGGATTTCCAACTGCCGATATTACACCGGAACTGATCGAATTAATTGAAGAATATAAGGTAGCCAATATTATTTTGTTCTCCTATAATCTTTGCAATGCAGGGCAGGTGCAGCATACCTGCATGGACTTACATTCTAGAATTGAACAAAGTACCGGCTATCCTGCTTTTATCGCCGTAGACCAGGAAGGGGGAGTGGTCACCAGGCTCCCCGGGGAGGCATGCAATGTACCGGGAGCAATGCTGATTGCAGCCACCGGTAAACCGGAATATGCTTACCAGGCAGGGAGGATTACGGGGGAACAGTTAAGAAAACTTGGAATCAATGTAAATCTGGCTCCGGTACTGGATGTAAATTCCAACCCGGATAATCCCGTCATTGGTGTCAGGTCCTATTCAAGCGAACCATACCAGGTGGAACGTTACGGAATCAATATGATGAAGGGGCTGCTGGATGAAGGGGTTATGCCTGCCGTAAAGCACTTCCCGGGACATGGCAATACGGCCACGGATTCCCATATGGGCCTTCCGGTGGTTGAAAAAGACCTGCCTGAATTAATGGATCATGAACTGATTCCTTTCTTAAGTGCAATCAGACAGGAGGCACCCTGTGTTATGACCTCGCATATCCTGTTTCCGAAGCTGGAAAAGGATAAAAAACCGGCAACCATGTCAAGGGCAATATTGACCGGACTACTAAGGGAACAATTCGGCTTTCAGGGAATTATCATCACAGACTGCCTGGAGATGGGGGCAATCCAGTCCTTCTACGGTTCAGCCGAAGGGGCGGTGGAAGCAGTAAAGGCGGGGGCAGAGCTGCTCTGCATTTCCCACACGCCGGCGTTGGTTAAGGAAGCAATTCAAAAGATTGAAGAGGCTGTGGCAGCCGGCGAGATTCCGGTGGAATATATTGACCGGGCGGTAAGCAATATTTTGAAATGGAAGGAAAAATACCGGATTGAACCTGCACTTAAGGATATCTCCGGTATTGGAAGTAAGGAGCAAAAGGAAGCCGTCTTAAGAATGGCTTTGGCCGGAATAACCAAGGTATCGCCAACGGAGCTGCCGGAGGTCACAAAAGATACGGTGGTAATCGGCAGTTATGCCTACCGGTCCACCCTGGCCAGCAGCGCCGTGGATACGGAGCTGCATTTCGGAAAATATATGGCTGGAAAGCTTGGCTGCAGATATCTGGAAGTACCGGTGAATCCGGGTGAGGAGGAGATTGGGGCAGCAATATCACAGTTAAAAGACGTACCCAGCGTAATCTATGGCTTATACAACGGTCATCTGAACCAGGGGCAGATTACCTTGGCAAATAAAATCAGCCGGGAGGGAAAGGAAGTACTGGCAGTTACCTTAAGAAATCCCTATGACTTTTCTCTGCTGGATAACAAAATCCATAAGCTGGCAGCCTTTGAATATAATACGGTGGTATTCGATGCATTGGAAAAGGTTATAAGAAAACAGTATAAAGCAACAGGAAAGCTTCCGGTAACTTTAAAGCAGGCAGAGCATTAGACTGGAACTCAGGAGGAACAGAAAGTGGAGAGATATGTAATCGGAATGGACGGCGGAGGAACAAAGACCGCCGTCCTGCTTGCGGATACCAGTGGAAGGGTGCTGGAGGAGTTCACCGGCGGGACAATGAATTATAACGGAAGCAGTAAGGAACTGATTGATTCCAACCTGCAGAGTATTTTTCATAGAATCACAGAGAAGAGCTTTCAGGCACAGGAGTGCGCTGCAATTTGTGTCGGAGCTGCCGGCATCAGTAATCTTACCGTAAAGGAACAGCTGCTGGATAATATCAGAAAGGCAGGCTACCGGTGTCCGGTAAAACTTGTGGGTGATGTTGACACGGCCTTTGCCGGTGCGCTGGAAAACCAGGAGGGTATTATACTTATATCCGGTACCGGCTCCATCTGTTTGGGAAAGGATAAAGAAGGGAAGTCCTACCGCACCGGTGGCTACGGACATCTCATCGATGATGTCGGAAGCGGCTATGCAATCGCAAGGGAAAGCCTTTCAGCCATTGTAAAGTCAAATGATGGACGAAGGGAGCCCACCCTGTTAAAAGAGCTTGTCTTTGAATATTTAAATATTAACAGTGTGGAAGAACTGATTTCCTACGTATATGCGCCAGGACGCAATAAAAAGGAAATTGCAGAGCTTTCCATTTTAATCGGAAAAGCGGCGGAATGCGGGGATAGAGCAGCGGAAAGGATAATTGAGGACTGCGCCCGGGATTTGACAGAGCTGGCTGCACCGGTAGTCAGGCAATGGAAAGAAGCACCGGTCCTGGCAGTCTCCGGTAGTGTATTGCTTCATAATACCTTAATCTACGAGAAATTCTGTAAGAGTATGCAAAAAGCTTACCCTGGAATCACGGTAACAAAGGCCAAAAGAACGGCAGTATACGGTGCAATGCTGTTGGCACTTAAACTGCCGGAGGAAGGCAGGAAGGTTTAGATCTCATAATAACAATTCGGATTGGAGGCGGTTTGCGGCATGGTAAGGACTGGAATAGAAAATACCGGGGAATGGATGGATTTTCTGAAGGGAAAAAGGGTCGGATTGATTACGAATCCGACAGGGGTCGGCTCAGGCTTAAGAAGCACAATTGATATATTAAAAGAAAAAACGGCTTTAATACAGCTGTTTTCCCCTGAGCACGGTGTCAGAGGAGATATACAGGCAGGTGATATGGTTAACTATTATGTTGATGAGAAAACCAGTCTGCCTGTTTTTTCACTGTATGGGAAGAATAAGAAGCCTTCGGAGGAGATGCTAAAGGATATCGATATTCTGGCCTTTGATATCCAGGATGTGGGATCAAGGCTCTATACCTATCTGTATACCATGTCCTATTGTATGCAGAGCTGCGGGGAATATATAAAGACCTTTCTTGTTTTCGACCGGCCCAATCCTGTCGGAGGCATTAAGGTAGAGGGCAATCTTGTTAAGCCTGGCTTTACCTCCTTTGTGGGCCTGCATCCAATTCCTTATCGATATGGCCTGACCATAGGGGAAGCAGCACTTTTGTTTAACCAGGAATTTCACATTTCCTGCGATTTAAAGGTAATTCCAATGACAGGGTGGGAGAGGACAATGTATTATGAAGACACAGGACTCCCCTGGATTATGCCGTCACCGAATATGCCTGCGGTTGATACGGCAGTTGCCTATAACAGCACCTGTATTTTGGAAGGAACGAATATTTCGGAAGGAAGGGGAACGACAAAGCCCTTTGAACTGGCAGGAGCGCCATGGCTGGAAGCAGAGACACTTGCGGCAAATATGAATAAGAAGGGACTATCCGGGGTATTATTCCGGCCGGTCTACTTTACACCGACATTTTCAAAGCATGTTGGTATACTTTGCCGGGGGGTGCAGCTGCATGTTACCGACAGAGAGAGCTTTTGCGGGGTAAAGACAGGGCTGTATCTTTTAGAGGAAATAAAGAACCTGTCCGGTGAAAAATTTTCCTATAATGCACCCTATTCATCCTCCGGAAAGCCTATGATTGACTACAATACCGGTGATGATTTTATCCGGACCCATGATTTTTCTGCGAAGGAAGTATATGAAATGTGGGCGATGGAAGCAGAGGAATTTGCAAAGAAAAAGGAAAAATACCACCTGTATTAATCAGCTGTTGTCGTTGCGGTGGGAATGGGTTGCCTGGTAGCTGCTTTCCAGCATGCCGGTTACATTGTCATAATCCCTGTTTGCAATAGCGGTAAAGAGAATATCGGCGATGATAAGCTGGGCTATTCTTGAGCTCATCGCACCGCTTCTTTTATAGATTTCCGGCGAGCTGGTATAGAGTACATAATCAACGGATTGTGCCAGGCTGCTTTTCCCATATTTGGTGATTGCCAGGGTGGTGGCACCGTTTTTCTTTGCAATATCCAAAGTCTCCAGGATTTCCTTCGTTTCGCCGGTATAGGAAATAAAGATAGCAACATCTCCGGCTGTTATTGTGGAGGCGTAGGTGAGGCTGATATGGGAATCATGGCAATAGGAAACATTGTATCCGATACGCAGCAGTTTATAATACAAATCATCAGCAACCAGGCCGGAAGCACCGACTCCAAAGATACGGATGGCCTTTGCGCTGATTATTTTATCAACGATACCTGATAACATGACTTCATCAAAGAGCTTTAAGGTAGCTTCAATTGCCTGAATACTGCTAAAGCACACATTTTCAGCCATGGAAATATAGGTGGAGTGCTCCTTGATATCGGTAAACTGCAGCTGCGGAGTGGGATTTTCATTTTCCGTTATGGTCTCATTCAATTCAACAAAAAGAGACTTTTTCAAATCCTTCATTCCGTCAAAACCGATGGATTTGCAGAAGCGGACCCAGGCTCCCTGGCTTGTGCCGGAGAGATTTGCCAGCTTGGCCAAGGGGTAACGAAATATATTGTCAATATTTTGAAGAATATAATCCGCAACCTTTTTCTCGGTTTTATTTAATTGGGGATACATATTTTTTGTTCTTATTTCGACAGTAGTCATGGTTACCTCGCCTCCGTAGGTTTTATGTTATTATACATTATTATGGGTTTTGTTACAATAAGGTCTTTGGTTCCCGCTGCCACTGCCATTTGCAGGGCAGATGGGAAAATTTACGAAAAGGAGTTCTGAATTATGGGTAACTATATCACGATGGATATCGGGGGAACATTTATTAAATACGGGCTTATGAATAAAGAATTTTGCGAAGAAAGTCCCCTGGTACTGCCCACGGAAAAAAATCCGGAAAGGTTCTTACAGCAGCTGCTGCAAATAATCAATGAGAATAAGGCTGGCGCAGAGGGAGTCGCTATAAGTATGGGAGGCTTTATTAACCCGGTAACCGGGCAGAATTCCGATTATAGTGTAGGAGATAATTTTAAGGCCTATAACTTAAAGGAGGAATTGATGAGACATACGGGGCTTCCCGTAGCAATTGAAAATGACAGTAATTGTGCGGCTCTGGCAGAAATGAAATTCGGCGCAGGAAAGGCTTGTTCTGATTTTTGTATGGTAACCCTGGGCACGGGAATCGGCGGAGCCATTATCCATCATCGTCAATTGCTGCGCGGCAGGAACTTTAAGGCAGGTGAGTTCGGATTTACCATAATAGGACGGGAAGGTGATAACGGAGGATATACCTATAAGGCAGCATCCGCTACCGCAGTACTGGCAGGAAGGGTTTCTGAAAACCTTGGACAGAGCGTGGACGGCAAGTATGTGTTTGACCATCTGGAGGATAGGAGAGTAAAGGGAATCTATGAAGAGTGGCTGGACGATCTGGCAATAGTGATTGGAAATATAGCAGTGAGCTTTGATCCGGAGAAGGTAATTATCGGAGGCGGAATCAGTGCCAGAGAGAGCTTTATTATGGATTTGGAAAGCAGGGTATATCATATTTTTAAACACTTGAAAGACTATGTGACAATCGAGGCCTGCAAGCTGGGAAATGATGCCGGTAAAATTGGTGCCTTGATTAATTTTATAGAACAATATGGAAAGGAAAGGTGTTCGAAATGAGCGAAGGGATTAAAATTGCAACGATTGGCGGGGGTTCCAGCTATACGCCGGAATTGGTGGATGGCTTTATAAAAAGATATGACAGGCTTCCTGTACGTGAATTGTGGCTGGTCGATATTGAGGAAGGGAAGCATAAGCTTGAAATTGTCGGAGATCTTGCCAGGAGGATGGTTGAAAAAGCCGGGTTGCCAATGAAGATATATACGACTCTGGACCGGAGAGAGGCTCTGAAGGATGCTGATTTTGTAACCACACAGCTTCGTGTAGGGCTGCTGGATGCCAGAATAAAGGATGAAAGAATTCCCTTGAGCCATGGAATGCTGGGACAGGAGACCAATGGAGCCGGAGGCTTGTTCAAGGGGCTGCGTACAATTCCTGTTATTCTTGATATCTGTAAGGACATGGACGAATTATGCAAGGATGCGTGGCTGGTAAACTTTACGAATCCGGTGGGCATGATAATGGAGGCAGTGAACCGTTATTCCGGCAGAAAAAAAGCAATTGGTCTATGTAATGTTCCGATTGATATGCAGAAAGCCATTGCCAGAATGTTAAACCGTCCCCTGGAGGAGGTTTATATTACCTTTGGCGGTCTTAATCATATGGTATTTGTGACGGGAGTATACGTTGACGGCAGAGATGTAATGGAGGAAGTAATTGACCTTTGGGGTAACCAGAGTGTAAAGAATATCAAAGGAATCGAGTGGAACAAAGGCTTTTTAAAGCAGCTGGGAGTAATTCCCTGCTCCTATCACCGCTATTATTTCATGGGAAAGGAATATCTGGAGGAAGCAATCGAGCACTACAAAGAAAACGGTACAAGAGCAGAGAAGGTAAAAAAGATTGAGGAAGAGCTTTTTGAACTGTATAAGGATGTAAACTTAAACGAGAAACCAAAGCAGTTAGAGCAAAGGGGAGGGGCTTATTACAGTGATGCGGCCTGCAACCTGATTTGCTCCATTTATAATGATACCCGGGATATCCAGGTGGTGAATACGGTAAACCGTGGAGTACTCGATGAACTGGAATATGACGAGGTAGCGGAAATGAGCTGTATCATCACAAAGAACGGGCCTGTTCCGGTGTCCGTCGGAAAGCTTCCCAAAGCAGTCAATGGACTGATACAGCAGATTAAATCCTTTGAGATAGCCGGTGCCAAAGCAGCCGTTACCGGTGACTATGATAAGGCATTGCTGGCCATGATGATCAATCCCCTGGTCTTCTCCCAGAGCCATGCCATCACAGTATTGGATGAGCTGCTGGAAGCTCATAAGAAATATCTGCCGCAGTTTTACAGGAAACAATGAAATAATCAGACTGTATTGCCGCCTTTGGGTTCGGATTTGCCGGTCAGACTGTTCCAGCAGTTCCCTGACCGAAGCCGAAACCTCAGCACAAATCTCATTCCCATTGGCGGCTTTCTTATGCTTTAAATACCGGTAGCAAAATGTTATTGACGATGTCCTCAATACTCGTCTCTGTGAGCCTTCCATGCAAGACAATTTCATTGATAATCAATAGGGAAGGTAAGTTTAGAGCCTTTTCAGATATATCATTAATCGAAAGCGTAATCTCATTGCGGGCATTCGCTCTCGCTATGATAGGTTCAATTGATTTACGAATACCATTTTCGTGATTAATAACGTTAAACAAATCGTAAGATGTCGTATTGGAAAACATATCTGAAATCAAATCACTTAAATCATCCGGTTTGATAATCTTAAAAATTGGATTTAAACTTTCAAATAGAGCTGTCAAATCTTCTTTTAGAGAGCCATGGTCTCCGATTTCCAAATTTATGGACGGTGCCTGACGGCTTATAGCGGCAAAAATAAGATGGCATTTTTGCGGCCAGCGGCGGTAAATTGCGTTTTTATTGGTTTTTGCTCCATGAGCCACATCATCCATAGTCAATTTGTCATATCCCTTTTGTTGAAGTAACAGCCAAGCCTGATCCAAAATTGCATTTTCCAGTGTAACGCCTCGGCGCCGGCTAACATTATCATTCACTTTACATTCCTCCTATTTTTGGTCAGCATAATTCCACCATAATATTGTACCATAGATGCCAATGAATACAACAACGGAAATTGACAGTTTGCCGGCCAGATTAATAAGCTGAGGATTACTTAAATATATTCCCGGTATCGACCACGGGATATAGTGGCCTACAGGTTGTGCTCCAAAAACAACAGCTGTAATTAAAGCTCCAAAAGAAATACTTACAGGAGCCAGAATACCCCGTGCTATACTAGCGATGAATGGAAACAAAAAACTAAGACTGATATTGTATAACGTTGCAATAAATAACCGTTTTACAACGCTTCCAGCCAAAAATAAATCAAAGCCTGTTAAACTGAAACAGGAACCCAGAGCAAAAGTCACCCCAATAGCGATAAAAGTCGTAGCAATAAAACACAATTCTAAAGCCAAGAACTTTGAGCAGACCAAGTTTGTACGGGAAATTGGTAAGGACAAGATATCTTTAAACGTTCCATCTTGATATTCCCGGCCAAATACCCAGCTGCTTAAAATACCGAATCCCATTAGCCCAATGACGGTAGAATAAAGAAAGAAAGTATTATTCAAAAAAACTTCCCATGTTTTATCTTGCATGTGGATAACTATTAAAAAGCTATAAAAGGCCAGGATAAAGATTGGTATATGGCCTCGTATTATTTTGTAAACTTCAATTTTAATCATTGACAATATCTGTTTCATAATGAATGGCCCTCCTTAATTGTCCTAAGAAAGAATGCTTCCAAGCTTTCCTGCACAGGGCGAAAAATCATTAAATTAAAATTTTGCTGCTCAAGCTGTTTTAATAAAGAGGAATATTGACGGATTGAAACGCCCGGGACAAGAATCTCTTCCTCACTTAGTAATGTGCTTTGCAAGTTTTTCGCAGTAAGGTAGTCGGCGAGGCCTTTAGCAGAGCCGGCCACTTTTATATAAAGATTTGACTGCCTTTCCCGTTCTAATTCGGAAAGGCTTAATTCACGTAACAGGTGTCCATTAGCTACTATCCCGATTCGATTTACCAGCTTTTCCATTTCGTCCAGCAGGTGGCTTGATATAAAGATGGTGGCACCATTTTTCGCCATTTCAATTAAAGAATGGCGCACGGCTACAAGTGCTTCCGGATCTAATCCATTTGTCGGTTCGTCCAGCAAAAGAATTTTTGGTTTATGAATCATTGCCTTTGCCAATCCGATTTTTTGATTATTTCCCAAGGAGAGGTCTTTTGCCTTAACCTGGCGGTAAGCATCCAACAATAGCTGTTGTAAGATGCTATCCATTCGTTTTTTGATTTCTGAATCAGGAATGAGCCTTTGCTTTGCATATAAAATAAGGTTTTCTTCAACAGTAAAGTTTGGATAGGCATGTGGTGTTTCAATCAAATAGCCAATCTGATTCCAAAATTCAGAAGAAAGTTTTGAAATCGGTTGTCCGGAATAATAAATTTCACCCGATGATGGCCGGACCATTTTCAGCAGCATACGCATTGTGGTTGTTTTTCCAGCACCATTCAAGCCTAAAAAACCATAAATTTCACCTTCATTCGCTGTCAGGCTAATATCACAAACACTATTTTTCAAGCCATAACGTTTAGTTAAATTTTTTGTTTGAATTATTGCCACGTAAATACCTCCAGTTATACAATTTAGGGTACTATAGTACCTTAAAAGGAGTATAACATAGTAAATTATAAAATGCAATGTTATAACTATTTAAATTTGCGGGACGGAAGAATAGTAGTTTACAATTACCTGCCAACATGTTAGGAAATAGTCAATACGTGCCCCCAAGTGAGAACCATCTGAACACAAAAATACCGCTCATCTTGTCTATTTGGGCGGTATCCTGTGTAATGCGATAGTCCATATTTATTTTTGATATTCCCTTATCCCCTTCCTACGAATTCATGGCCTAAAATCAAATTTGTATGTTCGCCGGAACCTCCATGAAGGATATGTGTATCCGATGAACAAGGTGCTAATACTATCGGATGGACGATCGCATCCAGTGCTCCGCAGGATGGCTTCTCTTTTTCTATCCATCCGGCTTGATTAATTGACAGCATTCCAAAACCTTTCATATTGTGCTTCTCCTTTTTAGTATGCAATTTTATATCAGACAATTTATATTATACAAGATTGTTAAATAATTATCAATATGGGTATTGAAAAAGTAAAGGTATGATAAAATTAACATATTTACAAATTTTCTAATATCATAAAAGCTGTCATTTTTGGAATGATAATAGATAAAAGAAGATGTTTATCATAAGTATGTGAAAAATTGCAATTTGCTATTACAACGGGTAATGCAAAGCTATAAAGGTTACGGATATTAAAGCATAGATATGAGTATTGTATGGGAGCTGTAGAATTAAAAAATATAGCTATAAAGGCTGAATCGGGTGTTTTAAGTTAAGCTCAGCTCTCATTGGATTTATTTGGTAAAAATGCAGTGAAGCAGCAGTATATGACATAATGAAAGGAGCGGTATACATGCAAAAAGAATGTATTGCCATGCTTTTAGCCGGAGGAGAGGGCAGCAGACTGGGTGTTCTGACGAAGAACAGGGCAAAGCCTGCTGTTTATTTTGGCGGAAAGTATCGGATTATTGATTTTACCTTATCCAACTGTGTCAATTCAAGGATAGATACCGTTGGTGTGCTGACCCAGTATCAGCCCCATGAGTTAAATGATTATATTGGTAACGGACAGTCCTGGGATTTAGACAGGGCAGACGGCGGAATTCATATACTGCCTCCCTATCAGAAAAGGGAGGCTTCCGACTGGTATAAGGGAACGGCCAATGCCATTGCGCAGAATATCCCTTTCATTGACAGGTATAAGGCAGAATACGTTTTAGTACTGTCAGGGGATCATATTTATAAAATGAATTATTACCGTATGTTAGAATATCATAAGGAAAAAGAGGCAGATTGTACCATTGCAGTGATAGAAGTGGATATCGGGGAGGCTTCACGTTTTGGTATCATGAATACAAAGGAGGACAATCAGATTTATGAATTCGAGGAAAAGCCCAGAGAGCCAAAGAGCAATAAAGCATCCATGGGTATCTATATTTTCCGGTGGGATAAATTAAAGCATTATCTTGAATTGGATGAGAAGCTTGCCTCTTCCTCCAATGACTTTGGAAAAAATATCATTCCCGCCATGCTTGCAGCCGGTGAGAGGATGTATGCCTATCCCTTTTATGGCTACTGGAAGGATGTCGGTACCGTGGAAAGCCTGTGGGAAGCACAGATGGATTTGCTGACCGGAAAGGAAAATATACTGACGAGTGACAGGCATTGGACGATTTATGCTAATAATCCTGTACTTCTGCCTCATTATATAAGCTCCGGAGCGACAATGGATAACTGTATCATAACGGAGGGCTGCAGTATTTCCGGGAATATTCATTCCTCCGTAATCTTTCATGGGGTTACGGTAGAGGAAGATGCCCATATCTGTAATTCTATTATTTTACCGGGAGCACGAATTAAAAAAGGAGCCAAAATCCAAAATGCCATTATTGATGAAAATACGGTTATCGGAGAAAAGGCATCTATCGGAGAGGCTTTTCCTGACGAGGGCAGACCTTCGGTACCTTTGACTGTTATCGGGAGAAATGTTAACATACAGGATTTTGAAACAATAGAAGGAAATATGATGGTTGATGTTGACCACCGGGAGGTGATGAAATGAATCTGAATGCCATCGGAATCATATTTTCCAATATGCATGATGAAGAAATGCATGAAATAACCAACAGCCGGACTATGGGAGCTCTCCCCTTTGCCGGGAAGTACCGCTTAGTGGATTTTATGCTCTCCAACATGCGCAATTCCTCTGTTGCCAGCGTGGGAATAGTGGCAAAAAGCAATTATCAGTCCTTGCTTGAACATTTGGGCTCCGGCAAGGAGTGGGATCTGGCAAGAAAAAGAGAAGGCTTATTTCTGTTCCCGCCCTATGGACGCTCCTCTGCGGGTATTTATCGGAATAAAATCGAGGCCTTGAATGGCATCATGACCTATATTAATAAATCCAGATATGATTATGTTATCATTACAGATTGTGATACCATTTGCAGTATGGATTGGGAAGAGCCGCTGTCCTTTCATATTACGAAAGGGGCGGATATCACGGTAATCTCCTATAAATTAAAGGAAGGAGAGGAGAGGCGGCAGGAGACGGTTTACAGTATTTCCGCAGAGGGGCTGGCTACAGAAATAAAAATAGCTCAAACTGCCGGGGAAGGGAATTTCATCGGAACCAACATGTGGATTACGGGAAAGCAATTTCTTGTAAGTGTGATTCAGGAAGCTATGGCCTACAGCCTGACAGATATTGAAAGAGATATCTTTCAAAAAAACATAGGCCGTTATAAGTTAGCAGCATGGGAGTATGAGGGATTCCTTCGAAAAATTAATTCGATGAATGACTATTTCAAGGCAAACATGGATATTTTGGAGCCAACGGCAAGGAAAATGCTATTCTACAATTATGGTCCGGTCTACACCAAGGTAATGGATGATATACCTGCCAGATATGGAAGCAAAGCAAAGGTTTCCCATAGCCTGATAGCAGACGGCTGTCTAATAGAAGGACAGGTGGAAAATAGTATATTATTTTCCGCTGTTACCATTGAAAAAGGAGCGGTGGTAAAGGATTCTATACTGATGAAAGGAACCTTTGTCGGGGAAAATGTATTGCTCCAGTATGTGCTCTCGGATAAATCCGCTGTCTTTCGTAACGGAAGGATATTAGTTGGCTGCGAACAACAGCCTATTTATGTGGATAAAGGAAGTAAGCTGTAAAAGAGGCTGTTGATAAATTGATAAATACCGGACTGTTATAATATGCAAACCCACGTATACAGCAAGCTAAGCTAAAATTTGCTTTATACGTGGGCTATCCATTAATGTTTTATAAAGATTTATAATATTAAATTTGCTATAACCGCTTTATTGATTAAACTTTGTGGTTACTGAAGTAAAGCAGTTTGTTGTTGCTGGCACTGCACTTATTTATTGGCTAAGCTTTGTGGTTACTGAGCTTACTGCCCATTTACCATTATTTTTCACTGCCTTCAGCATTCCTCCTGTATCGTCAACGATATACAACGTATTTTTATTGCTGAAGCTATAGCCTGCTAAGGTGCCTTGCAAGGGAATTCTACCGTCTGGAGTCCATGTTTTCCCGCTGTCAGAAGATTGAAATATGACATAGACAGGATCATTATCAGTTGCATATTTCAAGATCATAATCCCTTTTTTACCGATAAAGTATGGTGGGTAGCCTTCAATATATCTGTAGGTTAAATCTTTAGGCTGCCGTACTATTAAATTCTTCCATGTTTTAGCAGTATTTTTTAAACTATACAGGTAGGAATTATCTGCGCCATGGTATGTACTGGTAATAAATCCGGTGCCGGCTTTATTGAATGCCATACCAGTGGGATAGCCTTGAATATATGAAACATCATCTATTTCTTTATAGGTTTTTCCGCCATCCATAGTTTTGAATAAATATTTTTCCATCAGTCCTGCAGCCGGGTCGCCGCAGTACAACAAATATCCAACTTTATTATCAACAAAGCTGCTATATAGTTCACCGCCTCTAGCATATTTAATGTCAGCTGATTTTATATGGCCTTTGCTCCAGGTACTGCCGTCATCCTTTGATTTATAAACATCAATGCCACTTGCCTGGCTAAAAAATCCAAATACATATAGGGTATTATTTACATATGCAATAGAGAGTATGGAATCAGTATCGTGTACAGTAAACTTATGTATTTCCTTATAGGAAGACCATGCGTTATTTGTTGTGATTAAACTGCCGTTTAATTGTAATGCCCATCCCTTTTTACTATCCTCCATATAAACAACGTTTATTTCTTTTAAGATAGCAGTCTGTTTAACTGTTTTTGGGGTTGGAACGGATTTTAATGGTGCTGAAACGGATTTTAATGGTACTGAAACGGATTTTAATGGTACTGAAACGGCTTTTAATGGTGCTGAAACAGTCTTTATTGGTGTTGAAACAGCTCCTAATGGTATTGCAGAAGGTGTATTTGCTAATGTCAGTATGGACCCGGTAGTATCCCTGTAACTTTGTTTTTCAGATAAGGAAGTCTTTTTGGTGCAGCTTATTGTAAATATACAGCAAACCCAAATTACACATAAAGTTAATAACTTCTTATACATTTTTTACTCCTCACAATTATTTGGTATATTGAGCATATAGGAAAAGGAACAGGCTGGCTTACTTATTTTGGAGTTAGCCTGTTCCTTGAACTGATTGCAGCTTCCAATTATGCATATTAGCTGTATTTACACGGGATTCTGCTTCGCTTAGATATCTTGGTCAGAAACTTCAACCACATTTTCATTGATTAGAACAACACTTAAAAGTCTATAGTCATCGTTGACCCACTCAGCATTAAAAAGTAATATAATATATCGACCTTCTTGTTTTCGATACTCGGGAGGCCGTGCTTCAAGAGTAATGCGAGTCAACTCTACATTTTCCAGCACATCATCAACCGTTTTGAATTTTGGAAAACTCTGCGTATAATCAGTAGAATCCCACTCATCATTTTGATATTCAATAATGGACTGTAAAACATCCAATACTATTTTATCCCAGTTTGCAATCAAGGCTTCATAAGCTTGACAGTGTTCCTTTTCAATTCCACCAGTACCTAAAGTTTCTGATATTATTAACTCTACTTCTGTTTCCTTGCCTGAAAACATGACAACTGTTTTAGTTTTATATCCTTCATAGTCATCATATTCCAGTTCCCCAAATAACGGATGGGATACTTGCATAAAACCACTCCTTACGTCGATTATATGAATCATCTACATTCACCTTACATAAAAAATGAGTACTTCAATTTATTTTAAAGTTATCGTACCATATGTTGCTGCATATTTCCACCGCCTCTATGCAAAGATTGATACAAGCAGGGGTAAAGCCTTTTATCCACATCCTGTAAAATTAAATCAAAAGAACCGTCTGAGAAGTTGGGGATTAGCTGGCACACATCACCCGCAAGGTATGTATGGAGTTGCCTACGCCTGAGCGAACGAATTGTTTTTAGCCTGCCGATTTCAAGGATATTCTGTGGCTTTTTCAGTATTTTCATTTTTTAAGAATTCTCTTTAAGTAGTCGACATCTAACAACAAATTTACTGTCTCAAAATTTCCTTTATAAAACACACCCCAGTTGTTGAAAACACAAGGTAGTTCCTTTGCTTTTTGCAGCGTATCCACTTGAATTAAAGATACAGGAACATTATTTATTTCACAATACTGTTTTATCATCTCAATGTTTTGATGGACATAGGGGCATTGCATATCATAATAAATTGTTAGCTCTTTGCTTTCGATTTTGGAGTTTTTAGCATTTGGCGTGAACTTTGGAGTTGTTCCGTCAAAAGAAAGTGCAAGCAATTCATATCCATTATCGGTAGTATCAACAACCTCAAAGCCGAACTTTTTCGCAAATGATTGGTCGGTAAGCCATGATTTCTGTTTTTTTGCTCCAAGCATACAAATGCCGGATTTACCCTTTTCTTTGGCATCAGCCAAACAATACTCCATCAGCGATTTCCCATACCCTTTTCCTTTGTAACTACCGGAAACCCATAAGCAATACAGATAAAAATAGTTGTCACCAGTAATGGGGACCCAAGCAGTTTCAAGAGGAGCATATTCAATAAAAACCGTAGCCCTTGCATTTAACTTTCGAAAGACATGTCCTTCATTTAGCCGGTCAGAAAGCCATTGCCGCTTTGCATCAATACCTTGATGGGGCTTTTTACTGCGAATAATGCAGCATAAATGCTCATTTACAAGGTTTTCTGTTGTTAAGTTTATAAAATCAGTATTCAAATTTTCCATACTACCACCTCACAATTAAACAGAATTGATTACCTTTTGAAATATTAACTATCCTTATATTATGTTATCCTGTTCATATTCATAGTAATATTCACCATTCATAATTATACAGCCTGTTTATGCGTATGTTTTTGAATTAATAGGGTAATGGCTTCTTGAAAACTTACTTTCCCGTCAATACATTCTTGTATTCGCTCTTTGTCAGACTGTGAAAGGGGCATATCTTCCATGCTCATGGTTGCATTTACATTTTCTATGATAAAATCTGAACGACTCATTCATACACCTGCTTTCTTGTGAATTTATTGAATATAAGTTTATTATAACATTTTATGTGGATTTTATAAAGTGGGCTTTGTTCAATAAACAACAAATTTCCTGTAGCCTTTTCTAATTCGCCTACAGGAGCGAATACTCATAATTCACGCCTTGAGACATTAGGATAGGACGATTGATATTTACATGAAAGCCATTTGTTAACCGAATAATACAACATAATAAGTGACACACTCAGCAATGCACCACCTAAAATATCTGTAAACCAGTGTACTCCCGACACCATTCGTCCAACAACCATAAACGCCGTAAAAAGTCCAAACAAGGAATTCACGACAACTCGTATGTTTTTACTGTTTATCCGTTGATGAAGCTGCATCATAGCTGTGGGTATAATACACATCACGAGCATCGTGGTAGATGATGGATAGGACGCCTCCAATACATTCTCAATGAGAATCGGTCTGTAATTCACAACGAAAACCTCAAAAAATGCATAGGCAGCTATTACAAGCAGATAAAAACCGCCCAGCACAAGAATGTTGCTGTCCACCCGCAAAAAAATTCTCCTTTTTATAAGCTGGACAGCACCCAAGACGGCAAATCCAAATGCGACAAATATCACAACAAGCCCTAACCAATCCGTGATGTTATAGAGCCACATATGAACCCCAAACAAACTGTGCAGCCGTTCGTTTACCGTTGCAAAACCCACAAGGGAACCATTGGGACCAATAGGCTTTACATCAACATATTGAAGCAATATTGTGTAAAGGATGAAGAGAGCAAATACACTGCCTGTTGTAATAAAATTGATTAGATTTCTTTTTTTCATTTTCAAGACTCCTTCGTTTTGTTTTGGCGTTTGCCTAACAATACTTTAAATGCGGAGCCTCGAAAATGGTAGTAGAATGCCGTCACGTTGCTGATACGATCCGTGTCATTGCCTTTTTATGAGCAAAACACCTTTCATCACGAGCAGGCAGAGCATGAACATAGCCGCATACGGTTGAGGGCTTGCAATAAAAATCACGGTTCCAATTACGGTCAACAAAAGAGAGCTTACCCTTTTGCTTCTAAGCCATACCGGATGATGAAAATTTTGCAGAGCAAGCTGAGTGATGCCGAAAACAGTGGTTAAGGCAACAATCACAATAAATGCAGCTCGTATATAACCAGTGTTATCGTTGAGCGAAAGTAACGAAACATGGTTTACCATATTGCTTTCTTTCTGTCCGAAAAAAGGAAGAAAGAACAGCAGTAACGCCATACAATCAAATGCTCCAAACACCAAATCGTGTAAACTCTTTGCTTTTTCCTGAGTGTCGGCTTCTGCGATTGTAATCAGTTCCTCGCCGGATAATAAATCGTCTATAGTTATTGAAAACCGTTTTGAAATTGCCTTAAGTGAATCAAGGCTTGGATATCCTCGCCCTGATTCCCATTTTGAAATAGCTGTGCGAGAAATATATAGTTCTTCCGCAAGCTGTTCCTGTGTTAATCCCTTTTCTGTCCTGAGCTGTTGTAGCTTTTCGTTAAACTCCATTGCTATCCTCCAGTTATTTTTTCGTTGTTATGCGACTATTGCTCGGCATGAAGAATATACCGTATTTCTCGCGCATTTTACCACCAATATCATTTTCCAAATATGCACTGCTGGCTTCAAAACCGAAGCGTCCATAATAATGTCGCGCCTTTATGACAAGATACTCCCGTACCGCAGAACAGGCAATCCGCATCTTCTATCGGGACGTAGGAATCATGGACAGCGTAGAGCAGGTCACCACAGAAAATGTGGAACAAGAAAACATCACGTAACAGCACAAGGCGGACAGCTTGCACCATCCGCCCTGTACATAGCAACCCCGGTTCACAATTTGCCCCTTTAAACGAGAACAGAACATTTACAAGGCTTTTCTTTATATGCAATTGAGGGGACTTAAACCCCTACCCACGTAATGTGGACTAGAACCTGAACAATTGCATTCCAAAGTGCGTTCAGGATATAGAATACTGTCGTATACTATATTTAATTATCTGTTGGATAAAGGGGATTAATCATCATGACTTCCGAGGCCATGATGACAGCTTGTTCAAATAAATTGATCTTACATTTCATGAGCCGAAAACTCTTCCTCATACAATCACACTTGACTAATCAAAATAAATAATCCGAAAGATGTTGTCAGATGTCAGGCGAATATTCTATCCTGACCATAATTTATCAAAAACAAAAAACCTTGTAAACTCAACATTTACAAGGCTTTTCTTTATATGCAGTTGAGGGGACTTGAACCCCTACCCACGTAATGCGGACTAGAACCTGAATCTAGCGCGTATGCCAATTCCGCCACAACTGCGAAGTGTCAACGTATATATTCTACTATATTTTGTCCAAAAGTCAAGCAAAAGTTTGAATTTTTTATTTTTTTTAAAAAATTCATGATAACATAGATAACGACTTCAGTTTTCCGTCAAATTTTTCAATTTATCTATTGACAAAATTACCATAGAAAGATAATATGATATCATAATGATATCATATTAATATAAACGATGATGTGAATATTAATATGAAGTAATCAGCTTGAAAGGAAATCTTTCAACTAAGTAACCAGGAATATCAAATCTATGATTTGATATGAACGAAAGGAGTTATTATGGAAAATGAAAATGGCCAGAGGCTAAATAACGTGGAAGAAAAAGAAATTAAACCCTTTAGCGGGGGAATAATGCTATTGCTGGTGCTGATTGGGTTTGGAGTGTCAATCTGGGGTATTATTGCCGGCTCTATCAATTTAAGTAAAATGAATTATAATTTTGGTGCATTTTTACTGGTTGCCGGTATCATACTTATTATTGTATTATGTGTACTGCTGGGGGGGTTTCATATTTTAAATCCCAATGAAGCTATCGTAATGACTTTATTTGGAAAGTATTATGGAACTATCAAAAAGGAAGGTTTTTATTATACCAATCCTTTTGCCGGAGCCATTCATCCTGCAAGAACATCACCGGTAAATACGAATATAAATGTGGGAACTTATACCACGGGCACGGCTACCACAAATTCTGCAGCTCAAGGCAGTAAGAAGATCTCGACAAAGACCCTTACACTAAGCAATGAGAAGCAGAAGGTAAATGATGTATTAGGTAATCCTATCATAATTGGTGCGGTGGTTATCTGGAGAGTAGCGGACCCTACAAAGGCTGTATTCAACGTGGATAATTATAAGACCTACCTGTCCATCCAGTGCGATTCGACCATAAGAAATGTGGCAAGGCTTTACCCCTATGATACCATGGAAAATGATGCGGATGAGAAAACTCTAAGAGGCAGCAGCCAGGAAATTGCCGAAAGCATGAGAATAGAGCTGCAGCAAAGAGTAAGTGAAGCCGGTCTTGAAATAAAGGAAGTCAGAATCACTCATTTATCCTACGCAGAAGAAATTGCGGCAGCAATGCTTCAGAGACAGCAGGCAGTAGCTGTGATTGCAGCCAGACAAAAAATAGTAGAAGGTGCTGTCAGCATGGTGAAGATGGCTATTGACCAGCTGGGACAGGAAGAAATTGTAGTACTTGATGATGAAAGAAAGGCAGCTATGGTAAGCAATCTTCTGGTAGTACTCTGCGGAAATAAGGATGCGCAGCCTATCGTAAACAGCGGCTCTCTTTATTAAGATTAAAGGAAAGGCAGTAAGATGGCAGTAAACAATGAAGGAAGCATAGATAAAAGGGAAGAGGAACTGCAAAAACGTCTTGAAAGAATAAAAGAGATAGAGCAGGAGCTCCTGCAGAAGGAAAGACAGTTAAAAGAAAAGGAAAAATCCAAAAAACAAATTCTTTTAAGACTGTCACCAACCCTATGGAACGAACTCGCTGCTTGGGCAGAGGATGATTACCGGTCTATTAACGGACAGATTGAATATTTGCTGTCAGAGTGCGTAAGAAAGAGAAAAAACGAATAAGCTAAGGTTAAGTTGAAACTACTAAAGGAGGGAATATCATGATAAATCCCGTAAAAATGATGAAATTAAAGAAATCCTGGGATACCTTTACCGGCAATCATCCCAAGTTTCCTAAATTTATTGAGGCTGTAAATAATAAAGGCTTGCAGGAAGGAACGGTTATTGAAATTACCGTCACAACAGTATCCGGTGAGACTCTTAGTTCGAATTTAAAAGTAACTGCCTCTGATTTGGAATTAATATCCGATTTAAAGGATATCAATGCATAGAAGTAATCAATGATTAAAAGATATCAATGCATAGAATGTAGTCAGTGGTTAAAAGATAGCAATGCATAGAATGTAATCAGTGGCTAAATAATTTTGCTGCGTCCCATGCCCCATCCTTTGATGGGAGCCACAGGATGGCAGCATTATTTATTTGCCTAAGTAGTACAACATGCTAAGCTTTCTTTGGGCATTATAAGCTAATCTCAATAAACATAGCATTCTATTGTCCGAAGTAAGCTTTTTATGTAAGGCTTTTTGGAATTGCATTTTAACCGGCTGTTTGCATATAATTACTAAAAACAAGGCGGATATGGGTGGTCATGAAAAGAAAAAGTATTAAGGGAGGCTATACAGGGTTATGGTATCAAGAAGGCGGTCTATTATCTGGATTCCAATCCTGAAAAAAACATTCCCAAAGTACTGAATTGGCTGATAAAGATTGATAAGGAGGGGAAATATGTCGGAAAACAAGCTAAGCTTATATTGCCCTATATGGACAATAAGGATAACAACTGGTACCGTCTTATAAAAAGCCTGTATACGGATGTAGACGATGGAGTCAGGAAGAAGCTCTTTGAGAATTTTATTGTCAATGGAGTTTTTATAGGAGGAAAAAGGCAGAATAAGGCCAGGAAAGAATATCATTGCAATGTCCCCTGGGCTATGCTGCTTGACCCTACCTCGGGCTGCAATCTGCACTGTATCGGCTGCTGGTCAGCGGAATACGGGGATAAATTAAATATGGATTTTAATACCCTGGACAGCATTATTACCCAGGGAAAGGAACTTGGAATATATTTTTACGTTTATTCCGGCGGAGAACCTCTTGTCCGCAAGAAGGATATTATAAGGCTGCCTTACTTTAGGAAGAGCAAAAAGAAATTAAATAATAAGTTCATGAAAGATTTATCCGGTTATTCATAAATTTTATCATATTCTCCATTGCAGAATATAGTTATTTTAATTAAGATATAATAAGAATGGATATTATTATAAAAAACGGAGGATTAAATTATGAAATTTAAAGATATTCCATACGAACGCGTGGATATGGAAGAAGTAAAACAGTCCTTTTTCAAATTGATAAAGGAACAAAAGGAAGCAAAAAGCGGAGAAGAGCAGTTTGAAATTCATAAAAAGGCTTACGGTCTAATTGATAAGGTACTTACACAAATGACAATTTGTGAAATCAGGCATTCCGGCAATACCGCAGATGAGTTCTACGAAAAGGAAAATGATTATTATGATGAAAAGAAGCCGGAGTTTGATGATCTTAAGCTTCAATATTCCAAGGTTCTGTTAGAGTCACCCTACAGACCCTACCTGGAAGAAAAAATCGGAAAGGTGGCATTTAAGAATATTGAATTGCAGTTAAAGGCTCTGAATGAGGAGTTAATTCCCCTTATGCAGGAGGATAATAATCTGAAGTCCACCTACCATAAGCTGATTGCCGGAGCTAAGATTGATTTTAACGGGGAAGAGCTTAACATTTCCCTGCTTCGAAAATATCTGACGGATTCCGATAGAAATGTCAGAAAGGAAGCCTGGAGCAAGCTTTCCGGTTTCTTTGTGGAGCACAGCAAAGAGCTGGATGATATTTATGACAGGATGGTAAAGAACCGTACGGCACAGGCCAGGAAAATGGGCTATAAGGATTTTGTGGAGCTTGGCTATTGCCGGATGAACCGCAACAGCTATGACCGTGATATGGTCAAGAACTTCAGAGATCAGGTGAAGAAGGTATTTGTTCCTCTTGCCACAAAGGTTCATGAACAAAGGAGAGAGGCTTTGGGACTGGATTCCTTAAAATACTATGATAATGAAATGTTCTTTAACAACGGCAACCCGGCACCCATTGGTACGCCGGAAGAAATTCTTAAGTGGGGGAAGGAGATGTACAGCGATTTATCCCCCGAAACCAAAGAGTTTTTTGAATTCATGTATGAGAATGAGCTGTTTGACGTCATGGGAAGAAAGAATAAGCAGGCCGGCGGTTACATGACCTTTTTACCGGACTACCGGGCACCCTTTATTTTTGCGAATTTTAATGGAACCAGCTCTGATGTAGATGTGATTACTCACGAATGCGGTCATGCATTCCAGGGATATGTAGCCAGAAATTATGAAGTGGAAGAGCATAGGGACATTACCATGGAAACAGCGGAAATCCACTCAATGTCCATGGAGTTCTTTACTGACAGGTACATGGAGAAATTCTTCGGAGACAGGGCGGAGGATTACAGGAAAATGCATCTGGCAGATGCCATTATCTTTATTCCCTATGGCTGCATGGTAGATGAATTCCAGCATATCGTATATGAGAACCCGGATATGACTCCCGACGAGAGAAAAGCCGCTTGGATGAAGCTGGAGAGTGAATACAGGCCTCATATGGATTACGGGGATGACCCGTTCTTTTCAAAGGGTGGTTTCTGGCAGAGACAGCAGCACATTTATGTGGACCCCTTTTATTATATTGACTACTGCCTGGCACAGACCTGCGCTCTTCAATACCGCATTAAGATGGATAAGGATTATGGAAAAGCCTGGGAGAGCTATCTTGAGCTTTGCAGGCTTTCAGCCAGGGAATTCTATGAGCCTATGTTAAGCAAGGTCGGGCTGGATTCTCCTTTTCAGGATGGCTGTATGAAGAATATTGTAGAAGAGCTTACAAAGACATATTTTTAAGGAAGTAAGGCGGCGGGAATCCAAAGCCTGTAAGTATAAAGCCGTGAAAACAGTGTAATTCTTATCTGGTTTTAACGGCTTTTTACCATTAGAAAAAAGAAGGGGAAGAATTATGATCATATCGCTAATATATAGTCAAAATGCCTATACGGATGCCATATCGGACATTACCGGAGAAAAGGTACAGGTCTGCCTTACAAAGGAAGAGGCCTTAAAATATCTGCCCGAGACGGAAATTATTGTGACGATTGGAGGAGGGAACTTTTCAGTGCCCTTAGATGAACAGATGCTTCAGGCAGCTCCTTCCTTAAAGTGGGTATTCAGTGTGAGTGCCGGCGTAGAGAAGCTTCCTTTAAAGGAATTAAAGGAAAGAGGAATTCTGGCTACCAATACCAGTGGTGTCCATGCGGTGACCATTGCGGAATATGTTATGGGCGGGCTTCTTGTCATGAGCCATCACTATGACAGGTATCTCCCTTTCATGAAAGAGAAAAAGTGGGGTGAACCGATATGCGGGGAAGATTTGGAGGGAAAGACCATGCTGGTTATAGGGGCAGGGCATATTGGCTCTGAAATCGGAAGAAAAGCCGGGGCCTTTGATATGCGGGTGTCTGGACTTAAGAGAACGCCCTGTGAAATAGACGGCTTTGATGGCGTGTATTCCATGGACAAGTTACAAGAAATGCTTCCAACGGCTGATTATGTGGTAATGGCAGCGCCCCTTACCCAGGAGACTTACCACCTGATAGGAGAAGAGGAATTTGCGCTTATGAAAAAGGAAGCGGTTTTTGTAAATATTGCTAGAGGTGATACGGTAGAGGAAGAAGCTCTTATTGCCGCTTTAAAAGAAGGAAGGATTCAGGGAGCGGTTCTGGATGTCTTTCATGAAGAGCCCCTGCCGGAGAGCAGTCCTTTATGGGAGCTTGACAATGTTCTGATTACACCCCATAGTTCAGCCATTTCCAAGAATGTGATAAAGAAAATAATCAGGATGTTTAAAGAAAGCTATGAAAAGTATAAGAAGGGCGAGGCCCTGATAAACGAACTGTAAGCACAAGTAATGCAAGAGGAAGAGTGTTTGCTTTGAAGATAGAAAAACAATACAGCTTTCCTGAAAAGTCAGCCTGGGTGCTGCTGCAAAAGGAATACCGCATATGGTGTATATACATTTATGTATACATTGGCAGGTATTTATTCTTCTTTTGCAGCAGCCTCTTTTAATGCCGGCAGGAAGCACTTCTGATAAGCCGGTATATATTCTGTGGAACCGGGAGACTTCCATTTTTTGGGTGCAGCAGCGAAACAAACCCTATGAAAAGTCTTCCACCATGCGGTAGCCCACTCCGATTTCAGTCAGGATATATTCCGGTTCAACCGGATTTTTCTCAATTTTTCTTCGTATATTTGCCATATTTACTCTAAGAATCTGATTATCCTTTTCCGCATAGGGACCCCATATCTTTGTAATAATGGAATCGTAGGTCAATACTTTCCCCGGGTTCTGGGCCAGAAGGGATACCAGCTTATATTCTATCTGGGTCAGGTGGACCTCTTCTCCGCGGATGGTTACCAGATGCTTGTCAAAATCAATAAGAAAATCCTTTGCTTTATAGGAACTCTTTGCCTTACCGCCTTTGGAATCAGCCTTGATATAATGTCTGAGGGCTGTCCTGATGCGGGCCAGGAGCTCGCTGGTTCCAAAGGGCTTTGTAATGTAGTCGTCAGCCCCCGCGTCCAGAGCCTGAACCTTGGAATATTCATCATCCCTTGCAGATACCACTAATATGGGAAGGAAAGACCATTCCTTTACCTCCTTTATCACCTGTAATCCATCCATATCAGGAAGACCAAGGTCTAACAGGACTAAATCCGGACAATGGGAGGAGATGAGCTCGATACCTTCTCTTCCGGTACGGCACAGGATTACTTTATAATGATTGGCTGAAAGAGTTGCTTCAATGAATTTACTGATAGTTGGTTCATCCTCAATTAGCAGAATTTTTATTTTCTTGCTCAAGTGTATTGCCTCCTTCAAGGGGAAGTGTAAAGGTAAACAGTGCTCCGCCGCTTAGCTGGTTCTGGGCATTTATAGTTCCGCCGTGGGCCATAATAATTGTCTTGCAGATGGAGAGTCCGATGCCGATTCCTTTTACGGCATCACTGGTCTGGGCTGTGGTCGGGGAAATACCTTCAAATACGGAATCCGTATCATTAAAGGTAAGGCCTTTTCCGTTATCTGCTACCTGAAACAGAACTTCGTTTTCGGAAGCCGTTACATTCAGTGATAGTAAGGAACCTTTTCCGGCATGTTTTACACCATTTTCCAGGAGATTAATGAGTACCTGCATTATCAGTGTGGCATCCATGGGGACCATCAGAAACTCTTCCGGTATTTTAACCTGCACATTGGCCTTTGGATAGCGTTTCCTTAAGCGGCCTACGGCAGCAGTTACTACCTCCTCAAGAGGTTCCGGGGATTTGCTTACGGAAGAAACACCCTCCTTAATACGGGTAACGGACAGCAGATTTTCAACCATGTGCAACAGCCAGTTGGAATCCTCATGGATATATTTGATAAGCTTATCCTGTTCCTTTTGGCTTAGCTGCTCTTTGTTATTCATAATCGTTTCACTGGCGCCGATCATGCCGGTGAGAGGAGTACGCAAATCATGGGAGATTGCACGCAGCAGATTGGCACGCATTTTTTCCTTTTCCGTCTCCAGCAGGATATTCTGCTGGGAATCTGACAGATACTCTCGTTCCAGTGCAATAGCTGCCTGGGAGATGATGAGCTTTAAATAATCCAGGGTACTTTTATCCAGAGGCTTTTGACATAGCTGGAAGATTCCCATAACTCCCCATATTTTTTTATGGGAAATTAAGGGGAGATAGGTACAACTGGATTCATTGCCAAAGTCCGTCTGAAAGCCTGCGATTTTTTGATTTTCAAAGACCCAGTGGGCAACAAAGCGTTCGTGGCTTGAATTCATAATTGGGATATGCTTTGGATCAAGGCTGTGAATCATGCCCGGTTCTCCTGACTGGGGTGATTTGGAATAGAAAACGCAGGAGCAGCCCGTAAGAGAAGATACATATTCCAAAGCAAGGCTTCCTATGTTCTCTGCCCCGTTCAGAGACAGAAGCTTTCTGCTGATTTCATTGAGCTGCCTTGTTTTCTCTTCTCTGATTTCCGCCTCCCGTGCATGCTTTTTTAAGTTGGCGGTAGTCATGCTGATAATAACAGATATTATGAACATACCGGCCAGGGTAAGATGGTAGCCTTCGCTGGAAGGAGTAAAACGGAGGTTTAAGAAGAACAAGCAGTAATAAACAACTAATATTCCTAAAAAAGAGGCAATAAAGCTGCAAAAATAACCTTCTGTTATTTTGGAAATAATAATAACGGAAAGAATGTAAAAAATATATACATTACTGTCCTCTCCCGTTTTGTGAATAATCAGATAGGATAGTATGGCAGAGGCAGACAATATAAGAACTGTTTTTAAAATATCGGACAGAATAACCGAAGTATCAGGTTTTTGCATGTTGTTTCTCCAAAATATATAAGTTTTACTATCGATATTCTTATTATAATATATTTTATTATGTTACACCATAGAAAATTATAGCGGAAATCCATGATATATGTAAAAGGAGACAGAAACAGGCAAAAAAATGAAAGGGATTCTTTCTTAAGAATTCTTAATAGTAATTTATAGTGCAATCCATAAAAAACTTAAGAAAATAATGGGGGAAGAACCCACAATGATGCATAAAATAATAGGAATTATAGTATTCCTATTGGTATATATCCAGTTAAGAAAACGTTAAGAAAATGTAAAGAAGTTAAGAACACATTGATATTTTGTAAAGTTCATGTTAAGCTTTTTAAGGCTTGATAAGACAAGCGCCACCATAAAATTAAGCGAATTTTCGCAGATGGGAGAGCAATATGACGATTTTATTTGGTGATTTTATCCACCAGATTATTAATAATCCGGCTTTGCTTATTACGGTTGTTTTGACTCTTGGGGTTATTTTGGTCAATGGCTGGACAGACGCACCCAACGCTATCGCAACCTGTGTGTCGACCCGTTCCATGGAACCGAAGAAGGCCATTATCATGGCAGCTATTTTCAATTTCCTCGGCGTATTTGTAATGACAGCATTTAATGCAACAGTAGCTCAGACTATTTACAATATGGTTGATTTCAGAGGTGATTCCCATAATTCTCTGATTGCATTATGTGCCGCCTTAGTTGCCATCGTAGCATGGGCAACAGGAGCATGGGTATTTGGTATTCCGACCAGTGAAAGTCATGCATTAATAGCAGGCCTCTCCGGTGCGGCCATCGCTCTTCAGAGAGGTATATCCGGAATAAACTGGCATGAATGGATTAAAGTAATATATGGCCTGGTAATTTCTACCCTGCTGGGTTTTGTTCTGGGCTTTGTCGTCGTAAGAATAATAGAAGCCACCTTTAAAGGGATGGACAGAAGAAAATCGAAGCCGGCTTTTCAGAAGGCACAGATTTTCGGCGGAGCATTCATGGCATTCATGCACGGCGCACAGGACGGACAAAAATTTATGGGCGTATTCATGTTAGGAATGTTTTTAGCAAATGGCCAAAGCAATGTTACGAATTTTACAATTCCCGTATGGCTTATGATACTTTGTTCTTTGGTTATGGCTCTGGGAACTTCCATCGGCGGATACCGTATAATAAAAACAGTTGGTATGGGAATGGTGAAACTGGATACATACCAGGGATTTGCAGCTGATACAGCAGCAGCAATCAGCTTGCTGATTTCCTCCCTTACCAGTCTTCCTGTAAGTACAACTCATACAAAAACAACGGCAATAATGGGTGTAGGAGCCTCCAAAAGACTTTCTTCCGTTAACTGGAGCGTTGTAAAAGAAATGGTTTTGGCATGGGTTTTGACCTTCCCGGGCTGTGGAGTAGTCGGGTACCTGATGGCATATATCTTTATGAGAATCTTTTAAGAGAAAGGAATTAACATGAGCAGTAAAAAAGCATACGATTATTTTGAAGCACTTCTTGGTTTATCCAAGTTTTCTTTACAGGCATCAGAGCTTTTAAAGAAAACAATCTCTGATTTCCATACAGCAACTTTGGAGGAAAAAATCAGAGAAATGCATAATATTGAGCATTCAGCAGATATTGCAAAGCATGATATGATCGAACATCTTATAAAGGAATTCCTTCCTCCTATTGAAAGAGAAGATATTATCAATGTAGCTCAGCAGATTGATGATGTTACGGATGCGGTAGAAGATGTATTAATGTGCATTGACATGTTTAATGTGAAGAAAATCCGTCCGGAGATACCAAAATTTACAGAGACCATAGAAGCCTGCTGTAAATCCATGTATGTCAGCGTGGAAGAAATGCGTAATTTTAAAAAATCCAAGAAGCTTCATGCGGAAGTAGTTGAGGTAAACCGCCTGGAGGAAGAGGGAGATGCTCTCTATATTAACGGCGTAAAGGACCTGTATAAAAACCCTTCGGACCCTGTTGATCTGATGATTTGGACTGAAGTTTACCGTAAGCTTGAGAAATGCTGCGATGCCTGCGAAGATGTGGCCAATGAAATCGAAAGTATTGTAATGAAAAATTCCTGATGCTGGGAATGAATCCATAATAGGTGTCAATAATTGATAATGTAAGAATATACCATATGAGAAGATTTATTTTAAGGAATACCTGTATTTGCTGTTCGCAGATACTTGTATTCCTTTTTCTTACACCAGCATTTCTATTGCAAATATATGGGGATTGAGTTATAGTAAAAAAGAAGTCTAAAAAAGAGAGCGGGTTGAAAAATGTGGCGCCACAGGTAAAAAGGCGGAATGCATGGAGGATAAAATGCTGAATTTTGAGATTACACAGGATATTATGAAAGAAGTGAATAAAACAGTTATTGGCAAGGAAAATATCGTTCGGAAAGTCCTGACTGCCATAATAGCGAAAGGGCATATCCTGATAGAGGATATTCCGGGTGTCGGAAAAACGACTCTGGCCTTAGCCTTTTCTAAAGTAATGAATCTGGAATATAACCGTTTGCAGTTTACTCCGGACGTACTTTCCACAGATGTAATCGGTTATCATGTTATAACAAGAGATGGAGAATTAGGTGATTACAAGCAGGGTCCTGTTGTTTGTAATTTATTTCTTGCCGATGAAATCAACCGTACCTCCTCTAAGACACAGTCAGCGCTTCTGGAAGTAATGGAAGAAGGCAGTGTGACAGTCGACGGTATTACCATGCAGGTACCAAAGCCCTTTACCGTAATAGCTACCCAGAACCCGGTAGGGTCCATAGGCACCCACATGCTGCCGGAATCCCAGCTGGACCGTTTTATGATAAGACTTTCTATGGGATATCCGGATGTTGCAGGGGAAATTCGTATGTTAAAAGACAGGAATGGTGAAAATCCTCTGTCCAAAATGAAAGAAGTGGTCAGCAGGGAAGATATTCTTACCATGCAGCAGCAGGCGGAAAAAATTTATGTAAATGACAGTATATATGAATATCTGGTAAAGCTTATACTTATGACGAGAAGGGACCCCTATATAGAGTTAGGGGTAAGTCCGAGAGGAAGTATTGCCCTGCTCAACATGGCAAAGGCGAATGCTTATATCAACGGCAGGGATTTTCTGGTGCCGGATGACATCAGAAGCATATTCTACGATATCATATCACACCGTATTATATTAAAGCCGGAAGCAAGGGTAAACAACGTAAGCCTGGAGCAGGTCAGTAAGGGAATCTTAAAACAGGTACAGGCACCAAAAATCGGATAAATATCAAAGATTAGATTAATACCAAGGCTTGGGTGAATATCCGATAGTATTTAAATACCAAGGCTTGGAGAAGCACAGCGTACAGAAAAACAGACAGGTCTGCAAAAGGCCGGTTGAAAGAAAATAGAGAAAGAAAGGATGCCCCTGGTGCTTCTTTCAACTAAAAAATCTGCGGCAGCCGCAGGAAGGACAGCGGCGGTACATTGCACATAAAATGACTGGAAAAAGAATAGCATATGTCATATTTCTTCTGTTAGTCGGTCTTTTTTCCATATTCTATAATGTATACTTTACCATGAATTTTTTCTTCGCAGTCCTTTTGCTGCCCTTTTTACTCCTTTTTATAGCCTGGCTGTCTTTAAGAAGAGTGGAAGTGAAAGTTTCTGCCGTACCGGCCCTGACCAAAAAGGGAGATGACAACGAAATAAAATTTGAAGCTTTTAACCGCTCCGATATACCCGTTACACATCTTGAAATTTGTTATACCTATTGCAACGAAATCTCAAACCGCAGGAAAAAGGATAAGATCATTTTAAGTGTGGATAAAAACAGTTCCTCCTATGCGGTTTTAAATCTGAAGTCGGAGCATTGCGGTAATATTAAGATATCGGTTTACCGCATTAAATGCTATGATATCTTATCCCTAGGCTATGTATCCAGAAAATGTCCCGATTGGTTAATGGTATCCGTAATGCCGACCCTTCATCCGATAGCTGGGGATATCATTCGAAAAACTGCTGATATGGAAATGGATGACGAAAGTGTCCATTATCTCGAATATAAACCCGGAAATGACCCTTCTGAAATCTTTGGGGTAAGGGATTATAAAGAAGGGGACAGGCCCAACCAGATACATTGGAAGCTCAGCAGGAAAAACCAGAAGCTGATTATGAAAGAGTACAGTCAGCCCTTAAGAGACAAGGCCCTTTTTTTTATGGATTTTAAAGGAGAGGAAGAGGGCGAAAAGAAATTGCTGCAGCTGGACAGCTATATTGAAGCCGTTATGTCGGTTTCTGAGGGTATATTAAAAAAAGGGCATCAGCACAGGCTTGTATGGTATGACTGGGTTGAAAGGCAGTATGTTGAAAAGGATATTATAGATAATAACAGCAGCAATGAGGCGCAGACCGCATTATTAAGTGCTTCGTTTTATACCAGGAAAGAGGAAGAGAAGGAAGCATATGAGCTGGAGGATGAGGCCGGCAGAAATGTCATTTATCTCACCAATGAGGTATCGGAAGATAAGATTCTGAAGCTGCAGAAATCAGGCATGCATCATTTATACATCATTTATATCAATGATCTTCAAAAGCTGCCGTTAAAGTCAAAAACAAAGGATTTCTTAAAAAAGTCCATGATAGATTGCTACCCTATTGATATCAACAATATAAAAGAAACAATTTTTAAACTGGGTGTTATTGCTTAAGCTGACGAGAGAAACGGAAAGAGGTTTTCATGAGAGCTAAGAAAGAAAAGTCTTTTGATGGGATATCTATCAGAGGAAAAGAAACCGTAATGGCTGTGGGATACAGCAGTTATCCCTGCCTTCAGTCCATAATGCAGATTATCCTCATAGAGGCTGTGCTTTATAGTGTAATATTTGGTTTTGCAACGGGACTTAAGCTTCCGGTAGTACCGCTGCCTCTTTTGGGAGCGATTTTTTTCTTCGGGCTGGTATGCTGGGGACTTTTTGCTTTTTTTAAGGCTGGAATAGTTATTTTTCTGCCGATTCTGGCGGCCTATCTATACGGGATTTTCAGGATGTGGAAGGAAGTTGGAAACGGTTTTTGGCAGATAGAGAATTATTTCATAACTTTTATGAATAAGTATTACGGTACCCGTGCCTACACTTTTCTGGTAGATAACTATGAGCCGGCAAGGGTAATTACGGTTTTTCTTATTTTTGCTACTTTGCCCCTTGCCTTGATACTTAGTTTGATTATCTTGAATAAGGCATCCCATTTACTATATTATCCTGTGACACTTCCTATCATTGTCCTTCCCTTTGTGGTCGGGCGCATTCCTTCCACTTCTTCCTTTTCTGCCTACATAGCTGCTACTTTCGGCATTTTTGTACTGGGCAACCATATTCAGATGTCAGGGGCAGGAACAAAGGAGGAAAGAGCAGCTTTAAAGGAACAAAAAAAAATAATGGACAGCAGTCATTACCAAATAAACATAAAGGGCAGCTTTTTGATGTTTTGCAGCGTTTTGCTGCTGTTTCTGCTTATTTCCCTTTGCTTTTCAAAAACAACCTATGAATATAAAATGAATATTCCGAAGGTGAAGAAAGAAGTTCGGTTAAAAATTGAAAAAATAGATGTAAAGAATGTAGCTGACTATTTTGGCTTTCTGAATAATGGAAAAATCGTTATCTTTAAATATTACACAGCCTCCGGCGGCCTGAATGAAGGCAAACTGGGAAGTGTGGGAAAGCTTAATTATGATAATAAGACAGACCTTATCATAAATGTGCTGGAAAACAGTAAGACTGTTTACCTGAAAGGCTTTACCGGAAGCACCTATGACGGCAATGCCTGGGACGGTCTGAGCAAGGAAGCTATGGCAGATTATGCTCAATATAGGGCAATGTGGGAAAATATTAATCTGGAAGCAGCCGACCAGACGGGGGGACTCTTAAGGCTTATGGAAGAAGCCTTGGGATATGTTCAGCCTATGGGTTTTTACCGTGATTATATGAACATCCAGAACGTAGGTGCAAACAGCAAATATACCTATATGCCGTATTATCCTTCCCTTGACGATGAGACGGGAATTGATAAAACCAATCCGGAGTATATTAAGAGCAGCGCTGCCCGCATGGGTTATTTGATTGGCTACTATTATTATACTGGTAAGGAAGATATATTGAATCGCGATTTTTTTACAGAACTTGCAAAATATCAGCAGAAACCAGCAGTGTACGGCGGCATGAAGGAAGAACTGAAAAATAAGTTAATGGAATATAAAGAGACGGATAAGCAATACCGTACTTTTATAGAGAAATATTATATGCAGGTACCTTACGGCGGACTTGAACAGCTCAAGGCCGACATGGAGGGAAAATATGCGGAAATGAGAAAAAAATACGGGGAAGAGAAAGCCCTTAGTGCCCTCACAGCTTATATCCGTACCTATATTCAGAAAAACACCGCCTATTCTTTAAAGCCCGGCACTTTACCAAAGGGTAAGGACTTTGTGGAGTATTTCCTTTATGAGAAAAAGCAGGGCTTTTGTACGCATTATGCCAGCGCTGCAGCCCTGGCATACCGTTTTGCAGGTGTACCGGCCAGATATGTAGAAGGATATATAGCAAAGCCCACTGCTATTAAGAATGGAAAGAATATCGGAAGCAAGACTGTTACGGTTTTCTCTGAAAATGATGAGATGAAGCAGCAGACAGTTGTGGAACGAGAAGTGAGGATTAGTGATTCGGGTGCCCATGCATGGGTGGAGGTCTACAAGGATGGCTGGGGCTGGGTTCCGGTAGAAATGACACCGGGCTTTCAGACGGAAGAAGACAGCGCACCTGCAGGGCAGAATGAAATAACACCGTCTGTCACACCGACACCACAGGTAACCGCGACCCCTACCGTAACGGAACAAAGCGATACCGACAATGAAAAAGATTCTTCCGGTGCAGAGAAAACGGCAAAAGGCAGTCGTATGAACTATAAGGATATAGCTGTACTTATGCTTGCAGCTATGCTAATAACCTTAGTATTCCTTATAACAGCCGGCGTTCTGATAAAGGTATACCGCTTTATCAGCTTAAAAAAAGCGGAGCCGGGAAAGAAAACAATCCTTATTTACCGAAAAGTGAAATTTCTGATAAAAGCGGCAGGTGTACCATTGGACGAGGCGGACTACAAGCATTCGGCTTTAATGGTCGAGGATAACCTGCAGCAGCTGAAAGAAAAGGAATTTCTGCAATTCATCGATATTGTTCTGAAAGCAAGGTTTGGCTGCGGGCCGTTGACACCGGAGGAAGCGGTAAGTGCCGGTAACTATTACCATCTTGTTAAGAAAACAGTATTTAGAAGCCTTCCGGTATTAAAGAGAATAATCTGCGGTCTGTACTTTGTATAGGTGCAGGCCGGTGGAAAGAAAAAGTTTCTCCCTTAGCGTGAAATGGTATACATGATGGATTTGCTGTGCTATAATAAACGGTAAAATATGCTTATTTAATGGACAGAAAGGTATGGGTATCCAATGAAAATCAGCAACAGAATGAATAAACGCTACACGCTAATATCTGTTTATGTCATCATAACATGTATCGTCATATATATATTGAGTCTGGTAGCAAAAAACGCAAAGGATATTTTAACAGAGCTGCTTGAGATGTTGAATTGGGTAATGGGAGTCGCCAAGCCGATTGCTATTGCATTCATTTTAGCCTATTTGCTGGATCCTGTTGTAAACTTCTTTGAAACCCTTTATGGAAAGATAAAGATAAAGAACTGGAAGATGAAATCCGGGCGCACCTGGGCAGTTATGACTACGGTATTGCTGCTTCTCGCTATTATAGTGCTTGGCATTTCCCTGCTTGTCTATAATGTTACAAACCAGCTGAGACTGGCCAAGTTAGATGATATTGTAGTTTTGGCTACAAATTATATAAATAATATTAATGATTTTTATAATTCCGTTCTGGCTAAGCTGGAGACGGTCAATATTCATTCGGAACAGATTAATGATTATATTAAGGATAATGCAACGAAACTGGTGGATGCACTAAAGACCGGAGGAACTTCGTTTGTATCTTCCCTTGCCAATATATCTTCCTATATTACAACCGTCATCTTTGCCCTGGTAATTTCAATCTACTTTATGATTGACGGCAAGATGATTAAAAATTATATCAGGAAAGTCGGAAGGGCATTTTTAAATAATAACTGGAATACAAGGATCAGCATATTCTTAAAGGATGCCGATTACGTATTCTCCGGTTACATCAGGGGGCAGCTCCTGGATGTTGCGGTAATGATGTTCGCGCTCACAGCGGTTCTGTCAATAATCGGGGTAAAATATTCGGTGCTCATTGGAATAGTTGCAGGGCTGGGAAATTTAATACCTTACCTGGGACCCTTTATAGCGTATTTCGGAACTGCGATAAGCTGTATTGTATATGGCCAATATCAGAAACTGATAATTGCTGTTATTGCATTGGTAATCGTGCAGGCTCTGGATGGCAATATAATAGCACCAAAGCTATTAAGCCAGAGTATCAAGATACATCCGGTACTGGTAATCATTTCTTTGATCTTCGGTAATGCCATCGGAGGACTTTTTGGAATGCTCTTTGCTGTGCCTGTCGGTGCTTTGCTTAAGCTTTTGTTTTCCAGATATGTTGACACAAGACTGAAGGAAAAGCAGGAGGAACAGGACACCGTGAAACAGAAGGAGCAGGGAAGAGAGAAAAAGCCGCCCAAAGAAGAGGCCGGCATAAATTAGCACATCAGGTTGCATGAGCCTCTTATATGGAGACTTTATGCGGCCTTTTTTATCGTATTTGAATAGTAAGTTATGGGAATAAAATGTAAGAAAAATGTAAGAAATCAACTAGAATTTATTTAAGATATGTAGTGTAAGATGTTAGGAGACAGGCGATAGCAAGGAGGGGATTGTTCAAGGTGGCAAACCAGGCTGAAAAAATTATTGAGGTTAAAAACGTAAAAAAAATCTACCGCATGGGTCAGGAGAAAATACACGCGGTGGATGATGTAAGCTTCGACATCTTTAAAGGAGAATTCTGCTGCCTATTGGGTACCTCCGGCTCTGGTAAATCAACCCTGTTAAATCTCATGGCGGGTATAGAAAAAATATCAGGCGGACAGATTATCATCAAGGGCAAGAAGATACATAAAATGAGTGAGAATAACCTGGCCAGGTTCCGGCAGCGCTATTTAGGCTTTGTATTTCAATCCTATAACCTTATAGGCTCTATGACGGCACTGGAGAATGTGGAATTTCCGCTGATATTTAAAAGAGTAAAGACAAAACAGCGAAGGAAAATGGCCAGAGACATGCTGAAACAAGTGGGGCTGGAAACCAGGCTGAATCATAAACCCAAAGAAATGAGCGGCGGGCAGCAGCAGAGAGTTGGAATAGCAAGAGCCTTTGTGGCAAGCCCTGAGATTGTTTTTGCTGATGAGCCTACCGGTAATCTGGATACTAAGACAACAATGGATGTTATGAAGCTGATTAAAATGATGGCAAAGCAGCATAACCAAACCATAGTAATGGTAACTCATGACAGGCGTTTAGCGGATTTTGCAGACCGCATCATACATATATTGGACGGAAAAATTCAGGAAATTGAAGTAAGAGAGGCAGCCTCCTTAGACATAGCGGTAACAAGCGAACAGGAGGCTCAGGCGGAAAAGCAGGAAATGCCCATATCAGCCGGTGCTGAAGGGAATACCCTGCAGGCAAAGGAAAAAGCGGAAACAATCAGCTGAAATCAGAATAATAGAGGAAAAGAGGGTTAAAGGATGAGAAAGGTTAAAAAGGTCTTTACTGCTGTATTGATTATGACAATGATAGCAGCTAATTTAGCCGGAGGGACAGCTGTAAAAGCCATTGCGGACAGTGGAAACGGAATCAGTATCGTATATGCCGATTCTGTGAATGATATAAATGGGGTTCCTGGGGAGACAGTCCATGTCAAATTGCCGATAAAAGCAGTGGGAGGCTATTTGGCACAGCCAAGAATTACCGTAGTGACAGAGGGAAAACCATATAAAGTTGAAAATGTCGCATTAACTGGTGACGGGTTTACGTCAGATAATCCGCCTATCGGTATTAATGCTGGAAAACTATATATAGAATTTGATTTAGCTGTGAAAGAAACTGCCAAAATAGGAATAACCAAGCTGGAAGTAAAAGTTGATGCCTTATACAGTACTGACACCGGTTACAGCAGTGCGACCTATACCCTTCCCAGCCTTAATTTTATAATTTCGGATGAGATAGAGCCCGCCCAGCTGACAGTCGATAATGTAAATTATGATAAAGCAACTATCGGAAAGAGCATTGACCTTAATTTCACAATTAGAAATGAAGGAAAAATAACCGCCCGAAATGCTTATTTCAGCATTGATGACAAGAGCTTTGATGAAACAAAGATTTCACCGAATTATTCAAAACTGGAACAAAAAATCGGCAAGTCGGGAACGCTGAAAGGCGGGGAAATTTATAATGTAAAGCTGCCCCTGAAGATCCAGAGTGATGCAACGGCAGGACTGAAGAAGCTTACGGTTACCATGAAGTATAAAGACGAGGATGGCAATGCAACTACCGACACCAGCCAGGTATACATTACTGTAACAGCTAATACGGAGGCTCCTGTTATCGAAATAGTAAGCACTAAATATGCCAGTGAACTGGTGGCAGGCGATAAGTTCAATATGGTCGTGACCATTCGCAATACGGGAAAGAGTCCTGCCCGCGATATCCAGGTGTCGGTTGACGGACTGGGTTCAGAAGGTTTTCTGCCTGGATATACCGGAAAGACAATTGCAGTTGATAAATTAGCAGTTAATGGTAAGACAGATGTTAAAATTCCGTTGATTGTATCTCAAATGGCAAAGGTCGGATTAAAAGAAGTTCCGATTACTATTGCCTATACGGATGAAACCAAGACCCCCTTTAATACGAAAACCTCCGTTTATTTGTCAGTGGAAGCGACAGAGGGTGTGGATGAAAGCGGTAAGCCTAATATTGTAATTACCAATGTGACTCAAAGTCCGGATGCACCTAATGCCGGTGCCAGAGTGAATGTATCATTTGATATGGAAAATAAAAGCAAAGTGGATATCAGTGATGTGAAGATATCATTGGCCACTGCTACAGGAGATGTATTTGCTCCTTTAAGTTCTGAGCCGTATTACTACATAGACAGCATAAAGGGCGGGAATAAGGCAAGGGTCAATATGTCCCTGAAAGCATCGGATTCGATACCGGAAGGTACGAGCAGCGTGGCATTAAAGTATTCCTACGTAGCGAATGGAAAGGCCAGCGCAGACGAGACGGCTAATTTATATATTTTAAATGTACAGAATAACGGTGCAGGTTCCAGTAAACCTAAGCTAATTATAAGTAATTTTTCAACTAGCGAAGAAAAGCTGGTTGCAGGAACCACCTTTGATTTTACCTTTGAAATTAAGAATACCCATCCAAGTATGAGTGCAAGGAACATCAAGGTGACGCTTAGTCAGACAGATAATATTTTCATGGTTGACAATGGAAGCAATACCTTTTATATCAGTAAGATTTCCGCAGGTGAAAAAATCAAGAAAACCCTGAAAATAAGAGTGAAATCAGATGCGGTAACGAAGGCCTATCCTCTTGATGTTACAATGGATTATGATTATGAAGGTGCAAAAGCAAATCCTACCACCGGACAAATCGGGGAGACTGCAAAGGAAACGATTAATCTCCAGGCGGCAGAAAATACCAGGGCTGTAGTTGATAATATCGTAGTAGGTTCCTATGATGCACCGGTAGTAAACCAGCCCTGTACCATAACCTTTGCATTTTACAATATGGGAAAATCCACTTTAAGTAATGTAAAGGCAACCGTATCAGGTGATTATAAGCTTAGCACCGGAGATATGCTCTTTGTAGGCAATGTAGAGGCCGGAGGACAGCAGACCCCCGAGCTTGAAGCAATTCCTTCTGTTGAAGGGGAGGCCAAGGGCGTATTGACGGTAACTTTTGAAGACAGCACCGGGCAGGAAGTTAAGATTACAAAGGATTTTACAGGTTCCATACAAGCTGCTTATACACCGGATCCGGGTGCGGCAGGAAATCCTGATGGCAATGTAGCACAAGCGAAAAAAGCTATTCTTCCCATATGGCTTTTTGTGATAATACAAGTGGTTATTTTGGGAGTTGGAATAGCTGCAGCCAGAAAAATTAAGATTAATTTATACAAGAAGAAATTAAGAAAAATAGAAGAAGCAGATTAAGAAAGGAGATAAGCCATGACGATAGAAATGAATCAGGATTTAGGTGTACAGGTATATCTTCATGAAGGAAATACTATCATGGCGTCGGAGAGCATGGCAGTCAATGCAGCCGGAGGCGGCGGTGAGGTTATCGGAGATGCTGGTGGCGGTGCTGGCCCTGACGGGACGTCCGCAGATATGGGTGGTGGCACGGTGAAAGACCCTTTGCTTTCCAACTGGCCCTTTGTTATAGGCATTTCCTTTCTTACATTAGCAGTCAGTGTGGTAATCGGTATCCTGTTGGCAAAGCGCAAAATAAAAAAAGGGATAGAGCTTTATGAAGATTAGCGATTTAATCAAAATAGGACTCCGGAATTTGAAGCGCAGAAAGGCTAGAACAACCCTGACAGTTATGGGTGTAATTATAGGAACAATATCTATAGTGGTTATGATATCTATCGGTATTGGCATGAAAAAAAGCTATACCCAGCAGGTTATGGAACAGGGAAGCCTTACAACGATTAATGTAAGCAGTACCGGAGGATATGTTGATGATAAGGGAAATTATGTATCGATCAAGGCAGACCCTATGGATGATAAACTGGTTGCGGAAATCAAAGCCTTGGCCCATGTAAAGTCTGTTGTACCTATGATAGTAACCAACATGTTCCTGTATAACGGCCGTTACCAGAATAATATCCAGTTGTATGTTTTGGACAGCAATTACATATCAGGCATGGAGTTTCCTGCTCTCACAGCCGGAAATCTGCCTTCGCCAAAGGATAACAAGGTAATCGTATTTGGCAGTGATTCACTGAGTAATTTTTACGATCCCACCTCCAGGTTCGGCTCGTCCAAACAGGTCGATATCACAAGAGATAAAATTACCTTTGGCTTTAATCCCTATCAATATCAAATAGATGAAAAAAAGAAGCCGCTGACAGTTAAGGTTGAAAGGTATGGGCAGCTTACCAAATCTAATAATTATGAATTTGACTATAACAGCTATATGGATATTAGTTATTTCAGATATTTGTATAATAAATATGTAAATACTCTTAAAACAACAGAACGTAGAAAAGCAATGACCGCTGTAGCGCATTACACCAATTTAAAGGTAACAGTTGACAATTTTGAGAATGTAAAAGACGTACAGGGGAAAATTGATGCATTGGGTTATCAGACAGACAGTCTTGCTAAGCTTATGGCACCTATGCTAAGTACGGCAAATATGCTGCAGATGGTGCTGGGTGCAATCGGCGCTGTATCCATGCTGGTATCTGCCATAAATATTGCTAATACTATGATAATGTCCATCTATGAAAGAACAAAAGAAATAGGTATTATGAAGGTATTAGGATGCCTGGTAAAGGATATTAAGAAACTGTTCCTTTTTGAAGCGGGTATGATTGGTTTGATTGGAGGCGTACTTGGAATTGTCTTAAGCTATATAGCCTCCTGGGCGATTAATAAATTCGGTGGGCCGCTGTTTCAGGCATTGATGTCTACAAGCTATATGTATAATCCTGAAAACAGTAAATTTTCTATTATTCCCTTATGGCTTCCGTTAGTCGCAGCAGGACTTGCAATTATGGTCGGTATTTTCTCCGGTTATTATCCAGCCAGCAGAGCAACTAAAATCAGTGCCATTGAGGCTATGAAAACAGAAGGCTGATTAGATTTATATATCAAAATAAGGAACAAACCGTTGATTGCAGGTGAATTTGATTTCAACTGATAGTCAACGGTTTTTATATTGTTTTTCGAATTATAATTTCTTTTAGATATTACACATGCAATGTAAACAGTTATAATTTGATGAATTTTGTTGCTAAATTGACTTGACAATGGAGGGGATAAGTGTTATTATTTAATACGCTGCTTGTGAAACAGCAGTATTTATTGCATTAACCTTGTAAATAATCAGATTATACAAGATATTGTATAAAAATTATAAATAATATATTTTGTATAGAAAATTATAAATAAGGCGAATAAAACCTGATAAAAAAACTTCAAAATAGTTATTGACAAACAACTTGCTCTGTGTTATAGTAATAAAGCACTGACGAGCTGAAGAAAATGAAAACAAAGTAAGCAGGCAAAACTGCTGAAAAGTCCATTGAATGAAGTTTGAAAGAGCAGAAAAAGAACCTTGATAACTGAACAGTGAAACAACCCTGAAATTTTCTTTAAAATTTCATTTAAGGATTTATGAAATCATGACTTTGTTCCTATTACATAAGAACGAAAATTGATAGTAAGAAATCTTTAATAAAAGAACAGTATCAGAAATGATACAACCTTAAAACAGTAAAAGTATGTGGGTAACACCACAGACTACGGAAATTAACTTGTTGAAGTTTTGATTTATTTA
>JAEYPZ010000018.1:0-12550 GCA_023410275.1 Bacillota bacterium
GTCTATCCTGCATTACTGCCACACAGTCCGGCATCTGCATCTTCCGTTGCCTATGTAGTTTTTGAAAAAACATTTCTGGGACTGCCTTATTACAGGCAGGAGTCCGGTATGGCAGAGCTTGGTTTCAAACTGCCAAGGGAAACCATGGCAAACTGGTTCATTTACTGTACAGAGCACTACTTTTATCCAATCTATGAAAGGATGCATGAGTGTCTGATTCAACGTGAAATCTTACATGCAGATGAAACGACCTGCCAGGTATTACGTGAGGCTGGCAGGAGCGCAGAATCAACTGCCATGGAGCGATTTTATGAAGGAATGTTGCACAGGTCTGATTGATGTTGAAAATATAACAGCAGAAAATCATATGCCATTACAGTTTTAACGTTTTGGTACACCAAGGGTGAATTATGCCATACGGTATCTTATTCATCGCTTACTTTGCAACTGACCTAAATCTTGGTGTGTAAGCTTTCTTGGTTTATCCCTTGCTCCACGTAATCCCATTAAACTTCTGATTCCTCTGCTTTCCTCTTAAAAATGGACAAAAAAAGCCTTGAGACTTCATACTCCCAAGGCTTCTTATAACCTACTTACTAATAAAACAATTTCGTATATTCAGTTAGCGTGTCTGCTATATGATAAACATAGACAGATGTTTCTATTGTCTTATAGATTACCACATGCTTTTTACATATCACCATTCTGTATTCTCTTTCATTGAGCCATTTATCAGGTGTTAGGGAGCCAGAATCCGGGAAATCCTCTAAACGTTCAATGGCATCTAAAATATGGTCACTGACTTTTAATGCTGTTTCTGCATCAAACTGCACTGCATAATAGTCTTCAATTCCCTTCAAATCCTCCCAGGCAGACGGAAGAATTTCCACCTTATACTCCATTTATACGCTCTCTTAATGCTTTTCTTGCTTCTGAAACACTCATGGTTTTTTCTCCGCTAAGACGCTCCTGCTCTGCCTGCAGCACCCTTGACCGGAGTTCTAAAATTTGCTCCCGTTTTTCAAAGGCGTCAATGCTCATCAGCACCATATCACCTTCACCATTTTTAGTTATATAAATAGGTTCTTTTGTTTCTTTTGCCAGATTAGAAATCGTTGTATAGTCATTTCTCAATGCCGCTGATGCTTTAATAATCATACCCTGCACTTCCTTTCATATCATTATTATGATATTATTATAACTCTTTTTTTCTATAAAGTAAATAGACTTCTAACTCTATTCTGTGCAGATGACTTCTTAATTCCATTTGTTTTACACCAATCCTCAACCTTTAAGCCGCTGGCAGCTCTGTCAGCAAAGCGCTCCTTCCACAGGATGACATTGTTAGTTTTCATTATGATTTTCCTCCAGTAATTATTAATGGAAGAATACCATTTTTAGAGCTGAGATGAAATGACGCCTTGTTTTGGAGCACTTACATTTTAGTGTATTGTTATTACCAGTAACAAACACATTACTATATTCAGCTCCTTTAGCTTTATGAATTGTAATATGATTGCTTGTGTCTTTAACAATATTAACGCAGATAGCCATATCTCTATATGAATTATTATCATAAAATTCTTTAATTGCCCCTGCTTTAAAACCCGTAAGCTTGACATACAAAATATTACTTAACACAGTATAAAAATCCATTAAAGTACCTTTTTTATACTGATTATACTTATTTAACTCATAATATCCAATAACGCATAAGCACTCGCTGGCTCCGAACCTGAACATCTTCAAATCCTAGTTGTCCCTTAATCTGTTGATTAACTGCTTTTTTTATCTTCATTTAAAAGTAATAGCTCCTTTTTAGAAGATATATTAGTTACTGTCATTGTTTTGGTTTATAGCTTGCTTCCTTAAATAAGGATGCTAGTACTGCTACTCTAGCATAAGATAAATCTCCAACAGCCCCATATGCAGCAGTGGTTAATGATATATTCGAATAGCCTTCATATTCAACATTTTTTTCAATCTTCACTTTACTTTTCCAGTCTTCATAAAATATAGCTTTGTTAGAATCATCAAAACTAGTAACCTTAAAGGTAAAATGTACACGCATATAATTAGGCCCATCCAAAAATACGATTGAAGGTTCCGCCTTTACAGTACCAACAATTTTAACTTTATTCTCTTTTGCTTCTTTAATATAATTAGCTACATCCTCATTCAGTGCAGCTGATTTATTCATCACAGAAGTCAATTTGTTTCCCCACTGTTCATCTAGTGTTGTATAGTCTACATTTACTATCTGATAAACGAATTGCTCTACATATTCAGCCCATTTATCAATGTCTTCCTTTTTATAGCCGTCTATTTCTAAAAACTGAACTGGCGTTAGGTTTGAATTATAGCTCTTGTATTCGTGCTTCAAATCATATAACTCATTAGGCGCATCGGCTAATATATAAGGGAAATCCTTATAGTTTTCAGGCAAATCAGTTGTTCTAATCGCTCTGCCCCATGGATCTTTTGGTGCATTTTTTACTTGTTCTGCTGTTGATGATTCTTTATCGTCAATAGGGAGCTTTTCTCCTTGGCTATTAACCGCCATTTTAGCCATTTCTTGAAGTGTGATTGGCCCTGTCCATTGTTCAGCTTTATACTCTCCATATTTATAAATTCCTTTATTTTCTGCTACCGTAATATATGGGCTATACCACGTTTGACCTTGACCGGCATAATCAACCGTTACTTTCTGTGCTAAATTTAACATTTTTAAAAATTCAGCTTGAGTTTTAACACCCTCACTTGCTTCAGTGGTGGCTTGTTGATCTGTAACTGATTCTGCCAATGCCATCTGTGTTCCTGAACTGCTTAGAAGTAAAGAAACTATCATGATGGCTGATATACTACGTTTTTTCATTTTATACACTCCTGTTCTATTCTCTTTATCATACTGATGAACCATATATAGGAAAATATTATCATAGTCAAATTGTTTATTGTGCTGATTTATGTAAATAACTATTATTTTTATATAAATATTTTAAAAATATACAAAAAAAGATTGAACGCTGGTACTTTGTACTCTATATTCGACCTTTTGAAGTTTATTATGAAAAACTATTCTGCAATCTAGTTAGATGTGTTTGCTACTATTCTTGTATTCAATTGCAATTTCTTTTGCTCTAAGGGGAGGTCTATGTCTATCTATTTTTTGTCGAAGTCACAATCTTCCCATCATCTACATAAATACCTGCTAGCTTCCAATTGAGATTACTCTTGATTTTTTCTGTGTAGTAATTCACCTGCATCTCATAACTGGTTTCTTGCTGTTGATAGACATTTCTCTGATTATACTCAATGTCATCCGTGGAAGAGCCAAAAAACGGGGCGTAAAAGTGTATTTTTTAATCCCGTTTTTTGCTCATTTTTAGTTCAAAAACCACAACATCTCGTGGTCTAATCTCTATTTTTCTTATCCAAACCACAATACGTCATCACTATCACCCTCTCCACATGTGTTGATGCTGTGATACAGATTCCTAAAAGGCACAATTTGTCCTTGGCGTAGACAATCAATTAACAAATACTTATTATAAAAACGATACCTTGCTGAACTCATACATTAAAACTATCTCTCGACATAGGCATGCCTATGCAGCTATGGGAGATGGAGGAAATGCAATTTATTTCAATACAGAAAAAAAAGGAGGATTAAAGATAAAAAATCTCCTTTAACGGGGAATTTATGAGCATAAAATGAACCTGCATCCAATTTGCTGAACAGACAGACTCCGCAATTAAGGTAAGCTTCTAATAATTTTAATGCTTTCCAAATTATTGGTATACCTACTTAGTTCATCTGTAATGTAAAATCCAGAGAACCATCTCTTGCCTCACAAGCATATCCATTTACGCCAAAAACACGTTCTACGATATCTTTTCTTAGAACTTCCACCGGGGTTCCATTACATACGTTGCAGCCATTATTTACCAAATACAACTTGTCACAATAGTGAGCTGCTAATCTTAAATCATGAAGTACAATTAGAATTGTTTTTTTACTTCGCCTTAGTGTATCTAAAATAAAAAGCTGGTGCTTGATGTCCAAATGATTGGTAGGCTCATCTAAAATTATCGTATCTACCCCTTGTGCAAAGGCTCTGGCTATAAACGCCATTTTTCTCTCGCCTCCAGATAGGTTTTGTATATTCCTATCACAGATATGAGCGATTTCAAACTGTTCCAACGCCATCATAACAATATCTTTTTCAACTCTTTTTACTATTCTTCCTTGTACCTGCACTGCCATTGCCACAATATCATAAACAGAGAAATCAAATGCAGCACTATTTTCCTGACCTACGTATCCATATAACCGGGCTAACTGCTTACTGCTAAAATCTTCCAAAGAAGAATCATTTAGTAAGATCTCTCCTGAATCCCTGGGATAGATACCCAGTGTTGTTTTTAACAGAGTAGATTTTCCACAACCATTTGGACCTATGACTCCAGTAATTTTACCACTTTCTGCCACTACATTTACTTGATTTAATATTTGTTTTCCTCCTAAAGTTACACAAATATCACGATACTCTACCTTCATACCTCTCCTCCATAGTTCTTTCGAATCATCAGATAAAGAAAGAACGGCGCTCCAGCAAATGCTGTAATAATACCGATTGGAAGCTCAGCAGCTCCAAAAGCAGTACGGGCCACACTATCTGCCCACATAAGGTAGATTGCTCCAAGTATTGCACTAAGCGGCAGCACATAACGATTGTTACTGGATTTTATTAACAATCTTACAATATGGGGAACTACCAGACCTACAAAACCGATGATTCCTGTAACAGATACCAGGGAAGCTACTATAATAGAACAGACTACAAACATACCAAGTCGAAAATGTTTTACACAAAGTCCCATCGCGGCAGCATCTTCATCTCCCATCATCATCAGATTCAAATTCCCTGCCTGAAAAATACACACCAATACTCCAAACAGTACTCCAAAAGCAGGTACTAACACCGTTGTCCACTGCGCAGAGGCTAAACTTCCCATCTGCCAATTATAAACTGCCGCAATACTCTCAGAGCTTTTTGCAATAAAAATCAAAAAACTCGTTGTGGCACTCATAACTGCATTAATTGCGGTACCTGAAAGCAATAATGTCACAGGGCGAAGTTTTCCTCCTCCTGCAGATTTAGCCATTGTATATACCAGCGCCGAAGATAACAGAGCTCCAAGCATAGCCATAATGGTTGTTTGGTACTGTCCATGAAAAAATGGAAGCGGCAGCAGTAATGCACATGCCGCACCTGAGGAGGCTCCCGATGAGATGCCTAGAATATAAGGGTCTGCAATTGGGTTAAGAACTAATGCCTGCATAACTGCTCCACATAATGCGAGCCCCGCTCCACATAGCGCTCCAAACAATGCGCGTGGCAACCTTATATTCCAGATTATCTGATAACCAGGTCTTGACCAGATGCCTGCTTCCAACTCCTTTCCTCCATGAAATATCTGATCGGAAAGAATACCATAAACCTCTGATAAAGGTATTTTCGTAGAACCATTAGCGATTACCAAAAGCAAAGACAGGAATAAAACTACTATCAAAATAGGAAATAATAAGCTTCTCCTTAAATTTTTATTATCTTTTGACTTCATTATCTAAACTTCTCTGGATAGAAGAATTCTGCAAATTCTCTACAAACATGAGCTGCACGAGCATCTTGCATGACAGATACCAATGGCACAGTCAGATATGCCTTATTCTTTACTGCCGGTACATCAGCAAGCGCCGGATTATTATTAATAAAGTCCATCTTTTCTTCTATCGTCTGCTTTCCATAATCGTTAAAAATAATGATATCTGGATTCGTCTGTACAATCGTTTCCACACTGGTATTAAACCAACGAGAATCTGCCATATTTCCAGTCGTATTGATTCCTCCAGCTAATTCAATTAGATTACTCTGCAACCCGGCAGAAGTTGTATATATCTCATTTCCCTTATAGCTATCCATAACAAACACTTTGACCTTGTCTTCCTGTTTTAGTTCTCCCACTGCCGTTGTAACGTCTCCGACTTCTTTTTTCAACTCTTTAATCAATGCTTCTGCCTTATCTTCGACCTTAAATATCTTACCTAAATTTTCTATATCTGTATAAACATTTTCAATTGTTTCGTCTTCTACTATGGTTCCTGTAATGGTATACGTATTGATTTTCTTGCTATCAAACATCTCATAAGAGCCCCATTTGCTCTCTTTAAATGCACTTACCTGTCCAATAATCAAATCCGTACCTAACGCGACTGCATTTTCATGGGAAGGTTCTACCTCAGAGATATTTGTAAATTTATCTGCTAATTCTGGTAATGGAGTCTCTGCATCACTGGCAGGCACATTTCTCCCCACGATATAATCCTCCAGCCCAAGCATTACCATGTTTTCTGCACTGTATAAATTACAACATAGTACCTTTTGGGGCATTGATGTAAAGGTAATTGTCCTATCCCCATTTTTAATTACAACTTCACCATACTCTTCTTGAGTTTTTTCGTCAGAAGCATTCTCCACCTTATTTGCTTCATTAGTTGTTTCTGTTTTTACTTTTAAAGTATCTGTGTCATTACTCTTACTTGCAGAACAACCTAATACTGAAAGAATAATACATAGTATTGCAATTAACATGATAATCCTTTTTTTCATCTTGATCTCCCTCTTTTGTGATTTTTATTTGTTACATCGCATATTGATGCGAAACATAACCCATTAAAACACTATAACCGAAAAAAAGAAGCCCAAGCATCTGCATCTTCCGCAAATACTAAGACTTCTATAAATGACAACAATATTATTTCTTATACACAAAAAAGCAGCAAAACATGCTTTTTAACATAAATGCTATAATCTTGTTTCCATCGTCATCCGCGAGGAAATTGCAGTAAAATACGGCAGTTCTTCTGACTTAAGCGCTCTGATTTTTAATCAGCAGTTTTTAACCTTCCCAAGATTACTCTCAGTGGTTGGAATATTCCATAAAAACCAACGCTATTACAGCAGCGGGACTATGCAGGAATCGCACCTGACTTCTCTATTAATCGACATAAAGCCGAACCGTATCTTTTATATAATTGTAAAAATCTATTGTAGAATATCTTACTATTATAATAATGTCAAGCTTATTGAGGATATTATATTAATTTTAATACGGATAAACATATCCCTCCACTTTTTCTGCGGGTGTTATTTTTGTCACCGTTATAATAGGATCCGCATACTTATATCCATCATAATCATCATAATTTAAAGTCAGAGTTCCCTCTACGGTTATCCAGGAATCTTCTTTTAAACCTGTTACTTCCCTGTAATCACAGAGAATCCCGGCAGGAAGATGGCTTTTCCAATGGAACCGTCTCCTGCGGCAAGTCAGCTGTCCCCTCCGTCTGATCCGGAATGCGATCAGGCACTTTACGTTCTGCCTTACTTATCTTCAGCTTTGAGCCTTCACCAATAGTATTGTAAGAAGAAACATCAAGTGGTGTATGGGGAAGCAGAATAATGAGGACAGGGATAATCAGCAGGAAACAGTGGGCCAAGCGTATTCTATGTCTGGGCCTGAACAATCTTCCAGCTCCCGCTAATGCCCATAATCCCATAATACAGGCTGTAAAATACAGATAAGGCCTCATTCTCGGAGTAACATACTGAAGATAAGCACTGCTGGCAGCAAGATAAATGATCATCCCTCCAAAAGACATTTGACAGAGGATTTCAATTAACACCTGGGGATGCATCAGCATATTCTTGATATCCATCATTGGTCCAAATAACAGGAATCCCATAACAGCCCCGGCCGGCAGCTGACTGGCAAAGCTGCGGGCAATGACCGCATCAGAGGAAGAGCACAATGACAGGATAAAGGCCGCTGCCATCATAAGCAAAATCGAAGCCGCCAGTCCGCCTCTGTACTGAGCAAAAGCCAGCTGCCCATCCCTTTAGAGACATTCATCTTTCAGAAAGGGCAGACAAGTCCATAAATGACTTTAATTCCTGATTAACAGACGGATTTTGTGTAAGAAACTCCAACAGCCCCTTTATCCTGAACACGGTAAAAGAGCATAACGTATGTTCAACCAATTCCGTTTCCTCCAAGGCATTTGCACTGCCTATCAATGTAAAAAAGCTTTCTATAATATTATGGCGCTCCAATAAATAAGCGCCTGTTATGCTTCCTTCTGCGGTTAAAAGGATATTATCCAGATTATTATATTTTAAAAATTCCAATTCTATAAGTTTGGATACCATTTTAGATGCGGAAGATGGTCTGACATTTAACTTTTCAGAAAGCTTATTGATGCGTGTATAATTCTCTTCTAAACATAATCGATATGTCATCTCAAGATAGTCCTCCAAAGCAGGTGTTAGTCTGCTTTCATTTTGTTTTATTAGCTGATAACCGCGAACGGTATGAAATTCGTTTTCTATTGGCTTGTTCATAAGCATTTTCCCTCAACATAATATTTTTCCAAGTATATCAGTAACACCTTATGCGTTATCTTCATAAATTAGTCATGAGAAACGGTGTTTCCCGCCCCTAACTGACAGTCCATTACCCAGTTATTCATAAATAACTTGCCTTTTTACTTTTTTAGGCATATAATACAAATATATTTAGGCATACCTAAATATCAAAAGGTGATTATTATGGATAATTATACAAAGCGGCTATTTTGCCGCAAGATACTAACTTTGATTGTCACAGTTCTAGTACTGCTTTTTAGAACACTGGTGGCACATTTATGCTAAATGGAGGAAAACAAAATGACACCCAATAAAGAGGATTATCTAAAGACTATCTATAAACTCGGTGGCCTGGAGAAGCTGGTAAGCAATAAACAAATCGCAGAAGTCCTGCAGATTGCACCTGCCTCTGTGACTGAAATGCTGGGAAAACTCAAACGGGAAGGTCTGATCCAGTACGAACCCTACAAAGGTTCCAGTCTGACGGAGGAGGGAATGCGTGCCGCCATCTCCTTAGTGCGGGGGCATAGGCTTTGGGAGGTGTTTCTGATGCGCCATTTGGGATACTCCTGGAGCGAAGCTCACGAAGATGCGGAACTGTTGGAACATATTACACCGCAGCGCCTTACAAACCGGCTGGATCAGTTCCTGAATTACCCTGCATACTGTCCTCACGGTAGTTCCATACCTCACCCCGACGGGCAGATTGATCTCGTCCCTATGCAGCCCCTAATTCACCTTGCTGTAGGCGTAAGCTCCCATATTCGGAGAGTCACGGAGGAAAAAATACTGTTGGACTATTTACAGGAACGCGGAATTGTAATCGGAGGCACTGTTCGTATTATTGAGGCCGCGGCATACGAGGGGCCCCTTACACTTGATATGAACGGAAAGCGCATTCAAATCAGTTATAAAGCAGCTTGTCAAATCTATGTGGAGGATACAGAAGGGCTATAATACCAAGTATATTATTAAGGAGGATTTTACTATGGATACTAGTCAAATGTCATTAAATCAACTACCAATCGGAAGAAAAGCCAATGTTTCCGCTTTGACCTCAGATGGCACAACAAGAAGACGTATGCTGGACTTAGGTATCGTTGACGGGACTGAAATAGAACCCTTGTATAAGAGTCCCTCCGGTAATCCGGTTGCTTATCTTATTCGCGGTGCAGTCATTGCATTGCGGTCAGATGTATCTGAAAAAATTATAGTATCAATGTTATAAATAGTATGATTAAAAAAGAGATCACAATTATTTTATTATCTTAGGAGGATAACTTTTATGGGCCTTACCAATGCATCAACCGGAACGGGCGTTTTAAACCACTGCGGCTTACATATTGAAAAGGTGACACCGAAAGATAAGATAATCGCATTAGCAGGAAATCCAAACGTGGGAAAAAGCACAGTTTTCAATGCTTTAACAGGGTTAAATCAACACACAGGCAATTGGCCCGGAAAAACCGTTGTCAACGCACAGGGAAAGTACCGATATAAAGATACGAATTTCATCATGGTAGACATTCCGGGGACCTATTCGCTGATGGCAAATTCCACCGAAGAGGAAGTTGCCAGGGATTTTATCTGCTTTGGCGGAGCTGACAGCGTGATAGTCGTGGCTGACGCTACATGCCTGGAGCGAAACCTAAACCTGGTACTCCAGACTTTAGAAGTTACTGACCGAGTTATATTGTGTGTTAATTTAATGGACGAAGCGAGAAAGAAGAAAATCAGCATTGACTTAAAGGTTCTCAGCTCAAAACTGGGAATTCCAGTAATCGGAACCAGTGCTCGATCCAAAAAGGGATTAGATAATTTGATGGAGGCAGTGAAAGAAGTATCAGATAGTGAAGTGTCGCATAATTCACTTCACGTAGATTACGGTGAAGAAATAGAATCCGCTGTCAGTCTGCTGGAACCAATACTTACTGATCTTTTAGGGGGGAAAATCAACAGTCGCTGGGTGGCTTTGAAGTTACTTGACGGGGATGAAAGTCTTCTTCACTCTCTAAAGACTCATCTTGGCTTCGATCTTTTACAAAATGAAGAAATATCGCAGACGGTCAAAATGGCAAAACTCACTATGGAGGACGCTGGCGTACATACCGACCAGTTCAGGGATCAGGTTGTCACAAAAATTGTTATGTGCTGTGAGAATATCTGCAGAGAAGCCGTCACCTTTGAAAAAGAAGAATATGCGGCAAGAGACCGCAAAATTGATAAGATACTCACATCAAAAATAACTGGTATACCGATTATGATTGCGATGTTATTCGGTATTTTCTGGTTTACCATTACTGGTGCGAATGTTCCTTCCAGCCTTCTTTCCTCTGGACTATTTATGCTGGAGAAACCGTTATCTCAGTTTTTTTTATGGTTGTCTGCGCCGGATTGGTTGCGTGGAATATTCGTAGATGGTATTTTCCGTACATTGGCCTGGGTGATTTCCGTTATGCTTCCTCCAATGGCAATCTTCTTTCCTTTATTTACACTGCTGGAGGACTTGGGATATCTGCCGCGAGTCGCATTTAATCTTGATAACTTTTTCCGTAAGGCCTGCGCCCATGGGAAACAGGCGCTAACGATGTGTATGGGCTTCGGGTGTAACGCCTGCGGTGTGATTGGGTGCCGAATCATTGATTCACCCCGCGAACGATTAATCGCCATTCTCACAAATAACTTCGTTCCCTGCAATGGACGATTTCCAACACTGATCGCCATTATTACCATGTTTTTTGCAGGGGCTGCCAGCGGAGCTTTCCAATCCGTCATTTCTACCCTGATGCTGACCGGAACTATCGTATTTGGTGTTGCAATGACTCTCCTGATTTCAAAGTTGCTTTCAAAGACGATTCTTAAGGGAATGCCCTCCTCGTTTCAGCTGGAACTCCCTCCGTACCGGCGGCCGCAGTTTGGAAAAGTCATTGTGCGTTCTATTTTTGACAGAACACTTTACGTGTTAGGAAGAGCCATAGTTGTCGCAGCTCCTGCAGGGCTGGTCATCTGGATACTGGCCAATATCCAGGTTGGGGATTTGAGTCTGCTTGCTCATTGCGCGGCTTTTCTTGATCCGTTCGCCAGATTCATTGGTCTGGATGGGTACATTTTAATGGCGTTTATTTTAGGCTTTCCGGCTAATGAAATCGTAGTTCCTATTTTGATTATGAGCTACATGTCAACGGGAACATTGACTGATATGGATAGCTTGACAGAATTACATCAACTTTTTGTAAATAACGGTTGGACCTGGCTGACAGCCGTATGTACGATGCTGTTCACGTTACTGCACTGGCCATGCGGAACAACATGCCTTACAGTAAAAAAAGAAACACAGAGTTTAAAATGGACATTTATCTCCTTTGCAATTCCAACAGTGACTGGTATTGCTGTATGCATGATTGTGGCAAACACTGTTCGATTACTGGGACTTATATGAGCTGCTGATTTATAATAACTAAATCACATACAACTTTTGTCCAATTTTATAGCAAAGTACTGGGATTTAACCTATTAACAGGTCCCCGTACTTTGCTTTTTATTCTATATTATTTGCACTTCCTGCGCGGTGGTATACGATGCCAATAACTACTGGCATAACTGCCTTTTCAATTATAGTCTTAGGAACCATTTTCAATATGTTCAGCTTTTTAGCACTTTTATGGAATAAGATAATCTTATTGGTTTGATCCCATTTGCTTTGGATGGCTTGCCTGTTCCTTAGTAATTGAGTCAGCCCAAAGATTGGAATTAATGGCTCCATTTAATTCGCCATACAAGTAATCAAGATAGAGCACCTGCTCCTTTTCACCTAATATAAGTTTTCTTCCCAAATTAAGCAGTTAATGTGTCATAGAAAATTGTTTTAATGTATCACCTTATCTGTCATAACATTGACTTATCAGAAGCATTGCTATTTTCGACAAATTTCGACACATATCTCACAATGTGTTGAGTGTGTGAAAAAGATTTCCACAAGGCGTGGTTGAGCCTTGTAGGAATCGTATATTATTATAGTTTAATACGCAATAAAAATATCTCCCATGTAAACCGCTTTCCCC
>JAEYPZ010000156.1:0-71381 GCA_023410275.1 Bacillota bacterium
CTTTCACCCGTATCAGGTAAAAGCATTACAACTGTTTTGCCTTTGTTTTCTTCTCTGGCAGCTACCTGGGAGGCGGCAAACGCGGCAGCACCCGACGATATTCCGACAAGCAGTCCTTCTTCTTTTGCAAGCAGCCTGGAAGCCTCATATGCTTCTTCCGTTTTTACCGAAATAATTTCATCAATCAATTCCGGTTTATATATGTCCGGAATAAAACTTGGAGCTAATCCCTGGAGCTTGTGGGGTCCGGCCTTCCCTGTGGATAAAATAGGAGAATCAAAGGGTTCCACCGCAATTATCTTAATAGCAGGCTTTTTCTTTTTTAAAGCTTCTCCAACTCCGGTAATAGTTCCGCCTGTACCTACTCCGGCTACAAACAAATCGATTTCCCCATCGGTATCACGCCAGATTTCTTCGGCAGTAGTCTTGCGGTGGGTTTCGGGATTAGCAGGGTTTTTAAACTGCTGAGGTATGAAAGAACCGGGTATACTTTGAGCTAATTCTCCTGCTTTCCGAATGGCGCCCGGCATTCCTTCATTACCCGGAGACAAAACCACTTTGGCTCCTAAAGCAGAGAGCAGCTTGCGCCGTTCAACACTGAAGGTCTCCGGCATAACAATAATTACCTGATAACCTTTTGCCGCAGCAACAAATGACAATGCGATTCCGGTATTCCCACTGGTCGGTTCAATAATAACAGAATTTTTTGTCAATAGCCCTTGCCTTTCTGCCGCTTCAATCATAGACAGCCCGATTCTATCCTTAACGCTTCCCCCAGGATTAAAATATTCCAGCTTCGCAATAAGCTCGGCTTGTAATCCGCTTCCGTAATGGGAAAGTCGTAATAAAGGAGTATTCCCAATTAGCTCAGTAAGACTATTATATATTTTTTTCATATGGACACCTCCAACTACTCTTAATGTATACTAGTAATATATATTACCAGTATGATTATTATATACATAGGTATGCCTGATGTCAAACAAAAATAAGTATTATAGGTGTTATCAAAAATCACCAAGAATCTTATAAGTTAATAACCCACTAAAAATATAAAAACATAAACATCAAAGGGGCTGTTGAAATGGAAGCTCTGCGGAGAATAACTTGCCACACACACCGGTTGACCTACATCTGGCATGATTCGTATGCTAAAATCGTACATAATATGTTCGCTTATAGCATACAAATTATATCATCTGTCAAACAGTGCATTATGGCAAGTTATTCTCCGCAGAGCTTCCTTTTGCAGCAGCCCCTTTACTCCTCAGTTTTTCTTAGAAATATCCCTCCTGAGCATTTTTGCTTTGTATATAATATTTCAGCATGTTATATTCTATATTTTATAAGAATTTTTTGTCATACATGCCGTGCCCCTCCTTCCACATGGATGGTCTCTCCGGAAACATTTCCGGCGCCAAGCAGCCATATGGCAGTATCCGCGATATCATCGGCTGTACCGGACCGTCCTACTAAACCGGATGCCGCAGCACCTTCCAGAAGCTCTTTTTTGCTTTGCTCTCCAAGAGTGTTCCAAGTACCGGAATCCGTAATGCCGGGAGAAATGGCGTTCACTCGAATAGGTGCGAGTTCCTTTGCCAGATGGGAAACTAAGAAAGAAACCGCTCCGTTGGCCACTCCCATCACCGCATATCCGGGGGATGGTTTCCATGCAGCCACACCGGAGAATAGAAGAATTGAGCCGGCCGGAGACAGAATCGGAGCAAAGTGCTTTGCCAGCAGCATAGGCCCAATCACCTTTGCCTCAAAGGCTGCAACAATTTTATCATGTTCCAGAGCTTTGACAGGAACGTTATGATGGGCAGACGCGGTTATTACCACATGATCGATATGCCCCAGCTGGGAGGCTGCGGCAGCAATTGTGCTTTCCTCCGCAATGTCGATATGAATCGCACCAGCCTTGGGAAGCTGTGCAGCCGCCAGAGAAGCCTGTTCAAGATTACGTGCTCCGATGATGACCTCCGCTCCGGCTTCACTTGCCTGCTGGGCGATTGCTAAACCCAGATATTTTGACCCTCCTATGACCAGAATCTTTTGTTTGTTTAGTTGTCCTTTCATTTTGTTCTCCTTTCATATGCCAATAGTATTTCCATTGATTGGATTGAATATAGTTATATGATAGCCCCATTTGCAGCGTTTGCCTAATTGTTGTTGCGCATAGAGGGTATAACTAAAACGCATAACGTATGAAAGGACTGGAAGGGAGCAGGCATTTTAATAAGGTGAGTCAACTGAGCAGCCTTAACTTTCAGTAAGGCATTATCTGCTATCGACTTTAAGGTAATATTAATACTCTCTGTAACAATGTGGATTGTTGACGAATTGTCAAGGAGTTTCTACTAAAAAACAAAAGCCCTGCAACGGTAATAAATTTCCATTACAAAGCTTCCTATATGAATATTTTTATTTGTTGGCATAACCAGACATATAGACATAGAAATTCAGCAGCAACAAGGTATAGACATAATGAGCAATTAAACCCTATCTCAAAAATGCTCACTTTGCTCATATTCCATTAATAAATCGTAATCTATACGTGAGCTTTCCATTGGCATTTGGTGAGACTCAAATTGGTAAAGCGCGCCAGGAATGACGATTCCTCCGGACTGCAAGCATAGATGCCAAATTTAATCTTTCCAGCTCCATCCCACAAGTGGCAGATGCGCATTTGCCTGAACGTGTTTTCCAATATCACAGTCAAAGGCTGCGTGGTATTAAGACCATCATCAGGAAACAAATAACATCCCTATAGAAAGAGATTTAACAACGCACATATTACGGCTGATATTATAAAAGTAATTGGAATAGTTGTAAACCAGGCGGAAACCATCTTCCTGGCTGTGCTCCAATTGACCCCTTTCACTCGATAGGAAGCGCCAACTCCCATGATAGAACAAGAAACAACATGTGTGGTACTAACCGGCAGCCCAAATCTGGTTGCTATCTGTATTATCAGTACGGAAGAAAGGTCGGCTGCTACAGCATTGACAGGCTTTAACTTCATAATCTGCGTTCCAACAGTTTTTATAATACGCCATCCACCTATGGAGGTTCCCACTGTCATAGCCAGAGCACAGAGCAGCTGTACCCAATGCGGTATTGTCATTTCAGTCTGATAGCCGTAGCTCACCAATGCCATTGTAATGATACCCATAGATTTCTGTGCATCATTGGTACCATGAGAAAATGCCTGTAAGGCAGCGGTAAGAACCTGAACCTTGCGAAAACCCTTATTTGCTTTTACTGCATTCGCCTTTTTGAAAAGAATTTTAATCAGGGTAAACATTAAGAAACCCACGGTAAAAGCCAGAAGAGGTGAAATGATAAGGGAAGAAACAACCTTTGCAAACCCTTTTAATTTTATTGCATGAATTCCTACACTTGCATAAGCAGCTCCTGCCAAAGAACCAATAAGTGCGTGGGAGGAACTGCTGGGAATACCCAAATACCAGGTCAGCAGGTTCCATAAAATTGCAGCTATTAAAGCAGCTATCATAACAATCGAGCCATTTGAGATTTTATCTAAATCTACAATATCTTTTGCAATTGTCTCAGCAACACCTGTAGAAATTACAGCTCCCAGAAAATTCATAATAGCGGCCATGATAATTGCTTTCTTTAATGTTAAAGCCTTGGTGGATACTACGGTTGCAATTGCATTGGCTGTATCGTGAAAACCATTAATCAAATCAAAACTTAGTGCTAAAATTATAATTACAATTAATAAAATCATATTTCTCCTATGTCTGTACCTTTAATTTAAATTTTTTCTAAAATAAGCTTCTACGATTCCATATCAAAAATGAATAATCCAATAAATAATCTTTATATCATAGCAGGCCCCCTTTGATATTTTACATAATACTTAAGGGCTGTTAGAAAAAAAGCTTCCTGCCGGATATAACAATATCCGGCAGCCATTGTTCTTTTTGCGGCAGCCCTTAAGTAAACTGCTGTCAATAATTACTTAACCTTTTCCTTCTTTTTCTCCCAGAATGCCCATAATGTTCCTGCAATACAAATGGATGAATAGCAGCCTGTAATGATACCAACGAACATTGGCAGTGAGAATTCCATAATGGAACTGATATGGAATACGATTGAAGCAACTAAAATAATAAATACACAAATTCCTGTCGTAAAAACAGTATTGATGGATCTGGCCAGTGTTTGCGACGTGCTTTCATTCATAAGCTCCACAACGGATATCTTAGGATTATTCTTTCTGTTTTCACGTATTCTATCATAAATTACTATTGTATCATTGACAGAATATCCTATGATTGTAAGCACCACCGCCACAAAGGCATCATTTAATGGAATACCAAACAGTGCAAATGTGAAAAATACTGCAAGAACATCATGAATCAGTGCAATTAGTGCCGTAACTCCGGCTGAAAGTCCTGATAATGCTGTAAATCTTATCCCTATATAAATAATAATAAAGATAAAAGACAGTATAATCGCTAAAGCTGCATTCTTCAATGCCTTTGCACCGATATACGGTTCTACTACATAAGTCTGAGCCAATTGTGCATGAATGCTGTCCGATGTACTGTTGATTGCTTCCGTTACCGCTGCCTGGCTCTCCGGTGACATACCAGTATTTCCAGCAAGGGTAACTGAAAGGCTTTCCTTTCCGGTTACTTTATCCTCTGTTATCTGTACGGTGACCGGTCTGTTGCTCTGCTTTTCTATGGCATTCTTTATCCTGTCCGTATCAGCATCTTTTGAAACCGTATAGCTTAATACAACGCCTCCGGTAAACTGGGTATCCAGTCTTACTCCTTTGGAAAAGCATCCGATAATACCACTCAGTATGATAACACCTGAAATAATTGCAAATATATATTTTTTCTGATAGAAGGGTATTACCTTCTTCTCTTTCTTTTCCCTGAAGCATTTCACATTGTTCCATCTCTCATATTGGACGACCGATAAAAGAAGCTGTTTCGATATGTTGACACCTATGAATAAATTCAAAATCATACCAACTAAAAGCGTAAATCCAAAGCTAAGCATGGAACCCGAGCCAAAAATCATCAATATGACCGCCACTGCGGCTGTTGCAACATTTCCATCCAGTACGGAGGAAAACGCATGCTTATATCCGTTTATGATAGCGCTTCTGACAGAACTGCCCTTCTTTATTTCTTCCGATATTCGTTCTGCTATTATGATATTGGTATCCACTGCCATTCCTATGGACAGAATAATACCCGCTATTCCAGGAAGTGTCAGTGTAAACTGGGGAACAGAAATGGCAAGAAGCTGTAATGCCATATGCAATAACAGGGTGATGCAGGCAATTATACCCGGCAGCTTATAAAATGATATCATGAAGACACATACCACAAAAAATGCGATGAATCCGGCTGCGACCATAATATTTAAGGCATTATTTCCAAGAGTAGGACTTATGGTTTTGAAATTTGTCGTTTCCAGGGAGAATGGAAGTGCACCCGAATTGATTTTAGCTGCAAGATGCTGTGCCTCTTTATAAGTTTCGATATTTGTGATGACAGCCTCTCCGCCGGATATCTTTGTCTCAACTATCGGACTGGAAATCAAATCCTTGTCCATATAAATGCTCATTGTCTTACCAATCAGGCTTTCAGTGGCTTTTTCAAACTGTTTTGCTCCTTTTGAATTGAATTTCAGAGCTACCTCATAGCCCCTTGCTGAAGTGGAAGGACTTGTTTTTGCTGTTGCTTTTTGCACATCCTTGCCTTCTATCAGCACCTTTCCATCAGAATCCTGAAAGGTAAGCTTTGCCATCGCTCCTAATTCTGCAATAGCTTCCTCCGGATTAAAGCTTGTCTCATTGGATTTCCATGGGAATTGAACGATAATATAACCGCCCTTCTTATCCACCGTAACTTCACGGTCTGTGATATTCTGGTTATCCAGTCGTGTCTCTATAACTTCTCTGGCTGTTTCCAGCTCACTCGCAGTGGGAGCACGATCCAGTCCCTTCGGCTCGAAAATTGCCTCTACTCCCCCACGGATATCAATACCATAGCGTATGTTAAATACTCCCTTGATTTTATTTCCACAGCCAAAAATTGCAATAAAAATAAACGCAGCAATAGCAAGTAAAATGACCGTAAGCATTTTTTTACCTGGCTTCATAATTTTCCTCTTTTCTTATTTCGTTTTCATTATGCCATTAAATGCCTGCTTAAGTCCCCTTTCTTGCCATCCGAATTATGTATGAACAGAATCAGATACATTCTGTCAATAAATTCGTTCTGGAGTAAAGCATTATAAACAACCCAAATAAAAAGTGGAATAAATGGCTGAACTGCCATTGAAAAGGAAAGTACCAAAGGAAAAATCCTATATGAAAATGCATTCCTTGTCCCGGATGATATACTTGCCGGGATTTCATCTGCAATTTCACCGAACAGCTCATCCGTAGCATCCATTCTCTTAAGGTTACCGGAGGAGGAAGACAGAGTATCGGATGGATTAGAATATGAAAAGAAGGAATCTACCTCCCTGTTTGGGGAGTACATTCCTATTGACAATACCGCTATAAAAAAAAGAAACGTCAATATACCGCAAGAAATTGTCTTCTGTTTCATAACCATATCCTCTGTTCATAATCAAATGCTACTATAACATATGGAAACTATTTTTTCAATCCAAAATATGACGAATAATCTTACCGTTGAAATTTAAGCCGGGTTTTTCAATATATTCAAGCATAGTGTATAGTCAATCTCCGCAGGGTATCCTTTGCATAAAAATGTACATTATAAAGCAGATTTTAATATAAATGTATTATCATATCCTGATTGTCCGCAAAAGGAATAAATAACTCAGGTCACCCTATGGAAACAGAAGGCATAATTCTATGAGGAACTAAAAGATTTATTTATCATAAGATAAAACAAAAGGATTTTAAGGAATAAAGTTATGTTTTATCTTTTATTAAAAATTGCAGAATCAGTCTTATTTGTAGCCGCATTATCTACTGACGCATTAATCGCCAGTTTAGCATATGGAAGCAATAAAATTAAAATACCCTTTTTATCAGTGCAGGTAATTGCTTTCCTGTGTACCGGGATTTTAGGAATTTCCCTTTTGCTCGGTGTTTTTCTTATGCCATATATCCCCGCAGGATTATTAAAGCTGATCTCTTTTCTGATTTTATTATTCTTAGGTATAGGCCGGCTGATGGATAATTTAATCAAGGTGATTATTAATAAACATTCAACACTAAAAAAGGAATTCCAATTCCACATGTTCAATCTCAATTTTATCTTAAACATATATGCCAATCCAAAAGAGGCTGATTTGGATCAATCAAAAATACTTTCCCCAAAGGAAGCATTTACCCTTGGGGCAGCCTTATCCATAGACAGTATGGCCGCGGGAGTAGGTGCGGCGTTAGGAAATATAAATATTGTGGCAGTCATCATATCTTCCCTCATATTAAGTAACATATCAATAAAATCAGGTGAGTTAATAGGACGAAAAATCAGTGATAAAGCCCCAGTCCAAATATCCTGGTTAGGAGGTATTTTACTTATTGCTTTAGCCTTTTTAAGATTATTATAAAATTGTTGACTTTGATTCCACACTTGCTCCCATTGCATACCGCAGACAGGTCTGCGGTACTGCCATAAATAATGGAATGTGAAATTTCTTTCACACCTATCTGTGGAACCAATGCCCGCCATCCATATTCTTATTTTCTTACCCAGACATGGGTAATTTCTCCAAATACCAATTTACGATAAACCTTTGCTTCGTTATATGCCTCGTTTATTAAGTCGATATCTTCCTGCACGTAATAATCATTAGGAGTGGCAGTGGTTATTGCTGTTAATTTACATTCAAGAATTAGTCTGGCTTCTTTAAAGGACATATCTCCGGAAGGGGTTACTACACTTGTCAATTCCGCTTCTTTCATTTTCTCACTGTTTCGTCCTGATTTACTTCCCAAAAAGAGCATTTGCTCCCTATATTCCTTCGGGAAGTAAGAAAGCGTATATGTTTGCTCTTTTTCAATCAATTCAAGTGTATAACGGTCTGCCCGGAAAAAGCACCAGGTGGTGGGTTTCTTTAAAAGAAGTCCAAAACCACCCCCGCTGCCTACCATGGAATTATAATGCTCTTCCTTGCCCGCAGTAACAACATAAAAATCTTTTCCTGCCAGTGTAAATACATTGTCGCTTATCTCTTCCGGGGAAATTTGTTTAAATAGCTGCTCAAAATTCATCCTGCGAATTCTCCTCTCAAAGGTTGTCATTTTGTTTCCTGTTCAACATAATCACTATAGCATTTATTTGTTTCCTTGTCAACAAAATATTATTCATAAAAGGCAGCCCGTTCTCAATAGAACCAGGCTGCCTTTGATTTCATATTCGTTATTTAAATTTATTCCGGCTTATTATCCATTCCCAGCTTCTTGATTTCAGCATCCAGATGCTTACTGTACTTTTCCAGGAAGCAAAGCATATTGTCAAATTGCTCCTCGGTTACCTGCTCAAATACAGCTTCATCCCGCTCTCTGAACTCTTTGTGCAGTTCCTCATGTAACTTATAAATTTCCCGCCCTTGTTCAGTAAGCCGAAAATAGATTTCTTTTTTATTATCCGCCTTTTGATAGCTTTCAATAATACCTCTTTTTTCGAGCTTCTTCGTCATTTTACTTATAGCTCCTCTCGTCATATAAAGAGCCTCCGCAAGCTTTGTCACATTGGAATCTGCATTTTTTTCAATGCATTCGATGTAATGTATTTCGGAAGACTTATAGCCCTTCAGACTTTCTTCCATCTTAAACTTATTAAGCCAAGCCATTTTGTTAACCAATTCTCTGAAACCCATTATCACCTGTTCTTCTTTGTTCATGGCCTGTCCTCCCCCTTTTATTGTATGAATAATATTATAATCAATTTTTGTTTCTATTTCAACAATATAAAAATAGAACAGATTTTATAATATCAAGCTCTTCATCTTTTCATGACATTCCAGGAACGAATCAACGGAGATATCTGCCCCACTGATATCTTGCTTAATGCCGGAACCACAATATGCTGCAACAAAAGCACCTGCGCTCTTCGCTGCTTGTATTCCCACCGGAGAATCTTCAAATACAATACATTCTTCCGGTCTGGCACCAAGTATATTCATGGCCTTTAAATACCCCTGCGGGTCCGGTTTGCTTTTTGTGCACATGTCACCACAAATAATCACGTCAAATAAAGACATCATATTCATACGATTTAATGCAATAATGATAAGCCGTGTTGTAGTTGATGTTACAATACCGGTTTTGATTCCTTTACACCGATACTCCTTTATAAAAGAAACCAATCCCGGCATAGGCTCCATACAACTATTTTCGTATGTATTGCCTATCTGTCTGCGTTTATTTGTGAATTCCTCCAATGTGACTTTTTTTGAGGATTTTGATAGCAAGCCGGCTATCAGAGACGGATCATTTTTCCCAATTAAATTACTGCGTTCTTCATCCGTTAGTATAATATCAAAGCAGGCAAGTGCCTGTCTAAGATATTTTGCATTGCTTTCTTCTGTATTTGCAATAACTCCGTCAAAATCAAAAAGAATATATTTTTTATCCATTTTTCTCCATGTGCATTTCGCAAGTTTACTTGTGAAACTGCCTAATTCACCCGGTACTTTTATTCTGTAAATAGCTTACGTGCATTTACCTGAATATATTCAATTTCTTCCTTTGAAAGCTCACAGAAGTCGCTGTTTTCCATTGAGCAATTGGAATCCTGAACATACATCATCTTGGTGTCTTTCTGTGTTATTGAGTAAAACCAACATTCAGCAGGTACATTATAAACCTTTCCCTTTTCCATTAGCGTTAATTCTATTTTAAATCTGTCATTTTCACGCTCTGCAGTTATCAAAATTGCTTTGCCGGCAGCAAGAATAAATTGCTCGTCGGTTGAATGATGAACCTCTAAATGGGCAATACCCTCCATATCATTGTCCGGCTTCCAATTCTTAATACTTACCAGCCATTTTTCATTTTTGTAAACACACAGAATACCTTCATTATTATTTTCATATATATCCGGTTTCATGATTATTTCCTCCGTTTATTTTCTAATTATACTTCTGTTTTTCCTGCTATCCGGGTGCCATATCCAAATGCACCTTCCATCGTGCAGACCTTTGCAGAAAACTCTGCACCTCTGTTCATTGCAGCTTTCAGGCGTCCTAACATTTCTTCATCCGTACCTTCCAGAAGCGCTCCTGTTTCTGAGTATTCCAGAAGGGAACACAGAAAAGCAGTAAAGTAAGAATCTCCTGCTCCCATGGTATCAATGACATCCTCTGCATGAACTGCCAGAGCATAAAGAAATTCATTTTTGCAGAGAACGTAAGACCCATCCTCACCGATTGTACCAAGCACAATGGGAACCCCATAGGCCTGTACCTTTTTCATTTCAGCCTCTCGTTTTTCAGGCGTCAGATGTGCACAGGACAGAATAGCTACCGTAATATACGGACACACTTTCTCAAGGTATTCATCTGTCCATCTGTTTGAAAAATCATAAGCAATGGGCACGCCTGTTTCCTTCAATTCCGGAAGGTTTTCTTCAATGTAACTGTTTAAATTGGTATAAATGAGATGAAATTTTCTGATGTATTCAAAGTCCTCCTGTGTAAAAGCAAAAGGGTGCTCCTTCGCTATTCCACCTTTATTGGAGCCTAGAAATACACGGTCATTGTTTTGCAGCGTAACCAGCGCAAATCCATTTTCTCCTTCAAAATGACGGCTATGACTATCGTCAACTCCTATCTCTGCCAGGACCTTCTGTACATAATTTGCAACTTCGTCACTTCCATACTTTCCAAGGTATGCGGTATCCATGCCATTCATTTTCCCGTAAACACATGTATTTACACACTGTCCGCCAGGATACATTATTCCACGGGAAAGATACTTATCACATACGTTATCTCCTATGGAAATAATTCTGCCATTCTTCATTTCTCCACTCCTCTTATTCGATGTCAAATTTAATACTCAACCTTCCACATATAGCGGCGGGTAGTCAGCGGATGCTCACGCTCTGCGGCCAATGCCTGATTATATACCGGATATACATTGTTGAATAACGAATGGTTAAAGTAATCAACTACGGAAGAATCAATGGTGGAAAGTCCAAGCTCCTTGGCATCCAGAATTTCAATGCGCTTTGCATATGTAGTTAAGAACTTCAGCGCCCTCTCATCCAATGTGCGGGTTGAGCCTTCTGAAATCTGAATTACAAAGGGAATATTGGCATCTGTTATCTCGAAGGGACCGTGAAAAAATTCGCCGCTGTGAATGCTGCTTGAATTAATCCACTGCATCTCCATGAAGATACAGATGCTTTCCATATATGCCGCGCCATATCCCGCACCGCTTGCCATTGTGTAGATCACCTTGTCGTCTTTATGGTTTTCTGCAAATACCAGGGCACGCTTTTTCACATGCTCGCATGCCTTTTTTACCACACGGTCAATCCTGCCAACACCCTGCAGGAATTTCTCGTAATTTTCATATCCTTCCGTCTGCTTTAACAGTTCAACTGCCACAAGCAATCCACAGATGGTTTTTTCTCCCGCCGTATCCTTATCATCACCAAAAGAATAGCGTACAATGTAATCACCATACTGGATGATTTCCGATTCCTGTAACCAGGTCAGAAGGATAACGGCTGCTCCTGCTTCCTTACCAAGCGCTGCCGCACGTATCGTTTCCGGTGTATTGCCCTTATGGCATGCAAGGCATATGATGGAATTCTCTCCAAAATCCTTTGGCGTGCTATGAACAAATTCATTGCTGTTTATCCATGCGGACTTAATACCTGCACATTCTCTTTCCATAAAAGTCTTTGCAGGATAGAGCGCTCCTAAAGAGCCTCCGCACCCCACAAAATAAAGTGATTTCACTCCGCCTTTGTCTTTCTTCTGGACCAAAATTTCCTCAATAATGTTTTTAATATCTGTACTTTTATATTCCATTTTTATTCTCCTCTATCCTATATAAAGTTAACCAACTTTGATTTTTTGATTTGTTTTAAAAGAATTTCCAACCTCCTTTTTGTAGAAAACAGGACCGCAGCCGAAGCCAATGCAATAATATCACAAGACATCAGCTGCGCTCCAATTAAAAGTAAGCTAATTGACGGCCGTTATTAAAATACAACTGCTCCAAGACCAATGGCAACCAATACGGAAACAACTGTACAAACCAGACCAGGAACCATATAGCTGTGATTTAAAACGAATTTTCCAATCTTTGTTGTACCCGCAGAGTCAAAGGCAAGAGCAGCAACACACTGACCTGATGCGGGAATGAAATAGTTTGAAGAGCAAGCAATCCACCCGGCTACAATAATATTGGCAGGAAGGCCTAAAGCAATGCCAATGGGAACCATAATCATTGTTGTGGAGGACTGGCTGGTTGTGATAGCACCAACAATAAATACGGCAATTATGTAGATCCAGGGATATCTGTTTGTCAAAGCAGACATGTTATCAGTGATAAAGGAAGCCTGATCTCCAATAAACGTATTTACTAACCAGCAAAGCCCAAATGCTAAAACAACTGCAAACATACCAGTACGGAAAACCGGTTGATCCAAAATCTTATCACTATCAAGCTTACTGGCAATAACCATAATAGCTGCGGCTACAAGCATAAAAATTTCGATTACCGAAGTCATCGGCAATACGGAATCATCCGCAAATTTAGGAAGAAATGATTGAAAGGCACCTAATAAAACAATTATTACCATTGCTCCCAAGAAAATAGTAACTGAAATCTTTGCATTTTTTGTGGTAGGTTTTTCTTCAACTTTTTTCTTTGAAAAATCCTCAATAAGTCCGGAAGCGACACGTGCCTGGAACTCGGGATCATCCGCTAACTCTTTGCCCTTTTTAATAACAGAAAATGCTGCGGCAATTGTACCTATCAAGGTTGCAGGGACACATACGAGCAGCAAAGTGAAAAGGTTTACCGACGTATACGATGAATCTGCCATAAAAGCAAGAATTGCAACTGTTGCCGCTGCTATCGGGCATGCTGTGATTGCTTGCTGTGAAGAAACAATTGCGGCAGATATCGGACGTTCCGGACGAACACCGGTCTCTAATGAAATCTCATTGATAACCGGCAGCAAGCTGTACACAATATGGCCGGTACCACACATAAATGTGAAAAAATAAGCAACAACAGGAGCTAAAACCGTAATCATTTGCGGATTCTTGCGAAGAATTTTCTCCGCCATCCTGACCATAAATTCCAGGCCTCCGCAAGCCTGCATTGTTGATGCCGCACAGATTACCGCAATCATAATTAAGATAACTGTAATTGGCGGATCGGAAGGTTTTACATGTAACACAAAAGTCATAATCAACATGCCTACACCACCGGCCATAGCCAGGAAGGTCCCACCCTTGCGAACTCCCCAGAAAATTATCGCCAGGACAATAATCAATTCTATCCAGAACATAAATTAACCTCCTCAAATGAGTTAAATTTAATTTTTTGCAAACCCATGTATGAAATACTGATTTTTTTAAATTTCAGTACACTTATATGGTTCTTAAAGATGGCGCGCACATCTCTAACCTTAACAATACAAGAGCAATCATTTTTAATATTTCACTATTTGTATCTATTTGTATTGCTTTGTATTTAATACAATAATACATTCTCCCCTTCATTCTGTCAAGAGGTATTAATCATTTTATCCTAATGTTTAAGTTCTTTTTGTCGTTTTTTATATATTTTTCATAGTAGCAATACATTTTAATACAATTCTGGTGATTCCTGCAGATCAATTTCCTGTTATTCTTGTATCCTCTACGTTGAACAGGTAAAGACAGTTCACCTATACTTTTTTACAAAAAGGCTATAAATATTCAACCTTAATACCACAGGTGCTTCATTTCGGCACAGCACAAAAAGCGGTGCCTGTTTAGACACCGCTCGAGAAGATAGTCAGGAATCTCTTTTCATAAGATATTAGTATTCAACTTTCCACATATAACGGCGGGTAGTCAGCGGATGCTCGCGCACTGTAGCCAATGCCTGATTATATACCGGGTATATATTATTGAATAACGAATGGTTAAAGTAATCAACTACGGAAGAATCAATGGTGGAAAGCCCAAGATCCTTGGCATCCAGAATTTCGATGCGCTTAGCGTATGTGGTCAGGAATTTCAATGCTCTCTCATCCAATGCACGGGTTGAGCCTTCTGAAATCTGAATTACAAAGGGAATATTGTTGTCTGTTATCTCGAAGGGACCATGAAAATATTCGCCGCTGTGAATGCTGTTTGAATTAATCCACTGCATTTCCATGAAAATACAGATGCTTTCCATATATGCTGCGCCATATCCCGCACCGCTGGCCATTGTATAGATCACATTGTCGTCTTTATGGCTTTCTGCAAATACCAGGGCACGTTTCTTCACATGTTCGCAGGCATTTTTTACGATACGGTCAATCATGCCAACACCCTGCAGGAATTTATCGTAATTTTCATATCCTTCCGTCTGCTTCAGCAGTTCAACTGCCACAAGCAGTCCACAGATGGTTTTTTCTTCCGCCGTATCCTTTTCATCACCAAAAGAATAGCGTACAATGTAGTCACCATGCTGGATGATTTCCGATTCCTGTAACCAGGTCAGAATAATAACGGCTGCTCCTGCTTCCTTACCAAGCGCTGCCGCACGTATTGTTTCCGGTGTATTTCCTTTATGACATGCAAGACATATGATAGAATTCTCTCCAAAATCCTTTGGCGTGCTGTGAACAAATTCATTGCTATTTATCCATGCGGACTTGATACCGGCGCACTCTCTTTCCATAAAAGTCTTTGCTGGATAGAGAGCTCCTAAAGAGCCTCCGCATCCGACAAAATAAAGCGATTTCACTCCGCCTTTGTCCTTCTTCTGCTCCAAAATCTCTTCGATAATATTCTTAATGTCTGTACTCTTATACTCCATTGTTTCATTCTCCTTCAATTCATGTATCTTATTGTTCTGTTATTATAATAATACATTACAATACATATTGTCAATATCTAATTTTGATATATACAATATTTCTCAAATGTATTATAATAAATGATAAATACCTCATATAAATATTAATAAGAGGAAGGAATGTTCATATGAAACTGGATAATACAATTGTAACACCTTTATATAAGCAGCTTGAGGAGAAATTTCAAAAAGAAATAGAAAATGGAGAACGTCCGGCCGGAAGCAGATTTCCAACAGAGAACGAATTAAGCGAGCAATACAAAGTAAGCCGTGTAACCGTTCGAAAAGCTCTGTCCAGGTTAACGGACATGGGATATCTGGACAGAAAATCCGGAAAAGGAACCTTTGTTGCCGAGAAAAAATTACAGCGGGGGCTGTCAAAGGGAGTTATTGGTTTTACAGAAATGTGCCAGTTGATGGGGGTAAAACCAGGAGCCAGAATCATCAAGATTGCATTGGAAGACCCTACTCCAAGAGAAATGGAGCTGATGCATTTGGAATCAGACGAAAAAATACTTGTTCTTGAACGCATACGGTACGCAGATGATAAACCGGTCATTTTGGAACTAAATAAATTTCCTGAATCTTTTTCCTTTTTATTCAGTGAGAATCTCAATGATTCCTCTTTATATGAAATTCTCAAGGAAAAACATAATATTGTTTTCAATGATTCTTCCAAAACACTGGATATTATATTTGCTGCCTCTAAAGAAGCAAAAGCTCTGAATATTTCCAAAGGTTATCCGCTCTTAAGGATAGATAGTATATTACAGGATACAAATAGCAATATGTTTAATCTTTCCCAGCAGCTTTGTATAGGTGATAAATTTAAACTAATTGTTTAGTGGGCAATAAAATGCCGCGTGAAGCTGGTATCTCTTGCAAGAGTACTGTCTTCATGCGGCATCTGATTATTTATCACTGGTGCAAATTTTCAATATTTTATATATTTCTTTCTTTATAATTCTTTATAACTATTTCTGCAAGGAGAACTCCAAATAAACAATACTGCTGTTATACTGTTTTCCATCCCACTGGGTATAAACAAGTTCTTTACCGGATGGGCTCCAGCAGGTAACTGCATTCCAGATATCCACTGCGATGAGCGTAGACTTGCCGGTCAGCATATCATAAAGGTACAAACCGTTAGCAGCACCTTTACTATCCCCCTTCAAGCTGTAAGCAATCATCCTCTGGTCCGGAGACCATGATACTCCTCCAAGCTCTGCCCCTTCGGCTATGTTTCTGACATTACTTCCATCCCTGTCGCAAAGCGATAAAATTTGTTTAGACCCTTTATACTGCAAAGCTAGCAGCTGATTTTCATCCGGAGCGGGATATAACCCTGAAACATTGGTAAGATTCAGGCTTGCAATTTTTCCGGTAGACAGATTCAAAGCCATAATGGTATTATCATCGGCGGTATTATAGTAGATAGAATCTTTCAATTTCTTAATAATAAATATACTTTTTTGGTCCAGTTCCTTCAAAGAAGTTATTTTTCCTTCTGTGCTGGCATAATAGGCTCCATTGGTATATCCTGCTCCGATAACCGTATTTTCATCAGCCCAGTTGGCACTGCCTGCACTTCCGATAGGGTCACCGGAAATGCCAAAGCTTTTCATGTTCTCAAGATTAAGTACGTAATACGACAAATCGCCCAGGCTGTTACCGCTGTATAACAGGTTTTTCTTGTCAGAAGAAAGTTTTGCTCCGCCCAGATTCAGTTCTGCCTCTTCCTTTAAAAGCTTATATTCCTTTGTTTTGAGATTATACAGGTACAGGCTCTTGGGATAAGAATCTGATAATTCTTCCAGCTTCATTTTCTCAAGGGATTCATTTTCCTTTGAAACTACCACAGTATCTCCATCCAGCCAATCAGAGATTTCCAGCTTCTTATAGGAATCAATTTTAGCTATGGATATCCCGGGAACACCTGCTTCTTTACCGGTATTATCAATAACGGTTATAGAGCCCCCCGGCTCTTTTATGGTTACTTTGTCTTCATTACTTTCTGCACTGCAGCCTGTAGTAGTAATTAATAAAATCATGGCAAATATTATTTTGGTTATTTGTTTCTTCTTCATATAATTCTCCTTTCCGCCGCCAAAATCGGCGGCACCAATCATACTGAAAGCTATTTACTGTATAGCTTATTTAAGTGTACCATTTTATGACACTTAGCCCCATTGCATATCAAAATCTGGCTGTATATCGCATCTGCCTGCATTTGCGGCACAGCCATAATCAGAGTGTGAAAGGTCTTTCATTTCGCATTCATCGCCTCCTCGATAACAGATTACCAAGAATTTGTTTCAATGCAATATACAATTATAGCTATCCTGTAAATAATTGTTTCTAAAATGTAAACATTATCTTATAGGAGTAAATCTATGGTGCTGGCGTTTGGCATTATGCCGCTCCTGTGCTTCAACCGACACCACTATTCTGTGTGCACTTAATTTATGATTGCCGGAAAGGTGATTCTGAAACTGGTCCCCTCACTCCCGGTATTTAACAGAATGATAGTACCACCCAATAATTCTGCATGTTTTCTGGCCAGGGATAATCCCAGCCCGGCTCCGCCATTCTCTCTTGCCCTATTTTTATCGACCATATAAAAGGGCTCAAATACCTTGTCAACGAGTTCCCCGGGAATACCGATGCCGGTATCTGATATTTCAATATACACCTGTTGGAATGCTTCATAGGTTTTAATAAAAATATTTCCGTTTGCTTTATTATACTTGATGGCATTATCCAAAAGGTTTAAGAGTACGATAGTTAAGCTGTCTTTATCTCCTTCTATACAGGCTTCGTTCAGTTCCGTATCCAGCCTGATACTAAACTTATCCATCCTGCCTTTTAAGCTGATAAGTGCTGACTCCACCGCCTGCTTAACTGACAGTCTTTCAAGCTTTCGTTCAAAATCATACTTTTCCAGCGCAGACAATTGCAGTACCTTATCCACCATTTCATATAAACGTCCTGATTCACTTTTAATAGTGGCAATTGCAGTCTCCAAAAGCCTTTCATCGTCAGGATACATTTCCAGTAAGTCAATATATGCCTTTATTGAGGTTAAGGGTGTTTTAAATTCGTGAGTTACGTTACCGATAAATTGTTTCTGCTGCTGGTCAAGCTGTGATAATTTTTCGACAGCAAGCTTAAGCTTATTCTGCTCGGCCTCCATCCCCTCTATATTTTTCCTTATCTGCCCGCCCATTGCATGAATTCCCTGACTTAATTTACCGATTTCATCCCTGCATTTTAAAATAGTGGTCTCATAATGGCCTTCCCGAATCCTATCCACCATCTTATCCAGCTTTATTATGCCTGTGGCAAAAGGATTAAAAAACAGATAGCAAAGAAAGAAGCTCAGAAATAATACACCTGCCCCTATATAAATAAACAGCTGCCTGATATTGTTATAAAAAGCCTGATGCTCTGACAGAGAATAATTAAATTGTACAACGCCTACCTGCTCATTTCCTGATATTAAGGGAGCCAGGTAATACAGCGAATCTCCTTCCACCAGATAGGCAGTCTTTTTACTTAGTGCATATGCCAGCGTTTTCTTTATATTGTCCGACTCTTTCTCTTTTGCTTTCTTACTGACCAGCTTTCCCTGACTATCATATAGAACCAGGGATTGACCACTGATCAATTCCAGCTGCTCTGCAAATTCCTCGCCTTTTTCCGACAAAAAGGTCTGCGATTTTTCTTCCGATAAAATTCTCTGCATATAATAGGTATTTGCGGTTTTCGCCTGCTGGGCTAAATATTGTTCATACTGATTTTGCTGGTTGCTTTTTATCCCTTTTAGTACCAGCAGGCTCAGAAAGAAAACAACAAGAATCAGCAAGCCTGCAAGGAACAGGCTGAATTTTATTTTTATACTAACTTTCACTGCTGCCTCCCAAGGCTTTATAGCCCACTCCATAAACAGTTTGGATAACACCTTCGAATTCCTCTCCAAGTTTCTTTCTTACCCGCTGGACGTGAATATCCACTGTCCGTGTGCCACCAGCATATTCCATCCCCCATACCAGATCAAGAAGCTGCTCCCTTGTATAAACCCTGTCGGGATTAGACACTAGCAGAGCCAGGATATCGTATTCTTTTGGTGTCAAATCCAGAGGCCTATCTCCTGCAAAAGCAGTTCGTTTACTGATATAAAGTACGACTCCTCCCAATCTGACCTCGGCAGGCTCCTGTTTCTTTTCCGCTTTCTGCATTCTGCGAAGCAGTGATTTTAAACGTGCAAGCAATTCCCGCATATCAAAAGGCTTTGTCATATAATCATCCGCCCCCAGTTCAAGGCCCAGTATTTTATTGACAATATCCTCTTTTGCAGTAAGCATGATAACCCCTATATGCTCTTTATCCCGGAGCTTCTTAAGAATTTCATATCCGTCCAGTCCGGGAAGCATGACATCCAGAATAATAGCAGCCGCATGGAATTCCTCCAGTATTTTCATAGCAGCTTCTCCATGATAAACAACCTCAGCAATATAACCTTCTCTCTTCAGTGCATAAGCAATTGCATCAGCTATCTTTTTTTCATCCTCTATGACCAGAATTTTTTCATTCATTTTAACTCCTTTCGTGTATAGTAAATCTTTGGTTTGATATTCCTGACTACGTAAATAAAATTTCCCAGCGCGCTGCAGGATCGGACCGAGGATTTCGCAGGCTCAATCTTGTGTGTGAATTATGCTTTTCAATTTCTCACTATTCTTTTTTCTAATGGAAATAATATTTATTATAAAAGTCTATACATTTTAACAGATTTTAACTAACTTAACATTATTATATCAAACATAACTCCCCGCTCCAATGAAATCTTTCTTTGCAGCAGGTTTATGATTCCCGCATACATTTTGTCTCTTTCAATATTCAGTTGTAGGTGAATTGCCCTTGTAAAGCGAATCTACTTGATTAGTAATACCTGAACAAACAAAAAAATGCCGCCAGGTATTTTCTACTTACTCCCTGGCGGCAATATATCTTTCGGTAATTCTTAACCAGCCTTTTCATCTATCATAGTAATAGTTTAAAGGCACTTTCCTCTAAATCCGCAATTTCTAAAAATAATTTCGGGATGAGTTCCAATGTATCCTTCCCATCACAAAGGTAACTGACTATACAGGAGGTGATTTTTTCAAAAGCTTCTCCGCTTTGCATAAATAAATCTCCTGCAGAAACCCAGTCTTCACATTTATATTTATCCCCAAGCAGAATAAGCACCTTTCCAAGCCGGTCGCAATTCCCCTTATAAGGGATGTCTTCTGTTTCACTTTGTATCCCAAGCAGCCTGTCTGGAATTTTAGGAACCATACCCCAAAATTCCGTTAAACCAACTAATGCATTCCTATATACATCCTGCGGCATTTCCTCTTTCCACCTCGGAAAATCAAAAGCTATTTTACGAAGTGCACTTATTCCTGTAAATTCAGGCTTTGTCCTTAATTGCTCATTTGCTTTCCGTTTAAAACAGGCTTTTGCCAGTTCAAATACGCCAGGTAAATTATCCGGTAACGAAAACCGGATAAACCCATTCTTATAACCGACCTCATTCTTATCTATTTGCCAGGCTCTTTGCAGTTCCTCATATGATAACGTTTGAATATCTTTTCTTCCGCAATCATTTAGAAAAATGCACTCCTCATCATATCCGACCATTAAAACATAATGCATTGGAATATGAACCTTATGATACATCTTTAAATATGGCAGATGATACATATCAAGAGGACCCAATATAACCGGACGGCCATTATCGATTTCATTTTTAACAGACTTGAAGGCATATTCCAGCGTTCTGCCTTCTGATATTTTATACTGTAAACCGAGTTCCTCCTTTATTTTTTCATAGGTCTTCCTTGTCCTTCCATCACAAACACTTAGCATAACCGGCCGAGCCAGATTATGAAATTTCAGATAGATATTCTCACCATAACTGCTTAGTGCAAAGAAAAATGCTTCCGGAACTTCCTCACCCGTTTTTGTAACATAGATATCTTCTATTCCACTCCACATGCAGCAGCCATCACACATATGATGTTTGATTTCAATCAATCTTTTATTCATATATTCCTTTCCATAAAGCTTTATATCAGATTTTCTCCGGCGCCATAGGGAAAGTATAAACCCTTACATAATGTGAGAGTCAAGCAGGTATTAAGAATTAATGCCATTCGCTTGGAAGTTCTTATCTGTGAAGGTGTTGTGTCAGAACATTATCATATTCCTGCAATATAAGTAAATTCCTTTGTCTGCGGATTGTACTCCCCCATCCATCCAATCTGTCTCCATACCCGCTCAGGCAGGCTTATCATGCTAAATTATTCATTTCAGCTCAATTCCATATCATTACTGTTTTTTATTGAAAGGTATCAGCAATTCCATATAGGTGGCTTCCGGTGTACTGCTGTAATATAACTCAGGGGCAAATACATCCGCCACAAGGCCGTGCTTTTCAAGCCACAGGCCGCTGTATTTAATTGCCTTGTTCAGTGCAACTGTCACAAGTTCGAGGAAATCACTTGCCTCAAACCCGCAGATGATATATTCCCGTGCAGGAAGCTGCCACCTTTGAAAATCCTCATCTGTCACCCCGGGCTCAATCTCTGCTCCTGCAAAATAGGTAAAACATCCCTCTGGCGCATCACCCATATAAGCAACGCCCACCTCACGTCCATCCGGTATGCGGGCAATCCGGCCTTTCTCCTTATGAAAGCGTCTCCATATTTCGCCGGGCACGTCAACACCGGTAGATTCCCCAACAGGTAACTGCCCTGCAATCGAAACATAACCAATCACCCCCATAAAATCAATTGGTTCATTCAAAGTTCTACGGTTCATTTCTAAAACAAGCCCATCGCTAATCAGCGGTACTCCCTCGTCAATTAAGGTATAGCCTAACAATAAATCAGGCTTGTCAAACCGGTTTAGCGAAACCGGTTTCTTACGGTATTGCTCAGGTGTCAATCCATACGCCTCTTTAAATGCTCTCGTAAAAGTTTCATGGCTGCCGAAACCATACTCTAAAGCAATATCGAGAATACGGTTATTTTTATTCTGCAGAACTTCCAGAACGATAGCCATACGCCGCAGCTTAATATATTCCCGCACCGGTTTTTTAACCAAGCGGCTGAACAGCCGCTGATAATAGAATAATGACAGGGAGGCAGTTTCCGCCAATTCCTCGATTTTAATATCCTCTCCTATATGCTCCTCAATATAATCCAGAGTTTTCTGGATTGCTTCCCATGCATGCATAATATGCACCTCCTATATGGACAGGATAATATAAATTGTTAAATTCTGCTTGACTGAGTCTGCCCTTTTTCTTAAAATCCGGGGAGGAATTTTGGAAAAATCATTCTATTTTCCATATCAAATATCTTTTTGTAAAGTTAGAACTTTTAATAATAACACTTCTATCCTTTTTTTTTAAAAAATATCCCGAACCATTCTGCTCTATAAATTTCCACCCATCATTCTTCATCAAATTCATTAATTTTTCTTCTCCATTTTCTACCTTACAAATACTGTAACCTAAATTATTTCAGTAACTCCTTAGAGTGTATATCTGATTTCAGTATTCATTATTTCATTAAAAGTCGCACAGGCTTTTTTAACCGGAATTTCTAAAAATTCACTAAATGCCTGACGCTCACCCTCTCTAAGATTTTCGCCGGAAATAAGCGAAACCGATACATTGAGCAGCCATCTTAGTGTTGAAAGAACTTTAAAATAATCAAAATTCTTGATTTCCTTTCCCAATAACTCTTTATAAGCAGTCAGCGCTTCCTCTGCAAAAGAATCAAATCCTCCTCTTTCCAGCAAACAGATTGTCCACGCAAGGTCAAACCTATAATCCCCGATTCCCCACACCCAATCAATGACATAAGGCTGATTACTCTGGTCTATAATAATATTCCAAGGGTGATAATCCCGGTGAAGAATTGACGGGCTTAACTCAGCCACTGTATGCTTTTCATTCTCCAGCCATAAATAGATTGGTCTCAGCTTTTCAATACTATAACTATCCAGTATCTCTTTTATTTCCTCTAGTTCGTTATCAATAAGTTTTATTTGCTCCTCTTCCATTATATCAATCTTCGTAATCCTTATATCCTTTTTATGTAAATCATATAGTAATCTGCTGAATGTAATAACCATGTCCTTTTTTTGTTCCGTCTCTGCTTCCTGGTAAATATCCCAAAACATCTTTCCTTTAATCCGTTCCATTACCATGAATGGGTATTCAAATTCATTCATTAAAGTATCATGTCCAATATATTCCGGTACATTATAACCGCTTTTAGCCAAAAACTTGAGTGCCTGACTTTCCTTTTCAATGCCTTCCGCTCCTTTTTTGTTCCCTGCGTAAAGCTTTATAATATAATCTTTCCGTTCTCTGTTATTGTTGTTCATTACATATATTGTAAATGCATAAACACTTCCTGCCCAACCGGATTTAAGCTGAGTGATATCTTTATCCAGCAACTCATAATTTTGATATACTGTATCCATGATTTTTTTTATCATACTATTTATATTTTCCATAGCTGCTATCTCCTAAATTATTTTTATTTATATAGCAATTTTACTACAGCATTTAAAAATTAAGTTTTGTTTTTATAGATTCATCATAGAAAATCATTTAAACCATCAGCAATCAAATGTAAAGTTATGTTAATTTTATACTTCCTCAAATTAAATGTAGCTCTATCGTGTGACTGTATATATTTCAAAAGGTTATTCAGACAGATTAAGAACCAAACCTTATCCTATCTTTATTTGTGGGTATACCGTTAATTACTTTTTGCCACCCACCATCTTGGAATACCTCATATTGTTCAAAAGCACAGGGCAATCCGTTTGCAATAGATATGTCACTGCTATCCATAAGCTGAAAATGCAAATGTGGAGCAAAAGAATTGCCCGAATGACCCACTCTGCCTATAACTTCACCTTTTTTTACACTTTGACCAACTGAAACCTGAACAGACCCTGTTTGAAGATGAACCAGCGCAGCATAAACTTGGCCGCCACATTCCATAATGATGTAGTTGCCGGCAACTGATTGTATGTCATCTTTTTTCAAATCGAAATAATGAGCATTTTTATAAGCGTTAGAAATATCTGAGAGCAAATTCGTTCGTTCTCGTTCTTCATAACCATCTTCTGCTTTGACAATGATTCCGTCACAAGGTGCATATACTTCCTGGCCCCAACAATAATATTCATTTAAGGGAACCCCCAAAAGGAGATATTGCGGCCAGCTGACACGATAGGCGGGCCAGCCCTTTCTTTCCCAATCCACTTGTATAAAGTCATAAGCATATCTTGCTCCTAACCGGTCTGTTCCATGGCTCGGAATTTTTGTCCCAGGAGTGTTAGGAGCGAGCCATTCTCCCCTCAAAGGAAACTCTACAATTATCGGCTCCTGCGCTTGAATCATCTCATACCTCCTATCCGAATTATTGAAAATGAAATCATTGCCCAATAATCTTACAATCTTCTCCCCATGATTGAAAGCTTGACTTGTAAGCTTTCAGCTTGCTTTTGGGAACGTAAAATGTCATTTGATAGTGACCAGCTCCTCTTTTCCCTGCCAGCTTAGGAGGATTTCCCTTAAATACAATGACACTATTTGTCGCCGCTCTTTGATGGTACTTTTTCAGGCTCTTGGGCAGAATGATTCTCTGAGAGCCTCCCTCACCATTTGGGTCAAGATTCAATGCACCCTCTCCAATGTATTCCACGCCTTCCGGTACGGCCAGGTCGCCGCGGAAGCAGCCTGCATATAATAGTTTTTTACCATCCTTTGTATATAGCCAGCCATTCTTATCACTTTTATAATAGCGATTTCCTTTATCAACGACAACTCCGCCCTTGTATGGGTTATCTCCATAGGAAACCGGACATTCTCCGATTTTCTTTACAGAAGCAGGAATCGTGATTTTCTTTGTGGGCCATTCAAGATTGATACAGTGATCTCCGATTTCCTTAAGCCCTTTGGGCAGCACCACATATCCGCCCGATAATTCCCCCTCAGCCTCCGAATCATACCACCAGTCCTGTAGAGCATAATTCCCAAGCTTTTTTACTGTGGAAGGCAGTTTGCATTTTGTACCGGATAAAGCATAATCTCCAATTTCTTCAAGGCCTTCATTCAGCTTCAAAGAGATATTGCCGGATAAATAGGAGGTAAACGAATACTCACCAATCGACTTGATGGTGGAAGGCAGAATGATTTCGATTCCTTCATTCTTTCCATTCACATAAGTGGAACATCCATAAAAAGCTCTCTTCTCAATCTCAGTTCGTCCTTCTTCAAAGGTAATTTTCATTGGCCCAATCGTGTTAAAGGCATCTTCGTCAATCTTTACATTCTTCGGAATGCAGAGTGACACTTTTTTCATTTTGGCAACCTGATCCATAAAAGTGACTTCATCATCAATGGAGAATGCCCGCTTCCCGATTTCCGTAATCCCTTTCGGTATGGTTATCGTCTTTGCTGTGTCATATCCGCCGATATACTCCACAATCTTGCTTCCATGAATTTTATAATCGCCGGCAATTCTATATCCCAGCACCTTTTCAGCTTTTACAGCTGCATAGACATTCGTACTCCCCAAATACGGTGTTAACAATAACCCAATGCACATAAATATTGCCACTCTTGATTTAAATATCATATTCCCTCTCCTTATTTTTAACATAAGAGCCCTCCATCATAAGGATTTTATTCTTAATTGATTATACCATGTTTTGTCATAAAAAATATAACCTTTTCTTTTCCTATAACTTTACTTACATATCATTTAATTTAGCTTGAAATATCCGGTGCAGGACAAATTAAGAAAAGGCTTTAAAAGGTACAAATTTATGGAATTGAATTTGCATATTTACATATCCAAATAATTAGATATAATATAAGGAAGAAAATTTGAAAGGAATAGCATAACACTATGTATACAGCAGATTATTTCATTAAGAATTTGAATATGACAGCACATCCGGAAGGTGGGTTTTATAAAGAAGTTTATGCATCGGAAGAAACTATAACAGCAAAAGAATTAAAGGTTGACATTCATAAGCTGACTTCCTCGGAATGAATGTAAGTTAAAAGCATCCAATGTTTATGAGCCGTTAAAGCTATTATCAATAAGATAGCCTTAGAGGGTTAAGCTCATGGTTTCCACCTGTAAAAATACAGGTGGAATTGCCGACAACAGGGATGCTTTTTACGATTTATCATATTGAACATCAAAAAGAGTAATATTTCCGGTTACCCAGGTCATTTACTTTAATATCCGGATAATGATAACTATACCCTTTCACCTAATATTACACTGCTATGTATTTCCATTTTCCGTTATGTACTCTGGTAAGATACATAACCGACCTCGAGCAGAAATCAAAGAATATGCCAATCATGACCGCAGTCAAGCCTATTCCGAACAAATGAATAAGTACGAAAGACAGGATGACCCTGAAGGTCCAAAGCCCTACAAAGGATGTAATCATAACATATTTGATGTCTCCGGCAGCCTTTAATGTCGCTGAACACAAATTTAGTATTGCCAGCAATGGCTCTATCACTCCAAACGTACAGACAATGCCCATTGACTCCTTTATTACAAGGGGATCACTGGTATACAGGACGGCAAGATATTTTGAAAAAATAATCATAATAATGCCGATAACAAAGCCCACAGCCATTGTAATCTTCATACCCTCACGGGAATAGATTTCCGCCTTTTCATAATTCTTCTCTCCAAGGCTTTGTCCTACAAGAGTTGTATTAGCTATTGCAAAACCAAATATAGGGAAAAAAGCCAGTGCGTTTATATTTAATCCAATTTGATAGGCAGCCATAGCCACTGTTCCCAGAGGAACAATAATAATCTGCAGTACAAGAAAGCCACCTTGCATCACAGCCTGCTCAATGAACCCCGGGACACCTATTTTAATAATTCGCTTAACCATTTCCGGTTTCAATTTGTAGTCATCCTTTAGGCTTAGATTAAGCTTAAGCCCTTTATAGTTGTATAAGACCAGAACTCTGACCGTAACGCCTATGATTCTTGATACGGTTACTGCTATGGCTGAGCCCACAATGCCAAATGCAGGTATATGCAGGAAGGGCACGCCAAATATCAGTACTGTATTCAATATGATATTTAATATATTCACTCCGCCGGTAATTATCATTGGAGTTTTTGTATCTCCAGCTCCTCTCATAGCTCCTGAAACTATGATATCAAGTACAAGAAAAGGCAGATTGATTAGTACAATATTAAAATAACTGATTCCCGCTTTAAAAACCTCCGGTTCCGCTTTGCCAAAAAACAGGCTCAGTAGAGGCAGTGAAAACACTCTTCCGATTACTGCCAGAAGTACTCCAACAACGATTGCCATATACCCGGATTGTATTAATGCGGTTTTTGCTTCTTTATGATTCCCTTCCCCCGTAACCCTTGCAATAACAACTGTTGTACCGATTGACAAGCCCGAAAAAACTGTCTGCAGAAATCCCATAAGCATATTTACCATACCTACGGCGGCGACTGCAAATATACCTATTCGCCCCATAAATATGGTAGAAACCATTCCTACCATCATTTCAAGTATCTGCTCGGTAATGGAAGGCCACGCCAGTGAGATTATTTCCTTGTCTGCTTTTTTATCCATTTGAAACCATTTCTTTTCCATTCTCTACCTCATTTTATCCTTGTCTGATTAGCGCAACGAATATAATTATAAATCAAATATGTTTTCGAGGCAATCTCAAATCTTCAGAAGGGCTTCAAAATCTTCAGAACCTTCAGAAGGGCTTCAAAAAAGGGCATGGATAGTAATTGTTGAAATACAACAGACCGCTCATCTTCAAAGACTTGAAAATATGCGGTCCGTATCCTTGTAAATTATTTACCAAATTAATTTACCAAATTTTTATTTTGTAATATTGACGTCGATTTTACCAGTTGACAGATCACCCGTGAGAGTAAGCCGTGCATTGCCAAATTTATGATCAATGTTCAAATTAGTCGGATCGCTCTTATATTGACTGAGCAGATTGGCTGCAAGATAGGTCTCTATGCCGGTTACATCCTTTTGGTCGATCAATGTTCCTATATAGTCGTTGGCCAGCGCTTTTGCATCCATTATAGCTGACGCATTGCCGCGCAGCAAAGCTTTTTTATCAATGCCTTGTAAATCCATTTTCTTTAGATCGGCTTCCGCATTTATTATTTGCTTCCCATTTTTTTGTTGTGTAACTGTCAATACAACCGCATTGTCCTTCGAAGTGCAGGATAGCACTTGGGTCTGGCCGGTGCTGCCAGTTATGGTTGCGCTGTTAAATTTACCCGTATCAGAAAGAGACTTTTCAGCCTGCGAAATGGTATTTACCTTAATATTCCCCTTGCCTGCCGCCAACCTTATCGTATTATAGTTTGTTACAAAAAGAATTCCTGCCAGGATAACAAGGCCAAAAAGGATGGACAAAAATATTATCCTCGCCCTGCCGCGCTTTTTCCCATTTTTTTGGCCATATGATAAATAAGAATTTTTGTAGCCGTTCATTGCTCTTCTATCTCCTTTATTGTGCATTTTCTTCAGACCATATGAATTAAATACTTTTAACCGCACAGGTACAAATGATTGTGTTCATTATAGCACAGTTAAAAACAGATATTACCTGAAATATATTGCCAAATGCCGTACATAATATTCTTTTACCTGCAAATAATAACTCTATCTGATTGAAAAATACGTTGCATTTTTAATCTTTCGATTGAAGCAGTATCGCAAGCGAGCTTGGATACACAAAATTTATTATGCAAAGGAGTAAATTATATGAATCGTGATAAGCTCATAGCCCAAGTAAAAAACGAGTATGCACGAATAGCCTCTTCCGATTCCCAGCAGCATTTCTACCAAACCACAACCGATCTAACACCTGAAGCCTATTATGAAAATCTGTTAAGTAAAGCCATCAGCGAAATTAACAAAGGAACCTTTGACAATTTTAAATCCGGTGAGGAAGTAGTAACTGCTATTGCAAATGACAAATCCTGGCTTTCAGAATGGAAGTAAATTTATCTTCCATCTTCTTTTTGGTCCTGTAAGATAGGTACCTGTAAGATATACTTCACCAAAATTAAGTTTAAACAAGGCGGCGCCAATCCATAGACAGCGCCGCCTTTCTGTTTTTCAAATTTATTTAAATGTATACCATTCGTTTATTGATGTGGAAATTTAAACTGCAACCGGTATATTTTCTACCTTTGGCCCTGTGACATAATCATCCAGTCTTACATCCTCAAGGGTAAAATCATAAAAATTCTTAATGTCCGGATTAATCCAGAAGGAGGGTGCTTCATAGACAGGCCTTGCAATCAGCTCCCGGATAATTGGAATATGCCGGTCATAAATATGGGCATCCGCTATGACATGAACCAGTTCCCCGGCTTCCATGCCCGATACCTGAGCCAGCATATGCATCAGCACGGCATACTGGCATACATTCCAGTTGTTTGCCGCCAGAACATCCTGGGACCTCTGGTTTAATACAGCATTCAGCTTCAGGCGGCCGCTGTTCTCCGCTTTCGTAACATTAAAAGTCATGCTGTAGGCACAGGGATAAAGATTCATTTCATGAAGATCCTGATGGACGTAAATATTGCTCATAATTCTGCGGCTGTAAGGATTATTTTTCAGATCATAAATAATCCGGTCAACCTGATCCATCTCCCCTTCCTTATACCTGTGCTTTACACCCAGCTGATATCCGTAGGCTTTTCCGATAGAACCCTGTTCATCCGCCCAGCTATCCCAAATATGACTGTTCAACTCATTGACATTATTGGATTTTTTCTGCCAGATCCAAAGTATTTCATCCACACAGCTTTTAAAGGCCGTCCTGCGAAGTGTTAAGGCAGGAAACTCCTTTGACAAATCATAACGGTTTACTACGCCGAATTTCTTTATCGTATAGGCAAAGGAGCCATCCGCCCACTTTGGACGAACCTTTTCCCCTTCCGTACTGGTTCCGTTTTCCAATATGTCCTTACACATATCTATAAATAACTTATCTGCCAAACTCATTGCATTAACCATCCTATCATTTAATATTTAACTTAATTTTCACTTTTAGTATAATTGGGAGCTCAGTCTGTAACATGATAACAATTTTATTATCATATTGCAGGGCCAATTTTAATTCTTTTAAAGCAATCTTATTATAACCGCTTGAACCTGTCAAAAACAATAGTAAATGTGAATAGTTTAAAAAGCGCCCAGATGTTTGAAAAACACCTGGGGCGCTACTTTTTATTTGCAATAGAAGCTTTCCTCCGGTCCAAGATAGGACTCTGGCAAATTTATTTTTACCGGATGCAGCACAATTCTTTCCAAAAGTATATTGGGACTTACAAAGTAAAACCGCAGAACATTTACTCCCTTATGGCATCTGACTTTCCTGTTGTAGAGCTTAACGGCATCATGGACTTCTTTGCTCCACTGAGGGCTGCCAAAATATTCTCTTTCGATATCCCATACGGTATTGTTGATACTGACAGGTTCCTGATTCATCTGGGTTCCAATAAACAAATACTGCCTGTTGTCAACAGGTGTGGTCGGAGCCATATAGAAATCAGCGTCATACATCCCTTCTTCCTTCGCAACAAAATGATATTCCAGCCACGGCCTTTCTTCTGCTTCCAAAAATTCGGCAGTTGAGGGGTACACCTTCATGGCCGTTCCCGTCTTCCCATAAGGAGAAAGCCTTATAATATCAGCCCCGTTTATACTTCCTCTCTCCGCGTAGTGGTCTGCCTCCATGGCAATATAATTATCATACTCTATAAAAGTCATAGGCTCATAACACGACAGATCAGGCTGATCCGCTTCTACGGTGATAACTACTTTGGCTTTGTCATTACCTTCCACATAAAAAACCCCTTCTTCTTTTCCCTTTAGTTTCGACCGGTCAACCGATACGGTAACCGTATCTTTTAAAGAGGTTTTTCCTGCGCTCCTGGAAAACCGCAGCCAGGGGCAGTCCGTGGAAATGCGGTACCAAACAGGCTCCCTGCTTCCGCAGGCAATGTCCAAACGAAAGCTTTCTCTGTCAGGCCTGAGAAAATCATTAAACCTCATTTGGTTTCCACTCCAGTATTTTCCTATATTATAGCTTACTGAATCGGACTTTCCTACAATCATTCTGGGACTATTGGCAGGCTCCGCATAAATTTTTAGCGGGTATTTATTATCTTCATCACACCAGTGTGTAAATCCGAAATGCTCAGATAAGCCAAAACCATAAAATCTTTGATTGTCCAACAGATGCAATTCCTCCGTGATGGCTCTGTCATAAGCAATGCATCCGCCTATTTCCTCCGCAAGCTTATTGGCTTCCAGCCGGTTCTGTCTGGCATAGAGCTCATTTCTGGAGGCAAGTACCCAGCTCCTCATCAGATTGGCAGTTCCTACAGCGGGGTAAAAAATAAGCTCATAAAAGCCTGCATAATTATATTCCGGACATTTCTCTTTCAGTTCATTACAACGCTTAATTATCCACTCCGAATCACGGAGCAGCTTTTCCGCTTCTCCAAAATGTACCGGATGATATATCTTATCATTCATAATTTCATGCTTGCGTCGTTCACACATCAGGGTATAACTTTCAATAATCAGAGCAATATCCTCCAGATCCTTCTGTTCAAAGCTGCCGTTGAACTGCTGTTTCACCCAGCTTCTTATAAAAGTGCCTGTATTATTAGGATGTGCCGTTCCCATAGCCTCCGTATTATATGCCAGTTCCATTATATAGGAGATTGCCAGTTCCTGTGTCGAGATATCCCCCACATTAACAACCCAGATATCCCTGACTCCATAATCGTAGGCCATGGACAGCTGTTCCCATACCTTAGGAAGATAAGTGGAACCGACCCACTGGTAGGAATGAGCGCCTCCGTGCATGTCAATATGATAATACATACCATATCCACCCTTATGATTACGCATTTTTTCAGCAGGCAGGGTTCTCATATAACCGTGGTTGTTGTCGCTTAACATAAGGGTTACGCCTTCCAGTTCCGGATCTCCCATTAATCCCGGTGTATTCTCGTCTCCATAAAAGAAAGCTTCCACCTCCGTAAACAGAACAATCTGCCTTGGTACCTGAGCCAGGTCAGGGTTGACAGTTTCCCGTATCAGGCGGTTTTGCTCCCGCAATACATCTCTAACCAGTTCAATATTATCTGCCATAGTTGCATTCTGCATAATGGCAGTATCGTTTTCACCGCGCATTCCAAGGGTAATTACATTTTCAAAAGCCCTGTTCCTCCTCAGTCCGTCCTCCCAGAATTTTATAATACCCTTCCGGTTAGACCTGAAATCCCATGCATCTCCGTAATTTGAGTCTTTCCCCCGTACCTTCCCATATTCATTGCCGCTTCTCATACATGGCTCATGATGGGAGGTGCTCATTACTATGCCAAATTCATCAGCCAGCTCGGCGTTCTTAAGGCCCGGTCCGTCCAGATTAAAATCGGAATCCCACATGGCCGGCCAAAGATAATTTGCCTTATTTCTTAGCAGCAGTTCAAAAACATGCTCATAGCATTTTGCATTGATGCCTCCAAATTTCTTAAGAGCCCAGTTACCAAAAGCGGGCCATTCATCATTTATAAAAATTCCGCGGTATTTAACAGAGGGTTCTTTTGATATTATCTCACAACTGCTGTCAAGGATTACCTCTTCTTTTTTTACCGGGTATACCCCACTCCAGTCCACCAAAGGTGATACCCCCATTAATTCCGATAAATGGAACAGTCCGTAAATAGTACCTCTTTTATCACTTCCTGCTATTACCAGAGCAGTTTTGATGCCTTTTAACGGGGATTTTAAAAGCCCTATCTGATAAACCTCACGTTTTCCACGGATGCCTTCCAGACTTATTGCGCCTTTTTGGGTCAGCTGTTCAAGTATAGGGCTCCTACCCACTGTACCGTAAATTACGGCATCAATTTCTTCTTCCTGAACTGCAAATTCTTCTTCTTTCATACAGGGTGGAAGAATGTCCGTAACCCGTCTGATATCTTCCCTTACTTTTTCCGCAATTTTTTTAACTCCGGAATATGCTTCCTCTTCTTCGTAAAACCATATGCCTTTGCCTATTTTAATATGATTCATCCTATACTCCCTTCACAAGTCATATATCCCAAATCCTATGTTTGATTAAACAAAGCGGCTATTCTTAGCTCCTAAAGGATTTTAAATCCTGTTCCAATAATCCCCTGCCAGCCCATCTATAATTGCCGCACTTGCCCATGGCATCAGGCAGAACCATGTACTGGCAGGGGAACCATCTTCATTTTTCTCCGTTACAAGTCCTTCACAATGGCAGAACCGTTCCGACATCCAGCCCTTTTTCCCATAATCGTATTCCCTGTCGTAGGTATTGTAAGTCTGACAGCCCCATTTGACCGTGTCCGACATACGGTCCCTTACATATTCATCCCCGGTATTATCTATGTAATAGAGTAATTCGTCTACCATATTAGAGGACATTGGGTGAATATGGGGATTAGCAATTGAGGTTACACTACCACCGCAGCTGGACCAGCCGATTCTGCTAAGAGGCGGAATTTTAACAGGAGAATTGTAACAAAATTTAAAGGTAAATTCATAGCAGAAAGCGTCTTTCATATGTTCCAGATAGAATTTCTCACCTGTCAGGGCATGCAGGTACCTGACGGCTTTAATATAGGCCAGCACCCCTTCCGAATCGGTAGCCTTATCGGTATCAAGTGGTCCTCCGTAACACTCCATATGTTTAATATATGCTTCATAATAATGCCCTTCACTTTTCTCAAGACCATTCAGACACTCCTTGTCTCCGGTCAGATAACTGTAATAAGCCAGTGCAGCCAGGCACCAGGCGCCGCTAAAAGCATCATATTCAATTCCCGCACCGGTTTTCTCCGATAGTATGAAGGGGTATTCCCCATCGGTATTTTTTGTCTTTTCGATCTTATACAGTATTTCTTTTACATAGAAAAGCCAATCCTTATGGAGGCAGTTTTTTATTTTCTTCTCGAATTCATAAGCCTTTAAAATATAATACATAGCCTGGCAGATCAGATAGGTACTGTGACCGGGTGTATGCATTCCGTCAAACCACCAACCCTTATTACTCCATACTCCGTTCTGGCATGATTCATAGGGCAGTCCGGTTAAAGGATTCCTGGAATGCTCTATAATATTCGTAATACAGGTTATTGCTTGTTTCCGCATATCCTCATCTCCCAGACGTAGAGCTGCCATCAATATCGGCACGGCTACCGATAAGCCGTTGGTCCAGGAAATCGATAAGATTTTATTATACCGGTAATTCCCCGTATCTCTGTCCTCAAATACCTGTCCCGAATAGCTTTTCTCCTCCGGCAGCCAGGCATCCTTATAAACCGCGCCCGCCAGGTCAGCCACCGTTGTCCTTATATCCCCTGCCTTTCTCGGACTCTGATGATATCGGTAATAAACTTCCCGTATGACAGAATTGACCGTCAATTCCGAAGCGGCATCTAACTCGTATATATCCATCAGGAATTCAACCGTTTCCCCGGCTTCCAATTCAAAGCAATTATTGCCAAGTGGGGCTCTTTCCCTTACATCGTGGGATTTTACAAACAGCCAGGGAGCATTTTCATAGCCTAGGGTATATCCCACTGTTCCTTTTGTCAGGGAACAGGAAAACCCTGTGTACTGGTAAAAGTTTCCTTCAAGCTGTGGATACCACTGCAGCTTTTTACCACCGTTATATATGAAATAAGGACTTGCACTCAATCCATATACTTTGTTTGTATCATATACCAAAGCAACCGGGTGGGACAACCGATCCCCTCGTACCATCCAGTCAGGAGAAGAAGGACGGTTTAAATTCTCTCTTAATCTTGGAAATTCATTTGGTACGTTCTGAGGGCATTCTCCCCGGTTCCTGCCATACATAAAAGCAGGAAGGAAAAATTGCGGCTCTTTTTTATTAAACGGCATCTCAACGTGGATAACTCCAATCCATTTATCCTTATTTTCATTTCGGATTCTTACCCTTATGCGGGAGGGGTTTTTAAGGGTTCCGTTCCCTTCCAGAATTTTCACGGAAGCATTTAATTTATACATGTTCAGTGGAAGATAATTTGTATCCGCCTGCCCCTTACCTCTTGCTGATATAATAAAATCCATAGAAATAGCCACCTCGGTTCTTAATTTTTTGTTTCTGTTTTATTTTATGGAATATATTCACAAAAGAAGGCGTCCCAAAAGTCTCCTAAGCCTATGAAAATATACCAGATATTAAAATCAGAAATTCATCGATTTCAATATCTGGTATCTCATAGCTGGGTAAAATAACTTTTAAGACACCCTCTAACATTATTTTACATTATGCCGCACGAAGCTGCAAGAATTATTTAGCTGCATTCAAATTGTCATAATACTCTGTACGCTCTTTGATGATATCATCGTATCCGACATTCTTTAATTTTTCCTTAAATTCTTCTAAGGTTGCATCATATTTATCCGGAGCACAGGTAACTAATTTAACAAAATACTCATCTCTGATTACGCTGATTTCCGTATTTTTCTCCGTATAAGTCGGAGCTGTAAAGGTTGGATCAAATCTCAAGGTACCTGCGGTTGCATTTTTAAAGTTATCAAGAACATAATTTTCGTATCCGGGTGCTTCTTTGGAGGTAGCAACTGCGAATTCGTCGGCTGTTTTATAATAACCCTGATTTCCGATTAAAAATAAATCATGCCTGGTCCAATCTTTATCTTTTGCATTATAATCAGAATCGATGACAGAGGGAACACCCTGATTGTCATATTTAAAATGTTCTCCTTCGAAACCATGGAATAAGGTGAAACCTCCTTCTTTGGTTCCAAGCCAATCCAGATAAGTAACCGCAGCTTCTACATTTTTAGCAGTTTTTGGTATGAATAGATAAGCGCCGTTGATAGGATAGTTTTTGTTATATACAACACCGTCATTTATATTCTTCATAGGTGGAATGCTGATAACGTCTGCTTTGGGATCAGTGGACTGTAAGGCCTTTAAAAGGCTGCCGCGAAGACTGTCCACATTGTAGTTTACATTGGATTCGAAACAACCGATTTTACTGTTTACAAAATCTTCCTTTAAAGCATTATCGTTCGCAGTATTTACATAGTATTCCTTATCCATAAGTCCTTCGTTATACAGCTTGTTCATCCATTTGAAGTATTCCCCATAGCCCGGGTCCGTATAAATCAAATCAGTGGCAGAGCCGGCATCAATATCATAGGTTTTCTCATCTGCAATGTTCTTTAAAAACGCAAGTGACATTACTCCATGAGGATCGCTTGATTTTGTGTTAGTAGGGAAGCCTGATGCAAAAACATCCGGATGATTTTGCTTGAATGCTTTCAGTACGGTATACATTTCATCTATTGTAGTAGGTATTTGTAAACCTGCTTCCTCCAGCCAGTCTTTACGAATAAAGATATTGGAAGAAGCTGTTGTGGAACGTCTTGCTGCAATTCCCCATAAAGCACCATCCTGATTTTGTCCCAGCTTTAAACACTCAGCTCCTATATATTCTTTCAGATTCTTAGCCTGGTCTGCCCCCTCCACATAAGGAGCAAGGTCATAAGTACCTCCATCATTATAAAAGCCTTCCACAACAGAAGATGTATAACAGATCATAATATCCGCGGCAGTACCCGACGCCATCATAAGCTGTGTTTTATTTAATTCTTCTGCTCTTGGTACCGCAACAAATTTAACGTTAATCCCTACCTTATTCATTTCCTCATTAATATACTTCGTCCATTTGTTGTCAATAACCGTACTGCCTTCCGGCGCGTTACTTCTGTCGAACACTTCCACGGTAATTGTTACATTGTCAAACTTCTTTGAACCATAAGTTGTCTGGAATTTACTGTCCCCACTTTTTCCTGAAGTTTCAGCCGCTCCATTTGTTGTACTACCTGCGTTTTTACCTTGGGTATCATCCCCGCCTTTACCACATCCAGCCATACTGAGCATGGTTACCAAAACCAGGAACAATGCAAGTAATTTTCTTACTTTTTTCATTTACCTTCCTCCTAATATAATATTTAGTGTATATAAATGCAGGTACTGTCAACCTTTTACAGCACCAAGCATAACACCCTTAACAAAATACTTCTGAAGCCATGGATAGACGATGAGAATAGGAATGGTTCCTACTACGATACATGCCATTTTCAAGGATTCTGCCATGACCTGCGAGCCCAGTCCTTCACTTCCCGCTGCACCCAGTTCATCTGCAAAAAGAAGGCTTCTTAACCGAAGCTGAAGTGTGAACTTTTCGGGTGACTGAATATAAATCAAGGCATTAAAATAATCATTCCAATAAGAAACTGCGTAAAAAAGTCCTATCGTTGCTATAATCGGCATGGACAACGGAAGTACAATCTTCCAAAGAATCTGTATGTCGGTTGCACCGTCCAGGTAAGCAGCCTCCTCAAGGCTGTCAGGAATCTCCCTGAAAAAGGTTCTCATAACAATAAAGTTAAATACACTCACTGCAGTTGGAATGTATAGTGAGGTTAGATGATTAAACATTCCTAACTCCTTTACAACCAGGAATGTCGGAATAATACCACCGCTGAAATACATAGTAAACAGAATCAATCCGGATATCCATTTACGGCCTTTAAGCTTATCCTTTGAAAGTGCATATGCCGCAAATATGGTAAGAATTAATCCAAGGGCTGTTCCTAGCAGTGTTACCAATACTGTTACCCTCATGGAAACCCATATTTGGCCTCTGTGAATAATATCCTTGTAAGCATCCAGCTGAAGCTCTATGGGTAAAAAGGTAACTTTCCCTGATAATACGGCTCTGTTACTGCTTAAGGAATAAGCAACCACGTTTAAAAACGGATATAAGCAAATAATTACTATGATAGTTAATACTGTATAATTTAACACTGTACCGAGAGAAATGGAATTCATTTTTTTAGCTCTTTTGCTTTTATAACTCATAAGATTTCAACCCCTCTCTATATAATTCCCTCTTCTCCGATGCTTTTTGCGAAGCGGTCAGCAAGGAGAAGAATAATTATGTTAACAACTGACTGGAACAGACCAATTACCGTTGATAAACTGTACTCTGCTTTTACGATACCTAACCTGTATATATAGGTACTAATAACTTCCGATACATTAATTACTTTTGTATTTCCAAGCAGCAGCGGGGCATCCAGGCCGATACTCATCATTTTACTGACGGATAGAATCAGCATGACTATGACTACCGATTTGATCATCGGTAAAGTTATATAAAAGATACGCTGTAATTTTGTGGCACCGTCTATATATGCTGCTTCATACAAGGTTTCATCAATTCCGGCTATAGCTGCCAGATAAATAATGGTTCCCCAGCCAATTTCTTTCCATACATTACTTATTACATATGTAAAAATCCACCACCCACTGCTATTTAGAAAGGGAACAGGGCTAAAACCCAGTCCGGAAATGAAATTATTGATACTTCCATCCGTCTGTGAAAACAGATTGGTAGCAATACCAGCTACAACTACCCATGATATAAAGTGGGGGAGATACAAAATTGATTGGGAAATTTTCTTAAAGGCCAGAGAACGGATTTCATTTAGCATTAATGCAACTAAAATGGTAAGAGGAAAATTCACCAAAAGAGTTGCCAGGTTAAGTACTAAGGTATTTCTGGTAGACAGCCAAAACAAATCCGTAGAAAATACTTTTTTAAAGTTTTCCAATCCAACCCATTCACTTCCGTTGATACCTTTAAATACATTGTAATCTTTAAATGCAATTGTCAAACCATACATTGGTATATATTTAAATATGATGTAGTATACAATAACTGGCACTAACATCAAGTAAAGCCATTTATCCCTCCATAGATAGAACAATATTGATTTGCTGCCCGTCCCGGCTCTGGTCCGGCGTTGTATAGATTTTTTTGTTTTCATATTTTACACCCGATGCATACCGCAGGTACATCTGCGATATTGCCACAAAAAGGAGTGAAAGAATTACTGCGTGGCATCCTTTCATCATCTAAATTTTCTTTCACTCTGCCAAGCTGATGCTTCAAAAAAGTAAGTATAATTTTTTTTTGATAAGACTATCCTAATTTTTAAATTCCCAATTTACAACCGTATGATTCGATTTATGAATATGAATAACTATCCTGGACCATCAAAATCTATTATTCCAATGTATAATTATCGCTAAACTTGAAAAAAGACCTGGCATTATGATATACTAAATTTAATTTGTTTAAGATATTTATGTTATTTTGGGTGGCTATGGGGGAGTTTTACATGATAAAAAAAACGTTAAATGAAAGTAAGAAGAGAAAATGGAAAGGCTTTCCGCGTTATTTATATAAAATCGTACTATCCAATATTTTTCTTATTCTGATTCCCATATGCATCTTGGGAATTATCTGGTATAGTATGATAGCACACCAGGCTGAGCAGAAATTTCATCAGGAAAAATCAATTTCTTTTAATGAGGTTGTGTCTGGTATTAATCAAAGAATGAAAACTATAAAACTGGAAGTTGCTACTGAATCAAGAGAACAAAAATACAGCACCTATACCTATTCCGGTGATTATACCAGTGATTTATCCATGATTGTAAAACGACTATCTTCAATGACTGAGAAATACCATTTAATTTTTTCAGTTTATTTTTATGACAAAACAACAGGAAAAATTTACAACTCCAAATCCGGAAAATATGTTTTTAATGAGTTTTATGATACCACCTGGATGGATGATATCAACGAAAATATTTATAGTGTACAACAGCTTCCCCTCCGGTATGCCTTTGACAATAAAGAGCTGTTAAACAAATTCGATACCCTATACAGTGAATTTAACCAGTTAGTATTTACCTATATTATAAAAGGAAGGCCGGATTTTTACCTGGCAGCTAATATAAGTATCGATAGACTGTATAATGAAATTGCGGATTCTTATCACCTGTATAATGGAAATCAGGAATTCTTCTTTCTGGATACGAATGGGCGATTGATTGAGGGTAAATGCGGCTATACGGACCCAAAGAATCTCTTAAAACTTCATACTGCCGATATGAAAAGCGGAGTGACTTACGTAAAACAAAATAACCGTATTTATTTTATGAAAGCTCTGGATTTCGGAATTTATTGTGTTACCTCCTACCCGTTACATGATTCTTATCAGGAATCCCAATATTTAGGAAAATACATTCTGCTTATTTGTATAGGGCTTCTGCTTTTCTTATTTTTTATATCCATACATATGGCAAAAAGACTTTATCAGCCTATTAATGCACTTTATACCGAAATTACAGAAAATTCAAATAACTTCCATCGGGAAGATGTTTATGATGAAATTGATATGCTGAAACATGTTTTTTGGGAAATGAATACTTTCAATTCCAATGCAAAGCTTAATTTAAAGCAATTTGATGAGATAAGTAAGGCTTTCCGTTTCCGTAATTATTTGGAAAATTACCAGCACCAGAAAGATTTTTTACAGGACCATCCTTTTTTGTTTGATGAAAACGGTAATGGTTTTTGTGAAATGTTACTATTAAAACTTGACATAACCAATAAAAGGATGTCAATTGATGAAGAAATGTTATTCCGGCTGAATTTACAGGAAGTACTGAGAACCTATCTCCAATCCTCTATGAAAGGTATCCTGACCAATATCGAAGATGATAACATTGTTCTATTATATATTGGAAACGAAAAAGAAAGTATAGAGCAAACCCGAAAAGTGCTTACTGATACTGTAATCAAGTTAACGGATCAAAATGCATATTTTGCAATCAGCCGTCCAATAAAGAAAGTTGAAGAAATTATTCCTCAGTTTCATAGCTGCCTTTATTTAATGGTTAATTCCTACTTTTTTAACTGGAAAAATGAAATTATAACAGAAGAACGGGTGGTTAACGCCAAAGACAGTGAAGATATTTATAATGTGCTGCTGAATATGAATACTGCTTTTATAAGAAGCATCGTATCACAGAATGAGCCGGAAGTGGATAACCTGTTTGAACAATTACAGGCGGTATTAGGCTCGATACAAAATGTATCACAGGTAAAAGAGGTTTGTACCCGGGTGATGGTAGATTTAGATCATGAATTACATTTCAGTAAGCTATTGGAAATTAATCTGATACAGACTTTGAATGATAATAAAACCTTAGCTGAGATGATGGAATTTATCAAGAAAACATTAAAACGTATAAGCTGCCAATATAAAAACAGTGATGCCAAGGAAAATAACTATTGTGAACTGGCTAAGAATTATCTGGATGAAAATTATATGCGTGATATGAATATTACTGATGTGGCAGATTATCTGGATATCAGTTATTCTTACCTGAGTAAAATTTTCCGTACAAGAACCGGAATTACCCTAACGGATTATCTTAATAGTGTACGAATTACGAAAAGCAAAGAATATCTGACCAATACTTTTTTAACCTTGGGTGAGATATCTGAAAAAGTCGGTTATAATAATGCACAAAGCTATCAAAGATTCTTTAAAAAATATGTAAATATAACTCCGGGTGATTTTAGAAAGCTCTACACCAAACCTTAACCATAACAAACATGGCTGTTAACTTATAAACACTGAATTTACCGCTATTCTGTGCTATTCTTAATCAACATCTAGCCTGCCGCAAACTCCAATTTGCAGCAGGCTAGATGTTATTTTATAATTTAAAAAAGTCTGTATTTTTTTATACAAATAATCTGATTTCCTCCAGTTCCTGTGTTTTTTCAGGGAAAATAACTTTAACATAACGCAGCCTACAGGAAGACAAATGTACTTTTAAAGTTTTTTTATCTTCGGAGTAATCTAAATTAAATAGTTCCGTAAACTTCTCGCGGTCAGAGGAAATCAGAACGCAGCACGGTACGGCAGACTTTTCCTTAAAATGAATACTGATTCCGCCAACGCTTCTGCTGCCTTCCAAATCAACCATAACCCATTCTCCTTCCCCATCTGTTTCCGGCAGCCAGGTTTCCTTTTCATTCCTGTTTGTCAAATTGCCGGAGGGATGCCCCTTTTGGAAACTGCTGCAAAAAACCGGTTTATGTTCGGAAAGAAGTGCCCCTGCCTCAGAGCTTGGAATGGAAGTCCGGTAAGGAGGTCCCTGCTGCCAATTCCTAGGCCTGTTATCCCATTCCTCACCATATTTTCCTGTAATGACAATTTCACAGGTCTTTACTCCGTCCGCGGTTGCTGTAATTTTATTTATACCGTTGTAATATGTCCGGAATTCAATGGCACACCGGCCGTCCAGAAAACTGCTCCTGCCGGAACTGAAAGTGATGGAAGTCCCTGTGGGGAAATAACCGGCACCTTCTGTCACAGTAAGTGTAATCTCCATGGGATTGGAAATAATATTCTCCTTCTTATCTATAAGCGATATCGTAAGAAATGCGTCATCCGTACCGTCCGCACATATTATTTCCTTATCCGAGTCTATTCTAAGAGCATAGGGAATGCCGGGGATTACGGGCTTTGGAGGTTCAATTCCCAACAGCTCTTTACGGTACCAATGCCAGGTAGCAAGAGGGAGTCTGTAATAATCAATCATACCCATATGTCCCATATCACTAAAGATACTTCCGTGATGAAATGCACACCAAAGTGCTTTTCCGGAACGCCATTCGTAATTGTGCTCCGCATTATCGCTAAAATTCGGAGTAAATTCTCCCGGACGGTCAGCTACGCAGCTTCCATATTCCGATACCATATTCGGAATACCCGGATTAATATATAAGGAAGCACCATCGCCGTTATATCCGGCAACATCTCCCAGTACATCAAAGCCGCCCCTTTGGGTACCGCCGACACCGGCCGGCCTTGTGGGGTCCAGTTGATGCGCAAGGTCTACCAGCTGCTTAACAAAGGTTTTCGCCTTATCCATCACATCTCCCCTGGAAAAGAAAATTTCATTTCCCATGCTCCAGATAATAATGCTTGGACTGTTACGGTTCTGCCGTATCATTTCCTTCAGGGTATCCATGCAGTTCTTTTCAAAGCCAGCCTCATCCTCCTCATGAATCGGATATGCCGAGGCAGTCCAGTAGCCTTCCTTCTTCTCCCCGGCCGTACCCCAAAAGCATAATTCGGACCAGAATAAAATCCCCTGCCTGTCACATTCCCCGGCAAAGAAGGTATGATGGGGATAGTGTGAACCCCGGATAAAGTTCATTCCGCAATCCTTTATCATCCTGACATCCCGGCTTATGGCCGTTCTTGTAACAGCATCCCCCCATCCGGCATGATCCTGGTGGACATTGGCTCCCCAGATATCATAGTGTGCACCGTTAAGGAAAAATCCCTTGTCTTTTGTAAATGTAAACCATCGGATGCCAAAATTCGTAGTATATTCATCACATAAAATATCTTTCACATCATCACATAAAATATCTTTCACATATACCTTGCTGATAAGTTTATAAAGATTTGGAGCTGTCGGGTGCCAAAGATCCGGATATAAAATATCTCCTTTCTGATTTACAGCCAGTACGGAATCCGGCGGCAGCATAACCGTATCTTCCTCTTTCCATACACAAATCCCCTGCCGGTAAATACGGGATTCCACTTTACAGGAAACAGCTTTCCCATTAGCATTTACTATATCCGTCGAAATATTAATATTTGCTTTTTCCCTTGAAACAGCCGGAGCAGTCACACAGGTCCCATACCAGTCCACGTGTATCCTATCTGTTATGATTAGTGTTACGTCCCGATAGATTCCTCCGCTGAAAACATGTTCTCCTCCCCGGGGAGCAATCCTGGCATTCCATAAATTATTCAGGCGTACGAAAAGAAGGTTCTCTCCTTCCTGAACATATCCGGTTATATTTGCCAGAAATTCCGTATAACCTCCCTGATGTGTTTTTACAAGACTTCCATTCAGATAAATTTCAGCCTCCTGAAAGGCTGCTTTAAATTCGAGGGATATTTCTCTTTCCAGCCATTCTTTTTTAATATTTATTTTTTTCCGGTAGCATCCATAGCCTGTATAAAATTCGCTTTCCATAAAATAAGGCTGGGAAAAAGTATGAGGTACGTCAATATCATACCACGCCTCGTCGTCATATCCCTTTTCCTTTGCCTGTATTATATCTCCGTACATGAATTTCCACCGGCGGTTTAATAAAATATTTTCTCTCATCTTAATCTACTTCATTCTCCTGTTCCCAATATAGTCCAATACTAAACGCCTGGCCATCATTCCATTAGAAAACCAGTCCCATAGGTATCGGTATCCAGTAAATTATTAATTTATTAAATTATAAATTAACGGTATACTGCTTACAATGATATTTCTGTTTATTTCATTGATATATTGTATTATTTTAATAAACTGGATGAGATATTACTATGGCATTTCCCTGTAAGTTTAACACCTGTCTGCCGCTTTGCAGATGAAGCAGGGGAGAGGTTGGTATATTGTTGATGAACTTCTTTCGTCCAAACTATTTTATTATCTTTCGGCATTAAAAAGCGAAAAGCGGAACCCAGGAAAAGTTCCGCCTTTCTGTTATGCTCTCTGCATATTTCTGTTACTTATTTGCTTCATCTATATATGCCTGCCATTGATTCTTAACCTCTTCAATTTTCTCGGCCGGTGTAGCTTCATTGGCGTATACGCCATATATTATATCCCCAACGGAAATACCGGGCACCAAAGAGCTGTACCAGATTGTACCGCTTTCCGGGGACTTTAATATGGAAATTGTTTCATCCACAGCCCTTGTATCCCGGAAATTTTCATAATAATCTGTCTGCCAGTCCATGTCCTCTTCATAGCCCGGCGTTTCCTCTGAATACAGATTAAATGCAAATGCAATCTTCCAGGCTCTGTCCGCATCATAGCAAGCGGGAATTACATATACATTGTCACTCCAGATATTATGGTAGGTATCTGCATTCGGCCCCTTCGGGAAGCAGACAAAGCCGTAATCATCTTCCATATCCTTATAAGTTCCCGCCTGGTACACTGCCGCTGCATTCATAGCTGCTTCACCATTGACAAACGAGGTAAAGGAATAATCCCATTCCGTTCCTTCCGGCTGCGGCATCTCGTATTTCTTTAATATGTTATAGCCCCAGTTCATTGCTTCCAGGAATTCATCCGTACCGGTGGCATTAAAAAACTTGCCGTTTTTATCAAGACCGATAAAGCTGGCGTTATTTGAAGCGATTACCTCCTGATAGAAGTTGACACTGAAATTGGTCAAGGCATATGTATCAAGCACTCCGTCATTATTTGTGTCCCGGGTGGTTTTTTCACAAATTTTTTCGAATGCATCCCAGGTCCAGGTTCCGTCAGCCTGCATTTCATAAAGGGATTCCGGATTAATATTCGCTTCCTCCAATAACCTCTTATTAAAATAGAGGCCGCCCGACGGCTCATTATTTTCTGCTCTCATACCATAAACCGCTTTCCCCTTTGTCATCAGCTTTTTGGTGGCTTTATTCCACTTGTTATCGTTAAAATCAAGACAGTTAAGTGTTGACAAATCATAGAACAGTCCGCTTTTCATCGGCGCGGCCAGTGATCCGGTATACAGAATAAAAACGTAATTTTCATCCCCGCCTGAGGTTGCAAAATTAATGAAAGTTTCGGGATGGGTCCCATAATCATCAATACCAACCTGCTTAATCTTAAAATTATAAGTTTTCTGAATCCAATCCCTGTAGGCCTTTGTATCCTCTTCCTTCGCATTGGCCGGTTCTGCTTCTTCTTCCGGTGACCACCAGTCGGCAATGGTAATTTCCATACCGCCCAGATCATATACCTTACCATTTTCATCTTTTAAAACAGTATAGGTATCTTTTGTTTCCGCAGAATCTCCTGTATTTGCAGAATTTTCCGTGCTTCCGGGAGTTTTCTCCACTGATTCTGTCTGAATATTACCTTCTGCTCCCGCAGCAGCCTCTCTGCTGCTTTTTTTGCATCCTGAGCATCCTAAGACCAGGCTTGCCGTTAATGCAAGTACAATGACACGTTTCACAACTTTGTTCATAAGTCTTCTCCTTAAAAATATTATTAAAATGTATAGACAACTACATTTTAATTCCGGTCTGGCTCAGGCTTTCCACAAACCCGCGCTGAGCAAAAATATAAAGAATCAATAACGGAATAATCGTAAGCAGCACCCCTGTCGATATGGCTGCCTGGGAATACGCTGTGGTTACTGTCTCAAGATACTTTCTGAGACGTTCCGCAAGACTGGTCAACTGCCTTGACAGAACTGCTATATCTCCTAAAAATAATTTTGTATAAAAACTGTCCGTCCATTGCCATACGAAAGAAAATAAAAAGCAGGAAGTAATAATGGGTTTTGCATCCGGCAGCATAATTTTGTAAAAGGTTGCCAATATACCGCACCCGTCAACATATGCCGCCTCTTCCAGCTCTTTCGGAACCGTTCGGAAATATTGGCGTATCATATAGATATACAGCCCATTCTTAAGGCCCATGCAGCCCAGGCACATCATATAATAAGGTAAAATCGATCCTTTCAGGTTAATTGCTCTTCCGAGTGAAGCCCTAAAAATCCCCAATAAGTCAAAATACCGGAAGTGCAGGTAAAGTGAGGTTGATAATGTCTGAGGCGGTATTATGATCAGAAGTATGATACATGCAAACCAGAACCTCTTTAAGGGAAATTCAAATCTGGCAAAACCATATCCTACCAGAATACAGACTATTATTTGTATCAGTGAAACCGTTAAGGATATCCAGACCGTATTAACAAGAGTCTTCCAATAATTCATTAAGTAAGCGGTCTGTTTCAGGTTATGCAGTGTAAAATTCTTTGGTATTGCTATTACTGTTGTATCATATAAATCCTTTTCTGCCATAAAGGTCACCGATACTTTATTTAAGATAGGCTGCAAAATCAGCATACATAATCCAAACATTAAAAGGGCTCTTAAAAAAACATACGTTTTCTGTTTGATTAATTTTTTAAGGAGGTAGCCTTCCGACTGATTATTTCTATCCCAAAAGGTTCTTTTTCCTGCCTGTCTGATAACCGTATTATTCATAATTATAAACCCCCTTGGAAATAATCAGTGAACTGACGCCGATTACTAATATTGTTACTCCAAAGTAAATCCAGGCCAGAGCCGAGCTGAAACCAAAGTCCATCTCTGTAATCATGGTATTTGATATCTTTTCCATTATTTGATTGTCTGTCTTCATAAAGAAATCTATAATTGTATAAATCCAATTCACCAAAATCAAAGAGCTTATCATGGGAAAGGTAATCTTCCAAAGGCTTTCCCATTTTGTGCAGCCCTCTATATCTGCAGCCTCATACATGCTCTTTGAGATTGTCTGCAGTCCTGATAAGAAAATGATGATCTGAATACCCGAGGCAATGGCGACATCATATACCTTGTTAACAATACTGAAAACAGTTTCTGTCAATCTGCTGCCCATATTGAAATTCTGCAAAACTTCTTCCAGTACACCGGTAATATTGGAAGACATGCTTTTTTGAATAACCTCCTGCATACCGCTCAATAAGGAATTGTTGTATTCCAGTCCGACAAGCACACCGGAGGAAAGAATCACCGGAAGAAAAAATATGGCTCTGACAAAAGCACGGCCTTTAAAATTCTGATTCAGCATTAACGCCACAAAAAAACTGAAAACCATGGTTGCCAGGGAATTAACCAGCATCTTTTGCAGTTCTTCCACCAACATCCGGTTAAATTCCGGATCAACTGTAAAAGCTTTTACATAATTGGAAAACCGATTCGTTTCCATTGAGAAGCCGCCGGAGCTTACCGTTACCGTACAAAAACTCATGTAAAGCGACTGGAATAGAGGTTTTACCATAAATATCAGAAAGCCAATAATAAATGGAGCTACGAATAAATATCCCGCAATGGCTCTTCGCAGTCTTAATCCTTTAGGTTTATTTTTCATCATCTCGTACAACCTTCCACAAACAGGATGCCGCTTACAGACATCTTAATCATTCTTTTCCACTGCATAGTCCCGTGCGCCAACTGTTATTCTCCCTTCCTTATAATCCGTTGTTCCATAGTTTACATAAACCTTAGTGCCGTCTTCATAAGTAGTTACAGTAACCTTCTCCGCTGCATTATAGTGGTCAGTTATTTTTTGATTATACAGGCTTTTAAACGCATCATTGTATTTGTAATAAATTTCCTTTGCATCCTCTTCCCATTTACTGAAATCGGCACCGAAATAACAGGTATAGGGAGAGTTCTGCAATACGGTTGCAGCCTCTTTCATAAATGTAAAATAAAGACCTGCACCTGTTTCTGCCGATTTTAGAATTAATTCCTTATAATTATCGGAAAGGTTAACAGCATTTCCCGAATAATTAACATAACCATGTAAAGCAATCTGGTAAACTGGAACACTCTTATCAATAATTGAATAGTCCGAGCCAAATAAATCCATATTGGTTATAAAATCAGCATAGGATACCGCATATGCATTACCGTTGTTTATTATAATTCCGAGCCCGTCTTTTTTTACCTCTTCCATTGCAGCCTGTTCCATTTTAATGCTTTGCTCCCGTGTTACCAATTCTTTTTCATATAAATCAGATGACAGCGTATTCCCCACATCCTGTAACGATATGCCGTATGCTCCGTAATCCAATACAGCATTTTTTAAATTGGAAACCATCTTTTGTGTTACCTTGGGTGTCAACAGGTAATCGGATTCCTTCTGCTCCTTTATACCATACCAAATGGTGGAAAATTCGCCGAGCTTTGCTTCTTCCTTGCTGGCAAACCGCGCTGCATCACGGGATACCATAAATCCGTCCAACAGCCCGCTGTTTTTTGCAAATTGTGTAATTCCGTCCAGATAAAAGGGGATTCCGCTATTCTTCGTATATCCCAGCAGATTTTTAAAACCCGCTTTTCCCCCAAGCTCAGATATCAGCCTGGTCCCTGTCAATATGCTTTGATTTACTCCGCCGTTCATCCAACCGGTATACTTGACAGATAAATTCTCAAAACCGTCTTTTTTTAACCTGCCTGCCAGCTCTCCGGCTTCTTTATAGGTAGTCAGAGCAATCGGCACAGATACCGGAAATCCCATTCTGTGTTTCACTTTATCAATAGCTCCAACGATTTCCACCACAACCGGTGTTGAGGTATCCATATTCCTGCCCATGTCAGGGTATTTATTCACAAGATACTTCTGATAGGTCAGTGCCATGTCCACATAATTATCCGAATCAATAAAATAATACCTCTGTATTATACTTTCCTCCGGGGGATTTTTTTCGAAAACATACACGGGCTCATTGGATTTACCGGCAACATTATAGCTTTCTGCATGGACTGTGGTATAGGTTGCGCTGACGGAGTTATAGCTGTTGTTTCTGCCACTGATGTCGGCTGTCAGACGCCCATAGCTTGCACCGTCCTCCATGATGCACAGAAGTGATGAGCCATTTTTTGCTATTCCAAATACAGGAAAATTAGCTTTGGGTTCGTGAACGAGCTCTGTTCTGGAAACCGCATAGTCCCAGCCATAGAGATTTGTTACATAAGGATTTTGGGCTATTTTCCCATTGTTAAAATTAATAATAGCACCGCCACCCTCCGGTACGAACAGATATCCCGTATCTTCGGTTCCGCCTGCTCCAAAAAAAGGGAGTACCGTAACCGAAGTTAACGGATACTCAGGATTGTATCTGATGTCCTCCATCGGTACTTCCACCACCAGCTGGTCACCATCCAGGCGGTATATAACCGAAACATTAAAAAACATTCCGGCAGCCCCGGTCCGGCCGTCTTCTTTCATGTCCTCTTCCGTATAACCGGCAGCTGCGAAATATTCCTGCAGCTTTTCTTTCAGATAATCCTTTGTAGTATCCCGAAGGACATAAACACATTCCTTTTCCAGGTCTGGATATTTGCTTAACAGCTCCTCCTTGTTATCCGTGGACAGAAGCTTATTCACATCGATTTTACGGTAATAGTTTTTCACCTGCTTCTGCCAGGAAGCATCCATCTTTTCCAGATATCGGTTCATTTGCGGCTCGGGAATGGATGATGGTATAATATAGGTTTTTCCCACATTTCCGATGGAATAATTTATCCTGATATACCCGTCTGCCGCCTCAATGGAATAAATATCCCGGTTCACACTGTAATCAAAATTATTGTATAAGGTCTTTACTCCTTTTTCCGTATCATAGGTGATAAGCAGAGTGGATCTTAAGTTATTTTTTTCAGCAGCCAGTGCCAGCGAATCAGTGTCCGAATCACCGGGGTTGGAATACCATACGGTTTCCGTATCCTTTTTCATTACGGAAAACTGGGTGGATTCGGCATCCAGTATAAATTTCAGACTATCATTCTCCAATGTATATTCCGCCTTATCCTCCGTATAGGAATAATTCGTTATTTCTGCTCTGCTCTTCGTAGTGTCCCTGTTAAAATCATAAATCAGGAGTGCTGCAGCAGCCACAAGGCAGAAAGCGGCAGGTACCGCAAGCTGCTTAAAAGTAAATCTTTTCAGTTTCATCCTTTTACTATCCTCCCATTCTGCTAATAAAGCCGGAATATAAGTTCCTTATATAACGAAACAAAATATACAAAGCCATCACTGATTAAACTGAAGAACAAAAGCAGGATAAATATTATAACCAGCATTGCAAAAACCGTTGCTATGGCGAACAGGATTGTTTTACTGAGTGTATACTCGTGTATTTGCATCATCGCCGCAAGGAGCAGGGCTCCGACCCAAAATGTAACGAACTTGTAAAAAAATACATAAAATGCTCCCTCATCTGCTGTTACAATATTACTGAAAAAAATCAGCGGAATGCGGATCAGTACATAGGGTGTCAAAGCATAAGCCGTACCCATATAAATATTCTTTAAAGTACCTTTGCCGTCAAATAAGGTTGTAAGTCCCCAATTTCCCACACACCACAATATAATAGGAAACAACACACCTGCTGCCAGCATATAAATTTTTACATTAGGCCAATACACCTGCGAGAATAAAAAGCCGGTAAATCGAATTTCCCAGATTTTCGTTAACACCGTCATGAGAACTATAAAATTTGCAGCAGCAATGGAACCTCTTTTTTCATGGGTCAAATCCCAGAATCCATCAAGAGGATGGGTGATGATATAAAGGGAATACCGTAATGTCTTCAAAAAATGGATATGGATTGTCTTATCAGCCAGTACCGCTTTCGGAATTGTCAAAATCCTCATGCCTTTTCAACCTCCTGTCTTATCCTTTTATACCTGCCGAGGGTAAGAGGGATAACCAGTACAACTGCCGCCGTCAGGAAGATAATTCCGATATGTTCCTCTACCCACTGCTTCCGGTACAGTTTAAATGCCTTAGAATAATTGGACGCATTCCAGGTAAGTTTAAAATATTCCATGGCCTGCTTATATTCTCCCTTTCTGAGCAGCGCTCTTCCCAGTCCGATATAAGCCTGGTCGTAATTTCCATTGTATTCTAACACTTTTGACCAGGCAGCTGCGGAAGCGTCATAATCTCCTGCCATATACTCATCAATAGCCTTATAGAGCAGGCTTCCGTATTCCGTAGGCGTAAAAACGGTTATAGAACAATCTGTGGAATCCAGCACCAAAAGATCCGTTCCCATATGTTCAATGGCCGAGGGTGTCAGGAAATAGCCCTTCATATTTCCTGAGCCGCCAAAAGCAAACAAAAGATTTCCCTGGCTGTCATATCCAAATATACGGCCTCTTACCCTGTCAAGAGCAAAATACACCTCATTATCCATAGCTGTAATATCGGACATTCTGGAGGGGCCGTCAAAATTTACTACCGTGGACCACTGCAAATCTCCGATAGGGGGATAATTTCCGTTTTTTATTAGAATGTCCTTACCGGTCGTATTCAGCTTTCTGATGGGCTTTGCCTGGTCTGTTTTCAATTCCTCTGTTGAGAAAGTTGCCGTAACCGTATACAGGAAGCCTTCCCTGTCAATACACAGGTTACTGTACTCTGTGGGTACAAAGGAAGCCTGTTTTGCTTTCTGCTCCTGTGTGGAAAGCTTTCTCCATACATATTCATACCAGGTATACTTTACTTCATTGGCTCCAATGAAGCCGGTAAAAGTTCCGTCATTTTCGTATTTAATAATACCCTTATTCACATTTTTAGCCAGCACAAATGCTCTTCCTGACTCATCCGCAACAACCTTTACGGGAAAATAGGACAGACTTTGGTCAAAGGTAACATCTTCCGGCTTGGTAAGGACCGATAGTAACTTCAGGTCTTTATCCAGTTTCACAATCCGGTTATTCTCCGTATCACAGATATACATATCCTCATTGTCAGAAACATAGATATCGCTTGGTCCCGAAAAGGTATTGATATCCGTTTCTCCGAAAAAACGGTCTATTACCCGAACCGGAAGGAATTCATCCCCCTGTCGTTTAATCTGGATAATACGGTTATTACCGGTATCGCATACATAAATCATATCCTTACGGATAAATATCCCCTGTGGATTGGATAATTTCCTGTCTAATCCCAGTTCTGAATAGGTTATTACCTCCAATATGCGATATGCATCCGGTGAATCTTGTTCATCCCCCCAATAGTCATATGTATAGGTATACCCGTTACCGGCCAAGGCCACAATCGGTGAAGTAAATATACATAAACTGATTATGGCTGCAAACAGCCCCATCAAAAATTTTCTCATGTCGACTCCAATCCTTATCTTTTATACCGATTTTATCTCTACTCCTTGATGCCGGAAGTTGCCATAGTCTCCAGAATCTGGCTTTGTGATATAATGAACACCATGACAGGAACTATCATCATTATTACCGATACCGCTGCCGCCTGGCCGGTTCGTGCGATGCCGCCGCTTTGTACCTGTGCCAGTGCATAAGTCAGCGTCTTTTTTTCCTCGGAATAGATGTAAGTTGCGGCCTGGTTATTCCATAAGCTCTGCACGGAGAAAATAGTCAGGGTCAGCCAGGCCGGTTTTACATTTGGCATAACAATTTTGCTGAATATCCTCCATATACCCGCACCGTCAATTCTGGCAGCTTCTATGAGAGAAACCGGTACCCCTTCCATATACTGCTTCATAAGAAACAAGCCCATGGGAGCCGCGAAAGCCGGAATGATAACCGCCAGGTAAGAATCAATCCAGCCAAGCCGGCTTATAATCAGATAATTTGGTATGGCAGTTGCATAGCCGTTGAACATAAGGGCAACTACCGCTATCCGGAAGAAAATCCTGCCTCCCGGAAAATCATACTTGCTGAGTACAAAAGCCCCCATGGAAGCAATGATTAAATGCCCTACGGTACCAACAACTGTAATAAAAACCGTATTGAATATATATCTTGAAAATGCTACCCACGATTTGCTCATATTTACAAACAAATCCGTAAAGTTATCCAGTGTCGGATTTCTTGCAAACAGCTTTGGAGGGAACAGAAATAATTCATCCAATGGCTTCAGCGAACTGCTGATTGCAAACACCAGCGGAAATACCATAAGCAGGGCAATGATTACCAGAAAAAAGTAAATAATAAAATCTACCGTCCTGGAACGGTTGGGTTTTCTCCTTTTTAATTTGAATTGTATATTCTTATACTTATTTGATTTTTCTCTTCTCATATCAGGTACCTACTCTTTTTAAGAATGTCTGAATTAATTTGTTGCATAAAATCATGGTCAGGAAAAGAATAGTTGCAATTGCAGAAGCATACCCCATCTCAAATCGGGAAAACCCATAATCATACAGATGCTCTGCAACTGTTCTTGCCGCATTGTCGGTGGACGGGTACCCTGCAAGAGCCATAGTCACATCACATACACCAAATGCGCTTGTTATGGACATGACTGCACCAAACATAAGCATCGGCTTCATATTAGGTAAAGTAATATACCACAATTCCTGCCAGCGGTTTCTAACTCCATCTACATATCCGGCTTCATACTGGGATTGGTCAATTCCCTGGAATCCTGCAACGAAGGCAAGAAATCCCGTTCCCATACTCATCCATAAAATAACTATCATAATAATGGGCAGAATATATTGGGTATTTGTAAACCATAAAATTGGTCCGTTGATTAATCCAAGTCTCATTAATATTGCATTCGCATAGCCGTAAGCATCCCCCCGGAATATGATTCCAAAGATATAATATACATTTCCGGCAATCGACGGCGCATAAAAGAAGATGACCGCCAGTGTCCGTATCCATCTTGGCAATTCATTAATAAACCATGCAAACACAAAGGAAGCGATATAGCCGACAGGACCGGTAATTGCAGCTATTAAAAAAGTATTTTTCACCGCTGTTATAAACACATCATCCTGGAGTATCAAATTGATGTAATTTCTTATACCAATAAATTTAGGCGGTTCCAAAATATTGTAATAGGTAAAGCTGTAAATAATTGATGTAATTACCGGCAATATATAAAACACGATAAAGAGTACTGCATAGGGAAGCAGAAATAAATAGCACTCCTTCATACGTTTTGCTTTTTTCCAGCCCTCAATCAGGTTTCTCTTTTTTATGTAAAAATATTTTTTTATAAATACTGCCATTGTATTTTCTCCAATCTGTCAATTATAATAAGAAAATAACGGTAATTTAATTTAATTTATCGGCAAATCAAATTCAGCCCGCTTTTTCGTAATTTCCTCATCAATGATTCTTGTGTAATCCAACAGAGTTTCTCTGGGATCCTCCTGGCTGTAAATGACCTTTCTGGAAGCATTTGTTATGTGCCGGCCAGTATAATACCCGCCTGCAACCTCACGAAATCCTACCGTCCACTTCCATTGTTCCTCTAAAACTTCTATCTGTTCCGCACTCCAGGACAGCTGTTCAAACGCTTTCCTATTTGCCGTTGCATACCGTGCGGAAGCACCCATCAGACTTTCCAGTTCACGTCCGTAACGAACCTGGGTTTCCGCACCGGTCCACCACTTCATAAATTCCCAGGTATTCTGCTTTTTTTTCCCGTCCTTCGTTTTTATCATCATGCAGCAGTTTCCGGCCGATTGTACGGAACGGTCGATGTAAGACCTACCGTTTTCATCTTCCCTTTCCGTACCCGGCATCCGTGTGAAATCCCATAGTCCTCTGATTTCAGGGGCACTGACAACCAGAGTATTATAGGTGGTATAATCAGCAATACCAAGGGGCATTTCACCAGAGCGGAAGCGGCTTACAAAGTCATACTCAAGGGGCAGGCTGTAATCCGTATACAGCTTCGTATAAAGGGAAAATGCAGCCAAGCCGGCTTCACTTGAAATTGTTGTGGTCATACCCGCATCGTCATATATTGTTCCGCCGTTTTGATAGAGCAGGGAGTATAGCAGGGTAAGATTCGGAGATAAGGCATTTCCTACCGTTGGTATGCCAACGCTCATATTATTGCCCTGCAGCGTGGGAAGTATGTCTATTAAATCCGTCCATGTACCGGGTATCGAAAGCCCCAGCTCTTTCATGATATCTTTGCGGTAAAAAAGTACATTATATGACTGAGTTTCCGGTATGGCATATACACCGCCTTCAAACTCATAAGATTTATATGCACTTTCATAAAACCGGCTCATTACATCCTTGAAATCATCAAATTGCGTCAGGTCTTCCACCGCATTACGCAATGCATAATTTACTGGCTGCGCAGAATCTATGGTTAGTGCAACATCCGGTCCCCTGCCGGCAACAACCGCACTCAGCAGCGCGGACGGATTCACTATTTCAACATTGACCTTAATACCTGTCTTTGGAACAAAGGTATCATCAACCATTGTCTTTAATATGGTTCCCTGGTCACGTCCGCTGGCCAGCCATACTTTTACCACCTCTTCGTCCTTATTGTCATAAACATCCCCCACCGCATTGTAATCCACAAAGAAAGTTGCGGCAAAAGACTTGATTTCATGCCATGCTTTGCCCAAAAAAGTTTCTTTCTTATATTCTATGGGTGCATCCGTGCCGCTTACTATCAGATAATCAATATCCAGCTTGGTCTGGCTCATACTAAGGAGGGATGCTCCCAGGGCAGTAATATTATCCTTAAAAGAGGTCAGGCCCAATGTAATCTTATCCGGATTTTTATTAAACTTTTCAAGCTGTATTGCCAAAGTCTGGGCACTGGCAATTTTATCCGACTTCTGCCCGGCATAAGTCACTACGTCATCTACGATTTTATATAAACGTTTACTTTCCAGGCCCATTGCATTGATTACTTCCGGATATACCTTCTGTAGATTATAGTCACGGAATTCATCCGGTGAGGCCCCGGTGAGGACGAGAATACGCCGGTACGCTTCATTGAGACGGTAAACACTGTCTTCCAGGGAATTCAGGCTCTCACCAATACCGCCAAGGGTAGCTTCCAGCCGGAGGGTATGACTGCCCGCCGTCAGGTAAAACCGGTAAGGATTCCCATCCGTATCACTTAAGGTTAGTGTGTTCCATTCATTGCTGTAGGAAAATCCTATGGCGGAAACCTCAGCAAATGGGATTTTATTATCTATATAGAGTGTCCTGCAGGATATGCTTCCACGCTGATAATTCTGCCTCCCTTTGACGGTTATGCAATAATACCCGTCCTCCGGCACTTCAAACTTCCATTCAATCCATTGTCCGGGATTGCTCCAGGATTCTCCTCCTATATAATTTAAAACTGTTTTTGTTATACTGTAGGGTTCTGTTGTATAAGAAGCCCTGTCATACTTGGGATAAAGCGACGGATCAGAGCGCAGACAGCTCTCCTCCCCCTGCAGCTTTTGTACGTACTGCCTTGCTTTCCCGCTCATTTCTGTTTCCGGCGCTCCCTTTATATATTGCTTGTAGCTGATTTGCTCTTTAACCGCTTTCAGTGTCATTTCTTTTATTACCAAAGGTTCATTGACAGTTTTCAGGGTAAGGGTATTTTCGCCGGATTTCAGATAAAACCGATACGGTTCGGTAATATAACCCATACTGTCCTTGCAATAACTTCCCTGCCAGTGGTATACTTCTACTTGGGCAGGCCGTATCTCATTTCCCTGATTGTCAATCTTTGCTCCGCCCTCGTCTGTCCAGAGTCTTGTAAACTCCAGGGTATCTGCTCCCGAAAAAGGAATTTTCCCGTTAATGTATAAAGCCCTTTCAGCGTTTACTCCCCGGGATTTTACGTTTATGTATTCAAGATACAAATTATAAAAACCCTCTTCCGGAACAGTCACCTTCCATGTTACTGCCGCATTCTCTCCGGTATACAGCGCTCTTACCGCCCCTTCATAATTCTCATATATTTTGGTATCCCCGCTTTCCGCAATATCATCAAAGATAGCAACCCGTACATCTTCCGCAGCGTACCCGGCATCCTTGTATTTTTGTAAATACCGGGCATAGGTATTGCTTCTTTCGATGCCTCCGGCATCAGCAGTAAGATTCTCCCCCTCATACTTCTCCCGGTAATTCACCGTATCCTGGCCTTTTACTTTTAAGAGCAGAAAAAGGGCCAGGATAATTCCCGTAACAACCATTGCATTACGGAGCTTACTGTTTCTGATTTTCATATCCATCCTCACTTTAGTGTAAAAATTAAGATTTTTTTAGAAGCATTTTCTATAAGTATCTTAACCTAATCTTTTACTCCCCGCTTATTACATATTGCTTTTTTCTATGCAATAATTGCCTAATTTAACGACAATTACAGTAATTATTTTGTGCATATTTACTAATAAAATTGATTATGATACTATTAGATAGCTTTTAGGTTACTATCCTGCCTTACGGCTTCATAGCGACCTTTCATACACAGAATTTATGCATTCTGCCTAATTTCATTTGTGCTAAAATCAGGTTTTCTGTGACTTCCGCCTGCTTCTCACAGAAAATGCCTCGCAGTATCTATGGCTGAATAGTAATCTTTTTAGTAACATTTTTTTAAGCGTCAGTTCCATTTACTGCCAATAATTCAATCAAAAAAAAGCACGGAGTGTGCTTTTCAACCAGGCTTTGAATACTGCCGAAGCGGCAGATGGAGGTTATTATGAATGAAGAAAACAATTCCTTAGAGACCCGGATGTTCTATCAGCCTTTGTTTCAAAATGATTTTTCAAGAGAGCTTGAGGGGAACTGCGAGATCGTTGATTATCTTGACGGCTCGACCGTAAGAATCTGGTATAATGATTTATCGGTAAATTTTGAAAATCATTGGCACACAGCAGCAGAAATTATTCTTCCTGTTGCGAACTCATATACCGTCAGGGCCGGTAAACTATGTTATCACCTTAATATAGGTGATATTCTGGTGATTCCGCCCAGAGAACTACATGAGCTGATTGCACCGCCGAGGGGAGCACGCTTTATTTATCTTTTTGACATTTCACTCTTATCCAGGCTGAAGGGTTATTCCTCACTTCACCCGGTATTAAATCAACCGATACTGATAACTTCAGAAGCTTTTCCCAGATTATATGATGAAGAGTATAATCTTCTCCTGAAGATTAGAAATGAATATTTTAATTCCAATAATTTCAGAGAATTAGCGATTTATTCAATGATTATCGATTTTTATGTAAAGCTCGGGCGCAACCATTATGAATCAGATTTTATAAATCCATATGTCAGGCCGAATAAACAGAAGGAATACATAGAGAAATTTAATGCGGTACTTGATTATATTGATAACCACTATATGGATAATCTCACGCTGGAAAGTGTGGCGAAATCGGCCGGATTTTCAAAATATCATTTTACAAGACTTTTTAAACAGTATACCGATACTACCTTTTATGACTATCTTTGCAGCAAACGCATAAAAGTAGCCCAGGATTTACTCTCCCGGCCGGAGCTTTCTATAACGGAAATTGCCTTTCAATCCGGCTTCTCCACGATATCCACCTTTAACCGCATATTTAAAAAAACCGTAAACTGTACCCCTACCGGTTACCGCCTGATCCATTCGAATAACCACAGAACAGCCGAAACTCCCCTCATATTTCCTCTTTGATAAATTAAGTGGCTGTTGCAAAAGGAAGCTCTGGAGAGTATAACTTGCCACACACACCGGTTGACCGACATCTGGCATGATTTGTATGCTAAAATCGTACATAATATGTTCGCTTATAGCATACAAATCATATCATCTGTCTGTCAAACAGTGCATTATGGCAAGTTATACTCTCCAGAGCTTCCTTTTGCAACAGCCACTTTATTTATCACCTATATTTGAAAATCTACAAATCGGTATAATGGAACCGGTAAATCTCCGCTGTGCCCTCCGATGGCTGGCCTTGGCCGGATGCATAGATACCTATGGTATTACCCACAAAACCTCCTGCACAATTTGTACTGAGATAACTGGTATCCATATCCTTTTGCAGCATTCCTGTATTACCAGCTGTTTCATACCTAATCGCCAGCTTTTGAGCCTTCTGTTCCAGAAAGATTGTAATCTTATCCTCCTCTGACATGGTTATGGCAGCCTGTGCAAGAAGCTCTGACTTTCCCTTACAATGTTTAATAACCTTAACGGCCATTTCATGACTTATCTTATTGATAGCGGATACAGCAACCGCCAGATAATTGTCCTGATTCTGCAAAACAGCTATCCCTGCCGAATCCTCTGCCTGGTCAGGCTGCAGCTTAAGACATAGCTCCGTCTGGTAATGGTAGGATTTCTGGCGTATTGCCAAATATGCCCCATTCTCCCGTTCTGAAAGGGTTTCTTTTTTACAGTGAATCCAAAGTTTATTGTTGTGAAAGGAAAGAAAACCGGAACGGTTTATTCCTCCATAGATAAAGCCATCGACAGGAGTACGGAGCGTCATCATGTCAAGCGGTATTACTCCTGCGGCAAAATCCTCTTCATAGGAATGGCTGTATTTTTGCGGCAGGATTCCAGGGTCACCTTCCATAGCCAGGCGTCCAAGCCCCGGATTTACAACCGGCCACTCTTCTTCCCACTCTACCTTTGCCAAAAATGTTTCCCTTCCAAGACCGATATATCCCTCACAAGGTCTGGAGGCCAGCAATATCATATACCAGCTTCCGTCTTTATATTGGACCAAATCCCCATGTCCAACATATACAATGGGAAATTTCCCGCCAAGATGCCGATGGGTAATAATCGGGTTTTTACGGCAGCCCTCATAGGGCCCTCGTAAATTCCGGCTTCTGGCTATGGTAATTGCATGGTCATCCCCGGTACCGCCCTCTGCAATCATAACATAATACCACTCACCTATGTGATAAACGTGAGGTCCCTCCGGCCATACCGCATCCTTAAGGGCACTGTTCCACAGAACAGAATCTTCTCCGATCAGTTCTCCTGTTTTAAGATCCAGCTCACGAAGCCAGATTTCATTGTCACCATAGTATCTGCTTCCCAGTGAATTTTCTCTTGTCCCGATATAATAGCATTTTCCGTCGGTATCAAAAAACAGGCTTGGATCAATGCCCGGACAGTTTTTAAGAAAAACCGGATCCGACCACGGTCCCCTTGGATCTTTCGCAGTAACAAAAAAGTTACCCTGTTTCGGAACATTTGTATTAATAACATAAAAGGTTCCGTTCCAGTACCGAATTGTCGGAGCAAACACACCCTGGGAGGTTTCCAGTCCGTTTAAGTCCAACTGCTCCGGCCGGTCAATAACGTTCCCGATCTGCTTCCAATGGACCATATCCGTACTTTCAAAAACCGGTATTCCCGGAAAATACGCAAAGGTCGAATTTACAAGATAGTATTTTCCTTCTGCTTCACAAATGGATGGATCCGGGTAAAAACCGCTTAAAATAGGATTACAAAATTCCATAGTATTCCCCCTGTTCATACTGATAGATTTTTATTCTTTTACATACGGCATTTTCCTGTATCTGCCTATGCCATTTAGTGTATTTTCACTGCTCCTCTATAAAGCTGCCGCCAAGGCGTCTCCGGAAAGGAATACGAGCAGAAATACGATATAAGTATATCGGGGCCATACTGATTTATCTCGCTATATCTTGCTGATTACTGTTCAAATATTGCCAAGTTTACTGTTTATTTTTAAACAATTAATATATTCAGTCGGCAGCTTTTCCGGAAGTTTAACTGTTAGAACCCCATAATTCTGCGCGTAATCTACGGGACCATAACCTAATAATGATACGGAGGAAACCTTTTCCTCGGATGTAAGTGTATTAATAACAGCCACTCTACTATCGGGAGCCTTCATAAGAAATGCATACAGGACGCCTTCCTTTGCAGTGAAACGGTAATCAGAAGAATTCCACTCGGTCTTCTCTTCCCGGAAGCCCTCAATCAGAACTCTCGTATCGCCTTCTCCAAATACCCTGAAGGGTCTGGTATCATAAACTGCTTCTGAGCAAATTCTAAACCATTTTGCCAACTCTTCAAGGATGAACCTGGTTTCCTCATCAATGGTTCCGTCCGGCCGCTGGAGTACATTTAACAGCATGGTACCATTCTTGGAAATAATGTCCACCAGCATTTCAATAATCTGATCCGGCCGTTTATACTTTTGCTTCGCGTCGTAGAACCAGTTACCGATACAGGTATCTGTCTGCCACGGCCTCTCCTGGATATCATCCAGCTGGCTTTTTTCAATATCCAGAACTCCTACCCTGTAGATTTCTTCCTTCCTGTTTTTTTGGTTATATACTGCCTGGTTTTTACCATGCAAATTGATGGAATCATTGTACAGGTAAGCTACTGCCTCCAATCCCGGCTGGTAACCTTCCTCTTCAAAGGGCAGCCCGCTGTCGGAGTAGATTAAATCAGGGTGATACAAATCTGTTAACTCTTTTATGGTATCCAGCCAGTATTGATGAAATTTCTTATTGCCCGTCAGCCATTGTGCCATTTTGCCCTCAGGCAGGATATGCTCCTGATTTTTATGATAAAAGTCTGCATATTCCGGGTTATTACCATCATAGGGCACATCTTTGTATGGTCCGTAGGTATCTGCCCCCTTATTGGTCTGCCACCAGGAAAAGGAAGCTCCCAGATGCTCCGTCAGCCCAAAGGGCATATGATACCGGTCGGCCGCTGCTTTCCACATTCCGCAGATATCCTTGCCCGGACCGATATTAACTGAATTATACCGGTTTACTTTTGAAGGATAATTAAAAAAATTATCATGGTGCATTGCCTGTGCCACAAAGTATCTGGCACCTGCATTATAATATAATTCCATCAGCTCATCCGGGTTAAATTTTTCGGCCTTCCAGAGCTTACATATATCCAGATATCCGAATTTTGAGGGATGTCCGTAGTGTCTAACATGATAATTGTATTGTTCCGTACCCTGTACATACATATTTCTTGCATACCAGTCGCCGCACATTGGAACACTCTGGGGTCCCCAGTGACTCCAGATACCAAATTTCACATTTCTAAACCATTCCGGACATTCATATTTTTTCAGTGATTCAAAATTTGCTTCAAATTTTGAATGCATATTAACATTCATTGATTAACACTCCTCCTTCTTCTTGATATTTTTTATTATATCATTAAAAAAATCGATATGAATGGCGAATGTTAATAAATATGTGGACAATATTATTATACTATATTATAGTATCCTTATAATATGTATGTAAAAGGAGAGCATTATGAATTCCTATTATTCTACCTATTTTCAACAGTTTAATCCCCGCCTGCTTATAGCCAGCCTAAACGTGTGTGCACAGAATTGGGGAGAAACTAATTGCAGCTATAATTACCACAAGTTCTATTATTTTCAAGACGGAGAAGCCACTCTTACCATCCAGCAAAACACTTTTCATCCCCAAAAAGGAGAGCTTTACCTGATTCCCGCCGGTGTTAAACACAGCTACAGTCATAATCCGGAACATCCTGTTTTTAAATACTGGTGTCATTTTTCCATAAACCCTTCCGACATCTGGCATTTTTGCTATCACCCCGACACGTTATTTTGCCGCCCTGACCCGGATATTATGGTTTCTTTGTTTGACCAGCTGATCCAGACCTATCAGACTCCTTCTATGCTGGCAGCAATTGAACAAATATATCTGCTAACAAAACTGTGTTATGAATTTTTCAGCAAAATCAATTTTCAGCTTCTATTAAGGGAAACCAAGAGCAATTTTTACTCAACCTTAAGCAGTTATATCCGGGAACACATTACAGAGAAAATCCTGGTGCAGGAACTTGCTGATCTTATGCATCTGCAAAAGAATTATTTTATATCCAGGTTTAAAAAAGAGTTTGGCAGTACTCCCATAGATTACATCAATGCACTGCGGCTTGATTGTATTGCAAGATATCTGCATACCCAGCCGGCTGCCAGCATCAGCGAAACCGCCCTTCTGTACGGATATGAGGATTACCGCTATTTTACCCGGCTGTTTAAGCAAAGATACGGCGTTACGCCGTCCTATTTTCGAAAAAATATGGAACCCAACTCGATCATAGCGTTAAAATCGTCACGCTTTTGATGCTGTAAACCGGAATATCAGCTGCCTTCCCCAAGTTTTACTCTTACAAGTGACATATACGATAAAAGGGAAAACAATATAGTTATGGCAGAAGCGATATATACCATTGTAAACCCCGTAAATTCCAATATTACACCAAATACAACGGGACCCAGAGTAAAACCTATATCCATGGCAGAGTAGTAGGTGGCATTCGCCGCACCTCTTTTATCGGCAGGGCACTGCCTTATCAATATGGAATTCATAACAGGTAAGATTATTCCCATACCAAACCCGTAAAGCACAGCGGAAAATAAAACAAAAGGCAGAGACGGGGCGAAAGACAGGAAAATCAAGGCAAGGAATGCTAATAACATGGCCGTCAGCAAAAGTCTTGTGGTTTCCATTCGGCGGGACAATTTGCCTATAATTAATCTTGCAGCTAAAATTGCACAGGCATATACCGTAAAAAACATTCCTATATTGCTGATACCTCTTGCCATACCGAATGCGGACAGGAATGAAAAAATTCCGCTCATACTGATTGTAACAAACATGGTGACAATAGAGGCCGGCACCGCAGACGGCTCAATAAATCTTCCGGTTTTAGCTGCTTTAACTTCCATTTTACCCAAGGCTGGGGTATCAGCCGCATTATCAAATGAGGGTACTTCATTTTCAATGGTTTTTTCATAATTGATAAAAAATGAACCAATCAAGCTAAAAATGCTCAATAAGCAAATAGTATTAAAAAGCATAGCAAAGCTGTAATTCTCGGAAATATACAGACCCAATGCAGGTCCGACGGCAGTGGCAAGGGTGCTTGAAATTCCATAATAGCCAATTCCCTCAGATAATCTGGATTTTGGTATCACATCCGAAACAATGGTTCCGGAAGCAGTGGAGTGTGCTCCGTAACCAATTCCATGTATGAGCCTGATTGTAATTATCAAAACAACTGTAGTAGCAAAATTGTATACAACTGAAATGAGAGTGAAGATAATACCGCCTATAACAAGCACCTTTTTTCTGCCCTCTTTATCTAACATCCTCCCCCAAAAATGGCGGCAGCAAAGCGCAGAAAGGGTAAAAACACTCATGACAATTCCAGACAAAGAACTATCCCCGCCATGATGCATAACATATAAGGGCAGAGTACCCACAAACATATTATTTGCCACCCCCATCAGAAAAGCGACCACCATCATCAGGCTGAAATTCTTAGTCCATATATTTTCTTGAAAACTGCCTGGTCTATTTCCCATTATTATTTGAAGCACCTCCCTTCTAATATCATAAATAATGCCCTGTCATTTATGGAACAGGGCATATATTTTTACATGCCGGCTTCAACTCTCCTGCCGGTATGCTCTATTCATTTTAATACTGCAGATTATAATAAAAACTTACCTGCTGCAATTTGGGTGGAATAGGTGTTCCTTTCATGATTCCTATTCACCGCAGCCGCTTTTTACGAATGCTTCAATTGCGCTGATAGCCGTGTCTTCATCTTCGCCATTTGCAATAAAGGTCAGCTCATCATTTTTTTTTGCACCTAAGGCCATTAACGATAAAATACTTTTGGGCTGGTGTTTATTATCCTCGTTACCATTTTTATAAACCTCTATATCACAGGAATATCCCTTTATCAAATTCACCAAAAGGCTTGCCGGCCTTGCATGGATTCCTATTTCGTTTACTACAACGACAGTTACTGCTTTCATTCTAATTCTCCTCTCATTTATTATTTTATATTTTCCAAATCTTCTCCATTGGAACGAATCACTTTTTGATACCATTGAAAGGATTTTTTCGGTATCCTTTTCAATGTTCCATTCCCTTCATTGTCTTTATCTACATAAATAAATCCATACCGCTTTTTCATTTCACCGGTGGAGCAGCTTACCAAATCGATACAGCCCCAGGGAGTATAACCCATTACTTCAACGCCATCCTTTATCGCTTCCTTTATTGCAAGAATGTGCTGCTTTAAATATTCAATACGGTAATCATCCTGAATCCTTCCGTTATCTACGGAATCAGCCGCACCTAATCCATTTTCGACTATGAATAACGGCTTTTGATATCTGTCATATAACATATTCAGATATATTCGCAGCCCTGCCGGATCAATCTGCCAGCCCCATTCACTGGTTTCAAGGTAAGGGTTCTTATCACCCATGGAGAAGTTTCCGGTCACCTTATCCGCTTGGCGCTCAGAGGATATGACGGATGACATATAATAGCTGAACGCCAGGAAATCACAGGTATTTTCTTTTATTAGTTCGAAATCTTCCTTTTCGGTATCAATACATATATTATTCTCTGAAAAATACCGCTGAATATAAGCGGGATAATACCCTCTCATCTGAACATCAGAAAAGAATAAGGAGTTACGCTCATTTTCTATATTTCTCCATACATCCTCCGGCTTGCAGGTTTTGGGATAAGAAAGGGCACTGGCCAGCATCATACCGATTTTGGCATCCGGTATGATTTCATGGCAGGCTTTCACTGCAAGACTGCTTGCCACGAATTGATGATGCGCACCCTGGTATACCTTCTGCAAAAACTGGGAATCGTCATAATTAATCAGCATTCCTCCTGCCAGATAGGGCATTACCTTAATAATATTGATTTCATTAAAGACCAGCCAATATTTTACCTTGTCCTTATAGCGTAAAAATACGGTTTTTGCATAATTTGTATAAAAGGAAACCAGCTTTCTGTTTACCCATCCGCCGTATTTTTCTAATAAATGCATTGGCATTTCATAATGAGAAAGAGTTATCACCGGCTGGATATTGTGGCTTAATAATTCATCAAATAAAGCATCATAAAACTGCAGCCCTTTTTCATTGGGTGCTTCCTCATCGCCATTGGGAAATATTCTCGACCAGGCGATACTGGTACGCAGCACCTTAAAACCCATTTCCGCAAATAGCTTAACATCATTTTTATATTCATGATAAAAATCAATTGCTTCGTGACTTGGATAGTATACCCCATCTTTCACCTTTGTTTCAATGGTAAACAATCGTTCCATTGCACTTCCGCAAATTAACGTATCTGCAATACACAAACCCTTACCATCCTCCAGATATGCTCCTTCACATTGATGGGCAGCTAAAGCACCACCCCATAAAAAATTTTCAGGAAATGTTTGTTTCATCTTTTTCCTCCTGCTTTTATCCGTTTAAAGTTTAAAGTTTTTTGCTAATTCTCCCAAATACCGCCCGCTTGGTTTCACCATTCTCTTCTGTGTATTTCTGTCTACAGCAATGATACCAAATGTCTTAGCGTAACCTTGCTGCCATTCATAATTATCAAATGTTGACCAATACAAATAACCAATTACATCAATTCCTTTTTTAATACACTCCCTTACGGAATAAAGTGCTTCTGTGATGTAACTAATTCTTTCTTCATCCTTATCAGTAGCTATACCATTCTCAGTTATCAGAACCGGAATCTTAACTTCCTCCGAAATTTTTTCCAGCACACCTTGTATAGCCTTTGGATAATACTCATAGCCTGTTTGTGTCTTTCTATCACAAGCAGCTTTTATTCCATTCGTATCAAAAACTTCTCTTGTGTAAGTTTGAACACCTATAAAATCGTCCTTCCTTATTTCTTCCAAAAATGTTCTAAAATGCACACTCCATTTTTTCTCAGCAAATTCCCTTCCTTCATTTATATACTGCATGTCTGACAGAGCAAATGAGGCTCCCACTTTCGTATTAGGTGAAACTTCTCTTATTTTACTTCGTGCAAGCACATGTGATCTTTTTATAATCTCCAGATTTTCCTCTGTTGAAGCAATCAAAAATGGAACATATTTTTTTGCATCTATACCAAAGCTTTTCGCCACATAATTTTGTGTTTCAGAAGGCTCCCATTTATCAATATTTACACCAATAGGAGGAATATTGTTCAATTTACTGTGTAAATTTTTTAACGCCAAGGGCATATTCATTTCATTTATAGTTACTACATAGGGGATCATTTTCCCAAGCCTCTCCATAACATAACCTGCATACCGCTGGAATAGCTGAGGCGCATTAGCATTTCCCCATCCACCTAATTTAATAAACCAAATTGGTGATGTAAAATGATGCAGTGTTACAATTGGAATTATATTATATTTCTCGCAAGACTTTAAAACATTCAGGTAATGGTTAACAGCGGCATCAGAAAAACAATTTTCTGCAGGCTCTATTCTTGCCCACTCTATGGAAAACCTATATGCTTTCAGGCCTAAATCTGACATTAACTTAATATCCTGTTCATAGAGATCATAATGATTAACTGCATCTCCTGAGTAGTCTGCATAATTGGACTTATAAGCTCTTTCTTCCAGCCATGTATCTGAATTAATATTATTTCCTTCAACTTGAAATGCTGATGTAGCAGAACCAATAAAAAATTCTTTGTTAATCCTATCGACCATCTTATTATTCTAATCCTTCTTTCCAAATGGATTTCATGTTTAGTGAAAATTCACTTATATAAATCATTTCAAGCAGTTTTTAACCAGAAATTTATATGGTATACAAATTCTTATACCAATATTGTTTATTTATATAGAAAGCTTTGTTTCATTTCTTTGCTTCTTTCATCATTATTAATTCTCAATATTTGTATCTTCTATCCTGCTTGAATTTCCTGCTTGAATTTCCTGCTTGAATTTTGACATAATTTTATTTTAAACATATAAAAGATGGAGCTTACTCCACCTTTTATAATAATTATTATACCCTGGCATCTTCTGCCACTGCAGAAGCTTCCGCTAATTTTTCTGTTTCAAGAGCATTTTTATCTAATATTTTAAAGAATGGATAGTAGATTCCTAAAGAAATAAATATGGAAACTAATTGATATAATGCAAGTCTCCATCCTCCATTAAAAAGACCTTGTATTATTATTGGGGTTCCCATTGGTGCACCTACACCATTTGATTTTGGCAGGATACCTAATGTTACTAAAACATAGGCTAATCCTAATAATAATACAGGTGTAAATATAAAAGGGATAACTAAAATCGGATTAAGTACACATGGTATACCAAATACAACCGGTTCATTTATATTGAAAAGCGAAGGAATAATAGCCATTTTTCCCAAGGTACTGTATTGCTTTGACTTTGCTCGGAACGCCAGCCAGATTACCAAACCCAGGGTAGCTCCGGCACCTCCGCAGGTTGCCACTGCACTTGTCCAGTTAAAGGTTATAATATTAGGTAAATTTGCATTTGCTACACCCTTAGCCAGAGCTGCCATATTTTCAGCATCAGCCGCCATCTGAATCGGGAGAATCACACCTACAACAGCGATTCCATGTATTCCGAAAAACCAGCATAACCCGGTTAAAACGTAAATCAGCATTGCAACCCAAACCGTATTGCCAATTCCCTGCAGAGGCTTTTGTATCAAGGTATAAATAATTTGATGTACATTTCCAAAGCCAGTAAATTGTACCGTGTAAGCAATTAATGCAAATATACATACAATAATAATACCTGGTATGATAGCTACAAAGGATTTGGATACAAACTCAGGAACACCTTCCGGCATTTTAATTATAATGTTTTTATTTAATATAAATACATATACTTTAGCAGTTACAATAGCAATAATCATTGCAGCAAATAAACCCTTTGCTCCCAGCCAATCTAACGGCAGATTCGTAACTGCTGCCCAGCCTTCTCCGGTAATATTCATTGGTGTAACTAGAAAAAAGCTTAGTAAACTTATAAATCCCGCCAGACTTCCATCCTTGCCTTCACGGTGAACATAAGCATTCGCAATGGAGTAGGAAGCATATACTGCAAGCATATTTGTTGTAACATTAATTATCGTATTGAAAAGTGCTGACAATTTCGAAGATACTAAAAATCCTTGGTATGCATCAATTGGCAGCCCTTTCAAAATTGATGCAAATGCTCCAACCATCATTATGGCCATCAATGACATCAATCCGTTAGAAATAGACTGCAGAACCTTGTTCGATGATAATTTGTGTGCTACTGGAATAAAACTTTTTTCCATAGTCTTCATAATTCCGCTCATAAATATCTCCTCCTAATTAAATCAAGTTATACTAAATTCTTTTAACATATTTCTTCGTAATACCTCATTACATTATAAGAAACAAATAGTTAATTGAGTAAAGCCAACGCTTCCTTTAATACCTTTTCTCCATTCATCATGCCATAATCCATCATGTTAACTACCGCTACTTTTATTCCCTTGGGTTCATAGGCTGCCTTCATTTTATCCAGAAGATATCCCACCTGGGGTCCCAATAACAGGACATCGGTAGGTTCCTTATAAGATGCAAAGCTTGATTCCGACATTGCTGTTACGAATACTTCTATTCCCTGCTTATTTGCACTTTCTTTCATTTTTGACATTAGCATGGATGTTGACATGCCCGCTGCACATACCAAAGTAATATATTTCATATAATCATACCTCCAAAGTTATTTTTTAATTTGTTTATACAATTCAACTATTTCAATTGCCAAATCCCGGACAGTAATCGCATTCATTAAATGATCCTGCCCATGAACCATTAACAGAGATACTTTCCCACCATCACCTCCTGCCTCCGCCTGTATCAAATTTGTTTGAAAAACATGGGCTTTATTTAATGACTGGTTGCATTGGTCAAGCTTTTCCATAGCGCCTTCAAAGTCGCCTTTTTTTGCCAGATAAATTGCCTCCAGGGCCTTGCTTCTGCCATCACCGCCATTGACGATAAGTTCCATAATAATCTGTTCGCTTGATAAATCCTCCATGCTTGTTACTCCCTTCTGCTGCTTTCATTCAGTATTCTTTATCTGTTCCCATGATATCATTCTGTTTCGCATAACTCCAACTAAAAAATTACCGTACTCAAAGCGGTAATTTTTGAATACGGTAACTTATCCTTTCGTTATCTATTGCATAACAGGTTAATCAGTATTTCAAATTTAGGATTTTGAATCAAAACTTCTATTTTTTCAGAGTCAAACAGAAAATTAGTCGTAAGCTGATAAAACTTCTCTATATCGGCATCCGTATCTGTTGACAGGGCAATCAAAAACACTACCTGAACCTCGTTATGTCCCCACCAAATTGGTTCCTCCAGAATTCCGACAACAACGAAATGATCCTTCGTAATGATTTTATAGGGGTGAGGTATTGCAATCAGATTACCGAAATCTGTCTGCCCCATTTCCTCCCGTTTCATAACTGCGTCAAAAAAATTCTCCGGCAGGTCAAAATACTTGCCGGCAAGGCTGCAAAGCGCAGCTATGACCTCTTCCTTTGTCCTGCAGGATAAAGCAGGAATAAACAATTCCTGTTTGTAGTAATGATGGATAAAATGACTGCTTCCCATTTCAAACATCTCACTGAAAGCTATAATATCCTTGCTTTCCATAAACAAGTTCACTTCAAATACCGGCACAGGCACCTTTATATGGATTGGCACCGTTGTGAATACGTAATCGATATTGTTACCGTAGAAATCAAAATTCTCCAATTCATAAACGGTACATTCAAAAATTTTATCGATATATTTCCCAAATGCCTGTCTGTATTTGTAAAGAAAAAGCTGCGAGCTGCCTTTGCCGGATACGCAGACAACAACCACATTTTTCTTTTCCAATGCCCTGTTCTGCTTTTCCATAGCCAGGGCAAATATCATGGCAAAATAGCCAAGCTCGTTCTCCGGTATGGATTTCTTATAATATTCATTCAGAACGGTGCAGGCA